>SUYU01000021.1 GCA_015060245.1 Bacteroidales bacterium | reverse complement strand
TAGTTGAGCCAGTACGTCTTCTACAGAGCAATTCGAATAGTATATGGAGCCAGTACGTCTTTTACCGAGCATTTCACAAATTACGTTGAGCCAGTGCGTCTTTTACGGAGCATTTCAAAAAGTAGTTGAGCCAGTACGTCTTCTACAGAGCAATTCGAATAGTATATGGAGCCAGTACGTCTTTTACCGAGCATTTCACAAATTACGTTGAGCCAGTGCGTCTTTTACGGAGCATTTCAAAAAGTAGTTGAGCCAGTACGTCTTCTACAGAGCAATTCGAATAGTATATGGAGCCAGTACGTCTTTTACCGAGCATTTCAAATAGTAGTGGAGTCAGTGCGTCTTTACTGGGCATTTAAAAAAGTACGTTGAGTCAGTACGTCTTTTACGGAGCATTTCAAAAAGTACGTTGAGCCTGTGCGTCTTTTACGGAACAATTCGAATAGTAGGTGGAGCCCGTGCGTCTTTTACGGAGCATTTCAAAAAGTACGTTGAGCCAGTGCGTCTTTTACGGAGCATTTCAAAAAGTACGTTGAGTAAGTACGTCTTTTACTGAGCATTCCGAATAGTAGGTGGAGCCAGTACGTCTTTTACCGAGCATTTATAAAAGTACTTTGAGCCGGTGAGTCTTTTACGGAGCATTTCAATAAGTACGTTGGGCAGTAAAATCTTTACTGGGAGGCTTTGGAACACTGCGATTGGAATAAATAAAAAGAGGGTCGTGCCCCTCTTTTTTATTAATTTTTAGTGTAAACAAGTATATTGTTCCGATTCTTTTAAAGAAATTTACGCTTCCCTTTTAATCATCAAGCAGATGCGGACGGAGCAGTCTGGTGCGTTCAAGAGCCTGCTCTTCTTGCCATTGGGCAATGAGTTTGGGGTTGCCGCTCAACAGGACATCCGGAACTCTCCAACCATTGAATTCTGCTGGGCGGGTATATACCGGAGCAGACAGGAGATTGTCCTGGAAACAGTCGCTCAAAGCAGACGTTTCGTCAGAGATTGCTCCCGGTATAAGTCTGATTATGGAGTCGCAAAGTACAGCAGCGGCAAGTTCGCCTCCACTGAGCACATAATCTCCAATTGATATTTCACGCGTTATAAGGTGCTCACGTATGCGGTGGTCAATTCCTTTGTAGTGGCCGCACAGGATCATGATATTCTCCTTGCACGAGAGGTGGTTGGCAATAGGCTGGTTGAGTACCTCCCCGTCGGGAGACATATAAATGATTTCATCATAATTGCGCTCCTCTTTCAATTTTGTGATGAGTTTATATATAGGTTCAATCATCAGAATCATCCCGGCATCGCCGCCGTAACTGTAGTCATCAACCTGATGATAATTGCCCTTGCCATATTCGCGTATATCGTGAATGTGGATCTCTACAAGTTTTTTGTTTTTAGCGCGTTGTACTATAGAGTGGTTGAGCGGACTTTCCAATAGTTCCGGAACAACAGTCAAAATGTCTATTCGTGTCATATTGCAAAGGTAATTAATTTATATTATGGTTCATGTATACTTTTAAGAGATTTTTTTTGCTTATATTTGCAAGTTATTAATTTTATTAGTTTTAAAACTAAAGATATGGAAGAAAATACTACCGCTTTAAGTGCACAGGATCAATGTATTGAATTACAAGATTCTACACAGGAAATGCTAGAGATTGCCGTGAATAATGAGCAGATTGAGTCACCTGATTATTCAGAGATGAGTCTTGATGGACTGATGGATACATTCCAGAAGATGCTTCAAAGAGGAGACCAGCAGGAACTCTATAAAAATGCAGATCTTATAAAGTCTGCCTTCTATAAAGAGTTGAAAAGAGAGAAGGCTGCTGCCGGTATGCCGGTTGAACAGGCCGCATCAACTTCAGATGAGAATATTCCGCAGGAGAATCAGGAGTCAGTTCAGGAGTCAGTTCATGAGTCAGTTCATGAGTCACAGATACAGGATGCTTCTGTTGTGGAGCAAGATAATAATAATGCAAAGACTAATCCTTTTGTTTCAATAGAGAGAAACTTCAAACATCTGTATTCCCAGTATAAAACTTCAAGGGCAGAATATATTGCACAACTTGAGAGGGTCAAGGAGGAGAATCTTGCAAAAAAACTTCAAATTATTGAGAAGATCAAGGCGTTGTTGGAGAGCGTGGAGGATGTAAATTCAACTTTCCCGGCATTCAGGGAACTTCAGAATGAATGGCGTTCCATAACTATGGTTCCACAAAACAGGGCAAAGGATTTGTGGGAGTCTTACCAACTCTATGTCGAGAAGTTTTATGACTATATAAAAATTAATAACGAATTCAGGGATTTGGATTTCAAGAAGAATCTTGAGTTAAAGACCAAATTGTGTGAGAAGGCGGAGGCTCTTGAGAATGAGCAGAATATTGTAGTTGCATTCAAAGAGTTGCAGAAACTTCACGAGGAGTGGAAGGAGTTGGGGCCTGTAGCCAAAGAGTTCAGGGAGAGCATTTGGGAGCGATTCAAGGCAATAACTACTGTAATCAACAAGAAGCACCAGAGTTTCTTTGAGGGTCTTAAGGAGGAGCAGAAGAGGAATCTTTCTGAAAAGACTGCCCTTTGCGAGGCGGCAGAGGAGATTGTGGCATCAAAGTTTGACGAGTCCAACGAGTGGAATGTAGCAACAAAGAAGATGGAGGCGCTTCAGGCAAAATGGAAAAATATAGGATTTGCTGCAAAGAAGGATAATCAGAAGGTTTATGACCGTTTCAGAGCAGCATGCGACAAGTTCTACGATGCCAAGAGGGAGTACTATTCAAACTTCAAGAATGTGATGGAGGAGAATCTTGCGAAGAAGGTGGCACTTTGCGAGCAGGCAGAAGCGCTCATGCACAGTGAGGATTGGAAAAAGACAACAGACCAGTTCATCAATATCCAGAAACAGTGGAAGGAGATTGGGCCTGTTGCCAGAAAACAGTCTGAGATTGTGTGGAAGAGATTCAGGGCAGCATGCGACCATTTCTTTGACAACAAATCAAAACAACTTGGCCAACTTGCTGAGAACTATGAAGAGAATCTTGCAGCCAAACTCTCTTTGATTGAAGAGGTAAAGGCGTTTAAGATCAGCGACTCAAAGGAAGAAAACATTAAGGCAATGAGAGACTTCCAGGGCAGGTGGAATGAGATAGGATTCGTTCCTATAAAGGAGAAGGAGAGTGTACAGTCGGCATGGAACAAGGCTATGGATGTTCATTTTGCCGATATCCGTTCGCTTGACAGTGAGAAAAAACTCAACAAGTTCAAGAGAATGGTTGCTGAAATGAAGAACTCCGGCAAAGGTGGAAGAGGCCTCAGAAATGAGCGTGAAAAACTTGTTGCCCGCTACAGAAAGATGGAGCAGGATATTGCAACATATGAGAACAACATGGGATTCTTTGCTAAATCAAAGAGTGCAGACGCCCTCATAGCAGATCTTCAGAAGAAGATTGACATTACAAAGAGTGAGATGATTCAGATTGAGGAGAAAATTAAAGTTATTGACAACCAATTTTAAAAAGACTAAAGAGAAAAAGAGATGAACAAGAATACCGTTATTGGTTTTGTACTTATTGGTGTAATACTTATTGGATTCAGTTGGTATAATACCAAAGTTTTCAACGAGCAGCAAAGAGCACAGTTTGTTGCTGATTCAATTGCTCAGGCAGAGGCGTTGAAGAATGCTCCAAAAATTGACTCGGCTGCAATACAGGCTCTTCCCGACAGTTTGCTTGCTGTCAGCCAGCAGACTGCCAGTGAGGTTTATAATGCACCGGTGTATGCAGATTCACTGCTAGAGACTGCAAGCAAGGCGGAGGAGCAATATTATACACTTGAAAATGATAAACTTAAAATAGTCTTTACAACCAAAGGCGCACAACCGAGCCAGGTACAGGTAAAGGATTACTATACACATGACAGCCTTGACCTTAACCTTGTAAAGAAAGGGGCCAGCAATTTTGCGTTGTCGTTCTATACGGACCAGCAGATAAGTACAGATGATTTTGTCTTTACCAAAGTTGCCTCTACAGATACATCCCTTGTAATGAGACTCAATTTCGGTGGCAATGCCTACATGGATTACATCTACACTTTGCCTGCCGGCAGTTACCTAGTCAAGTTTGATGTGAACATGGTTGGTATGAACAGATATATCTCAAGGAACCTTTCGCAAATAGGAGTTGACTGGGACCTTGTGATTCCAAGACTTGAGAAGGGGTATGACAATGAGAAGAACTACTCTACCATTGTATACAAATACCCGAATGAGAGCGATGTGGAGGATTTGGGCTTGAGAAAGGAGGCTAGTTCTGAGGAGTTGACCACAAAAGTTGAATGGTTTGCATTCCAGCAGCAGTTCTTCTCTTCAATACTTGTTGCTCAAAATGATTTCACAGGTGGAAATCTGGCATATAAGTTCAATACACAGGATGGTTATTATGCTACCGGAGAGTTGATGGAGTGCAGTGCAAGCATGCAGGTTGAGTATGATGCTGCAGAGAGTGTTACAATTCCATTTGAATTCTATTTTGGTCCTAACCACTACAAGACTTTGAAGAGTTATGATTATGGATTCGAAAAGATAGTACCTCTTGGCGGATGGCTTATAGGATGGATCAACAGGGTAATAATCATCAACTGCTTTGATTTCTTGAGCAAATTCATTTCTAACTACGGATTGATAATTCTGTTGCTTACTATCTTCATCAAGATCATAATCTTCCCTCTAACTTACAAGTCTTACGTCTCATCTGCAAAGATGCGCGTACTTAAACCCGAAATAGAGAAGATCAATGCAAAATATCCAAGGAAAGAGGATGCAATGAAGAAGCAGCAGGAGACAATGGCACTCTACAGCAAGACTGGAGTGAGCATGTTCGGAGGATGTCTGCCAATGTTGTTGCAGTTCCCTATACTCTTTGCAATGTTCCGTTTCTTCCCTGCATCATTTGAGTTGAGACAGGAGGGGTTCTTGTGGGCAAAGGATTTGAGCGGATACGATTCAATTCTTGATTTGCCGTTCAATATTCCACTTTATGGTGACCATGTGAGTCTGTTTGCCCTTTTGATGGGTATTTCAATGTTCTTCTATTCAAAGATGAACATGGACCAGATGCCGCAGGATCCGAACATGGCTGTAATGAGGGGCATGCAACTCTATTTTATGCCAATTTTCATGGTTGTGTTGTGTAACAACTTCTCCAGCGGTTTGAGTTACTATTATATGTTGTCAAACATCATTACCCTTCTTCAGACCTGGGTTATCAGAAAATTCTTTGTAGATGAGAAGAAGATTTATGCACAACTTCAGGCGAAGGCATCTTCTGCAAAGGCAAAGCCAAAATCAAAATGGCAGATGAGACTTGAGGAGATGCAGAGACAGCAGGCCGAACTGCAGAGACAGCAGCAGGCTAAACGCAGGGAGATGGACCGTAGAATGCAGAACAAAAAATAGTAATCAGAAAAGATTATGTCAATTTCGAAAGAAATAATAGCGATAAACAATGAACTGCCGTCATCCGCAAGGTTGGTGGCAGTTTCAAAATTCCATCCAGCCCAGGCTATTGAGGAGGCTTATGCTGCGGGGCAGAGGATTTTTGGTGAGAGCCGTCCGCAGGAATTGGCTGCCAAGGCTCCGGTTTTGCCTGAAGATATCGAGTGGCATTTCATAGGGCATCTCCAGACCAACAAACTCAAGATGGTCATACCATATGTTTCACTGATTCATTCAGTAGACAGCAAACGTCTTCTTCTGGAGATTAATAAGTTTGCTGTTGCACGTAACATTAAGGTAAATTGTCTGCTTGAACTCTTTGTTGCAACAGAAGAGACCAAGCAGGGATTCTCCCAAGAGGAACTTTTGGAACTGATAGGGGAGATTGCCTGCAACCCGCTTGAGGGTGTTGAGTTGTGCGGTATAATGGGAATGGCCTCATTTACTGATGATGAGGAACTTATCAGAAGTGAATTTAAAAAATTGTCGGGAACATTTGAATTTATTAAAAACAAATATCCCGACGCATTTCCAAATTTCAAGCAACTCTCAATGGGCATGAGCAATGATTATCATATTGCCCTTGAGTATGGAAGTACCCTGGTCCGCATAGGAACCAGGATATTCGGAGAGAGAGTCTATTAGATCTCGATTAGAGTTTCAAATACAAAGGTAGCGGGCCCTGTAAGATATACATCTGAAAAGCGCCTGCTATTTTTGTTGAACTTGAAGTTTACTGAAAGTTTGTCGCCAAGGGCCTGGATATCATATTTTACAGCCTCAACTTCAGTACTTTCCCCTCCTTGTGGTGATTGTACCAATATCTCCTTTTGTGCAAATCCTCTCTCTTTTTCGTAAAGATAAGTGGCAATTGAAGATGCCGTTACGCCTGTTCCGCATGCAAAGGTCTCAGCCTCCACACCGCGCTCATAGGTGCGCACCTTGATGCTCTTGTCGCAAATCTCCACAAAATTTACATTTGTGCCACCTTTGAAATCAGGGTGGTAGCGCCAATATTTGCCCTTTTCATCAACAGGATAATTCATCACGTCATCAACGAACTCAACATAGTGAGGTGATCCTGTATTCAAAAAATAGGCATTTTGTGAATATTTCTGGCACTCTTCAAGGTCAATCATCCTCAATTTTACAATGCATCTGTGTTCGGTGTAATCAAGAACCTCTGCATGATGGTAACCGTCAATGGCGTTAAACTCAAATTTTTTGATTCCACGGTGTGCTGCAAATGCAACAAGGCAGCGTCCTCCGTTTCCGCACATTGAACCCTCAAAGCCGTCGGCATTGAAGTAGCGCATTGAAAAGTCATACTTTTCACTTTTGCCAAGCAGCATAAGTCCATCTGAACCAACGCCGAAACGTCTGTCGCACAATAGTTTGATATGCTCATTTGTAAGGAAGTCATACTCGCCGTTGCGGTTGTCAAGGATTACAAAGTCGTTGCCTGCTCCCTGATATTTGTATGCGTGAATTTTCATTGTAAATTAATTTATATTTGTTGTTGTTCTTGTTCTTTTATATGTAGAAAATCTGACAATTGCAAACTATTGGCCATTTTTAATCATGAGTTCAAGTTCTGCAATCATTGCCTTTGCCACCTTTTCGGAAGCACCCTTGCCGCCAAGGATTCGCCTTACATCAGCGTAGTCTGACATCATCTTCTCCCTGTATGGAATATCATTCAGCAGTTTGTCAAGTTCCTCCATTATTTTGGCCGGAGTGCAGTCATGCTGTATAAGTTCTTTGAACAGGCCTGCATTCATAATAAGATTTGCAAGGCTTATATATTTGAGTTTTACAAAATGCTTTGCTATTCTGTAACTAATTTCGTTTCCTCCATAGCAGACCACTTGTGGCGTTCCAATAAGGGCAGCCTCCAGACTTGCTGTGCCTGAACTTATTATTGCAGCCTTTGCATGCTTGAGTATGGAGTATGTTTCACCTTTGAGAAGTTTTATCTCTTTTTCCTCACCCGAAGGCATTTCATCTGCCTCAACAACCTTTATATTGTATTTGTCAAGTATACCCTTATAAATAGAAGTCTCTGTAGCGGGGGCACCTGCAAGCACAAACTGGTAACCGGGGTAGTGTTCAATAATTTGCGCCATCCTCGGCAGCAAATAGCCTATTTCACCTTTGCGGCTTCCTGCAAGAAGGGCAATTATTGGTTTGTCGGGAAGAAGATTGCACCTCTTGTCAAACTCATCACGGCTTTCATGTGCATATTTGAAATTGTCAACGCTGTCAAGGAGAGGGTTGCCGTTATATATGGCGTCAATGTTCCATTTCTTGAAATACTCTATCTCAAACGGAAATATGATAAAAAGCCTGTCTACAAATTTCTGCAACTTGTGTACTCGCTTCTCCTTCCATGCCCACACCTTTGGTGCAATGTAGTAAAATACCCTTATGCCGTTCTTTTTGGCAAACTCCGCTATTCTGAAATTGAAACCGGGATAATCTATAAGTATAAGGGCATCGGGCTTGTATTCAAGTATGTCCTTTTTGCAATTCTCCAGATTGGCAAGCAGGGTCTTCATACTCATGAGCACTTCAACAAAACCTATGATTGCACTATCCTTGTAATGTTTTACAAGGTGAGCCCCCTCTGCCTGCATAAGATCTCCGCCCCAACAACGGAATTCGGAGTTGGGATCAGCCATTTTAAGTCCCTTTATAAGATTAGACCCGTGAAGGTCTCCAGATGCTTCTCCTGCAACAAGATAATATCTCATTTTCTATATTTTCTATATGGTTATTGCTTGTTTGCTTGCAGTATTCTTTATTTCATTGCCTGCAAACTCCTTTTCAAATTCTGCCGGTTTGTATCAGATGACGTCTTCCAACTTCCATGCCTGATTGAGACGTTCCATCTCCCCGTAATTTGTAGTATCTACATTATGGGGTACAATTGTGATGTAACCATCAGCCATAAGTTTGTGGTCTCCCGACGGATTCTCTTCTGTGTCAAGGAAATGCCCTGTCATCCAATAATATGGAATGCCGTGAGGGTCAACCCTTTTGTCAAACTCCTTAATCCACATTCCGCTTCCTTGTCTGGCAAATCTGATTCCCTTTATGCTTCCCGACGGAAAGTTGATATTCAAATAGACCCCCGGAGCAGGAGGGTTTGCCAAAGCATTCTCCAGAATCTGTGGCAGATATTTGGTTACTTGAGAAAAGTCTGCGTCAGGGTCATGCGTGTCAATCGAGAGGCCTATTGACGGAACTCCGTAAATTGTACCCTCTGCTGTCGCGCCCAAAGTGCCTGAATAGACAGATGCAACTGAAGCATTTGACCCGTGGTTGATCCCCGAAACGAGCATGTCGGGCTTTCTTTCAAGGAAAAACTCATTCATGGCAATCTTTACGCAATCGGCTGGAGTACCAGTGAATGAATATACCTTTATATAAGTGCCGTTTGAAGTAATGGCCTGATGCTCCTCTTTAAGCCTTAGCGGTTTTGTTAATGTAAGTGCTGCAGACATTCCGGATTGCACCTCTTTTGGTGCTACAACTGTAACATTGCCATATTTTGAGAGCACTTCAGATATTGTTTTTATGCCTTTTGACAGATAACTGTCATCATTAGTTACCAAAAATTCCATACAGTGAGGCGGTATACCTAAAAAAAATTGAAAAAAACATTGTAAAGATAGTTAAATTCATTCAAAATATTTACATTTGCACGATTTTTGAGAAAAATAATGTTCCTGACAAAAAGGATGAATTTTTAACTAAAATATTATGAGTAAAATTAAAGTAGGTATTAACGGATTCGGCCGTATCGGACGTTTGGTTTTTAGAGCGGCTCAAGAGAGAGATGACATTCAGATTGTAGGTATCAATGACCTTATTGATGTTGAGTACATGGCTTACATGTTGAAGTATGACACTATGCATGGCAAGTTTGAGGGTACTGTAGAGGTTAAAGATGGAAAATTGGTTGTTAACGGCAACGAGATCCGCGTAACTGCAGAGAAGAACCCTGCTGACCTTAAATGGAATGAGGTAGAGGCTGAGTATGTAGTAGAGTCAACTGGTTTGTTCTTGACAAAAGAGAAGGCTCAGGCTCACATTCAGGCAGGTGCAAAGAGAGTTGTAATGTCTGCTCCTTCAAAAGATGACACTCCTATGTTCGTATGTGGTGTTAACTTGGACAAGTATGTTGGTCAGGAGATTGTTTCAAACGCTTCTTGTACAACTAACTGTTTGGCTCCTATCGCTAAAGTTCTTCATGATAAATTCGGTTTGAAAGATGGTTTGATGACAACTGTTCACTCTGCAACTGCTACTCAGAAGACTGTTGACGGTCCTTCTGCAAAAGACTGGAGAGGTGGTAGAGCAGCAACTGGCAACATTATCCCTTCATCAACTGGTGCTGCCAAAGCAGTAGGTAAAGTTATTCCTGAGTTGAACGGTAAACTTACAGGTATGTCAATGCGTGTTCCTACCCTTGACGTTTCAGTAGTTGACCTTACTGCAAACCTTGAGAAACCTGCAAAATATTCAGAGATCTGTGCTGCTATGAAAGAGGCTTCAGAGACATATTTGAAGGGTATTCTTGGTTACACTGAGGATGCTGTTGTATCATCAGACTTCTTGGGTGACAAACGTACTTCAATCTTTGATGCAACTGCAGGTATCGCTCTAACTGATACTTTCGTTAAGATTGTATCTTGGTATGACAACGAGATCGGTTACTCAAACAAAGTTCTTGATTTGATCAAACATATGAGCACTGTTGCTTACAAATAATTGATTTATCACAACTTTTTATATAAAGGATCCGGGCCCTCAGGTCCGGATTTTTTTATTGCAGATGACAAAAGATTTTATACATTTGTAATTTTGGAGAAGGGTTTTACCCATTCTGGTGTGAGTATTGGAATGCCTTGATTTTTAGAGTTATGGGAATAAGAAGAAAGATATATTCGGGATTTGTGATATTGGGTGTGGTGCTGTTGCTGTCGGGAGTGATAGCAATATATGAGTTTGTAAACATGAGAAACAGGGTCTCTCAGGTAGTTACAGATAATGTGACAACTATAAATACGGTGAGTCTTCTGCTGAAGGTTACGGATGAGTATAACTTTGCCCTGTTGAGAAGTATGGGTGACACCGGGGCTGCCGCCATTCCTGACATGAAGCAGGATACACGTTTTTCTGATTACATGAATGCTGCAAAGGATAAGTATACCGATGTGATGGAGATTAATATGGCTGATTCTGTGGTTTTTGCCTATACTGCATATATTCATGTGATGAAAGAGGCCAAGTATGTGTGGCAAGGCGAGTATCAGAGCAAGAGGGCCTGGTATTTCAACCGACTTTATCCAGTTTATATGAGGTTAAGAGGCTATATACAGCAACTGATGCAACTATCACAGGATTCGCTGGCCGAAAATTCAAAGGATTTGAGCCACAGTTTTTACAGGACTTTGATGCCGTGCGTTGTTGCTGTGGCAGTGGGAATTGTTCTGGTAATACTCTTCAACTACTTTATAAACTATTACTTCATAAAGCCTTTGCTCTCAATTACCAAGGGAATTACCAATTATGTAATGTACCGAAAGAGTTATTCGCTCCATTTTGACAGTAATGATGAGATACAGGAGTTGAACCAGAATGTGGCGGAACTGGTGGATATCAACAAGAAACTTGAAAAGAAGGGTGCCAGGGTATAGTTTTGTGCAGTAAAGAACCAAATTAATAGAGATGAATCTTAGCATTGTATCAAGAAATATCGGATTGGCATTGATCTTCAACGCCTTCTTTATGTTTTTGAGCATGATGGTCGCTATCATTTATGACTTTGACTCATCATTCTCTCCTCTATTGCTCAGTGGTTTCATCACTGCAATGGCCGGTATTTTCCCTTTGATATTTGTACGCAAGAACGAGAATATAAATATTAAGGAGGGTTTTACAATCATCATTCTTTCGTGGTTGCTCTCCTGCCTTTTTGGAATGTTGCCATATCTGTTGTGGGGCGGAGGTGAGTTCTCGGTCATTAACGCATGGTACGAGAGTGTATCGGGGTATACCACAACTGGTTCAACAATTCTGACTGATATTGAGGCATTGCCCAATGGATTGCTCTTCTGGCGCTCCTCAACCCATTTTCTGGGTGGTATTGGGGTTGTAATCTTCATGCTTCTAATTCTTCCTTCGGCAAGTACTTTCAGAATGCGTTTGAGCAAAATGGAGATATCATCCCTTTCTCAGGAGAATTACAAGTTCAAGACCAAGCAGACCATTAAGGTTATAGCAAGTGTATATGTAGGGCTTACGCTTCTTGCAGTCGTAATGCTCAAGGTTGCCGGTATGGGATGGTTTGATGCAGTAAATCATGCTTTCAGTGTTGTGGCAACCGGTGGATTCAGTACAAAGAATCTTTCAATTCTATATTATAATTCACTCCCTATTGAGGCTGTCATGACACTTTTTATGCTATTGGCAAGTCTCCATTTTGGCCTGTTATATAGCAGTGTGGTTACAAGGTCGCTAAAAATCCTGAAATCTCCGGTAATCAAGTTCTATCTTGCTACTTTGGCAATATTTTCTTTGGCAATTGCTGTAGATATTTTTATTACCGGGCATGTCGATAATCTTTTCACGGCCTTCAGACATAGTATATTCCAGACATTGGCCATGGCATCTACGAGTGGTTTTGCTACAACTGATACAACTCTTTGGCCCAATCTGTCAATCCTTATGCTTATATTTCTGACCATTCAGTGCGGCTGTTCAGGTTCAACAACAGGTGGTATCAAGTCCGACAGGGTATTGATATTCCTGAAATCATTCAAAGCACAACTCAAAAAGCATGTGCATCCAAATGCCGTAGTGCCTATAAGGATTGGGAACCATGTCATAGAGAAGGAGATTGCAGTATCTGCTGCAATGTTCATACTTATATATGTAGCATTCATTTTCTTTGGAGCAATGATTTTCTCTATGTCGGGAATGGATTTCATTGATTCATTCTCCTCATCGGTGGCACATATGGGCAATATCGGTCCTGCTTTCGGTTCAGTGGGTGTCTTTGACAATTATGACCATATTCCTCTCTTTGCAAAGTTCATTTCTACGATTCAGATGCTTTTGGGACGTCTTGAAATCTACCCTTTGCTAATGATTTTCGTAATTTATAAATGGAGATAGAGGAGGGGGAGAGCAGTGGCTGTTGAGAATTTTTTGGCTCAGAAGATGGTTGAGAATCTCAAATTTGTTCCAACCCCATGTCAGGAGAATCTGTTCAGGGAGTTGGCACAATTTGTTGCCGGAGATCCGGAGAGTGATTGGCTCATGCTTTTGAGCGGTTATGCAGGTACTGGAAAGACATCGGCCATGTCTGCATTTATAAAGGTGCTGAAATCTTTCGGTAAAAAATATATTCTTCTGGCTCCCACAGGCCGTTCTGCCAAGGTGCTTGCAAACTATACAGGAGCACCTGCAAAGACAATACACAAACAGATTTACCGGCAAAAGTCGCTCAAGGATGGTATAGGACAATTCTCCATAGACTTGAACAAGAACCGCGATACTGTCTTTATTGTGGATGAGGCTTCACTTATAACCATTGGCAACACAACAGGAGGCAGTTCATTTTTTGGCACAGGAGATCTCCTTGATGATCTCATTACTTATGTAAAGTCAAATAATGGCAACAGATTGCTTCTTATTGGCGATCCTGCACAGTTGCCGCCTATTGGCATGGATGCAAGTCCTGCACTTGACCCGTACTATCTTACCGAGTATGGTGGGGTGAGGGAGTGCTGGTTAAGGAGTGTTGTACGTCAGGAAAAGGAGAGCGGAATTCTCCACAATGCAACACTCTTGAGAAACCTTATCGAGAGTGAGGATTTTGATTTGCCGCAACTCTCGGTAGAGGGTTTTGAGGATATAAAGAGAATAACAGGCGGAGAACTCATAGAATCTATATCAGATGCTATAGACAAATATGGCCTTGATGAAGTAGTGGTGCTGTGCCGGTCAAACAAGAGGGCCAACAGGTATAATCTTGGAATAAGGCAGAGCGTGCTTTACAAGGAGGAGCAACTGACCAAAGGTGACAAACTCATGATTGTCAAAAATTGCTACCAATTCCTTGAAAATGTTCCGGAACTTGATTTTATTGCAAATGGTGATGTGGCCTGCCTTGAGAGGATTGGCGGTCATGAGGAGAGGTACGGACTCAAATTTGCCACTGCAACACTCTCATTTGCCGACTATAATAATGTAGAGATAGATGCCAAGATAATCCTTGATACACTTACATCGGAGACTCCGGCGCTCAACAGTGAGCAGCAGAAGATGCTTTTCAATGAGGTTTATGCAGATTATGACAATATAACCGCAAAGAAAAAACGTATTGAGGCAGTAAGGGAGGATCCCTATTTCAATGCACTGCAGATAAAGTATGCCACTGCAATTACAGGCCATAAATCTCAGGGCGGACAGTGGAAATGTGTATTCATTGACAATCCCTTCTGGAGTGAAGAGATGACTCCGGATGACAAGAAGTGGCTCTATACAGCCATTACAAGGGGCATTGAGCAGGTATACCTTGTCAATTTCAAAGATAATTTATTTAAACAGTAACAATATGACAAACAGATTTTTAAAACTATGTACATTGGGCTTGATTGCGTTCCATTTATCATTTAATCTGTGTGCCCAAAACCAGGAGAACAAGATTCCTCTGACAAAAGAACAAATTCTCGGTACCCTGCCTCAAGGAATCCTTAAGGACCGGGCTTCCATAGCAGGGTGGCAGGACTCTGAAAATCTCATGATCAGGCAGAATACTCCAAGCGGACGCCAGAATTTGGTATACAATGTGAAAAAGGGTACTTTGGAGAAGATGCAACTTGAGCAGCAAAAAGGCACTACTGCAGCCAGAGGAGAGAATGCCCTGATGGAACAGTTCATATCTGCTGTCGGCAAAGATATGTATAAGAAAACCATTCTCCATACATTTTCTCCCGACAGTTCCAAACTTGCATATATCCGTGCAAATAACCTCTATCTGTTCTCTTTTGCAGAGAACAAGGAGACTGCATTGACCTCCGATGGTACCAATGTTCTTATGAACGGCTACGCCTCTTGGGTCTACTATGAGGAGATTCTTGGCCGCTCATCGTTGTACCAGGCCTTCTGGTGGAGTCCCGACAGCAGGAAGATTGCCTACTACAAGTTTGATGACAGCAATATTCCAATGTTCCCGATCTACAATTCAAAGGGCAAACACGGTTTCATTACTGAAACCCGATATCCTAAAGCAGGCGATGAGAACCCGAAGGTTGATGTATTTGTGGCATTTGTAGATGATCCTGCAAAAATGGCTCAATCAGAGCATGTGAAGGTTGATTTCAACAGGGATGATGACCAGTATTTCGGTATTCCTTTCTGGAATGCCGACGGCACCCGTTTCATTATTCCTTGGATGCCGAGGGAGCAGAACCATCTTCTTCTTTATACTGTTGATCCTTCTACCGGTTCAAAAGAGCAGATTTACGAAGAGAGACAGCCAACCTGGATTGACTGGATGGAGGATATGCAGTTTACATCTGAGGGCTTCTATATGATAAGGGATTTTGAACTTTGGGAGCAGATATATTTCCAGTCATTTGACGGCAAGATCCTCAAGAGAGTTACAGATGGAAAGAACTGGGGCATAAGATTCATTAAAGTGGACGAGAAGGGCGGCTATATCTACTATATGGCACGCAAGGAGTCAAGTGACCGTTACGATTTCTATAAGGTAAGCCTCAAGAGTGGAGAGATTACAAGATTGTCGGAAGGGGAGTACAATTATGGAGGCATAAGATTGTCGGATGACAACAAATATTTTGCTGCTGTACGCTCAAACAGTTCAACCCCTTCACAGATTGTTGTAGCCTCAACCGGCAAGAAACGCAATATGAAAGTGGTTTATGACACAAAAGGAGAGAAGTTTGACCTGTATAAACTCGCTATACCTCAGATGATGTATATTACAGTTGACGGTTACAGATTGCCTGCACAGGTGATTTGGCCTGTAGACTTGGATTCAACCAAAAAGTATCCTGTATTGGTATCTATGTACGGTGGTCCTAACTCCGGTACTGTAATGGACAAATGGGCAGGCCTCTATCCCGATACCCAGTGGTGGGCGAATGAGGGTGTAATACAGATTGCCATTGACCACAGGGGTTCAGGCCACTGCGGAAAAGAGGGTCTGAACTTCATGCACAGGAATCTTCTCAGCATAGAGTTGGTTGATTATATTGAGTGGATGAAAGAACTTCACAAACTTCCGTTTGTAAACAGAGATAAAGTGGGCATTACCGGTTATTCTTACGGCGGTTCAATGACCATGCTTGCATGTACCGAAGGAAACGAATACTTCAAATATGGCATTGCCGGTGGTGGTGTATATGACTGGGGATTGTATGACTCGCACTATACAGAGCGTTATATGGACCGTCCTCAGGATAATCCCGACGGTTATGCAAATACCCGTATAATGGATAAGGTAAAACACTACAAGGGAGACAAGACCAACTATGTGAAGATTACACACGGAACAAGCGATGACAACGTGCATATGCAGAACTCAATTCAGTTGATTGATGCTTTGCAGAAGGCCGGCAAACAGTTCGATTTCATGTTGTATCCAGGTGCATATCACGGATACAGGGGTGTTCAGGCAGTTCATTCAGATATTTCTGACTATATATTCTGGTACAGACATCTTCTTGAGAAAGATGCACCTGAGATTCTGATTAAGTAATTTGCCTATCAAAGATTGGCACCCTTCAGAGAAGTCTGTATAAACACGCGCATACACGCAAGAGAGTGACCACGTGGTCACTCTCTTTTTCTTTATATATCCCAAACCTTGCTGTTTCCGTATGGCTGTGTATTTGTAAAAATGATGAGGCCGCTTCCCTAAGTTACTTTAGAGTAACTGCCACCAGTACGGGATTGCTTTCATCGTTTAATCCGGCAGCAATCTCCTTCATTTTCGGCGAATTGTATTTGTCTGCAAGTGTGATAAAATCAAGTGCACTTATAATTTGGTACATCTTGTTGCCGCAAGTAGCCATTACACGAAATGGCGCACCGTTGTCCAAATCATTTTCAAAGGAGCCTCTGAACTTATCTTCAACTGCACATGGCAACAGCAGTGTCTGTGACTTTAATTTATCAAATACTATCGTACCAATTCTGCTTCCTGATGGATTGAACTTTACTCTATCACTATGTCTCATTATCATCTGGCAAATGAGCAGTCTGTCGTTTTCGAAAATCCGTGTTCCTTGTAAAATGGCAGACTCCTCAAGATTTGACATCTCTTTTTTCAATTTATACTTTCCAGCATCAACAATGAATCTCGGGTACTTGTTGAAATTGAGGTCATAGCCGTATAAAGTATCTGCCAGGCGGCTTATATAAGAAAGCGTATCGTTATACGTCCAGAGATAGGCATCACTGTGGCTCATTCCAAGAGTGCCAGGAGTGCCAATTTGTGTTGGTTCAATCTCATATTTGTCAAAGGAGATAGAATCCGCCATTACAATATTGTCACTCTTATCCAAAACGAATAGTGTAGGATTATCAGTAAAATAGTGTGAACCTGACAAGATGAACCTGCCCGCAAAATATCCGAATTCAGTAAGTTTGTAGGTCATTGCCGGAATAGAATTGCCTATTGGAAATGAGTCTTTAAATTCCAAAGTGCGAAAATCATATGCCAATATCTTATTTCCGGATTGTATAAAAATCTCATTTGCAGTTATATCTGCAGCAAAACCACTAATGTGGAGATATTCGTTGGCACTATTTCCATAATCTCCAAGTTTCCCGATAAATTTCCCATCCAAATTGAAAACAAGACAATATGTTGGAGGAATACCTTCATACAAGAAAAGCAAATTTCCTATAACAGCGCTCTTCTCTTTACAAGAGAGCAGACATGAATCGTATGTCTCCAATGGTGTATACTCAATATCTGCACAGTATTCGCTCAGTTTGACTGAAGAGAAATCCCTTACTGCCTCCTCAATATCAATTGTGGGCAGAACTGAACCTCCCCTGCTCGGATTATTACAGCACGAGGAAAAGAGGCAAATTAATAGAACTGAGATGTATGCAAATACTCTTACCACCAATACTCCGTATATTTGATTCCCCACCTTTGCATCAAATTATTTATAAAAGATTCCATGGCAAGGAACGTTATAATGCTTCAATAAATTTAACAATAATTTTTGACAAATCTATGGAGTCTTCCTTGTTTCCTGATTTTATGATACATGGACTAACTGTAGAGGAATCTCTTGATACTCATTTTAGGAGTCTTCTCAAAAGGTGTCTCTGCGATTTCTATTGCAGATATCTTGCTGTATGCAGGCATTTTGGCATTTACCTCTTTGATGAGACTCTTGCTGTACTCTTCTGTATCTATTCCCTCCTGTGCAATCTTTTCAGAGTCCATATAAACCAATCCTACAAGAGCAGCACCGCGGGAAACCACGATCGATTCCACAATATATGGCTGGTTGTTGATTACCGCCTCAATCTCTTCAGGATAGATATTCTGTCCGTTAGGGGAGAGAATCATATTTTTGCTGCGTCCCTTTATGAATATGTTGCCCTCTTTGTCCAGAAGTCCGAGGTCTCCGGTGTTCATCCAGCCATCCTCTGTGAAGGCAGCCTTTGTTGCCTCCTCATTTTTATAGTAGCCGCTCATGATATTCACACCTTTGGCCTGAATCTCTCCTACAATATTGTAAGGGTCTTCAGAGTCAATTCTCACCTTTACAAAATCTATAGCCTTTCCACACGATTTAGGGACAAATTTCTGCCATCCCTCGTAGGCCATAAGAGGTGCGGCTTCGGTCATTCCATAACCTACGGTATAAGGAATTCCAATTCTCTTCAGCCATTTCTCAACATCCGGGTTAAGGGCAGCCCCTCCCATAACTATCTCCCTGATATTGCCACCAAAGGCATCCATAAGGGTGGTTCTGATCTTTTTGAACAGCAGTTGGTTCACTCCCGGAATACTTGTGAGGATCTTCATTACCGGTTTGTCAAGCACCGGCTGCAACTTGTTTTTGTAGATCTTTTCCATTACAAGCGGAACGGTGATGAGCAGATATGGTTTAATTTCTGCCAAGGCTCCCATAAGAATTGCCGGAGTAGGCATTCTGCCTATGTAGTATATTGATGAACCTCCACATAGGGGGTAGATAAGTTCAAACATTAGACCATACATGTGGGCCATCGGGAGCATGGATACAATCTTATCATTTGGGCCCGACGGTATTCTGCTTTGTCCGAACTCAACATTTGCACTGATGCACTCATAACGCAACATAACTCCTTTAGGAGAACTTGTGGTTCCGGATGTGTAGTTGATTATGGCAAGTTCCAGATCGTTGCTGTCGGGATAGTTCACGCACTCTTTGCCAAATCCCTTGGGATATTTTTCAGCAAAACTCTCTTCAATATTGTTGTATGCCTGTTCTATCTCTTTTGTTGCTCCGTAGTGGAGATTGAAATCGGTTGTGGATATGACAGCCTTTACCGAAGGCATTTCAGAGATGTTGAGTTTTTGCCACAACTCGTTGTCGGTAAAGAGGATAACACTGTCAGAGTGGTTTATCAGAGCCTTTACACTCTCGGGGTTAAAATCTGCAAGAATAGGAACCATTACAGCCTCGTAGGTGTTTCCTGCAAGGAATGACATACCCCAGCGTGCTGTATTTTTTGCACAAAGGGCAATTTTATCACCCTTTTGTATACCAATTTGCTTAAAGAACAGATGCAGTTTCTCTATTTGTGCCGCAATTTGGCCGAATGTAAAAGTTTCACCGCCAAAATTGCCCAATGCCGGATTGTCCCAATAACTTTTTATAGACTCTTCCAGCCTTTTAAGATAATGTTTCATGCTTTATTCAAGCCTGTGCCTGTGTGATTTAGGTTAGTGTAACGGGGGACAAATTTATATTTATTTTTTGTGACTTGCAATTATTATAATTTTTTCACCGCTATTGAGTGTTGTGGCAAATATGTGTTTTTCTCCACCATCCTTTATTCCCGACAGTTTTTTTACCGCATTGGTATCAAGCGGAAAGTTGCGTGCGGTGAGGTCTGCTTTAGGATATTTTGAGGCAACCTCCTTAATTGTTTTTTTGCTGAAAGGAATGCACTCTTCCACCAAGTATATTTTGCCAGGAAACTCCTCTATAAGTGCGTCGGATGTGTAAAGGTGCGTGCTCGGGGCCAATTTGGGTGCATTGAACCTCTCTGAAACAAGTTTGAATGCCCCGGCCTTAAGTATGGATTTGTTGGGCTCGTAAAGGAAGTTGCCAACAGTATTGGCATATTTGACCGTTGCCCGCTCCTCTTGGTCAAATGTGAATGAAAAGCACTCTCTGCCGTTTTGTCTGGACTTGATGTTTACAGTTTTGATAATTGCACACTCCCCTAATGTTACATTTTCACCTTCTCCATTAATTTCAGGTTCATTGCAATTCCCATTTTGAGATTTATTTGTTGCAATGTGCGAATCATCTCTGTTTGCCAGAATGAAGAGCAGTTCCTTGCACTCATTCTCTACAGAGACAATATGCACCTCTGCAGTTTCAGGCAGCAGTTTGAGGTTGAGTTTTATGTCTGCCATAGGGGAGACCTTGGCCATAATCACCGGGGCCTGGCTGAAGAGTTGTCCTTTAAGTTCAATCAGGTTGGGCTCATAATCCTGCAGAGATATCACTTTGCTTGACTTGTCGGCCTTGCTTCTTCTGGCCGGGTCTATGAATATGAAACCGTATGGCGCTTGCGGCAATTGAGTGATATTGTCATGGCCAATTTCAATGTTGTGAACCGATATGTTATTGGCTCCCAATTTGTTGAAGTTGTGCTTTGCCGCTTCGCAAAGTCCGGAATTGCGCTCAAAATAATGGAAGTTGATTTGCGAACCGTTATCATTTTCAGAAAGGCTTTCACAATCATTGTGGCTTCCTCCACATACCTGAGACAGGAACCATGAATCTACACCCATTCCTCCGGTAAGGTCTGCTCCTGAAATCTCTCTTGAAGTATCCTCTCTCTTGTAATTTGCAACAATTTCCTGCATTACCTCCCTCTTGTACCCGCCTGTAGCCTCGGAACTGCACTGTTCGGCAGAGAGTGGAAATGGGTAAGCAAGCGCAGGATTGGAATACCATTGGGGGAGTTTTGATTTGATCTTCTGTCGGGATTCAATGCAGTTTACACATAACTTTACATTCACATCAGTGTATTTGGATGCACCGAGCAGCAATTTGCTTGTGTCGGATCCCTCATGTTTGATGATAAATTCAATATCTTTCTGTGTAAGCATAAGTTTTATATGTAATTTCTGGATTCTTCTCTTCTCTTCTCCCTCATCTTGTTATATTTTTCTTTCCGGATCTTTGAAAATCAACTTGTTGTAAAATTGGTTACATTCAGGGATTTTGGGCTATAAGTCTCTTGGTCATTTTGTTGAATCTTGTCAAAAAGAGTATGCTGGCAACCAGCAGGCCAACCATAAGCCCCACCCAGACACCTGTAGGACCAAGTTTGAGGATATGGCCGAAGAGGTATCCGCAAGGAAGGCAGAGCAGATAGTATGAAAATGTTGAATATATAAGCGGTATCTTTACATCCATAAGTGCCCTCAATGAGGCAAGGCCTGAGAGTTGCATTGCATCAAAGACCTGATATACAGCACACATTACAAGCAGCATTGAGGCCATTGGTATTACCTGCTGGTCTGTAGTAAATAGGAGCGGTATCTGGTTCCTGAATATAACGTAAAGCACTCCTGCCATACCCATGAATGCCGTTGCCATATGCATTGCCGCAAAACCGGCCTTTCTTGTTGCCGGATAGTCCTTCTCGCCCAATTGGTGCGAAACCCTTATGGTTGCAGCAGCACCTATACCCTGTGCTATCATGAATGAGAATGTACTCATTGTCATTGCCACCTGATGCGCCGCAAGTGCTATTTTGCCGAACCATCCAACCATAATGCCGCTGAGGCTGAATGCAGTAACCTCAATGAGTCCCTGTACGGCTATTGGAAGAGATGTGCCCAACAGTTCCTTGATTTTCCTCTTTTCAAGGAATCTCTTTTCAAGAAGATCTGTGAAGAGTTTGTACTCCTTTACTGTAAATATGAGTATTGCAAAACTTACAAGCATTATAACCCTTGAGATCAAAGTGGCGAGTGCTGCGCCTGCAACACCCATCTGGGGCATTCCCCATTTGCCGAAGATAAGTATCCAGTTAAGGAGGATGTTGAGTATATTGCTACATACAGTAATGTACATTGCATACTTGGTTATGCCAATACCCTCTGAAAAATTCCTTATTGTAAAGAAAATGATGAACGGAAGGATGGAGAGGAGCATTATTCTGTAGTATGATTTTGCATATACAAGAATGTCAGGGTCCTGGCCCATAAACTGCATCAGCGGCATAATGAGTGCCATGATTGCCATTACACAGATGCTCAATGCAAAATTCAACACCAGGGCATTCTGAAAATACTTTGTAACTTCCTTGTAGTTGCCACTGCCGTAGTTCTGTCCGGCGTGTGGTGTAAGACCTTGTGTGAAGCAGATGCAGAAGGCCATTCCAATCACAAAGATTGTGTTGGCAAATGATACTCCGGCAAACTGTGTTGTGCCAAGATGTCCTACCATAATATTGTCTGCCATCTGCACTACCATTTGTCCGGCCTGAGTGATCATAACAGGAACTGCAAGATTTATATTGCGTTTGTAGAACGGTATATACTCTTTTAAATTGAACATTTCCTCTAATGTTTGCGTAGATAATTTTCTTTCACTATTTCATTTGAGCATGCAAAGATACTATAATCTTTTAGTTTTGAGTTGTCAGTATCAGATGAGCACCTCATATCATCTTTAGTTTACTTTTTAAAGTATAGATTTGGAATATTGAAAAAAATGTGTTCTCTTTGTTATATTATAAATATGAAGAAGAACATGAAGAAGAAGTCTGTGGTATTGATCTTGCTTGTGCAAATAATTTTGTCTTGTGCAAATAATGTAGATACAAGGATGAATGTATATTCACTTGCAGTTCCTAAGCACTATAAGTATTTGGATAGTAATATAAAAGTTTCGTACGAAGTCTTGGTATTGGATGTCTGTAATGAGGATGCATTGCTGCCCAATATATCAGAATTGCATATACACAACAATAAACTATATATAAGAGCAGAAGGGGGAGTTTATATTTTTGATGATAAAGGAAACTATATTGACAAATTGGAGCAAGGACGAGGTCCTGGTGAATTTTTAGGGGCATCAGATATACTCATAAATGAAGATGAAGAATTGGAAGTCCTTTCCAGAACTGATATATATAAATTCACTCTAAATGGGGATTTTATTGATAAAGTACAACTCCCCAAGAGATTATTTGTAGAATTTGCGAAAATAGGTAACAAGTACTTGTTGTCAACACCGAGAATAACAAATAAAACAACCCATTTCTTTTATCTGTTTGAACCGCATACTAAGGAGGAAATTCCTATAATGCAAGGCGTGGAAAGGCCTTTGTCTCAGTTTAATTTTAATCTTTTTGCAGATATTGAAGGTTTTTACTGTTTTACTACGCCATACAGCGGTACATATTATAAGTTGGAAGATGATTTTTCTGTTCAAAAGGTGTTTAGATTTGAACCATCTATTTCGGAGGAAAAATTATTAGAACCGATTGTTGAGTATGACAAAATGGATAATCTGTCGGAACATTGTTATGGAATGTTTTATCATTGCAGAAATCTGAAGAATAAATATTTTTCATTGAAGGTATCATATGGTAATAAAGCCTGGGATATTATTTATGATATAAGAAATGGCGCTACTTTTTATAATATATTTGAAGGATTTCCTTCTGCTGTTTTTATAGGAAATGACGATGAGTGGCTTTATTATTCTATTTCCCCCGTTTTTATTGAAAAAATGGCAGAAAAAGAATTTAAAAATGATGTAGCAAAAAATTTGGTGAAAGATTTATATAAAATTATAGAGAGTGATCCACAAAGGGAAGGGAATCCTATTATAATAAAGGTTAAATATGAATAGTTATTAACTTAATACTTGTTGTTTGATGATTTAACAATTGTTTCATTTTCTAATTATTCGGCTTCTCCTTCATGTGATATAATGAAAATTGACGATTGGTTTACACTTGCTACTGAAATAGAAGATTTAAATTGCCAAGTCGTATACATTGTTAATAATTTTATAGATAGAAATATTAAAGCGCAAGTAATAAATAATCGAAGCAATATTTCTATTATGCTCATAGAGGATAAACTATTTGATGATTTTGCAAATAAAATAGCCCCTATCAATACATTTATGATGGATAAGAAAAAAATTGTATTAGTGGGGAATCCCGTATACAATACAGAATTATGGAATCTGTACAAAAAGCTATTTTGCAACTCAAATAAATATTTGATATGAAATCCAATTTTTTCTCAATAACTCTGATCTTTATTCTCT
Source organism: Bacteroidales bacterium (assembly GCA_015060245.1). Taxonomy (GTDB): domain Bacteria; phylum Bacteroidota; class Bacteroidia; order Bacteroidales; family UBA932; genus Egerieousia. Next base: position 1,207 of record SUYU01000021.1, on the reverse strand, counting down.
TTTCTGCAATACAGAACATGCTTTTTGCACAAAACAATATTGCGACCATTGATATTGCAGGAGCATTGGAGAGTAAAGAGGTTGTGGATATGACAGATTATTTCTCTTCAATAGAGTATGTTCCGTTGGGTGAGGGGCAGTTGTGGATACCGGAGGCTACAACCTGCAAAATTTTTTATGCCGACAAAGAGAATTATTATCTCACATTCGGTTCCAGAAAGAACAGGGGCTGTTTCAAGTTTACAAAGGATGGCAAATATGTAACATCATTTATTGAGAAGGGAACCTGGACTCACGAGTTCACCAATGTGGATGACATAGCAGCATGTAAAGAGAATGGAAATATAGCCTTATGTGACGATAATAAGGTGGTTATATTTACTTCTGATGGGGAATGGGTTACAACCCTTTTTGTGTATCACCTGCTTGGAGAGTCAGGCTGTGTAAAGGATATCCATTTTACAGGAGCAGACAAGGTACGTTTTTTATGGTATCAGGAGAGTGCTGGCAGAGTGTCGGCCATTTCTATGGATTTGAAAGGGAATGTGCTGCATAGGGAGTTTTTGGTGCCAGGCAATGAAAAGAGGTTCCCTTATTCACAAATATCTGAATTTGGAGGAGAATTGAAATATTTCTCGCAACAGTGTGATACTGTGTACACTGTAGATGAAAATTTCAGAATTTTGGGAGCAAAGTATTTTTTGGATTTTGGGGAGTACAGGAAGGGAAAAGTTTTGTCGGGATACAAATATAAAAATGTCAGGCTGTTGGTTAACAGGGATATTATGGAGACAGACAATTTTATTATTCTTGAGATTCTCTTTCCGGTATACTCAAATGAAGGTATTGAGCAGCACCGTATAATCGATAAAATACTATATGACAAGAGAAATCAGAAGAGTCTCCTGCTAAGGTATTATAACTCCCTTAATCTCAAGGCGGAGGGCTTCAACAATAATATCGACGGCGGAGCACCGTTCCTCCCTTCATACCTTGTTGGCAACAGGATGTACCAGTTCATTGATGCTGCAAAATTCATTGATCTTGCAGGCAAATGCCGCTCTGAAAAGATGAAGGAGATTGCTGCCAGGCTGAAACCTTCATCCAATCCAGTAATGATTGTCGCCAAACTCAAATAAAAATATAGTTTTATTCTAACCTTTTTATTATTTTTGCAATTAGCCCGCTTGTGTTCCGGCATGTGGCT
>SUYU01000037.1:2758-4294 GCA_015060245.1 Bacteroidales bacterium | reverse complement strand
TGCAAAGATAGGCCGTACCTACTCGCCTGTGAGCGGAAATGAGGTAAAAAGGGAACAGGTGGCAGATGTTGTCAATTACATAAAAAAACTTGACACCGGTGCAGTATATGTACTCTCTCCAATAGGGTGGGAGAAGGGTGATTCAAGGACCGAAAAATTGCTGTCGCTGAAGGAGGCGGGTTACAGCAGGCTCTATGGCCGGCGTATGGTCAGGATCGACCAGGTGCTTCAGGCAATGGATGAGTACAATGGTGAGGAACTCTTCCTTTTGGTGGACCGATTCATGGCTCCGGTATTTGCCGATAATAATGGGACAGGCATTTCAAGTGATGATATTGCAGCAAGGTTGGCAGATTCAGTGCAGAGCGCTTTCAATGAGGGGCAGGGCCACATGAAGGTCCTGAATGTTCCGCAGGGAGGAGAGGAGGCTGTAGAGAGGGCCTTTTCAAATATATTTGAGGCCGACGGTATTCTGTTTGAGGAGCCTACAGAACTTATGTTCAGTTATAACAATCCTATTGGCGCATGTCCTGTGTGCGGAGGGTATGGAAGCATCATAGGAATTGATGAATCTCTGGTGATACCAAATCCGTCGCTTTCGGTATATGAGGGTGCTGTGGCATGCTGGAGGGGTGAGATAATGGGAAAATATCTCAAGGAATTGGTAATGAGCGCTTCAAAATTCGGGTTCCCTATACATAGACCGTATGCACAATTGACCAGGGCCGAAAAGGATGTGCTATGGCGTGGAAACAGATACTTTGCTGGCATCAACGGCTTCTTTGATATGGTAGAGAGCCAGAAGTACAAGATCCAATACAAATATATGCTTGCTCGTTATTCCGGAAAGACAACCTGCAGGGAGTGTAACGGCAGCCGTTTGCGCAAGGATGTGGAGTATGTAAAGATTGCCGGAAAGAGCATATCTGAACTTATGGATATGAGCATAAATGCCCTTTATGATTTCTTTACAGCACTTCAACTTGAGGAGTATGAGCAGCAGATTGCGCAGAGGGCAATAAAGGAGATTTGCAGCAGGCTCCAATATATAAAGGATGTGGGATTGGGTTATTTGACATTGAGCAGAAGATCAAATACATTGAGCGGAGGCGAGAGCCAGAGGATCAATCTTGTAAGTTCATTGGGCAGCAGTCTTGTGGGGTCGATGTACATTCTTGACGAACCGAGTATAGGTTTGCATCCGCGTGATACCGAGCGTCTGATATCTGTTATAAAGAGACTCAAGGACCTGGGCAATACAGTAGTCATAGTTGAGCATGACGGAGAGATAATCTCATCTGCAGACCATCTTGTTGACATTGGTCCGTATGCCGGAGTACATGGCGGTGAGGTTGTGTATGAAGGTCCTGTGGATGATGGCATCAGAAGAGCAGAAAAACTTCTTCAAAAGCGGACAGAGGCAGGCGATACTGCAGATGAAGCAGGCACCGGCTCCCTGACTCTGGATTATCTTGCCGGTCTGAAAAGGATGCCTTACGTTGGAAAGGAGCGCAAGTGGAGCCACAGCATAACCCT
>SUYU01000037.1:0-2658 GCA_015060245.1 Bacteroidales bacterium | reverse complement strand
GATAGCGGAGAGACTGAAGGTGCTTGAAGATGTGGGATTGGGGTATATACAACTTGGCCAGAGCAGCAGTTCGCTCAGTGGAGGAGAGAGCCAGAGAATAAAACTGGCACAGTTCCTCAGCAAGGATGCCGGGGATAATATCCTCTTCATCTTTGATGAACCTACCACGGGGCTCCACTTCCATGATATAAGCAAACTACTTCTGGCTTTTGATTCGCTCATTGCCAAGGGACACACAATTGTAGTAGTAGAGCATAATATAGATGTTATAAAATCGGCAGACTGGATCATTGACCTGGGTCCCGACGGCGGTGATGATGGCGGCGAGATTGTATTTACCGGCACGCCTCAGCAGTTGGCCAAGGATCCACGTTGGAGCAGATTCCTTTCAGCGGAGTAAGAATTTAAAAACTGTTTATATGAAAAAGAGATTTTTATCGGTAGTGGCTCTATTTTTTGCAGCCGTATTGGGCGGAAATAGTGCGTTTTGTCAGGATTGGCCAAACCTGGAGCGTTACAGGGAGGCGAACGGGGTGCTTTTGCAGCAGCCTGCACCAAAAGAGAGGGTTGTTTTCATGGGCAACTCCATAACAGACAACTGGTTCAAATTCCATCCTGAGTTCTTCAATGAGAACAATTTTGTGGGAAGAGGAATCAGCGGTCAGACAACTCCACAGATGCTTGTGCGTTTCAGGCAGGATGTGGTAGCCCTCTCTCCAAAATATGTAGTGATTCTTGCAGGAACAAACGACATTGCGGGCAATACCGGATACTCGTCGCTCGAGATGATCATGGATAACCTCAAGAGTATGTGTGATATTGCAAAAGCAAACAAAATCAAACCGGTACTATGCTCAGTTTTGCCGGCATACAGATACTCTTGGAAAAAGAGTGTAAGGCCCGACGAACTCATCCCTCAACTTAATGAACTCATAAAGGCCTATGCAAAGGAGAATAAAATTACCTATGTGGATTTCTTTACCCCTCTTGTAGACAACTCTCCTGAAAACAGGAACGGGCTGCCAAAAAAATACTCCCCCGATGGAGTTCATCCCAACATGGATGGCTATGCCATAATGGAGGAGATTATACTTGAGGTGCTCAAATAGTGTAATGTTCCCAAAAAAGGCAAATGCCGCCAATATATTCGGTTGATGTTGCCGAATCCGCCGGTGAGAACAATATAATTGCGCAATGCTGCAACGGTAAAGCCGCCCTATTCTGAAATGAGGTGGTAAATGAAATGGAAAATCAGACGGATACGGTTGGTCAGTACAGGATATGATATTGTACCTGCCGTGTCCGTCTCTTTATATGTGTTGCCTGTAATTCCGCTCGTAAAGAAGAGTGCGGTTATTCCCTGCTCCACAAACGGGTGGTGGTCAGACAAGCGGTAGAATATGTCGTAGAAGTTCTTGCTGTTGTAAAATGTATAGTCAACATCCATATTGATGCCCCCAATCCTGTTGCACAGGTCAAGTTGGGTAGAGGCCCATGTTTCAAGGCTGTCGCGGCCCAGGACAAGAAGATAGTTTTTATCTTTATGAGGAGGGGCAAGTGTGGAGCCGATTTGGTCAATATTGATCATACACTTTATATTGTTGTTGTGTATGCGCAGCCTGTTTACAAAATGACGGCTGCCCGCCATGCTCTGCTCCTTGCCGTCAAATGCAACAAAGATGAGGTTGGCGCCAATCTCCTTTCCATCATCTTTCATTCTGCTAAACATCCTTGCAAGTTCAAGCATTGCTGCAATGCCCGAAGCATTGTCATCAGCACCGGGGTAAATTTTACCCTTTATCTCTCCAAGGTGGTCATAGTGGGCTCCAATTATAATGTACTCCCTGCTTCCATTGGTCGATTTTATCTCTCCAATAATGTTGTACCCCTTCATTTTTACAGGAGGATGGCCAAGATGCCCCTTTCCATCCGAAGCGACGGCATTGAACTCAAACTCCTGCTCGTACAAGATACCCCTCTTCTCTATTCCATACTCCACAAACCTCTCCTCTATGTAGCCGCGGGCCACTGCAGAACCGCTGGAGCCGGTAGCGCGTCCCATAGTCTGCGGGGCTGTAAGCGCAAGTATATGCTCTTTCTGGATCTTTGGATCGGCAAGATGGTCATAGGCACTTGCATTATGGCTTTGGGCAGTAGCGCTGATGCGGGAAATCAGGAAAATGAGTGTAAAAAGAAGTACGGTATATTTCTTGTTCATTGCTTCTTTGTTGTATCTTTGACGGCAAAATTAACCAAATTTTCAATGAAACATAGTGGTAAGGCCAAAAATATACTCAGGCTACTTTTGGTAAAGATTCCATTGGCATTTGTTGCAATCACATTTTTATGGGTGCTCCTGCTCAAATGGGTACCAGTGTACTATACTCCCCTTATGGCAATACGCTCCATTGAGTACAGGAGTGATGACAAGTTCCACACATACAAGAGTTGGCAACCCCTTGAAAATATATCTCCCTCCCTGGCTATGGCCGTAATGGCGGGCGAAGACAACAGGTTCCTTGAGCATCACGGGTTTGACTTTGTTGAACTGAAAAAGGCACTTAAGGAGAAAAAGAGCGGCAAAAGGGTCAGGGGTGCAAGTACAATTTCGCAGCAGACAGCAAAGAATGTCTTCCTGTGGCCCGGAAAATCGCTCTT
>SUYU01000020.1 GCA_015060245.1 Bacteroidales bacterium | reverse complement strand
TACATGAAATAGAAGACAGACTTAACAATAGACCAAGAAAACGATTAAAGTTTTCAACACCTAACGAATTATTTAATTTATTAACAACAAAAGAACCTTGAGTCGCATTAAATTCTTGAATTCAGGGAATAGAAAAAATCTATTGTCAAAAGTTGTCAAAACCGCAGAGTACCTTTGCATAAAATCAAAAAAACACTTGAAATGTTTGCAGTAATTGTTTTTATAGCATTAGTAGTCAATGTTCTTGGTGAAATGACCGGACACGACACCAAATGGTAGAGCACTGCCCCGCAATACACCCGCAATACACTACTGTGCCAGAGTGCACTCAAACTCCTCCACCTTGTTCTTGGCGTAGTTGTTTGAGATCTTGAGGGTTATTTTATCGCCATCAAAAATCCATTGGAGATTGAGCGAGGTAACCCAGTTTACATAATGCAGGGTAATATTGAGGCTGTTCTTCTTCCACCCATAACTGCCCGCAGCATAGAAAGGCCCTTCAAGGCCCTTATGCCAATCTATAGGGTTAATTGAATATGGAGGGAAACCGGCAATTGTATCTGTTGCCCAGAAACCGCCTCCCAAAGGCTGTACGTATGAAGAGCCATCCTCTTTTACAACAGTCATAAGGAGTTGTCTGCCGCTTGCTTTGCCTGAATTTGCAGGAGCCTGAGGGGCCATTTCAAAAGCAATCTCCTTGAATCCGTATTTGTTTTTTGGCACCTCAATTTTTCTTCCCGACAATCTCTTCATCATACTTGCTCCGTTCCATTTTCCCTCTGCTACAGGCAACTGGTATGTGCGCTGTTTTTCCTGCAGAAGTTCATAATCCTTGCTTGGCTGAAGGGGTTTGTCAGAGAGTGCTGGGAGGAACTTGTTCCAGATCAGGCCTCTCTGCGGTTTGCCATTGGTAAATGATGCTTCTGTAAGAACTATTACAACATCTTTATCGGGAACCACTATAACATATTGGCCAAGAGCACCGTCTGCCCTCACTGTACCGGGCCATGCACACATCCATGTCTGGAATCCGTAACCGAAGTCTCCACCATTTGCTTGCTTGGTACTCATTTGGGTTATCCATCTTCTTGATATGAGTTGTTCGCCGTTCCACATGCCGCCGTTTAACCACATCTGGCCTATCTTGGCAAGCGACTCGCTCTGGATATGAAGACCCCAGCCACCGGTATTCACACCCTCGGGGCTCTCTTCCCAGTTTACAACCGATATGTTCATTTTGTTGAAGAGTCTCTCCTTGAGGTAGTCAAGGGTCTTCATGCCGGTTACCTTCTGCACTATTGCAGAGAGCATATATGTAACCATGGAGTCATAGGCAAAGACCTCTCCAGGTTTGTTAACAACCTCTTTTGAGAGGAAGGTCCTAATCCAGTCCCTTCCCCTGCTGCGCATTGCCCAGTCCGGTTTTATGCCGGATGTCATTGTAAGCAGGTCTCGCACTGTCATTGCGGCAAGGCGCGGTGATATGGTGTCGGGAAGATATTCGGGGAAAAAGGTGGCAACACGGTCTGTAAGCCTCAATCGGTTTTCATCTATGGCAATTCCCACAGCCATGCTCACAAGCGTCTTGGAACTTGAATATTGTGTATGCTGGTACTCCGGTGCAAACGGGGCAGGATAGAACTCTCCTACAACCTTTCCGTGACGCATTACAATCATACTGTGTATATCGGTCTGAGGCATAAGGTGCAGCGAATCGAACAATTCAATAAGGGCTTTTGAAGGCACACCCTGCTCCTCCGGCGTTGAACGAGGCAACTCATTTATCTGCGCCGTCAACACAGAGGATATCAGGCACAATAATGCAAAAAATATAATCCTTTTCATATCAGTTCTGTATTTAATGATTCATTGTACAAATATAATATGGGAAGCGCATCTTAATTTCGGAGATTAATTTATCTTGTCCAGTCCCACCATACCGGAATGGAGTAGATCTTATAGTCAAGGGCGCTCTCAATGCCATATTTTCCATAAAGTTCCACAACGGTTCTGTTTGTTTCTGATGAATTGTAGTCTGTTTCTGTATAGCACTGCGCCATACGCCTTACATAGAACATGTCATCAGAGTCATCGGGACTGAATATTGCCCTGTCCTGGGTCCGGTATACAGGAGGTTTCATTTCTGTATATACAACACCATAATCCTCTATATTGCCTGCATAATAGTTGAACCTGCGCATATCATTCCAGTTCTGGTAGTTGTATCCCATTGCAATAAATTTCTGCATCATGATGTCAGACATTGTAAGATCCTGCGGATTCTGCTTTACTGCAGCACTTGACATATACTCTTCAATATCCTCACGGAGAATTGAAGCATAGGCAAACGATACGTCTACACCCATGGTGGTTATGCAGCAGCCCTGTATCTCCCAACTCCTGAGTTTGTCGTTCATGCGCATGAAGTGTGACTTTATGCCCTCGGTATAGGCCGTCAGTGCTCCAGCCTTGTCGCCTTTCCTGAAAAGCACCTCTGCCTTTATGAAACATATTTCGGAGTATGTCATTATATCGGTATCTGAATCGGGTCTGGTGTAGAATGTTCCTGTGCCCTGTACGTACCCCATTGATGAGGTCTGGGAACCGAGAGAGCAGTAGCAGTTCATGTCATTTTTGGCAAGGCCGTAGGACTCCTTGAGACCATCGGAACTCAACTGCACATACTTTATATCCTCCACATAAGCGGGATTGGGATTATCAAGGAACATAGCACCCGGATGATAAGTAATATGTACAGCGTCGTCACTTTGAACGATAGTGGCACTTGACTCCGTATAGTACTCCTTTGCCCTTGCAATGAAACACTCTACCGATTCATAGTAGATGAGGATATCCTCATTCAGATAAGAGACAGTGACATCCGACTGGGCCATTGAGAACAATGACCATATTGGGCCACCGGCATACCTGTTTATTTTCCATCCATCCTCAACACCCTGCACATATATTCCCTTATCCTCATACCAATCATAATCTTCAATGAATTTGCCGTCGGGACTCAATTTCACATTGTACATCGCTGAGGGCAACAGTTTTGAAGCCCTTGGATCCCTCACACCGGTTCCCTTAAAATTGGTCAAAAGGTTTACATACCATCTGTTCAATCTGTTGGTCTCCACAAAAGCGGCATTCCGCCATACCAGACTCGGTCCGTACAGAGCCGAAGACAATACATTATAACCTCCGTTTTCTTCATTGTAATGGGTCATTTTTACATTGTCGACATTTGAATCGAGAGCCTTTTCAATTGCAGCCAGAATTTCATCGGGATTATAACGGTCTGTCTTTGAGAGTGTATTCAGCCAACGGGCCTTGAGTCCATAGCAGAACTTTATCCATTTGCCCACATCTCCATTGCACCAGGCATCACCTTGGGAAAGGGAGACCACATCACTGGGCTGCGGCCTTGAAAAGAGTTCAATTGCCCTATCCAAATCAGCAAGACATCCTTCGTATACCACATCTCCGGTATCGAACCCGGGAGAAAAATCTTCCGTGATGCTCTGGGTGTACTGGACCTCTCCAAAGAGGTCACACATCATTATATACCCCATTGACTTTATTGTAAGGGCAACCGCCTCATAGTGGTTTGCACCTATCTCCCTGGCTTTGGCTATAATATCAGGAATATTGTTTGCAGCCCCTACATACCAGTGCTGGAAAGGAGTGATGCTGGCATCCTGGTTGGGATTCCAGTTCGCATACCGGCCAATAAAGTCACTCCACAGGTCATGGGCAGAATTTGCAGTAATTATCTGGGTTACGGCATTCGCCCTTACACCTGCTACCGCATAGGAGTATGCAAAATAGTACTGTATCCAAGGCAACCTGAGTTCTACAGGAGCACTCTCGCTGTTGGGTCTGTTGGGATCACTGTTTATATCAAGCCACCCGATACATGAAACCATCCCCACAAGCATGGGGAGCAATAGAAACAGATATACTATTTTTTTAATTTTCAGCAACATGAGAATCAGAATACTAAATTTATACCCAAAGTGTAGGTTTTTTGGGACGGTACGCCACAATAGTCAATGCCAACAGAACCGGAACCACCTGCAGAACTTACAGCGGCAACCTCGGGATCAAGTCCCCCCCTATAGTTTGTAAGGGTAAAAATATTGTTGGCACTTATATTTACAGTAAGGCCCTTTAGCACATTCTGGGTCCTGATCAAATTGTCAAAACGGTAGGAGAGATTCAGATAGCGTAATTTAAGCCAACTTACATCCTCAATGAAACTGTGCGAGTTCATGCAGTAATTCTCCCAGTACTGCTGTATCATATACTCCCCGGATTTGAGGATTCCGCCAACCATATAATACTCTCCCCTCCTGTAGGTCTGGTCAAAAGGTTCGCCGGTATTGGCATTTATTCCCGACACATTAACCATGTCCCTTTGCAGGGTAAGTTCCGACTGTCCCTCAGAAGTCAAATAATACTGTGTACCATTGTAGATGTCTCCACCCACTCTAAAATCAAGCAGAAATGAGAGTGTCAGGTCCTTATAGCGGAAAGTATTTGTAAGACCTCCAATCACTCTGGGTTCCCTGTTTCCTACAATGTTGTTCTCTGAACCGCTCATCTTATAGAGTCCTGTATGCGGATCAACAAGGTACTTCCCTCCTTTTGCCTCCTTGCCGCTACTATCCTTCTCCTTTAGCCACTCATCGCCTGTCATTCCAAGAAAAGATCCTCCGTTTGGAATGGAGGCCGCCTTTATGGCGCCAATCTGCACATCGGTAACATAGAAATAATCAATACCCTCAACAAAGTTTCCAAGTGTACCTCTGTTTCCCGACAGATTCAACGCAACATCCCAATAAAAATTCTTGCTCTCTACCGGCACACCAAAAACCGTAAGTTCCATGCCCCTGTTCTTCACAGAACCCGAATTCATTGCAAAAAGGATATATCCTGTAGCCTGTGACAGTCGCGGAGAGACTATCTGGTTATATGTTTCGGAGCGGTAGTATGTATAGTCCAAAGCAAGCCTGTCTTTAAAGAATTTGAGTTCTGCACCTATCTCCCATGCCCTCTGTCTTTCGGGTTTCAAATATTTGAGTCCTGCATTCCACTTGTTGCCAATACCTACAAAATTTCCATTTACTTTCTCACTCTCCCACATGTAGGTATTTGTTGCATAGGGCTCGGAATCCTTGCCCACCTCCGCCCAGGAGCCCCTTATCTTGCCAAAAGTAAGCAGATTACTGCCCTCGAAGAGTTCTGTAAATACAAATGATGCAGATACCGACGGATAGAAATAAGACCTGTTCTCCGTCGGAAGTGTAGATGTCCAGTCATTTCTTCCAGTGACTGTAAGGTAGAACATATTCTTCCATGAGACCTTTGCCTCTGCAAAAACGCCGACCATCCTTTTGTGGCTGACTGCATGTTTGAAGAACTTCTCATCAGGAATTATATTGTCAAACGAGACTGTACCTGGCACCTGGAAATTATATCCCCAATGGGCCTGTGACTTGGATTTCAGATCCTCGGTTGATAATCCTATGAAACCGCTTGCTGCAAAATTGCCCCAATCCTTGAAGAGGTTGAGCATAAGGTTGGTATTGATGAAGTTGTACTTTATGTCTGAGATGCTCAATCTTCCGTTCTGATACATTTTTTTTGCAGAAGCCCCGGGTGCAATATAAGTAATGGCCTCATTTATATAGGAGTCTACACCAATCCTGAACGAGAGATCCATCCATTCTGCAAATCTGTATCCCAAGTTGGCAGAACCAGTGACACGCTCGTTTCTATCCGACATTTTATTTTTATTGACAATCCAATATGGATTCTCAACCTGATTCTCCAATGGCATTTGCGGGAACATCAGATGCTTTGAACCATCATCATTGAGCCATTTTGACATATCCTCACTGCGAGACCATCCGTACAGTGCAGTCATGATGCCGTTACCTCCACTTTCATAAAGGCCCGATGAGGTTAGTGTCTTTGCCGTCTTGGCCACCGAATAGGCTGCATTTATACCGAATGACAGGTTCCCGTACTTCTGATCTCCGTTAAAGCGCACTGTTGTCTTTTCGTACCAGGTCTGAGGAATTATGCCATCCTGATCAAATCGCGATGCCGAAAAGTAGAAACTGCCGTTGCGGTAGCCTCCCGCCATGCTTATGTTATTGTCCCAAGACGCTCCTCCCTGAAAGAATTCGCCCACATTGTCATAAGAGGGACCCTCATTTATCTTTCCCCATGATGAGGTCACATTGTCGGAAAGAATCAAGCCCGCTTCATTATACTCTCCTCTGCCATATTTTGACTGTATTGTTGGCACAGAATTTACTTTTGAATAAGAGAACTTTGATGTGAAATCAATTTTTATATCACCATCGGTGCTGCCTCTCTTGGTTGTTATTACAACTACGCCATCTGCTGCTCGCGAACCGTAAAGAGCCGCTGCGGCTGCACCCTTAAGTACCGATATATTCTCTATATCTTCGGGATTGATATCCATTATACGGTTCGAAAATGTTGTTGCCGATGCTGTAATGCCGTCTGTACTTGAACTTCCTCCATTGATTGTGGAGTTATCATATATCACACCGTCAACTACAAAAAGAGGTTGGTTGTTTCTCTCTTCAGATACTGAATTTCCTCCCCGAATAATCATTGAAGAACCCGCTCCGGCAGCACCTCCGGTTAGAGTAACATTAACACCTGCCACTCTTCCGGCAAGTGAATTCATAAGATTTACACTCTTGTATTTAAGCAGTTCTTCTGATTTCATCTCCGTAACCGAGAAACCGAGTGCCCTTCTCTCCTTTTTGACCCCAAATGCGGTAACAGTCAAATCATCCAACTGCTCAACTCTCTCATCCATTGTAATATTGAGAATTTTTCTACCGTTGACCGATTCTTCAACACGCTTCATGCCAAGGCACGAAAACACCAGCCTCGCATCAGGTCCGGCTTTAATGCTGTATTTGCCATTTATATCTGTAAATGTACCCGACTTCTCGCCACCAACAAACACAAACACCCCTATAAGTGGCTCTCCTTCAACATCCTTTACATATCCTGAAACATATCCCTCTTTACGTGCCGCCTCGTTTTTCTGTCTTATGGAGACTATTCCTCCTGCCGACACAGAATACTCTGCCCTCCCATTGAAGAGGGCCTCAATAAAAGATTCAAAAGTGGCATTTTTGAGTTTAAGAGATCTGGCAGTGTTGACGTCAAGATTCTTCTCATTGTAAAAAAACCTTACTCCATACCTGGACTCAACCCTATTCAAGATCTGCCTCACGGGGCAATCCTTGACCTTAAGTGTAATCCTTATCCTGTCAATATCCTGGGCCTGCATATCTGCAGACAGGAGTGACAAGAATAAGATCACAACAATTGCAACAAGCGTCTTAAAGGGATTTTCCATTACAAGAGCCTCCAACCGTACCAAGATTCTACTTTTTCTCTATAGTTATGAATTTTCCACTCTCACTCATAGAATACTTGATATCAGACACATACGTCATATTATCCAGAATTTGCTGTAGTGATGCACCATACAAGGCTCCTGTATAACTGCAATTTCCAATAAGAGATGAATCGACCGATATCTTTACATTGAAAATCCGTTCAAGCCTCTTCGCCAAAGTTGAGATATCTTCGCCATTTGCCTCAACATATTTGTCGGTCCATCTGTAACCCTCGGCCACAGGCTCGATTGAAGAGACTCGGGTACTCTTCTTGTAAACATGCCTTGAGTTTGTATCAAGTTGAAAGTTTCTCTTTGTGTTCAAATCCTCTATTGCAACAGATCCGTCATATAGCGTTGTCACAATACTCTCATTCTCTTCGTATGAAGAGATATTGAACGTGGTACCCAGAACACTCAATTTGAAAATGGGAGCCTCCATCGGGTATAGCACATTAAATTGTTTCTTCTCTTTTGCCACCTCAAAATATCCCTCTCCCGACAGATATACATCCCTCAACTGCTCGTTGAACATCTTTGAGAATTTTAGTGTGGATCCTCCATTCAGGATGACTTTTGAGCCGTCGGGAAGCATAAAATGCAACGCCTCCCCATGCGGGGCAACTATCTCCGTAAATTGTCCGGACGCCATTTTTTCCCACTTGTGGTGCTGGAATGACCTTCCAGAAAGGAACAGGGCTGCAGCAAGAACTATCGCCGCCGCCACTTTCAGTGACAGAATCACTTTACGTCTGGAATTTGCCCTGGCCATATCCCTGCGGCTCTCTGCAGCCATAATGTCAAGGGCAACATTAAGATTCTTGAGCCTTGCAAACTCCTTTCGGTTGTCCGCACTTGACTCAAGCCACTCCAAAACCTCCTTCTGATCCCGAACAGAGGCCTGTCTCTCTATAAATTTAATGATAGTTTCCTTTGTAAGCATAAATTATACACAGTGGGAAAATAAAAAATCATCTAAAAATTGGGGAAGACATTAAAAAGGGGCAAACAAATGAGAAGAATAATATAAAAATAATTCATCCTGTCTTTCAAAATTGAGATTGCCTTGAACACCTGATACTGGATCTGCCTCGCCGTAAGGCCCAAAACATCTGCTATCTCCTTGTGGCTCTTACCCCTTAACTTGTTCATAACAAAAATCTCTCTTGTACCCGGGGGCAAGGAATTTACGGCATCCTTGAGGATTTTACGCATTTCATTGTCAACAATGAACTGTATTGACTCATCCTCCAATGCATATTGGCTGGCTTTAAGGTAGTTCAAATCAGCCACATCCTGTACATGACTGGATTCTACCAGTTTATGTTTGATATAATCTATACACTTGTTCTTGAGCATAGTATATAGAAAAGACTCCGTGTTCTTACACTCACTCAAATCAACATTCTGCTCAAGAATTTTAAGGAAAACATCCTGTACCAAATCTTCAGCAATATCCATTGAGTGCACGTAAGAACAAGCAAACAAGCGAAGCCTGTCACCCCATTCCGTTCTTAATCTTCCTAAATTATCCATCAAGTATATCGGGTCCTCCGGTATATAAGGTGATCAATCGCCAAATTTAGGCATTTTTTACTCCACATCCAAACCTGAGCGGAGACAAAAAAAGGAGGCGGAGCAAATAGTCATTGATTCCGCCTCACATAGTATAACTCATTGTGTATGGTTGATGTATCTTTTTCGAGGCCTATCTTCCGGCTGCCTTCTGACCAGCCCTGAAAGCCTTGAGGTTTGAATCGACAACCTCTTGCCCCTTTCGCGCAAAAATACGCTCAATTCCCTGCTCAAATTTTTCAGGTTCTATTCCCAAGAGATGGCTGCAGGCACCAAGAAGCACAATGTTTGCTCCTCGAGGATTGCCTGCCTCTTTTGCTATTGCATCAACATCAACTTTAATGACATTTGCAATCTTTGCCAACTCTCCATTTACGGCCTCCATTGCGGGATAGTTGGGGATATTGACAAAAGGCTCTGTATTGGTAACAATCCAGCCCTCCTTTGAAAGGTATGGAAGATAGCGCAACGCCTCCATAGGTTCAAGTGAAATTATAAGGTCGGCACAACCTTTTGGTATAAGGTCAGATGCTATAGGTTCAGATGATATTCTCAGATTTGACTGCACATCACCGCCTCTCTGGCTCATTCCATGCACCTCTGCCTGCTTGATGTTAAGATTCTCCTTTAGGGCAGCCTCGCCAATAACAGTTGCAATTGAAAGGATTCCCTGGCCACCTACTCCGGCCAAAATTATATCTTTTTTCATATCTGTGTCTTTTTATGGATATTAATATTTTTCCCGACAGTTGTCGGGAGGAGAATTATGCATTCTTCTTCTCTTTTGCGTGACGTTTGAATGTCTGTATGCACTCCCTGCGCGGTATAATTACAGAGAGACCCTTATACTCAATCTCCTCTTTAAGTATAGCCTTTATCTCTTCCATATTCTTTGCCAATGGAACCACTACCCTTATGTGCTCCGGAGCAACTCCAACCGCCTGACAGATAGCCTCAAGTTTGGTTGTACCTGCCGAATCCTGGCCACCGGTCATTCCGGTTGTAAGGTTATCTGAAATAACAACCACCATGTTGGCATTGGCATTTGCCGCATCAAGAAGACCTGTAATTCCCGAATGGGTAAATGTCGAGTCTCCGATCACAGCAACTGAAGGGAACTGGCCGGCATCCGCTGCTCCCTTTGCCATTGTTATTGAGGCACCCATATCGATTGTAGAGTGGATTGCCCTGAATGGCGGAAGGGCACCCAGTGTATAGCATCCGATATCACTGAATACTTTATAGTCGGGATACTCTGCCAAAGTCTGGTTCAACGCTGTGTATACATCCCTGTGTCCGCATCCCTGACACAATGCAGGCGGACGTGGAACTGTAACCTGCGATGCAGGATACTCTTCATGCGCAGGCAATCCCAACGCTGCCCTTACCGAATCCGGAGTAAGTTCTCCTGTGCGAGGCAACACACCAACTCCAGGCTCTTTTCCGTTCAAACGGCCAATGACATTGCAATTTACAGGAAGGATGCCCCTTACCATCTCCTCAACTACAGGCTGGCCCTCCTCCATAACAAGAATGGTGTCACACTCCGCAGCCATTCTGTTTATCATGTCGACAGGAAGAGGATATTGCGATATCTTGAGTACCGGATGCTGAAAATCCGCACCTATATTCTCGTTCAAATAGTTGTATGCAATACCGCAAGCGATGATTCCCACAGATTTATCCTTGCCATCCTTATAGATATTGTATGGGCTCTCCATGGATTTGGCCTGCATGTCGTTGTAGTTCTCAATTACTTTAGGATATCTTCTCTTTGAGTTTGCAGGAAGAAGTACCCAGCCCCAGGCCTCCTGAGGGTATGAAATTGGAGCAATAGGTTTTGCCTCAGTATCTACCTCAACTACCGCCCTTGAGTGGGCCATACGGGTTGTCACCCTCATGAGAACCGGAGTTCTGCGCTCCTCCGACAATCTGAAACCATACTCCATCATGTCGTACGCCTCCTGCTGTGATGAAGGCTCAAGCACCGGAATAAGTGCAAACTTTCCATAAAAACGTGAATCCTGCTCATCCTGTGAAGAGTGCATTGAAGGGTCATCCGCAACTACAACAATGAGCCCCCCATTACATCCCGAAATTGCCGAATTCACAAACGGGTCGGCAGCAACATTCAAACCTACGTGCTTCATACATACGATTGACCTTTTGCCCACATATGATACACCAAGGGCAGCCTCCATTGCAGTCTTCTCATTCACACACCAGCGGCAATGGATTCCACGCTCCCTGGTAATCGGCTGCATCTGTATAAACTCTGTAATCTCTGTAGATGGAGTTCCGGGATAGGCATAAACGCCCTGTATTCCATTATTTATTGCGCCCAAGGCTATTGCCTCGTCGCCCAACAACAATCTCTTTTGCTTCATATTTTTATAGTTATTTCTAATTTTGCTTACAAACTTAAGCAATAATTGGTAATTTTCTATAAAAATATTCAGAAATTTATTTTGTTCATCTTTTTAGTCATTTGATTATATTTGTACTTTCATCTGTAAGGACAATAAAGGCTATGGCAAAGTATAAACAGGCAAGAGATGGTGCAAGGGGCCGCAAGCCCTCCAAAAAGAAAACAATACTTCTTATTCTATTCATAATTGCACTATTTGTATACACATTTGAGCAGAAATGGAACCGCCCGTCGGGAGAATATGATGATACACAAATAGAGGGCGGGAATGAAAGGGAGACTCCTCCCGACAGTTCCTCTCCCGGACTTGAATTTCCGGCACTCTCAGGCAATGAGAAACTGATAAATTACAATGGATTTACAGTCTCCTACAACAGCAAGGCAAAGATTCCATACTGGGTAGCATATACTCTTGAGAAATATGAGACCCATGGAAAGAGCACCAGGGAGGGCATAAGGTTCCGTGCAGACAATTCACTTCCATATCCACAGGCCGAGGATAATGACTACCGCAATTCGGGGTGGACACGCGGGCACATGGCACCCGCCGCCGATTTCAAGTGGAGTGATGAGGCCATTGGCGACACATTCTACCTTACCAACTGCTGTCCTCAGTCAGTTGCGCTGAATGAGGGCATGTGGAACACTTTGGAGAACAAGACCAGAAAATATGCCGCCAAATATGAGAGGGTACACATAATTACAGGACCTGTAATAGGCAAAAAAATCCATGGCACCATAGGTTATGGAGAGGTTGTTGTACCGGATGCTTTCTTTAAGGCTCTCCTTATACATGATGGCAGAGAGTACCATTCAATTGCATTTATAATGAAGAACAGCAAAACAGAAGAGGAGAATACGGATGATAACATGCAGAGGTGCGCAATGAGCGTGAACGACCTTGAAAAGAGAATCGGCTACGATCTGTTTGCAGCACTTGATGACACTATTGAGGAGGATGTGGAGGAGAGATGCAAATTCAGCATGTGGGGCTTGTAACCTTTTGATATTTTTTGAGTCAAATATAATTGTACAGGAATGTTTTTACCATTCCAATGGAGATTTTCTCAAGGAGAAGACTTGCAAGAATTCAAGAAAGCGGACAACCACAATTACATAGGAACTTAAAATTAAAGAGAAACTTAAAATTACAGAGAACATTTATAACAAATAACAAAAAACTTAAGATATGCTAAAGAAACTATTTATGATTGCTATGGTTGCTGGCATCGGTATTGGATGCTGCAACAGTGCATTGGCCCAACAGGCCGGCAAGGCTGCCCAATCCAAATCTGCAAGTGCAGCAAAGGATACCACAGCCAAAAAGCCGAACGGCCCAATGTCTATTGAAAAATTTGTAAAGGCAGATGCAAAGGTTATGAAGGGCCTTACCACCGTTTACCACCAGGAGGGCAAATTCTTCATCAATGTAAATGATTCACTGCTTGGCAAGGACCTTGTTATGGTGAGCCGCCTTTATGAGGGTGCTGAGGGTGTAAGGTCTGATTTTGACGGTTATGCCGGCGATGCTCTCAGCGATGGCGTTTTCCGTTTTGAAAAGAGTCCGAACAACGACAAGATTTTCCTTACTGCCGTAACATACCGCGAGCGTTCAAAGAAGATCATGCCGGAGAGCGTTGAGCAGTCGAACCGTCCTGCTATTGTTGCAGCCTTTGACATCAAGGCCCAATCTGCCGACAAGAAGGACAACATCATTGACATGTCAAACCTCCTCATCTCGGACACTGAGTACATGTTCTTCAAAAAGTACCAAAAGATTACCTTCAAATTGGGCAATTTGCAGAAAGACAAATCTTATGTCTCTGATATAAAGACCTACCCAATCAACACAGAGTTCAAGGTTGTGCAGACATATGAGAGAAAGATGGGCAACCCTACTGCGACTTTTGAGATAAACTGCTCATTGGTGCTTTTGCCTGAGAAACCTATGACTCCAAGATATGCCGACAGCCGTGTAGGTTACTTTACTGTAAACTACTCAGACTTTGACCGCCATCCACAAAAGGTTGAGCGCACATCCTTGATTACACGCTGGAGACTTGAGCCAAAACCTGAGGATGTTGAGAAGTACAAGAGAGGCGAGTTGGTTGAGCCTGCAAAACCGATTGTATTCTACATTGACCCTAAAACTCCAAAAGAGTGGGTTCCATATTTGATCCAGGGTGTTAATGACTGGCAGGTTGCTTTTGAGAAGGCAGGTTTCAAGAATGCAATCTATGCACTTGAGGCTCCTACTCCAGAGGAGGATCCTACATGGTCTTTGGAGGATGCACGCCACTCTGCAATTATCTACAAACCGTCGGCAACTCCTAATGCAAGCGGTCCTCACGTACATGACCCGCGTTCAGGCGAGATTCTTGAGAGCCATATCAACTGGTACCACAATGTAATGTCTCTATTGAGCAAATGGTACTTCATCCAGTGTTCACCTGCAGATCCTGCAGCAAGAAAGATGATCCTTGACACCGAGTTGATGGGTGAACTTGTAAGATTTGTATCTTCTCACGAGGTAGGTCATACATTAGGTTTGAGACATAACTTCATAGGTTCTGCCATCTACAATCCTGAAGATTTGAGAAACATTGATTTCCTTAAGGAGAACGGACACGCAACATCAATCATGGACTATGCACGTTTCAACTACGTTGCACAACCTGGTGACAACATTCCACGCAACCTTCTTTTCCCTAAGATCAACCATTATGACAAATGGGCCATCGAGTGGGGTTACAGAAGATTCCCTGATATTGACGACCCGGAAAAGGAACTTCCTATGATCAACAAATGGATTGTTGAGAAGACCAAGAACCCTTACCTTTTGTTCGGTACAGAGAGCAGCATGAATGACCCGAGACTACAATCTGAGGATTTGGGCAACAACCATATGGTAAGCAACGAGTATGGTGTAAAGAACCTCAAATTCATCATGGAGAACATTGTTGAGTGGACAAGCGAGCCGGGCAAGGGTTATGCGAACCTCAAAGATTACTACAAAGAGGTATTGAGCCAATACAAGAGATATATGAACCATGTAATCAAATGGGTTGGCGGTGTATATGAAGAGAACAAGACCATTGAGCAGCCTGGTGCAATCTACACTCATGTAGAGAAGGCAAAACAGAAAGAGGCCATGGAGTTCCTCAAACGCCACCTTTTGACTCCTCAGGGCTGGTTGTTCCCTACAGAGGTACTTGACAAGATCAACACACGCGCAGATGCTACAATTGACAACATATTCTCTTCTACATTCAAGAAATTGTTGGGCAACGGCAAGATGGAGAACATGATCAATGATGAGTTCCTTAATGGTGCTTCTGCATACACATTGGAGGATTTCTACAACGATATCAACAGTGTAATCTGGACAAATATTCCTGCCGACAAATCACAGGCAATCTACCAGAGAATGATCCAGAAAAACTACATCCTATATCTGATAAGCCTTTCTGAGGGTCAGAATAACAGTGCAAACGGCTTTATTGTAATCACCGACGGCAACCATACCGACAACACTGACGTTACCGCTATGGCACGTTACCAGTTGACTACATTGAAGAAAAAATTGCAGGGCAGCAAGAGCAACAACCCTACAAATGCAGCCCACTACCAATATTTGGTTGAACTTATTGACAACGCATTCAACAAGAGCAAATAATAACCTGTTCCTGTAAAACTGAAGAGGAGGTTTCCATTTGAGCGGAAACCTCCTCTTTTTTTTCTCATGGCCCTACTGTGCCTTTCTTGCCGGATAGGCTATCCTCGCATGGTAAATCTCTCCAAGATGACGCTTGAAGATGCTCTTTACAATATTTATCTCCTTGATTGATATATCAGCCCTTACAAGTTGCGAATCAGACATCCTCTGGCCCAAGATGCCGTCTACAAGTCTTGAAATGCTTTCAACGGAATAATCCTTGAGCGAACGCGACGCTGCCTCAACCGCATCGGCCATCATTACAACTACCTGCTCTTTAGAAGTAGGAAGAGTTCCTTTGTAGGTAAACTCCCCGATATTTGCAGGATCGCCTCCGTCATTACAGTATTTGTTGTAGAAGTAGCCTGTCTGCGACTGTCCGTGATGGGATGTTATGAATTCTGTTATGACCTGAGGCAAATGGTATTTTTTTGCAAGTTCAACACCACTCTCAACATGCTTTATTATCTCATGGGCGCTCTCAATCGGTGAGAGTCCTGCATGGTAATTAATGCCTGGAGCGGCATTCTCTATAAAGCACTGCGGATTGTTGAGTTTTCCCACATCATGGTACATTGCACCCACTTTGACCAAACGTGCATTGCCGCCGATTGCCGCCACTGCCCTCTCTGCAAGATTTGCAACCTGCAACGAGTGCTGGAACGTACCCGGAGCCTTTCTTGCCAACTCCTGCAACAGCGCATTGTTTGTATCTGACAGATCCTTGAGCGTTGATACCGAAACAAGTACAAATATCTTCTCAAGCAAGAATACAAGCGGATAGGTAGCCACAACAAAAAGTGCATTGAAGAATATGTACATTATCTCCCTGTAACTCATACTCGACAATGAGCCGGCCTCAACAATTTCAAATGCCACATGAACCAGCATCATTCCAACAAAGATAAGCAGCGAATTCATGAACTGCAGCCATCCCCTGTTCAAATATGAAAAGGATACAAGAGCCACACCTCCGGCAAAGACGTTGAGCATATAGAGTTCTGTTCCCTGGTCTGCAAGAATAAGAAGCGGCAACAGGAGAATCATATATATGGGGAAGATGAGTTTTGCATGGAAAAACGCCATCATATAGAGGGCAAAGACCGCATAAGGCACAAAAAAGAGATACTCTGAAGAGATGTTCCTTACCACAACGGTAATTACAAAGGCCAAGACAACCAGAAAGAGAATGAAGGCAAACTGGTTTGTCCTCTTGAACATGTCTATATCCACAAAATAGACAGTCACATATATCAGCGCAAGTATTACCAGCACAAATATTGTATGACCCAGAAGAAGTTTCCATGACCCCTCGCTGTAGCCAAGGCTCAATTCATACTCCGCCTTGTACGAATCAAGCATCTGCTCAATCTCCGCAGTAACTGTTTCGCCCTCCGATACAATCAGTTGGCCGGTATATATCATGCCTTTTGTAGGGGAGATGTAGTTGACCGCCTCCTTGTGAAGAAGTTTGGTTGTGGCAGCATCATACGCAAGGTTAGGAAGCACAAGATCCTTCAGACCTACAATCCAGATGATTGAGTCTGCATTTACAAGCGGATTGGCATCAAGGAGTTCCCTCTTTATATACTTCACAGCACTGTTTTGGGTAAACAATTCCGATTCAGGCACCTCAACGGCGCGTCTGTTTTTCTGCACCATAATGTATCCTGTGCCCTCGACTCTCTGCTCCTGCTCCTGGCCCTCCACTGCACTCTTGTCGGGCATGACACCCTTGTCATATACATGGTTGAAAGAATTTACCAGCACCTCCCCTATCTGGGCATCGACAACTGCAAGCATCTGGTTGTTCTTGAGTTTCTGGAGTTGTACAGGCAACACGTTATTGTCATGCACATAGTAAGGTATAACCTTTGACGCGGCCACCTCCTTCTCTGCCAGCAACTCGGCCTGCGATTTGAGTATAGGAAAATCAATTGGAGCCACAAGTGTCTCATATACCCAGGGCCGCCCTTTCTGGTAGTCATACTTGAACCTTCCCTCGTTCGGAAAGAAAAACATCATGACTACAAAGGCAATGAACAGGCCCACATATATAATTTTATTCCTGAAAGTATTCTTGGTAATTTTTATAACATTGTTCTCCATAATACAGAAATTTGCAGACAAATTTAGATATTATTTTAAAGATAATTGCTTTTATTGCTAATTTTGCCACTCATTGAAAACAAAATAAATCACATATCATGACAAAGAGAGTATTCAAATTCTGTTTTGCACTGCTTGCAGGTGCACTGTTTGCCGGCTGTACTGAGCCCCAGGCGCAGGAAGTTCCACAGACAAAGGAACTTATTGTAATTGAATCACAGAACCTTAAATGCAATGATTCTGTACTTGTATTCACGCCCGTACAATATGCGGCCAACAATACACAGACATTGCCAACACTTTTTCTTCTCCATGGTTGGAGCGGCTGCTACAAGGATTGGAGCAACAAGCATGACATACAGGAGATAAGCAACCGTACCGGTTTCAGAATCATCTGTCCTGACGGCTTCTACAACGGTTGGTACCTGAACAATACCGACACTACAAAAATGCAGTGGCGTGCCTTCTTTGATCAGGAACTCTTCCCTCAAATGAAGCAGAAATACAATATGGTTCCCGACAGCACATTCATTACCGGTTTGAGCATGGGAGGCCATGGCGCTGTAAACCTATTCCTTGACCATCCTGAAAACTTCAGGGCAGCAGGCAGCATGAGCGGTGTACTTGATCTCAACCTTACCAGTTTGCGCGACACCGAACTTGCAAAAGTTATCGGAGAGAAAAAGGAGCGCATTGCACAGGAGAGTGCAGTTACAAGAGTGGCAGAGAAGGCAGAGCAACTCAAGGCAATGAACAAGCCAATCATTACAACATGCGGCTACAATGACGTATATGTAAAATGTACTGATGTATTCTCGGCAAAATGCCGCGAACTTGACGTTCCTCACATCAAGATCCTGAGCCCCGGCAAACACTCATGGCCATACTGGGGTTTTGCCCTTGAGCAGCACTTGTGGCATTTCCAGAAAATCCTCAACGGTGACAATTTGGGTTACTAGGATTGGGGTATCAATATAAAAAGAGGCAGGCTGTATTCCTTTGAAGTGTAGGAATACAGCCTTTTTTTTGCGGCAATGCCATCGAATCTGCATGGTCTACGCTATCTCTTCAATGAAGATCCGCTATTTGCTCTTCCCTTTGCCCCATTTGGGAGTTATTCCCACAAATATTTCAAAATTTATTCCCGGCATCGGGCGCGACAATACCGAAAGATACTCCTCATCAAAAAGGTTGTTTATTGTACCTTTAAGTGAAATGTCTGCCCACTTCAGCACAACATTTTTTTCAAGTGTGACATTGCTCATGAAGTATTCAGGCAATTTTCCCGACAGCGACATGTCATTTGACGACATGGTAAACCTCTCACTGTAGTAGCACCATTTATAGAGGAATGACCAGTTGCGCCACGACAACTTGCCCGTAACTGCAGATGAAAACTCCGGCACATAAGGCAACTGTTTGCCCACCGACTGGTCGGCCGGTGTTCTGGGTTCACCCTCATTTATTGATGGAGTCCACGAAAAGGTACCATTGAGGCCGAGTTTCCACTCCTGTGCAAAAACCATATTGAAATCACCTTTGAGTTCCACACCATACGCATGGACATCCTTTATGTTTTCAGGAGAAAAGAAGCCTTTTGTTGTAGGAAGCCATATGATCCAATCCTTTATATGTGATTCAAACCAATTTGCAGAACCGCTTAATGAATAGAGGCCATCTTTGCCGGTTTCAAATGATACTCCCGCATCGTAGGTCCAGCCACTCTCCTTTTTAAGGTCGGGATTTCCTCCGGGAAGGAAATAGAGGTCATTGAGCGTAGGGAAACGGTAATTGCGCGATACCGATGCCTTGGCCACTACATTTCCCTTTTTTGAGACCACTCCGTCAATGAAGAGTGCCGGGATTATTGGAGTCCAGTCTGTGCCGGAGATCTCCTCCCTTATTACCAGAGAGAGCCCCATCCTGTCAAACGGTCTCCACTTTGCAGATACTGAACCCGACACTTCCGGTCTGCCTTTGCGGTACCCTACTATGGCCTTGTTGCCATCCTGACGCACAATATTTTTATCTTCACTCTCAACAAGATGCTGATGAAGGGAGAGGCTTGCCATAAAGAGCCACTTGTTGCCAAGGTAATACTCTCCATCGGCCTGCCCGTAAAAAGTGTTTATACGGCTGCGCGAACGTGTCATGTGCGCCATTATGCCATTTCCCACATCACGCTTGTAATCATACGCCATCCATGTATGGATATAGCCTGCTTTGGCACCCAATTTCCAGTTGTCACGCAAATGGTCCCATGACAAGATGCTCCTGAATGTATTTTCACGCTGCCGGTTCTCAAAATCGGTCTCATCCCCGTGATCTACGGTAAGCATGGCGAGTTCCCTGTCGGAATTGATATACCAGGCATTGAACCCGAAACGGTCACCCTTGCCGGTATTGTAATAGATCTCCTGCAGCAGATGCAGATCCTTGAAGGCACCACTGCGGTTCCGTTCAATCGGATAGTACTGGCCAACAATATTCATGTCGTCGTCATAGATATTCTCCTTCTTGTCGCGGTTACGGTATTTGTAGTCATTAGGTGAAGAGGAGTAAACAGCGCGTGTGGATACCTGCCAATGCCTGTTGCCGTATGTAAGGCGCAAAAATTCATCAAATGTTCTGAATGAACCTACACCCTGGATATACTGCAATCCGAAGCCATCCTCCTGAGCCGGTTTTGTTGAGAGTTTTACGGAACCGCCCAATCCTCCACCAGTCTCATTTACCGATGATGTGCCGTGCAACAATGAAGCATCATCAATAAAATATGACGGTATCATTGAGAAGTCCGTCATGCCAAGCATGGGGTTGTTTATCTTCATACCGTTCCATGAGACCTGTGTGTGAGACGGTGATGTTCCTCGGAATGCAACTGTCGAGAGAGTCGCCCTGCCATAATTCTTTACAAAAATAGGAGAACTGAATGTGAGTACATCCGCCATGGATAGTGCTATGTTCTCTTTAAGTTCCACCGTATCAAACTTGGTCAACTGCGCTCCAATCTCCTTCATTGGCCTGTCGGCATAGACCCTCACTTCCGGAAGTGAATGTACACGCTTATGCCATCCTGCTGGGACCACATTTGATGTCTGGGCCATTGCCTCCTCCGTAGCAAGAACTACAAAAATAAAAAATAGGTATTTCAAGAATTTCATATCGAGAACACTTTATTTCCAACAAAAGGCTCCTGGGATTATTCCTACATAAAAACTGTCAAGAAGTTCCCTATCCTTTGAATATCTGTAGACCATACCCTGCTGCACATAATCTATGGCATCGGCAATATATACATCACCTGTATGGGGGTCGACAGTCAGACCATAATATAGGGTATTGTCATAAGGCAGGAACGGGCGTACAGGAACACGCTCAGCCGTTACATCCATCTCCCAAACATCATCATTGAGCCAGTAAATTTTATCTTTTGTACCGTTCAACTGCACCTCAGAAGGCCAGTCTCCGAACTCGAACTTGAACTGCTTCTCTATTGTAAAACTCTCTGCATCAATTCTGTAAAGTGACGGAGCCTCATGCCCGTACGGGGAGCCCTCATATCCGCCATCAGTCACAGTCCACAATTTATTGTTGCAGTCCATAACCAAAGATGTGGGCTGGATTCCCACAACAAGTTCATCCACCACCTCATCGGTTTCAGTATCAATCTTAAGTATGCGGTTCTGATATGACCAGCAATTGACAAAGAGATACTTGCCGTACTGCACCATCTGCTCGGTTGAACCGCTCTCCATTGTCATCTCAGGCACCTGTATATACCCTGTTATCTCATAGCGTTTGGGATTTACTATGAAGATCCTGTTGTCCCAGATCTGCGTAATGTAGGCCTTCTCATCAGATATGAAATGTATGTATCGTGGAGATGTAAGGTTTGTTATACGCCCAACCTCCTTGAAAGTATTTATATCTATTGCAAAGACAACGTGAGAGTTGTTGACCACAACCCAGCCTATACCGTCACGTATGACCATAGATTGCGCAACATCTCCCAACTTCATGGCATTTGCCCTGTAAAATATCTCATTCTGAACCTGTTTTGTAGTAGGATCATAATATGACAATGTAGCATTTCCATATTGGAAATTACCCTCATTGCAAATGAACAGGCCCTCACCCGAAGCGGATGTATCAAACTCCTCTTCGATTCCGTACTCCCATTTCATACAAGCTGTTGCCCCCACCAAAAGGAGCAACAGCACCATCCATTCATAAATAACCTTTATTATACGCATCAATCTGCCGATTTTTTCATATTGTAATCATAAAATCCAAACACCTCGGTCGAGAGTTCCCCAAGCCAGCCGCTCTTGGCATTGATACCTACCTGAACCTTTACAAAATCTATATAATCCAAGTGTACAGGCTTGCACTCAAAATCGATTGCATTTGATATTTTAAAGTGGTTTGCGTTTGCCGAGGCGCCTGCATTTGCATCTCCGGTCAAACGGTCAACAGGGCTGTAATTGTCGGCATAGCCCCAATCATACTCCTTATTTACCCAGTAGGAGCCATTGCCCGACGCATCGTAATTGCGTGCCTCAAGACATGTTCCATAGAGCGTGTAACTCTCCTCCTTGATCCATAGCGGATAGTAATACTCCTGGCGGTGGAACTGTTTGAGATAGTCAATCTCACCACTCCTGCCAAGGTTATCGGTCCATTGCACAGGCATTTGTGGACCTGTAGGGCGGTAGTATGTTACGGCATACTCCTGAACGGTTCCCGACTTACCTGTCTCTGAACCGGCAAGTTCATACCATGTATCATCAGGTTGCCCATTTCCGTTCTCATCCTGCATGACCCATACAATTCCCGGCTCCGATGAGCCGCTGAACGAGTTGCCGAGAATACCAATATCATAATCACCTGAATTGGAAATGCTATGGTCAAATCCAACTATAATGTAACCTCCAAAACCTCCCAATGAGACCCAATTCGGGTAAGGGTTACCATCTCTATCCACCTCTCCCATACGGGCCTCTGCATAGGCAATTGCCGCTTCTGGAGTAGTCTGGGTACCATCAAAGCCACCTGTTTTCAACTCATTGATGAACTGTCCGGGAGCAGGTGTATATTCATACACTTTGTTCCAGTCGGCCTTTGATGCACTTCCCTTTGCCCGATAGAAAGCCCCCTCTTCATATACAGTTACCTCAAATTCATGAGCAATGGTAATCTCTTTCCCTTCCTTTTCAAGTGTTGCAGCAGCCTTTACGGTATACTCTCCCTTTTTGTCAGAAACAAATACAAACGATGAGCCGCCTTCCACACCCTCTTTTCCATCAATCTGCCAAGTATACCTGATCCCCTCCATATCACTCGCACCGGATGGTCTGATAAGCAGTTTGCGTCCTTCAACGGTGTGATATGCAGTACGGTCAAAATTCCATACAAAAGGCATATCTGCAGCATTGAGCACCTCCACATTTACTGTATCGGAGTGCATACCATCTTCATTGGAAGCCTTAATCTCAACAGTATAGTTGCCGGTCTCTTCCGGTCTGAATGTATAAGAAAGTCCCTCTCCTCTCTTTTCACCATTAATGCGCCATTCTGTGGCTGTCGGCAGTGACGTCTCACGCACAGAAGCGTTAAATACAATTTCAGTTCCGGTGGCGACAGTCATATTCCTGTTGCCTGATATTGAGACTGTAGGTATCTCCAGTTCCACAACATCAACCCTTATCTCCTCTTTATCGGTTCCACCATCTGTAGTAATGGCAATGGTAATGAAGTACTCTCCCGGCACTTCACGTTTAAATGTAAGTGCAGGCGATGTTCCAAGCACCTGGCCATCCATTGTCCAGCAGAATACGGCTCCATCTGCCGACTCATAATTTGGCGCAATAACTATCTCCCGTCCCTGCTTTACGGTATAGACACCCGTTTCACTGTCAAGAAGAATCTCAGGAGGCAGTGCGGTTGTAATCTCCTCATCCACATTACAGGATGGGGAGATTGCAACTGTCGCACACAAGCATAATAATATTAGGATTTTTTTCATTGTTTTTCAAAACACTTTGTAAGTATGCCAAAATGGGCTATTTTTCAAAACGCACTGCAATATCATCATATGCAAAATAGCCCGGAATTGTAAATCCATAGCGGCCTCCCATCTCTTCAGAATAACGGAAATTGAAGCGTACCTTCTTCACTGCACCAAGAGCCGACAAATCCCACTTTTGCCAATCTGTTACCACATCGCGGCCCTGCACCAAATAGAACTCCAATTCACTGACCGGTTCGGCATATGCATCGGCATCCACATCATCAAAGCCCTGGGCTACAATCTTCATCCAGGCCTCATCGGTCAAGCCTTCCCAATTGCCGCCAAAGTTATTGCCGGCCTCACTCTTTACTCCGTTGTACAACTGGTTGAGGGTGTAGTTGGTATTTGTAACGTACATATGGTCAATGACACGTGCCTCGCCATCACGGAATGAAATTTCAGGAAGATTCTCAATATAAGAATTATCATCCTTGTAGCCATAATGTACCGCAAAATTTTCGCCCGAATGAGCCTCTACCGGTATCATGAGTTGCAAGTTGAACCAACCGAGCATCGCGTCGTTTCCAGCATTCTCCGCTACATAATCCTCACCATAATACTTTGCAATGTGTTTATCTCTATCTTCATCGCTCCAGCCTTCGCCCCAATAGTGTGAGATTGCATGACCTCCACCCCAGAAACAATAGGAGTAGTTGTAAGGGAATGTATGTGCAAGTTCCGTGTTGCCCTCATCATACCATTTATACTCGGCAGACTGATAATCCGCATAGGTCAGCGGACCTCCATACTGCGGGTCATCAATCAGGTCACTCCATGTTCCAATCTCCGCGCCTGCATAATCCAAAGTGTATGAATCAAATTTGGCATCAACATCCTCAAAAGTCAACACGCGCAACTCGTAAGTCACCTCCGGTTCAGGTTTTTTCAAATCTGATTCAGCAATGGTTGTACTGATACGCTGGGTATCTCCCGATACAAGATCCTTTTTAGGCTGCTTTACCTCTGTATATGTAGAGCCGTCAGCAAAAGTATACAGAACAGTAAGTTCTGTGCCGCCAATAGCGGCAGGAAGAGTTACCATTGCTGCAAAAACGCCCTCATTTGTAGCCTGAAGTTCTGCACCCTCGCCAAAGTCAAGCACAATCTCATTTGTACCGTTTGTAACTGTAGTACCCCATTGGTTGTTGGTGTAATCAAACTCACATTCTCCGGCAAGAGCCAAGCCTTCGGCCGCCGTAACTGTAATGGAAACAAGTTTGGGCAACTTGCACTCTGCTTTGGTATCAAACCAGATGTATGATGTCTTGTGGTCAAGGCAGAATACTCCATACTCATCGGCAACGGCATAGCCGAAATCTCCGTCATTGCCCAAAATACCGTCGGCACTCTGCTCTGCAAGGATATTTGCACTCCTGGCATTGCCTGTCATATTGTAGAAAATATGGTATGCCCCAATTGTAGACGGTGGATTGCTCCATACAAACTGCGCCTGACGGCAATCACCTGATATGGCATTGCTCTTTACACTGCCAAGCCAGATATAGTCACCGTCACTCCAGAAATAGGGAATCCTGCTTCCTTCAGGAGTTCCAAAATGGGTACGGGTGCGGATGCCGTTGTAACCGGTAAGCACAAGCGGGTCGTTGGTCTGCAAAAATGAATCACTTTTGCTGCAGGATACAGCAAGGAAAACTGTCGCTATAAATAAAAATAACTTTTTCATATTCATATATTATTTTAATAATGCCTGTAAACTTATTCTGTCAATTTGCATGAATTCTACATATCCTCCCAATCTGAAGGTATCTGCTGCGAAGTGGCAAAGCCCTGTTCAACATAGACTTCAATAATTTCTACTGCCGGAGATTCGTAAATAGTTTTTTTCATGATCTTTAATATTTTATGATTTATAAATTTGAACTGATTTCATGTTTTATGAGCAGACTGTTGCATTGAGCCACAATTCCCTTGAGTTCCGCAACATAGCGGGACTTGAATTTATAATGCCTGACAGTTTGGGAAGTTATTTCAAAAGGCTCCCCACGGCCGGCAGCCTCGGCACAATGGTATGCAACAATGCCGCTGAAGCGTTCAGCAAAGGCCCCCACCGACAACTCACGCCTGCATTGCACAATAAACTCCTGCCTGCAACAGGCTTCCACATCATATGTATTTACAGATATGCCATAGTATTTGCCTTCCGACGGCATCTTGTCCAATGAATTGACAAATTGGGAGATAGAAACGTGTTTGCGGAGAGTATGGTCATTCTTGTCAAAAATGGTAATCCAGGCATAATGTATGGGGCTCGCCACAAGCAGACAATAAATCTGGTTTGCCTGTGCGCGCAGAGCCTTAAAAAATTTCCACAAGTTGTTTTTACGGATGCATTCATCCTGCTTGCGGCCACTTTCCTTTAGAGTGTCCATATTCCTTACTGGTTGTATTACAACTGATTAACTCTTTTTCAATTGCACATACCAATAGCCTGCAAGGAATTAGGTCCAATGCATATGCCCCAAGAAGACTCTGCATATACAGCAGTGCCAATCCCAACAAGAAGAGGGTACAAGAAAGCATGCTTGCCCTACTCTTTTTGACTAATGAAATTGCAATTAAAAAATTTGTCGATTTCGACCCATATCCCAGTAGGTGGAGATCCATTAAAACATAAGGCAGGTCTTCTGACTTATTCCCTTTACCGCGCCTTCCCAATCATTGATCAGTGGCAAAGAGTGCGATAAAAAACTCCTGAAGGAGTGGAATTTACAGCAACTGGTATTGTCCCGGTCTTGCACCGGATTCCCTTTTCACCCTCCGTAACACCCGGTTCGTAAGGGCTCCTTATGTACCGCAAAGGTACATTTTTTTTATAAAAACGCAATAAAAAGGTACAATTTTTTATAAAACACAATAAACCGGCAAAATTTTAAAAAAGGAAGAGCCCCATAGCACACCTTGAGACTATTTGAGGCGTCTGCGCTCAAAGTGATTTTTTATAAACAGATGCAGATAGGCCATTGCGCAAATTGCCAGCACAAAACTGAGGGCATAAGAGGCCGAATAGTTGAGATGTTGCGCTATGATACCTCCAACAAAGACTCCGGAACCAACACCTATGTCAAAAAATGTAAGATAGGTTGCATTGGCAACTCCCCTCTCAGTATCTTGCGCCATATTTACAATCATGGTCTGCGCCGTAGGGGTTATAAGACCGTAGCCTACTCCCATAAAGGCTGCAGAAATGAAGAATGCAACCGGGTTGTG
The DNA here is from genome assembly GCA_015060245.1 of Bacteroidales bacterium. Taxonomy (GTDB): domain Bacteria; phylum Bacteroidota; class Bacteroidia; order Bacteroidales; family UBA932; genus Egerieousia. Next base: position 1,142 of record SUYU01000020.1, on the reverse strand, counting down.
TATAAAGGCTACAATAAAGAAACTCACTATGACTGAGGCAATTCCCAAAGAAAATATCCTAATGTAACGGCCATTGCGCAAAAGGTATGCAGACATGAGTCTTGAAGCAACCAGCCCTGCTGCAAGAATGGAGAAATAGTAGCCTGTGCCACTTGTAATTCCAACCTCCTCCTTGGCATAGACCGAGAGATAAACAGTAACTATACCATACCCGAACGAAAGCAGGGCCATTATTGCCGCCTCGGGAACAGCAACAGATAGAAGAAGATTTTTTGCAGAGAAGCGTTCACTTGAAAAGCGTTCCCTCAATGGAGCCTTTATGAGCGATGCGCATACAAAACCGGCCAAGCCTGTAAGCGAGGCTGTGATAAAGATTGCACCAAACCCCATTCCCGCTTCGTAAAACATCAATGCAACCGAGGGGCCTATAGCCATTGCCGCACTTGTAGAGGCAGTAAAGATGCCCAGTCCCTCACCTCTTCTGGATTCTGGTATTATATCCACAGCCATGGTGTTGACACCAACTGTAGCGCTTCCAAAAGCCACACCATGAAGCACCCGTATTATAAAGAAGAGCACTACAGATGTTGCAGCCAGATAACTGCCGCAAATTGAGATATATGCCAGATAGAACAGCAGCATAAGAGGTTTGCGCGGACGTCTGTCGAGCCAGAAACCTGCCATAGGACGGGTAACCATAGCCGCAACCGTATATAATGACAATATTGTACCGACTACCGATGCCGGCGCCATAAGTTCCTCGCGCAAATAGAGCGGAAGAGTCGGCAACAGCATATAGAATGCCATATACATCAAGAAGTTGGCCGCACTTATAAGCAGAAAATTCTTACTCCACAACATTATATTCTCCGTTAGCGGCCGCAAAATTAAATATTTTACTCCAAACCAGGATTGCTTTTATGCAAATGCTTATGTACGGCAGAGACATCATACTCCTCATATTGGGCACTTACAACCGGCAATAGTGAAAATCTGCAAAAAGATTCCAATTTTCGGCTTACATTCAAGTATAAAATGCGACTGATGGTTTGAAATTTTGGGAGAGGGTTAAGTTATTAACATAAAAGGGACCTCAGTAAACCTGAAGCCCCTCCAAATAAAGGAAGATATTTCTTAACTTA
>SUYU01000036.1 GCA_015060245.1 Bacteroidales bacterium | reverse complement strand
ATTTATAAAGTCAGTATATCATGAAGCATATTTTTACTGCGATTCTGCTGTTAAGCATCAATATTTTCATTTATGCCCAGGATAAGTCAGGTTCAGGAATTACTACAGAACACACTCTCAAGTATAAGGGAGTAGAGTACACGTATTATCTTTATAAGCCGAATAACTTACCCGTTGATGCGCCTTTAGTCCTTGTATTTCACGGTTATGGTGTTACAACTTTCCCTGGAGAGGCCTATGGATTCAATCCTGTTGCAGACAAATATGGTTTTGCAGTGTGTTATCCCCAGGGACCACAGGATTTGAAGGGACAGCATTGCTGGGCTGTAGGTTACGCATTCCATATTGATGATAATTGGGAGCGTGATGATATAGGCTTTACCCGCAAACTTGTAAAGACTCTCCAAAAAGAGCATAAACTTTCACATCATAATGTATTTGTTACAGGGCATTCGAATGGTGGTGAGATGAGTTATCTCCTTGCATATAAGGCTCCCGACATTTTTGCTGCTGTAGCGCCTATTGCAGGTCTTACAATGGAGTGGATGTACCGTGAGTTGAAGCCATCTGCTCCGGTTCCACTTCTTGAGATTCATGGAACGGAAGATGTGGTATCAAAGTGGAATGGAGATCTATCCAATAAAGATGGTTGGGGTGCATATATTGCTGTACCCTCTGCTGTAGGTTTATGGGCGGCAGTGAACAGATGCACACATGAAGAGCGTGAAATATTGCCACTCAGGGGAAACAAAGTGATTGCACACAGATATGTGAATGGGACCAATAAAAACCAAGTCTGGCTGTATGAGATCGTTGGAGGAGCCCATGCATGGCCAGACAAGGATATTGACACTGCTGAAGAGATATGGAAGTTCTTCAGCCTCTATTTGAAATAGACAGATCGGTTATTCTGCCGGAGTCTTTACAACAAGTTTTGCATACTCGGGGTTGATTCCGGTATTTACTGACTCAAGTATTGCTTTAGCCTCTTCTGTTACATAAATTGAAACAGGCTTATTTGGAGCATTTTTCCCGAGATCTTTGAAGATATCTGTGTAGTCTATCTCTGTTTCATCTTCAGGATCGGTATCTTCATAAAATGTAAAACTGCCAAGATCAAGAGAGGTAAGGCTTGTACATGATGCAAACGTTCCGCTCATGTCCGTAATCTGTTCTGTATTGAAACTGCTCAAATCAAGTTCTGTAAGAGATGAACAACCATTGAACATATCTTTAATGGTGGTTACATTCTCTGTGTTGAAATTTGACAAATCAAGTTTCTGAAGGCTTGAGCATCCGTAGAACATGGCTGTCATATCCCACACGTTTCCGGTATCAAAGTGTGACACATCAATCGATTCAAGACTTGCGCATCCGTCAAACATCTGGCACATATCCATAACATTTTCTGTGTTGAAACTGCTTATGTCCAGTTCTTTAAGATTCATGCAACTCTCAAACATCTGGTACATGCTCTCAACATTGGATGTGTTGAAGCAACTCAAATCAAGTTTGGTAAATGTGAAGCCTGTTGCGAACATTCCCCACATGTCTGTTGCTGCCGACGTGTCAAAATTGTCACCAAAATCTATATCATCAAAGGATATTTTTTCGGATTCTTCGTCTGGAATTCCCCAATTGAACATGAACATACATAGTTCGTTTACAGTAAATTTATGGGCTGATGTGTGTATCTCTACCCATTCGCCATTTACTACAATATATGCTTTTTGGCCATTGCCGTTTCCTGATTCAATGTAGTCATCGGATGTAGTGGCGCTGTTGGCAATGAATTTGATTTTGTTTGTCTCGTCGGAGTGGTAATACTCAACATTGTACGGGAACCACATGTCTAACTCAAATGGCTCCATCTGCAAGGTGCGCTCATAAAATTTTCCCTGTTGTATTGCAGTATAAGGACGATCCAGCGAGTAGACATACTCTGCGCCATTTTCTGTTGTCAATGTGGCATATATTTGAATTTCGCTCAAATCTGTCATTGGTGGGAGCATCATGTATATTTTTCCGCTTTCACCTGTAGTGCCTGAATGGTTGATCAGGTCAACGCTGATTGAACTTTGCAGGCTCTCTTCATCTGCCACAAATGCTACCTCTTCTGCAGTGAGGTCATATGTTCCTTTTGTTGGGAAGATTTCGCTGTCGGCATTTAAAGTGAATTTTGTGTAATTGCCAGTTGCAGGATATTCAAATTTGAAAAGAACAATCGCACCTATATGGTCAAAAAGAAAAAAGGCCTTGCCATCTACCGCTTCAACCCATGTTGAGTAGGTGTAGTCATAGGCACCAATGTCGCAACTGTTCCCGTTCTGATATTGGCCGATGTAGGATACAGGAATTTTGGTCTTCATCTCTGCAGAGTCAAAATTGGCTTTGTCAAACGGATAGTATGCGTTATACTTCAAACCATCCTTCAATGCCCAATAACCACCGTCGAAAGTTGCACTTTCCTTTCCTACCTGATCTGCCGGAATTATAAAAGGCTCCTGGTATCCTTCATAAGGAAATATGCCAATTACATCTCCCGAAGCCCAGTTGATGGTAAACCCATTGTCGGGATCAACAGTTGTTTTTGTCTTTTCGCCAGGTTCAAACTCCTCAACTGAAACTATTATTTTGGAATTGTGGTTATTAATGGTTTCACTCTCTTTACTGCAAGACAAAACCAAAAGAGACATAATTATCATTATGCCCTTTTTTAGAATGCTCTCAAATCTCATAAAATATTTCGTCAATTTGTACGGTTTAATCTCCAGGAGTAAATGGCTTGTTCGCGCCTGAAGCGGCAAATCCCTTTTCAACATCTATTTTGATGAAACTGATTTCAGGAGTTTAATACTTTTGATTTTCGTTGATACTTGTATTCATGGTATGTCTATTTTATGGTGTATAAATCAGTTTGTCTTGTCTTGACAACATTTCTCCACAAAAGTAGCATAAAATCTCTATAAATTTAACTTTTCATAAGAATATCCCGGTTGTAAATACCATTCATTGATTTGGTTCAGAAGGTTTGTGTGACCGGATCTTTTCTATGACCTCCTTGTCGGCAGGCAACCATGAGACTTGATCAAGTGAGCCGGAAGTAAGCCATAGCGCAGATTTGTGTTCACGCAACTCTATTTGACCAGAGATGATATTGCATAAGTAGCAATACATTGTAAGGTGGAATGTCGGGTAATCATATTCTGTTGTGCAAAGATGGGCTTTTACCTCAATATCAATGCACAATTCTTCCTGGATCTCACGTTTTAGCGCCTCTTGGGGTGTTTCACCGGGTTCGATCTTTCCGCCTGGGAACTCCCACATTCCCTCAAACTCGCCATATCCGCGTTGGGTTGCAAAGTACTTGCCCTCTTTATATATAATTGCAGCCGCTACTTCGACTGATTTCATATTTATATACTATTTCTGATGTATCTTAATATAGGTAAATGCGTTGCCTGCCTGCATATTGATTGAGGCCTGGCGTGGGGTTGAAGTGGTGTTTTCATAAACAGTTATAACCAAACGGTTACTCTTCTCTTTTGGAATTTCAGCATGATACCACTCGCCGTCAAGAATATCCTTGAAGTATGTCAGAGTGTCAGAAGAGGTGGCATATACAAAATTGTCGGTGCTAAATATGTCTCCTTCATATGCTCCATTTATCCACCATGTAGGGTAATTGAGGGCAGAAATGGTCTGCACTTCTCCTTTTGAAGAGAATGTCAACTCCTGCTTGTCAAGTTCTATAGGATCCCACTTGTCGAGGTAAGTCTCACAACTGCATAGTGCAACTGCAAACAGTAGAAGTAAAAACATTTTTTTCATGATTATACTCTTGTATTGGTTTGATAAAATAATTATCTGATTATGAGTGAATCAATAAGATTGATTTCTCTTACTTCCCTACAAAGGTAGCAATTAATTGGAGCATATCAAATCCAGCATTTGATTACAGACAACATGTTGTATTTCTACAAATGAGTTGCAACAAAATATAATTGACTGTATATTTGTAACCATGAAGTTACGAAAAAGGTCTAAATTATTGAGAATGAATAACGACCTTTTGGTTGAATATCTATTGGGTTACGAATTGGCAATATACAGAGTGTTTTGATTTTCTGCGTTTTGCATAACTTCAAATAACCCTTTCTGTATCGCAGAGGTACTTATATTCTCTCATTTCACAAAAAACTCCCAAAGAAAAATTCCTTTCCGCTCACATTTTGGGCAAAGTAATTGTTGGCAGTCCGATAAGTGTAACTTGAATGAATCCAGACAAATACCCATCGGACTTATGACACAACCAGAAATATCCGCTGACCCGGAATTATCAGAGTAAAGTCTTTTATGTATAAGAATAAGTACCAAATTGAGAATGCTATCATTGATGGAGCACGTGCGGCCTATATGGCAACTTCTTTAGAAAAGGGGAATATGAATATTGAACGTTATACTCTTGACAAAAGCCATAAACAATGGATTGGGATTAAGAACGGTTCCTGTATATTCCGGATGAAATTGAACTCCCACATACCAACGACAAGAGGGCACTTCGACAATCTCGACCAAACCGCTATC
>SUYU01000009.1 GCA_015060245.1 Bacteroidales bacterium | reverse complement strand
ACAATACATCCAAGCATAGGGGGATTGCCTATAAGAAATTGGCTCTCTGGTTCAATGAGGTTACAGATAGTGGATTCAAATCATTCAATACAATCAGTGCTACAATATATTCACACTATAAAGAGATACTGAATTATTTCAACAACAGAGCAACCAATGCATCCGCTGAATCTTTCAATGCAAAAATCAAAAGATTCAGAGCAACTTTACACGGTGTTAGAGACTTGAAATTTTTTTTCTTTAGATTGGCTAAAATTTATGCATGAATTTTAGCGCTCCACCTGCTTTTCGAATTGCTCCTCGGTCAGGGACTCGGTGCAATTTCCGTGCATTTTTCAGGACACAAAAAGAGCCGCAAGTGTTTGTTTTTCAACGACTTGCGGCTTTCTTTCTGCGGTGAGAGGGGGATTCGAACCCCCGGTACGGTTACCCGTACGACAGTTTAGCAAACTGTTGGTTTAAGCCACTCACCCATCTCACCAGATCCCCTCAACGGATGGGTTTGTTTGCACAAACATTCATTGGGACTGCAAATGTATGCAATTTTTCTTGAAGAACAAAACTTATTTTAAACTTTCAACATTTATCTGTTTGTCAGATACCGCTTTGATTGCCGTTGCAAGAGTGTTGGCCTCATCAGCCTTGCTGAACGGTCCTATTACATACTTCACTACTCCACCCTCTGTTATCTTGGCAATATCCTTCTCCGTTGATGTCCTTATTACGGTAAGCACCTCGCCTGGAAGTGATTCAGGATATCCTTCTATTACCACCTGATAGAGTACCGACTCCGCTATCTCCTTCTCAAGAGCCCTTGCCTTGGTCACATTCATGTATGCGCCATCCCTGTAGGCAGTTATGGCAGCGGTGGTAAAACCTCTCTTGCGCACTTTATTAAGATTGGAGAGGGCCGACTTGTAGTTGTCAAATATTCCTGCGGAATAGGTATATTTTCCGCTTGATGTCTTTCTTTCAAACACCGGGCTCAACCCTTTAAGGGCCTTGAGAGTTGCCTTGCGTGTAAGCGTAAAGAGTTGTATCTGGTAAACGAGGCCATCAGGGAACTCCTTTATATCAACAAGTTGTGCTGTATCCAATATTCTGAAAGAGAGATCAACTTCAGGCTCTGGAATCTCCACATTCAACTGGGGGGTCTTGCCCATAGCCATGTTCACAAAAGCAAAGGATGGCGATTTTGTCTCCTTTACCTCCTTCTCATTGCCAAGATCCACCTCCGGCACAAAGATACCCTTTGAGAGGAACTCAAGTTCAATGCTCTGAAGTTCCCTTACTGCAGCATTCACTTCGTTCTGCAAGGAGAGGGTCTCCAACTCCTGTTGCGCAATGGCTCTTTCAAGAGCCTTGAGATCGTCAGGATTTGTAAGTTTGTTGTATAGTTCCCTGCTTGCACTCTCCTTGGCAATTGCATCCGCCACCTGCTGCTGTAGGCGCCTCACCTTTTCTACCGCATTTGCATACTCACTGTTGTCGCCAACTGCAGCCGCGCCCATTGCAGATGACTCTCCTTCATCTGATGGAGATTTTGTTTCCGAGGGCTCAAGGCGGGCTATCTTTGCTGCCTCCTCCGGTGTTATCGATCTCTTGAGCGGCATATTCTCAAACTTGAGGGCATAGAGCATCATTTTGTCTGCGGCACAATCCCTGTCAGATGCAAAAATTGAGTAGAGGCCGTCGGGAGTATTATAGAAAAGGTAATCATTTGCAGGAGAGGAGTATGGGAAGCCCATATTCTGTGGCACATCCCAATCGGAGAGTTCCTCATTCCACTCGCTCACATAAAGGTCGTATCCGCCAACGCCATAATGGCCGTTTGATGAAAAATAGAGGTGTTTGCCGTCGGGACTCACAATTGGAAAGAGTTCATTTCCAATGGAGGTTATGTTCTCATTCAGAATGACCGGCGCACTCCATAGCGTATCATTGAGCCGGGATGTATAGTAGATGTTCCATGAGCCGCTGTTGTCCGGTGCCGAAAAGTATAATTTTCCGCTTCCCGACGGATAATTCATAACAGGAAACTCGCCTCCCTTTGTGTCGGGAACCAGCGATTTTGGCGGGACCACCCATGAACCCTCTCCGAACCCCGGATAGTGCAGATAAAAATCACCTTTGGCAAAGGCCTCCCTCGCAACAACTTCGGGCTTGAATGCAAAATCAAGGAGACTCTTTCCGTTTTCGCTCTGTATTAGCCTGGTTTCCAATGCTGCCCTGGCTGCCGAATCAACCGTCTTTTGCAGAATGGCATTATAAATCTCTACAGCCTGGCCGAATTTATATTGTTTATGAAGAGTTGCCGCCTTTCTCTCATTTTCAGCAGAATTTTGTGCATACGCACATACCGATACCGAAAGGATGAGGTAAAAAATTGTAAAAAATCTCATGGTGTTCTTACGATTTTGTGCAAAAATGCATCAACAAAGATATGAAATACTTTATATATTAGGAAAAAATTGTACATTTGCACCTTGTTTTAAATTTATCAGAGTTATGCTTTGGCTGAACCTGAATTATAAATCATAAAAATTATATAAAACATGCAAAGTAAAGGCGCCATTAAATTTGTGGCAATTCTAGTAGCGTTGGCCTGTGTTTACCAACTTTCGTTCACATGGGCTACATCGCATCAGGAGAAGAAGGCAGAAAAGTATGCCGAGGCTGCTGTTGAGGCAGTTAAGCAGAGTGCCCAATTCGCAAAAGTAGCAGACGTAGACAAGGCTTTTTACCTTGACTCAGTTGCTAAAGAGAAAAACAGGTTCTATATTGACTCAATCTCTTCAGAGAAAGTATTCTTGGGTTATACCTACAAGGATATCAAGGCTAAAGAGATAAACTTGGGTCTTGACCTTAAAGGTGGTATGAACGTAATGCTTCAGGTTCAGGTTAAGGACCTTATCAAGGCTTTGGCCGACGGTAACCAGTCACCTGAGTTTGAGCAGGCATTGGCTCTTGCCAGCCAGAAAGAGGCTAATTCACGTGAGGATTTCATCACTCTATTCGCAGAGAGTTGGGATGAGGTTGCTCCTGGCAAGAGATTGGCAAGCGTATTCGGCACATACGAGATGCGCGACAAGATCAACCCTGAGACAAGCAACGCAGATGTAATCAAAGTTATCCGCGAGGAGGCTGAAAGTGCAATTGCAAACTCATTCAACGTATTGAGAAACCGTATTGACCGCTTTGGTGTAACACAGCCAAACATTCAGAAATTGGGCAACTCAGGCAGAATCCTTGTTGAACTTCCAGGTGTAAAAGAGCCTGAGCGTGTAAGAAAACTTCTTCAAGGTACAGCATCATTGGAGTTCTGGCCTACTTATGACAACTCAGAGATCTATCCGTTCTTGGTTGAGGCAAATGCCGCTTTGAAGGATATTCTTGCAACAGAGGAGACTGAGGCGGTTGCAGACTCTACAGCAAAAGATGCAACAAGCGAACTTTTGGCAAACGACTCACTTTCTGCAGATGCTGCAGCATGGGCAAAAGAGAATCCTTTGTTTGCAGTTCTTAATCCAAGTGTTTACAACAATCAGTTGGCTCCAGGTGCTTGTATAGGTAGAGCACACTACAAAGATACTGTTCTTATCAACTCATATTTGAAGATGCCTCAAGTACAGGCTCTTCTTCCTGCAGAACTTAAAGCAATGTGGACTGTACAGCCAAGCCAGTTTGATCCATCAGGCGTACTTTACGAGTTGGTTGCAATCAAAGCAAACACACGTGACGGCAAAGCACCTCTTGACGGTGGTATGGTAAGCGACGCTTCTGTTGCATACGGCAACACCGGCGGTTCTCCACAAGTTGACATGGTAATGAATGCAGAGGGTAGCCGTATCTGGGCAAGACTTACTGCTGACAACCTTCAGAAACAGATTGCAATTGTATTGGACGGTATGGTATACTCTTACCCTACAGTACAGTCAGAGATTACCGGCGGACGTTCACAGATTACCGGTAACTTCACAATCACTGAGGCAGAGGACTTGGCCAACGTATTGAAATCAGGTAAACTTCCTGCGCCTGCTACAATTATCCAGGAGCAAGTTGTTGGTCCTAGCCTTGGTTCAGAGTCAATCAATGCAGGTTTCATCTCATTCATCCTTGCATTCTGTCTTGTACTTGTTTACATGATCATCTTCTACAACGGTGCAGGTATTGTTGCAAACATTGCACTTCTTTGCAACGCATTGTTCCTGTTCGGTGCATTGGCATCATTCGGCGCAGTACTTACATTGCCTGGTATCGCAGGTTTGGTGTTGACAATGGGTATGGCAGTGGATGCTAACGTTATCATCTACGAGCGTGTAAAAGAGGAGTTGAGAGCAGGCAAACAGTTGAGAACTGCCATCAAGGACGGTTACAGCAACGCTTACTCTGCCATTATTGACGGTAACTTGACAACCATCATCACTGGTATCGTATTGTTCATCTTCGGTTCAGGTCCTGTACAGGGTTTTGCAACTACATTGGTAGTAGGTATCATCACTTCAATGTTGAGTTCAATCTTTATCACAAGACTTATCTTTGAGGCAAGACTTGACAAGAACAAAAACATCACATTTGACAACAAATTCTCAAGAGGTTTCTTGCAGAATGTACATATTGACTTTGTGAAACTTCGTAAGACCGCTTACATCGTTTCATCTGCATTGGTTATCATAAGCATCGCTTCAATTGCATTCAAAGGCTTCTCTTATGGTGTAGACTTTACAGGCGGTAGAACATACATTCTTCGTTTTGACAAGGATGTTACAGCAGAGGAGATCAGAAGCGCTGCAAACGCAGAGTTCGGTGAGACTGTTGAGGTTAAACAGTTCGGTGGCGAGAGCCAGATGAAGGTTACTACCAAATACAAGATCCAGGACAACTCTACAGAGGTTGACCAGGAGGTTGAGGCAAAATTGTACAATGCATTGAAAGGCTTCTATAACGCAGAGATGAGTTTGGAAGACTTCACTTCAACTGTAAACAACCCTAACGGTATCATCAGTTCAGATAAGGTTGGTCCTACAATCGCAGACGACATCAAGAGAAATGCTGTTGTGGCAATTGTATTGTCAATGATTGCAATCTTCTTGTACATTGCAGCACGTTTCCGCAACTGGACATGGGGTACAGGTGGTTTGATTTCATTGGCCCATGACTCAATCATTGTTATTGGATTCTTCTCATTGTTCTCAGGCATTCTTCCATTCAGCCTTGACGTTGACCAGACATTCATTGCAGCGGTTCTTACAATCATCGGTTACTCTATCAATGACTCAGTGGTTATTTTTGACCGTATCCGCGAGTACAACGTATTGTATCCTAAACGCGAACTTAAACTCAACATCAATGAGGCGTTGAACAGTACTCTTGCACGTTGTGTGAATACTTCCGCTTCAACATTGGTTGTAATGGTTGCCATTGCAATCTTCGGTGGTGAGGTTATCAGAGGTTTCGCATGCGCTTTGATCGTTGGTATTATTGTTGGTGCTTACTCTTCAATCTTCGTGGGTACTCCAATCGTATATGACCTTAACATGAGAAAAGCAAAGAAAGCAGAGTTGAAAAAATAATTTTTCATAATAAGTAGTGAAAGGCTGTCGGTCTGCGGACTGACAGCCTTTTGTTTTTACTTGGAATAAATTTATAGAACAAAAATTATGAAATGTAAACAAAACTCCGTATCTTGTGACGTTTTGTAATTTGATTTCAATTTTTAATTATAAATATCTGTCGGAAGACAAAAAAATATTTGATACTATGGAACTACCTTTTGCAGAATCTTGGAAAATCAAGATGGTTGAACCTCTTAAAAAGAGTACACGCGAAGAGCGCGAACAATGGATCAAGGAAGCGGACTACAACTTGTTCCAACTTAAGTCTGACCAGGTTTACATTGACTGTTTGACAGACTCCGGCACAGGTGCCATGAGCGACCGCCAATGGGCAGCAATGATGATGGGCGACGAGAGTTACGCAGGCTCTTCTTCTTTCTTCCAACTAAAAGATACCATTACCCGTCTTACCGGTTTTGAGTATGTAATTCCTACTCATCAGGGCCGTGCCGCAGAGAACGTGCTTTTCAGCCACCTTGTAAAGGGCGGTGATGTTGTTCCTGGAAACTCACATTTTGATACAACAAAAGGCCATATTGAGAGCCGCAAGGCAACTGCCCTTGATTGTACAGTTGATGAGGCAAAAGATACACAACTTGAGGTTCCTTTCAAAGGCAATGTAGATCCTAAAAAACTTGAGAAGGCCCTTGAGGAGTTTGCAGACAAGACTCCTTTCATTGTGGTTACAATTACCAACAATACTGCCGGCGGACAGCCTGTTTCTATGCAGAACCTGCGTGAGGTACGTGCAATTGCCGACAAATATGGCAAACGCGTGATTTTTGACTCTGCACGTTTTGTTGAGAATGCATACTTCATTAAGACCCGTGAGGAGGGCTATGCCGACAAAACCATCAAGGAGATCGTCAAGGAGATGTACTCATACGCCGACGGTATGACTATGTCTTCAAAGAAAGATGGTCTTGTAAACATGGGCGGTTTCATTGCTACACGCCATGAGGACTGGTATGAGGGCGCAAAGAGATTCTGTATTCCTTTTGAGGGTTATTTGACATACGGCGGCATGAACGGCAGGGATATGGCAGCCCTTGCTGTCGGACTTGACGAGAACACAGAGTTCGAGACCGTTGAGACCCGCATCAGACAGGTTCAGTACCTTGCAGCAAAACTTGACGAGTACGGCATTCCTTACCAGCGTCCTGTTGGCGGCCATGCCATCTTTGTTGATGCCGACAAAGTCCTTTCAAACATTCCTAAAGAGGAGTTCCCTGCACAGACTCTTGCAATTGAACTCTATATTGAGGCCGGTATCCGTGGTTGCGAGATTGGATATATCCTTGCCGACCGCGATCCTGTTACCCGCGAGAACCGTTTTGGCGGACTTGACCTTCTACGTTTGTGCATTGCTCGCCGCGTCTACACCAACAACCACATGGATGTTATTGCTGCGGCGCTCAAGAACGTTTATGACCGCAGGGACAAGATTACCCGCGGTGTGAAGATTGTTTGGGAGACTGAACTTATGCGCCACTTCACAGTTAAACTTGAGAGACTTTAATCGGAAGCAATATCTGCAACAACCCGCATTAAACAACAGATCCCTGTCAGAGATGTATTCTGACAGGGATTTTGCTATTTATTAAGAGGAAATGTAGAAGTGCCTTCAGTTTGGCTAATAATCCATTTCATTTGAGCCTAATTTCCTGACTCACAGACGCCCCAAGATCCTACCTACCAGGCGTCTGCTCAAACAGACGGAAATTTGACGGCTCATCTGAAATGATTATCTACGCCACCTTGGCAAACTTCTACTAATTTCCTCTTAAGTATAATTAATAATTCATAAGCAAATAGGTTCACTCTAAAAATAATTTTGTTACCTTTGTGATGATACCCGCCGATTCATTAATACAACGGGAGGGTGGGTAAATTACATATTTTAAGCGTTTACTCAACGTTTTGCTCTTGCTGCTTAGGAACTTCGCAACTTTCAGGTGTAGTCAAGACAAAGCAACGGTAGATGCTCATGGGTATGCTATAATCTGTGTATCTGAGTTCTTCAGATATATATCAAGCATATCGGCGTGGGCTTCTGCGTTGCTCGTTCTACTACACCGGGCATGCGAAGGCCTCTAAGCGTGGAACGAGCGACAAAGTAGAGTTCCACGCTTTTTTTTGCATTGATATATTATATCCAACCATGTCAACACAACTTATCGGTAACCAAAACCGCTGCTTGGATGCGGAATCTGCTTATGAAAATGTACTTAAGCGGTACAGACGACTTTTGAAATACTTTAATGAGCCATATGAGCGCGGACATTTTTATCATATGAACTATAATGATAAAAGTTACATCTGCGACAGGTTTACAGATGTATTGAATAGTTCCCGCAGGATAATACACCAATGTTTGCCAAGGCCAAATATGGATGAGTATACAAACTACGACTTTTATTTGGGCCATGTAGACAGTGAAAATTTATGGCATGGAAGCGGTGTATATAGTTGGGAATGGGAAAGAGATGATGAGGGTGATACGATTATAATCTATTTCGTTGGTGAATTTAACCACGGAGAACTTACAGATAATGGTGTTTGGTGCATATTTTCATCCGAAGATGCAAAGGAAAGATTGGAAATAGCCGGACGCATATCCATTGGAGCGATGGAAGGCCCTTCACGCTATTGTTATTACGCTGGTCAACGTCAAATAAGAAGATCTCCCCAACGCTTAAGGAAAATTAGGCAAGAACAAATCATAAGGGAACAGCAGCGTATTGAAGATGAACGGAGACAAAGAGAACGGAATGCCCGACTTGCAGAGAAATATGAGAGGGAACGGAAAGAAAGAGAAAAGGAATTGGCTGAACAACAGGCAAAAAAGGAAGTTGAAATGACCAAAAGGCGGCTCTATTCCAACAAACATTTCTTAATCTTAAAAACTTTTACATTGCTCCCGGCAATCTTGACTGTTATTGTCACACATATACTGTTCTTGTCGCCTATTTCAATTATTGCCAAATGGCCTGTTATGGTGTGGTGGGAATGTATATTGTATATTATAGCGATTCCTTTTGCAATTTTTATTACAGCCTTGTTGGGGTGTATTCCCTCTTTTGTAAAAACGTATCGTACAGAGGCAATAGAAGTTACTTTATCAATTCCTATTATCACCTGGTGCATTTATACTATGGTTTGCTTACTTCCCACTTCTACAACGCATTACTGGCTATATTTTTCATTACTGGGACTTGCCATAATAATATTTTTTAAGATCTGCACACATCGGCATATCGAGTTAATAAGGTCAATGCATTCTTATTTATTCAAAGGCCAATGGGATGAAGAATCCATATATTACACAGAGCCTGATGGTACTCCAAAAATAGTCAAAACAGCATCAGTTTCATTATGCCTAATTATTATGACCATAGCCGGATGCTTACTATTTCTCATATTGGCATAAAACAAAGCATACTATATCTATCTAAAGAGTTACTGATTAAGTTTAAGACAAATATTCTGGTCCAACACTAATAACAAGACAAAAAGATCATGAAAAAATATATCTGCTACACCATTCTCTTTATGCTGCCTATATTAATGTATGCAACCGACTACTATAGCGTTACAGCAAATGTTCTTAATGTCCGCAGTCAACCATCAAAAAATGGAACTGTCATTGGAGTCGTAAGACGGGGTGAGATTGTTTCGGCAAATAATGAAATTCATAATGGCTGGATTAAAATCTCAACATCATCCATAACCGGGTATGTAAGTGCTGAATATCTAAATTTCAGTCATTCGGAGAATACGTCTGTTGAACAAAGCAAGCATAAAAATCCCAAACTTGTACTTAAAAAGATAGCAGGCAAATTCTTGGGATGGTTTGTACCTATATTATTGATTATAATCAGTATTTCTAGTCGTGATAAAAGCGTATGGTATGATGTTTTCGAAGATGGAACAATTGTCAAAAGGCCATCTAAAGATGATGGCAGTTGCCCTTTATTTTTCATTGGTGCCATTTGGTTAGCAATTAAAATCTACAATCTATTTTAATTATGATACAGACTTTATTTGATGCAAAGCGGCTGATTGCTGACATGCACAACAGCATTCTTAAGAGCATTGAAAGCAAAGACACAGAACTAAAACGACAAGCAATCTATTTGTTGCGGGATGCATTCGAGTACAATAATTTCAGCATCAACCATAATTTTTCTGATGAGATTAGGTTTGAGTCAGACGAGACTTTTCCTGATGACCGATCAACCACTGGTAAGTATCGACACCATATATACAGAGATTTAGTATTTGATTGGTTCTATGAAGATGAAGACGGGTATCCTTACATCAGAGCCCAGATAACTAGACATGAGTTATATCATATTAATGAAAGAATGCATAAAGACCGTCAAAGTATCCTGATTTATTGGAGCGAAACTTTAAAACGGGTGACACGGATATCTCCTCTTTGGAATGTGAAAAATTTTTAATAAAAAAGTAAAAAGATTGATTAACCTGAATTAATACAGAACACCTATACGCAATAAATATAACTTTGAAATGATTAAGAATATAAACAACCAAACATATTAAACATCATGGGATTTCTTGGATGGCTTGCCATATTAGCCCTACTTGCTCTGATATGCAGAGCATTGCGCTCACTTTGGAAATCAGTAGACTTAATTATAGGAATACTGATTCTGATTGTAATTGTTGTAGTATGGATCTGCGAAGGTTTCTGGTATGCACTCCTCGCCCTATTCATATGCGGTATAATCTCCCAATTATTTTTTGGCATGGGCAGTGGAACAGAAGTCAGAAAGTTTGGGCATAAATACACATTAAGTTGTAATGAGTGCGGATATGATAATTTGGAAATTACAGAGCATACCCCAGATGGAGTTATAACTCGTTGCAAAAGATGCGGCCAGATTTGTCACCACACCTTGAATCATTAATGTATGTAATTTTAAAATATGGCGTACCCCGAAAAGCCATAATAGAGTAGGGATAACAACAAATCATTAATTATCATGAAAGTAAACGACACTTTATTAATTGAAGCAACAGAATTGGTTGCCAAAATGGAAGAAGAGATTGCTTTAAGCAATATCGCTCCTGAAGGATGCTCTTTTTGCGGACTAGGATGTGAGGGTATTGTAGGATAATTACAAGAGGGGTGACAGGTAATTTGTCTTGCCACCCTCTTAATTAAACGGAAATAGTAATAATGAAAAAGAGAAAAGGGAAAATTGTTGCTTTAATACTTACTCATTCCTGCAATTTAAATTGTGTATATTGCTTTGAAAAACACAAAAGTTCCAAAAGCATGTCATTGGATACTGCTGTAGATATTGTTAACAAAGAGATTCAAAAAGTTTCAGAGGATGCAGATACCGACTATGTCAAATTTGACTTGTTTGGTGGAGAACCATTATTGAAATTTGATCTCATCAAAGATTTGGTGGAATATACAACTGAACACTTTTCAGGTACAGAATACTATTTTTCTGTAACCACAAACGGCACCTTGCTCACTGATGAGAAAAAATTATGGTTTAAGGAGCATAAAGACGTTATTGAACTTATAATGTCTGTCGATGGCTCTACAGTTACACATCTGAAGAACAGAGGATGCAACAAAGATTTGCTTCCGATTGATTTTGTTGTTGAAAATTGGCCCGACTTGTATTTGAAAATGACAATTTCCAGTTTTTCTTTGAACAACTTTGCCCAGGAAACCATAGACTTGTTGGAAAAAGGATATAATGTCTCTTGCGCATTGGAGGTTGGTAATCATTGGCAATCAGGTGATGAAATTATTTATGCCCGGGAACTTGAGAAACTTGCCAACTACTATCTGGGCAATAGAGATAAAAAGCCGGCGCCTATATTTTGGAGGCTGTATGGCGAACTGTTAGTTGATGAGCCTCTAAAGAATTGCGGCTGTGGAACAACCATGACAGCATACGATATTGATGGAAGGCCATATCCTTGTCATATGTTTGTACCTCTCGTTCATGGAAAAGAGATTTGGAGTGATCTACAAGAAATAGATTTTTCAAACAGAAAATCATTGGAAGATCCGGAGTGCAACAGATGCGTCATTAAGAAATTATGTCGTACTTGCTATGGATTCAACTATAATCAAAGAGGTTCAGTGCAAAGGCGAGACAAGAGTTGCTGTAAGATGTTTCTTGCAGAGGCAAAAGTCGTAAGTGCATTTTTAATCGAATACCTCATGAGCAACAAGGATAATCTTACCATAGAAGAGATTCAGATGCTGCAGGGTGCTCTAAAATGCTATGAATTGACACATGATACAGAATTATAAGGCCGATACTCCCAAAAATACAATCCAAAGAATCCGTAATATTTTGGAACAACATGGTATAGTTACCGACTGCATAACATTTGGCAAAGCAGGTATGTCGCACTCTGCAAGGGTTACTGTAAAACTATCAGATCATAATCTGAACATCGGTACCAATGGAAAAGGCATGACTGAAGAATATGCCATTGCAAGTGCCTATGGGGAGTTGATGGAACGTCTCTGTAATAAAGCCCTGATATTTGCCACAAAATATTCTTCGCGCCTCTTCAGGGCAAACAATTCAGATTTAAAGATACTTCCATACAAGCACCTTGATTTCAGATATTTTCCCGACGAACAGTATAGAACAATTTCATCCGCAGAACTATGCAAATGGGGGAATGAATTGTTGCCGAATTCCATTTTTTATAAAGACCTTCATCCAGATAAGTTATATGATATGCCTTTCCTGCCATTCCTTGATTATTTTGAGGGGAAAGAGGTGTTACTTCCTTATGACATGATCAGGTTGGCATCCGGTTCAACTGGATTATGCGCAGGCAATACAAAAGAAGAGGCCATCCTTCAAGGAATCAATGAAATTTTTGAGAGATTTGTTCTTCAAAGAATCTACATTGAACAACCTGTATTGCCAACCTTAAAGTTGGAACATTTTTCAGACACAGAGATTGGCAATAGGATAGAATCTCTTGAAAGACAGACAGGTTGGAGATTTTCAATCAAAGATTGCTCTTTAGGGAGAGGGCTTCCTGTTATTGGATTATTGATTATAGATGATTCTTCAGGAAAGTATACTTTTAGATTGGGTGCAGACTCTTCTGATGAAATAGCACTCCAAAGGTGCTTTACTGAGATATTTCAAGGAAATAACATTGACAATTCCGCTTTTCTCAACATCTCTGTTTCCGAGAACTGGGAAATAAAACAGGAGTATGAAAAAAACGTCCTTAACGGAAGAGGCCACTACCCTAACTCTATTTTCATTGAAGACGCTAATTCTCATGATAAATACTTAAAACCCCATACTGGCAATAGTATAGAGTCCAATCTGACAAATACAATTGAATGGCTACGAATGCATAATTACAATCTGTTCATAAGGGACAACTCTTTTATGGGTTTCCCAGTTTTTCAAATCTTCATACCAAGGCTGTCTGATGTAAATGAAAAATTGTCAGGAATAAAAGATTTACTGTTGGATAATTATAACCATTATAAGATTGCCGACGAATATAGACTTAAAAGAATAACAAAAGATGAAGCAAAGAGTGTAATCAATAAATACCGCTATCATAACAACAATAAAATTCGCCTTTTTAATTATTCACTGAGTCCTTACAATAACATAAACAAAGATTTACTGCTTTCCATGCTCTCCTATTATGTAGGCAACTATTCTGATGCACATAAGTTTCTATCTGATTTCCTTGATTCAAAACTGGCAATTGGGCAAAAACAAAATGCATACTATTATTGTGTAAGAGACTTCTTTTCTCTCAAACACAAAAAATACAATGATATAAATATCAGAAACGTTCTCAGCACATTGTATTCGACAAAAATTGCAGAGGAGGTTTTGAATGACATATCAGACGAGAGTCGTATTTTGCAGAATTTTCCAATTCCAGATTGTTTTAATTGCCAGAATTGCAGTCATAGAGAATTATGTCATTACAAGTCCATTATTGAATTTGAATCAAAAATTCAAGGAATTCAAACTCAATTTTATAACTGAAAAACGGGCATAGGGGGGGGCAACCATTCAGTTTTCCCCCTATGCTTATTTTCTACAGCAAAATATCATTCACACCCGCCGGTTGACAAATCATAGAGGATTGCAAAGGCCAGTTGGGTGGTCTTGCGGAGTTTTTCCCAATGGAGTTTGTCGGGAGTATCTGTAGGTTTGTGGTAATCTACGTGCATGAAATCCTCCATCCAGGCGATGAAAGGTATGTCCTGGGCCGAGAATGGGGCATAGTCTGAGCCGCCGCGGCCGTCGCCCCTACGCTCATCCAAAAGGACCTGAAACGGCAGATCGATTCCCTTTTGGGCTGCCTGGCATATTTTGAGCAGATATGGGTAATTGTTGTTCCAGGCAAACATGACACCCGGATTTTCGGGGGTTATTGTACGGCCCACCATATCAAAGTTCATGTAGTGTACAACCGACTCCTTCAAAGAGGCCTCACAGCCCGGCACAACCGTTTCTGAAGGCCAGGTATTCACAAAGAATTTTGAGCCCAACAAGCCCTTCTCCTCGCCATCCCAGGCACAGAAGAGAATGGTATATTGCGGAACAATATCTGCCGTCTTCATCATCTTTGCCAGAGAGAGAAGAGCCACTATGCCCGAAGCGTTGTCGTCAGCACCAGGATGTATTCCAACCCCCTCAATATATCCCAAATGGTCATAATGGGCACCTACTACAATAAATTTATCTTTGTTACGGCCCTCAAGTTTTGCAACCACATTGCACTGCTGTAGCGGATAAGCAGCCTTGCCCTCTTTTGGTTTGCCTATGGCTGCCTCCAGTTCCTCCCTGCTGAATGGCTGCAACAAAGGCCCGTATCCGGCCTTCCTGAACTCCTTTACAATGAACTTCATTGCCTTTACGGCCTCTTTGGTTCCGGCCTCACGCCCCTTGAGTTTTCTTTGTGTAAGGTAATCTACAACCCTCTTTGCATAATCTGTTGAATAGAGATCAAAAAATTGCGAAGCATCATTCACCCGGTCATGACCTTCCTCTGCATATGAGGCTGCAATGCCCTCTTTTGCGCTTTCGCCTCTCCTGTTGTCTGCAGCACCAAGTTGGAAACTGCATACAAGCAAAACTGCTGCAGCAAATATGAATCTGCCTCCTTTCTTTGCAACTGCAAACAAATTACCTTTCATAGCACAACTCCTTTTTAATCTTTTATTCTTTTATCAATCATTCTTTTCCATTTTTCCTTTTGGCGACACTCTTCTTCTCTTTACTCTTTACACTCTTTCCTGCCGCACTTTTGCTCTTTGCAGCACCACTCTTTTTTGCTGTGGAACTCTTGCCGCTTATGGCTTTCTCCTGCTTTGGGGTGCCGCTTTTGCGGTTTGTTTTGCCTGCTCCACTATAACTTGGGTCCCAAATGAGTTCATAATCTATGAGTTTTTGCTCCAGATTAACCTTAAGGACCTTGATTCTGACCTTATCTCCAAGTGTAAACTTTGCCTTTGTAGCCTTTCCATAGACGCAATAGTTCTTCTCGTCAAAGAGAAAATAATCCTCCTTTATATCACGGAGGGAGACCATTCCCTCAACCTTCGTAGGTTCAATCTCCACATACAGTCCCCATTCGGTAACTCCCGAAACTGTTCCATCATACTCATTGCCCAACTTATCCTGCATAAATTCCGAAAGTTTGTATTTTATGCTTGCACGCTCGGCATCAGTAGCCAGTTGTTCCCTTGCCGAAGAGTGCTTGCACAGTTCCTCATAACGCTTTTTGTCTTCACTCTTGCCCTTGTCGAGATAGTGGGCGAGAAGCCTGTGCACCATCATGTCGGGGTAACGTCGGATCGGCGATGTGAAATGGGTATAATACTGGAATCCCAGGCCATAGTGGCCCACATTGTCGGTAGAGTATTTTGCCCTGGCCATTGAGCGCAATGCCACAATTTCAATTGCCCCGCACTCGGGTTTCTCCTTTACCTTGTCGAGAAGAGCATTGAGTTCCCTTGCCACCTCACGGCCATTCTCCGCAGTGCCCATCGTGTAGCCGAAATGCTTTACAAAATCCCTGAGGTTCTGTATCTTCTCATAATCCGGTTCGTCATGTATACGGTATACAAATGTAGGCTCTTTCAGTCTCATGCCTTTGGTCACATATTTTGCAACCTCCTTGTTGGCAAGAAGCATGAACTCTTCAATGAGCCAGTTGGCCTCACGGGTAATGCGCTGCTGCACATCTACAGGGCGTCCCTTCTCATCTACGATAACCTTCATCTCCGGCCTCTCAAAACTTATAGAACCGCTATCAAAGCGCTGCTTGCGCATGATTGATGCCAATTTGTGCAACTCCACAACCGCCTGTGCCACCTCCTTCTCACTTGCTGCCCCACGTGGCTTGCGCGCCGGTTTGTTGTTTGGTATTTTGGCAGGATCCATGCCGCTTTCAGGAGCCAGCCCTGCCTCTTCAAGGATGAGTTGGGCCTCCTCGTACGCATATCTGCGGTCAGATTTTATGATTGTCCGGCCAAACCAACTGCTTATGACCTTTGCCTTGGCGTTCATCTCAAAGACCGCCGAAAATGTAAGTTTCTCCTCATTGGGCCTCAATGAGCAGAGATTGTTTGAAAGTGCCTCCGGCAGCATCGGCACCGTACGGTCAACAAGATATACCGATGTAGCCCTCTCTATGGCCTCCTTGTCTATAATGTCACCGGGCTTCACATAGTGGGTAACATCGGCAATATGCACTCCCACCTCAAAGTTGCCGTTGTCTAGCACCCTGAATGAGACGGCATCGTCAAAATCCTTTGCATCGGCAGGGTCTATGGTGAATGTACAGACCTTGCGGAAGTCTCGTCTTGAATCAATCTCCTTCTTGGAGATCTTTACCGGAATTGCCGCTGCTGCAGCCTCTACACTCTCTTCGAACCTGTATGGCAAACCATACTCGGCAAGGATGGCATGCATCTCGGTATCATTCTCACCCGGCTCACCAAGCACATCAACTATTCTGCCCAATGGAGCATCCATGCCGTCGCGCCACAACTCAACAACAACCGCCACCTTCATGCCCTGCCACTCGCTCTTGACCTGACCCATAGGCACACCAATATCATAAGGCATGAACTTGTTCTCTATGATTACCCAAGCCTGTGCCCCAATAATCTGCAGAACACCTATATACGGTCTCTTTGAACGCTCAAGCACCTCAAGCACCTCTCCCTCCATACGGTGGTTGTCGTCCTTCAATTTTGTTACAGCCACACGCACGGTGTCTCCATGCAAGGCGCCCCTGAGCCTGCGTGCAGGAACAAATACATCTTCCTCCCTTTCAGGCACATCGATGAATCCATAGCCTTCACGACCCATGATTACTGTACCCGTTACCTCTTCAAGAATCTTCTTTCTTGGAACGGCACCCTTGCGTGACTTTGCAGCCCTGGAGCCCCTTGCTCCATCCGCACCACTCTTTTTTCTGCTGCCCCTGGCTTGCGACACTCTTTTTCTATTTCCTTTTTTGCTCATAATAGTTAACTTTGCGGCTCGAAAATTGTTCAACCCCAATCAGGTGGAGACCTGTCGGGAAGAATATTATAAAACGATAACAAAAATAGCAATTAAATATGAATAAAAAGGTACTTTTAATGATTCTCGACGGCTGGGGAATAGGAAAACAAGACAAGACAAATGCAATTTTTACAGCCGGACAACCAAATATTGATGCCCTTTTGGCACAATATCCCAATTCACAATTATCTGCAAGCGGTGAAGATGTTGGTCTTCCAGACGGGCAGATGGGCAATTCAGAGGTGGGTCACCTCAACATTGGCGCAGGACGCGTTGTTTATCAGGATCTTGTAAAAATCAACAAGGCTTGCCAGAACAAGACCCTGTTGGAAAACAAAGAGGTAAAGGCAGTTTACGATTATGCCAAGGAGAGCGGAAAGGCACTTCACTTTATGGGCCTTCTTTCAAATGGCGGTGTACACAGTTCAATTGAGCAACTCTTTGCATTCCTTGATGTTGCAAAAGAGTATGGCCTTGAGAAGGTTTATGTTCACTGCTTTATGGACGGCAGGGATACCGACCCCAAGAGCGGCAAAGGCTTCATTGAGCAACTTCAGGCCCACATGGCTGCCTCTACCGGCAAGATTGCCTCTGTAATTGGCCGTTTCTACGCAATGGACCGTGACAAGAGATGGGACAGGGTCAAAGTTGCCTACGACCTTCTTGTAAATGGAGAGGGCGAGAAGTGCCAGGATCCTGCAGCCGCTGTAGCAGCCTCATATGAGGCCGGTGTAACTGATGAGTTCATCAAACCTGTAAAGGTTGAGGGTACAGCAAACATTGAGGCTGATGATGCCATTGTATTCTTCAACTTCAGGAATGACCGTGCACGTGAGATCACAAGCGTACTTACACAGGAGGATATGCCTGATATGGGTATGAAAACCATGCCTTTGTACTACTGTTGCCTTACTCCGTACGACGACAAATTCAAGGGTGTACACATCCTTTTTGACAAAGAGAATGTTCAGGACACACTTGGCGAGGTAGTTGCCAAAGCAGGCAAGAAACAGTTGAGAATTGCCGAAACCGAGAAGTATGCACACGTTACATTCTTCTTCTCAGGCGGACGTGAGGCTGCCTTTGAGAATGAGGAGAGAGTACTTATAAACTCACCTAAAGTTGCAACTTATGACCTTAAACCTGAAATGAGTGCCCCTGAGGTTGCAGATGCCCTTGTAGAGGTATTGAACAGCCAGAAGGAGGATATGATTATCCTTAACTTTGCGAATGGCGACATGGTTGGCCATACAGGCGTATATGATGCCATAATGACCGCTGTAAAGACTATTGACCAGTTGGTAAAGAGGGTTGTTGACTGCGCCCAGGCAAACGGCTACACCGTACTTATTACAGCAGACCATGGCAATGCCGACAATGCTGTAAATGCCGACGGTTCTCCAAATACAGCCCACTCTTTGAACCCTGTTCCGTTCATTGTGGTTGACAATGACATAAAGAGCGTGAACAACGGTATCCTTGCAGACATTGCTCCAACAATACTCAAACTTATGGGCATTGGGCAGCCTGCATGCATGACAGGAACTCCATTGGTTTAACTGCAGGGCAATATGCCTGAGCAGGCACCAGATGACAACAAATCCCTATTGGAAAACACTCCAGTAGGGATTTGCTGTTTGATGAGGGGTCTTTTGAGTAATCCTATTGTTTTACAATGCAATCTGCGTCTCAAGTGAATATTCAAGATTGTGGTGGTCCAGAAAATCCAAAAGTTCCTGATTTACATCAATCTTGTATTTGCGCGAGAAGAACTCCACCGCTATCTGGTTCTGAAAATCGAGCGCCTTGAGAGCAAGAGCCTTCTTGCCCTTGTTTGCTTTGATGGTTTTAAGAAGATCCTTGCGGAACTCCTGGTTGACCTTGGTTACAGGAAGATTTATGGTAAATGACTTTATGAACTCCTCCTTGGTATTGGCCAACATTGTTATCTTTCTTATCTTCAATTCGCACTCCACAGGTGCGGAATTCGCCTTCTCTCCATCTTCCTGCGGTTTGGTGAATGTTTTTGGCATTATGGCGCACTTTATAAAGAGAGCCTGACCATCCTCAATGAACTGCATGAAATTCTCGTAATCACGCCCAAAAAGGCTGAAATTAAGGCTTGACCCAAAGTCTTCAATGGAGAAACTTATCCATGGCCGTCCGCTCTTTGAGGAGACCCTTTTTGAGATTCCGCTCACAAGACCTGCAATGTAAACCTCCTTTCTGTGGAGAGAGGAGTCTGTTGCGGCATCTGCCACAAGTTGCTGGAGATCCGAGAGTGAGGTTGCCACAAAGTTGTCCATTTCAAACTTGTACATGTCAAGCGGATGGGACGAGAGGTACATTCCTACCAGTTCCTTCTCCTTCTTGAGAAACTCCAGTTTGTTGTACTCCGGAGCCGGGACAGGAATTTCAGGAGGAGTTGGCTTGAAGCCGGCATCGTCATCGCCAAAGAGCGAGTTTCCGTTGTTCATGGTATCGCTCTGAAGTTTTGAACCGTAACGGCACAATGCCTCCATAAAGATCTCGCCCTTTGCGTTAGGCAGGAAGAACTGGTCTCTTCTCATTCCTTCAAATGAGTCAAAACCGCCTGAATATGCAAGTGATTCTATGGTCTTTTTGTTTACCGCACCATGTGCCGATGCACGCTCAATGAAATCAAAGATATTTTCATACGGCCTCTCCTTGCGCCCCTCTACAATACCATCTACAACTGCTCCACCCACTCCCTTTATGCCGGCCATACCAAAGCGTATATTTCCCTCCCTGTTTACTGTAAAGCGGCGGTCGCTCTCGTTCACATCGGGTCCAAGTACAGCAATGCCCATACGTTTGCACTCATCCATGAGTTTGGTAATCTCATCAATGTTGTTGAGGTTCTTGCTCAAGTTGGCAGCCATGAACTCCGCAGGATAGTTGGCCTTGAGGTATGCAGTCTGATATGCAACCCAGGCATAACATGTTGCATGCGACTTGTTGAAGGCATAGGCAGCAAAGGCTGTCCAGTCTTTCCATATCTTTTCAAGGGTCTCTTCGGGGTGACCGTTGCGTATACCTCCTTCAAGGAAGAGGGTCTTGAGTTCCATCATCTTGTCTATGAGTTTTTTACCCATAGCCTTACGCAAACCGTCGGCCTGACCCTTGGTAAAGTCGGCAAGTTTTTGCGAAAGGAGCATCACCTGCTCCTGGTACACTGTAATTCCGTATGTATCCTTAAGGATATCCTCCATCTGCGGAAGGTCATATTCAATCTTCTTGCGCCCCTGCTTGCGGTCTACAAAATCAGGAATATAATCCATCGGGCCCGGACGGTAAAGGGCATTCATTGCAATCAGGTCCTCAAAACGGGTAGGCTTGAGTTCCCTGAGCCACTTCTGCATTCCGGGCGACTCAAACTGGAATATGGCAACAGTATCGCCACGGCTGAAGAGGTCGTAGGTAGCCTTGTCATCAATTGGAATGGTATCCACATCCACATCAATGCCCCTGGTCTTCTTGATGTTCGCTACAGCCTCCTTGAGAATTGACAATGTCCTCAACCCAAGGAAATCCATCTTGAGCATTCCCACATCCTCAATGAAGGATCCCTCGTATTGCGACACCCACATATCCTCACCCGTCTCCTTGTCCTTGGCAATACAGATTGGAATATGCTCCGTAAGGTTATCGCGTCCAATGATAATGGCACAGGCATGCACACCGGTATTCCTTACTGTACCCTCAAGTTTTTCGGCATACTGGAGAGTCTCCTTTACTCCCGGAATAGGCGAGGACTCAAAAGCCTCCTTCATCTCCGGAACCAGTTTTATGCAGTTGCCTATGTTTACCTTCACCTTTTTCTCCTTGACAATCTCCTCTCCGTTTTCGCCCTTCTCCTTTATTATTTCAGGGGGAAACTTGTCGGGAACAAGTTTGGCAAGACGGTCACTCTCCTGAAGCGGAACCTGCTGTATGCGGGCAAGATCCTTAATGGCACTCTTGGTGGCCATTGTACCGAATGTAACCACATGCGACACATGATCCTTGCCATATTTGCCCTCTACATACTGAAGCACCTTGCCACGGCCGTCATCATCAAAATCGATATCGATATCGGGCATTGAGATACGCTCCGGGTTAAGGAAACGCTCGAATAGAAGGTCATATTTGATAGGGTCTATATGCGTGATTCCCAAACAGTAGGCAACAACAGAACCCGCTGCCGAACCACGGCCCGGGCCTACCCATACGCCCATGGCACGCGCTGCCGCAATAAAGTCCTGCACAATGAGGAAGTAGTCGGGGAATCCCATTCTCTTGATGGTGGCAAGTTCAAAATCAATCCTCTCGCGCACCTGCTCGGTAATCTCCTTGTAGTTCTTCTGGGCTCCTTTATAGGTCAGATGCCTCAAATACTCGTTTGAATCGGGGAACTCCGCCGGAATCTCAAAGATTGGAAGGATATGGTCGCAGTCAATTTTGTATTTCTCAATCTTGTCTGCAATCTCAATGGTGTTTGAGATGGTCTCCGGATGTTCCGGAAAGAGCGCCAGCATCTCCTCTTCTGTCTTGAGGTACTCCTGCTGGGTATATCTCAAACGCTTTACATCGTCATAGTTTGCATTTGTGGTAAGGCATATCAGGCGGTCATGCGCCGGTCCATCCTCCTTGCGTGTAAAATGGACATCATTGGTTGCAATTACCTTTACACCATACTCCTGCGAGAGTTCAAAGATTGCCTTGTTTACAATCACCTGCTGGTCATACACATCCTCGGCATAACCTGGAATCTCGGTCTTGTGCAACTGTACCTCAAGGTAGTAATCTTCCCCAAAAAGATTCTTGTACCACATTATGCTCTCACGTGCACCGTCAATGTCGCCATGCTTGATCTTTTGAGGAATCTCTCCACCAAGGCAGGCCGATGAGCATATAAGGTTCTCATGGTACTTTTCAAGAAGTTCCTTATCGATCTTCGGTTTATAGTAGTAACCCTCGGTATAACCGAGCGATACCAGTTTTACAAGGTTGTAGTACCCCTGGAGGTTCTTGGCAAGCAGAATAAGGTGGTGCGCACTCTGGTCCTCCTTGCCCCTCTTTGTAAATCTGCCCTCCGGATTGACATAAACCTCACAGCCAATTATGGGCTTTATATCGGGAAAGTCTTTTGCAACCTTAAGGAACTCCTTTACACCAAACATGTTGCCATGGTCCGTAATGGCCAGCGCGGGCTGGTTATCCTCCTTTGCCTTCTTGAAATGACTCGCTATGGAGGCTGCTCCATCCAATATAGAATAGTATGTATGTACGTGTAAATGAACAAATGCCATGGCTTGGTATATTTTTGTTGGTGTTCCGTTTGCTTTTGGAACTAACAAAGATAATAAAACCTTGCTTAACGGCAAAGATGAAGAGAGTACCTTCTACCTCCCAAATATACCGAACATGGTTGAACCGCTGCCACTCATTGCCGCATAGATTGCGCCCTGGTCATAAAGGGCCTGCTTATACTCTGCCAGAAGAGGGTATTTTGCAAATACAGTGGTTTCAAAATCATTTACAACACTCTCCCTCCACTTCCCGACAGGTTGCTGCAGCAACTCCTCCAGCGGCCTTTTATCAAGCAGAGCCTGCCCCTGTTGCGGAAGTGCCCTGCAACTGCCTGCATCATCAGGCAGCACACTCTCCCGGGCAGAGGCCATATGTTCATGCTCCAGAATATTCCTCGGCACAATGCCCCTGTAGGCATCTGCAGTTGAAACGAACACAGGCGGATGTACCAGTTTTATTGTGTAATCTGCAAGTGAGTCAAGGGCATACGGTGTAAGTATCTCTCCACGTCCGCGCCCCATCATTGGAGTGTTGTAGATAAAGAAGGCGCAATCGCTCCCGAGGCGGGAGGCATACTGCGCCATCTGCGAATTTGTAAGATTTAGATTGTATAACTTGTCTATTGCCAGAATTGTATGGGCCGCATCTGAAGAGCCGCCTCCAAGACCTGCGCCTACAGGTATGTTCTTATGGAGATATATCTCTACCGGAGGAATGTCAAAATCTGCGGCCAGCAATCTGTATGCCTTCATGCAGATATTCTCTTCGGGGTTCATCAGCCCATCCTTGCCTGCAACTGCAGGTATTCCAATGCCATATTGCTCAATTTTAAGTTCCGGGCCCTCAACCACCTCAAGAATATCAGCAAGCCCTACCGGATAGAAGAGGGTTTCCAGTTCATGGAAACCGTCCTCTCTCCTGCTTAGAACCTTCAATCCTATATTTATCTTGGCATTAGGATATAATATCATAAATCAAAGTATCTTAAAGAGGCTATCCCTGGCTGCGGGAGAGTTCATCAACCGCATTTTGAGTAGCCGCAGTTTGTACATACAAGGCAGCCCTCCTGATATATCAGGTCATTTGACTGGCATTTAGGACACTTCTTGCCTGTCTCATCCTTTGTGCCATCAGGAATATAGCGTTTCAATGAGCGCTCAACACCATTTTTCCAAGTATTGATTGCCTCGCTGTCCAACTGAAGGCCGTTGATAAGGTTAATTACATCAACAATAGGCATTCCGTGACGCAACACGCCTGAAATCAATTTTGCATAGTTCCAGTACTCCTTGTTGAACATGTGCGATATACCGCCAATGATGTTGGTATAGCCATATTTGTCAACAAAGTGGAAATCATAGCGGCTCACGCCAGTATTCACATCCTTCTCCTTTACAATGTAGCCTGTATCGACACTCTTTGGAATTGAACGCGAATCCTCGTCAACAAGACCTGTAAAAATCTCGTAAGGAACACCATTTATCTTGCCCACAAGTGCAATCCAATGCTCACGTCCGTTAAGGAACCTGATAACGTCGGCCTCCAATGCCTTTGGACGTTTTTTAGGAGCAATGGCAGGCTGCTTCTTCTCCTCTTTTGCAGCCACGAGCACGCCTGTTCTTGAGCCGTCCCTGTATACGGTAACACCCTTGCAGCCAACCTCCCATGCAGTCTTGTAGACATCTGCTACAAGTTGCTCGGTAACGGAGTTAGGCAAGTTTACGGTAACACTGATCGAGTGGTCTACCCATTTCTGTATGCTTCCCTGCATCTTCACTTTAGCCACCCAGTCAATATCGGCAGAGGTAGCCTTGTGGTATGGTGACTTGGCAACAAGTTCGTTTATCTGGTCAACATTCATTGATTTTACCTGCTCAAGGTCATATCCCTGCACATCACACCATGTCAAGAACTTGTGGTGGAATACGTAGAACTCCTCAAAGCAGTCTCCCACCTCATCCTTTATTGAAACCTTTACATTCTTATCGTTAGGATTGACCTTTCTTCTTCTCACGTAGAATGGAAGGAATACAGGCTCAATACCTGAAGTGGTCTGGGTCATGAGGCTTGTTGTTCCGGTAGGGGCAATTGTAAGCATTGATATGTTGCGTCTGCCCTTCTTGACCATCTCCTTGTACAATTCAGGATCGGCCTCCCTTATTCGGTCAATCATTGGGTTGTGCTCCTCCCTCTTGCTGTCGTAGATTGGGAATGCGCCCCTTTCGCCCGCCATGACAACAGATGATCTGTAAGCCTGTACAGCAAGGGTCTTCTGAACCTCAACCGAGAAGGCAATGGCCTTGTCGTTTCCATATGTATAACCCAAAGCAGCCAACATGTCGCCCTCGGCAGTGATGCCCAAACCGGTCCTTCTTCCGCCAAGCGACTTCTCCCTTATCTTGTGCCACAATTCAATCTCTGTTCTCTTTATACTTTCGCCTTCAGGATCGGAACCGATCTTTGCAAGTATTGCATCAATCTTCTCCATTTCAAGGTCAATAAGGTCATCATTCAGGCGCATAGCCTTCATTGTATGCTCCTTGAAGAGTTCAAAATTGAACTTTGCAAGTGGAGTGAACGGGTTATCCACATATGAGTACAAGTTCATTGCAATAAGACGGCAAGAGTCATACGGACAGAGCGGAATCTCTCCACAAGGGTTTGTGCTCACTGTCCTGTAACCCAAGTCGGCATAACAGTCGGCAACCGACTCCCTTAACACTGTATCCCAGAAGAGGACACCAGGTTCAGCCGATTTCCATGCATTGTGGATAATCTTCTGCCACAACTGCTTTGCACTTATCATCTTCTCCACTTTAGGATTCTCACCATCTATAGGATACTGCTGCTTGTACTGCTCTCCGCTCAAGGCAGCCCTCATGAAATCATCATCAATCTTAACCGACACATTTGCGCCGGTTACCTTGCCCTGCTCCATCTTGGCATCAATGAATGCCTCTGAATCGGGATGTTTTATTGAAACTGAAAGCATAAGTGCACCTCTTCTTCCATCCTGTGCAACCTCTCTTGTAGAGTTTGAATAGCGCTCCATGAAAGGCACAATGCCTGTAGAGGTCAATGCACTGTTCAAAACAGGGCTTCCCGACGGCCTGATATGCGACAAGTCATGTCCTACACCGCCCCTTCTCTTCATCAGTTGCACCTGCTCCTCATCAATCTTGAGAATTCCGCCGTATGAGTCTGAAGAGCCCTCATTGCCTATCACAAAGCAGTTTGACAAGGATGCCACCTGGAAATTGTTTCCAATTCCGGTCATCGGACCTCCTTGAGGGATTATATATTTGAAATCCTTCAACAATTCATAAATCTCCTCCTCGCCCATAGGATTGGAGTATTTTGCCTCTATTCTTGCAAACTCCTTTGCAAGGCGTCTGTGCATCTGGTCCGGAGACTTTTCGTACAGATTGCCAAACGAGTCTTTCATGGCATACTTGTTGATCCACACGGATGCTGCAAGTTCATCGCCTTTGAAATACTTGATGCTCTCTTCAAGCGCTTCTTGGTAAGTATAGGTTGTCATATATATGTTATTTTTTATTTTGTTCAAGTTATTCTCCTGATAATATGCACTATACAAGAAAAGAGAAAAGCGAAAACCGTCGGAATGCCGACAAGTTTCCACTTTGCAAAATAAATATATTTCTCTCCCTTTTTAGGGTAATTGGAAAACTCTTTATCAACAAAAATTTAACAATGCGCTGCAGGCGCCCGGAGAGCAGTTTTCAGCAACTTTGACGATTGCAGTCACTGCAACTTGCGAACTCGCCGCGCAATCTGCGCTCCACAAGATTTGTCAATCTTTCGAGAAGGGCAACGTTTGATATCTTCTCAAGAGCGGCATAAGCAAATGCCTGTTGTTGAAGCAATTTGGCTTCGGCCATAGATATTCCCCTCGAACGCATGTAAAAGAGTTCGTCATCATTGAGGCTACCCACTGTGGCTCCATGTGAACATTTTACATCGTCGGCATAGATCTCCAGATGCGGCTGGGTATAAGCCTTGGCATAATCCGATACAATGAGGTTGTTGTTTGCCTGGTACGCCTCTGTCTTCTGGGCATCCTTCGCAACAAGAATTGTTCCGCTGAATCTTGTAATTGCCTCGCCGTCCAAAATACCCTTGAAGAGTTGCCTGCTGTTGCACTCCGGAACCCTATGGGAAAGATTAAGGATGTTTGAAATGCGCTGTTTGCCGCTTGCCAGGTAGAGTCCGTTCACTTCGCACTCTGCGCCCTTTCCATTCAGATTTATGTCAAACCTGTTGGAAAGTTCGCCTCCATGAAGGGTTACAACATGAAGTTTAAGTGTAGCATTGGCCGCAAGGTCTATTGCAAAATGGGAATCATGCAATGAGTTCTCATGCTCATTCTGCATTATCACAAGATCGAGATTTGAGTTCTCCTCAAGTCTGATCATATAGTTTTCCTGCGTCTCAAGCCTCTGGTCATTAAGCGTATGTGAGCACAAGAGCAACTTTGCAGAAGCAGACTCTCCCAACTCAAATGTATTTGTGCATGAGGCACTCCCAAGGCCTCTTCTGACAGATATTATCTGCAGCATCCTCTCCAGAGCAGACCTCTTTGGAACCTTGAGCGCATAGCCGCCGTCAGCCCTGCCGCTTATGGCATCAATGCCGTTGCTCTGCAGAGTTCCGTCAACCACAAAGAGTTGCTCTGTATTCTCAAGCGGCACCTTGCATCTGAACTCGTTGTCCCTGTTTGGTGTATAAATGTAGTTTGTCATTACTTGGATTCGTTAATAAGCCAATCATATCCTCTCTCCTCAACCTGCAGGGCCAACTCCTTGCCCGCTGTCTTGATTATACGTCCTTTGTAGAGCACATGGATAATGTCCGGAACAATATAGTCAAGAAGACGCTGGTAATGGGTAATGACAATGGTTGCGTTTTCCGGAGTCTTGAGTTTGTTCACTCCGTTTGCCACAATGCGCAACGCATCAACATCAAGTCCGCTGTCGGTCTCATCAAGAATTGCAAGTCTGGGATTGAGCATCGCCATCTGGAATATCTCATTTCTCTTCTTTTCACCGCCTGAGAATCCCACATTGACGCCACGCGAAGAGAAAGCGGGATCCATCTCAACAATGGCCAGTTTCTCCCTCATGAGTTTAAGGTACTCGGCTGCTGTAAGAGGAGATAGGCCATTCTGCTTTCTGTGCTCATTTACAGCGGTCTTCATAAAATTGACGTTTGTCACTCCCGGAATCTCGATAGGATACTGGAATCCGAGGAAAAGACCTGCCCAGGAGCGCTCCTCCGGACTCATTTCAAGAAGATTCTTGCCCAAGAAAGTAACACTGCCTTGAGTAACCTCATAACTCTCCTTACCCGCCAACACTGCCGACAAAGTGCTCTTTCCCGAACCATTAGGGCCCATAATGGCATGCACCTCACCAGGTTTTACTGTAAGATTAATACCCTTCAGGATCTCCCTGCCATTTATGCTGGCATGCAAATCCTTAATCTCAATCAAATTCTCCATATATCAATTACAATTATTTTTCTTCTAAAATGTTACAAATCTTCGCCACAACTCTCCCCCGCAAAACTGCTGCCAAAACATTGGCTCCTCTATTTTTCTGAAAACCACTGCTTTCTCCACATTGAAAAGCCAAAGAAAGCCAGAATCAGATAGCCCAGAGCAACAATAGGCATGAATACAAGCCCGGCCCTCACATACAACACTCCGTTCATTACGTTAACAACAAACCATGCCCCCCAGCAATCCAATTTCTTCTGTGCCGACAGCATCTGTGCCAAAAGGATGAATGATGTTACAAAAGCATCAAGATATGGCTGACGCGCCATAGGGAAAAGATCTGGCCAGTAGACATTCAGTTTGCTCAAGAAGAAGCCCCAGCATAGGGTAAACAGGGCGACTCCACAAAGAATCATTGCGCGCTGCCTGTTTGTTAGCAATGTGACCTTAAGTTGGTTCTTCTTGTCCTGCTCGCCCTTTTTGGGATGAGTCCACCTGTA
Source organism: Bacteroidales bacterium (assembly GCA_015060245.1). Classification (GTDB taxonomy): domain Bacteria; phylum Bacteroidota; class Bacteroidia; order Bacteroidales; family UBA932; genus Egerieousia. The sequence goes on along the minus strand of SUYU01000009.1, from coordinate 90,866 downwards.
GTGGCCGAAAAAGTTTATGCAGAGCGATATCGGCTGCAACAACATGCTGGAATAGAGATGCTTCTGCATGAACATACAGAAAAGCAGGATATTGTAGAGATACCCCACCCAAAAGTTTGCAACTTTACCTCTTGTTGCCAGAAAAACGCAACTCAAGCCAGCGAAGACAGACATGAACTCAAGTAGACTAACACTCTGTCCTCCAATAGTAAATAATATATTATCTATACTAAACATTCACTTGTTGTTTTAAAGTTCAAAAAGACCTCTTTACGGGTCAAATACTAACCTACACTGCCCTCCAGCGATACTTGCAAAAGTTTTTGTGCCTCAACTGCAAACTCCATAGGCAATTTGTTGAGCACATCCTTGGCATAGCCGTTTACAATAAGGCCTACGGCATCCTCCGCCTTGATGCCCCTCTGCTGGCAATAGAAGAGTTGGTCCTCTCCAATTTTTGAAGTCGTTGCCTCATGTTCAACTATTGCGCTCTGGTTGTCGTTCTCAATGTAAGGGAATGTGTGGGCTCCGCATTTGTCGCCAAGAAGAAGGCTGTCGCACTGCGAGAAGTTTCTTGCATTCTCCGCATTGGGCGAAATCTTCACAAGACCGCGGTAACTGTTCTGGCTATGGCCTGCAGAGATACCCTTGCTCACTATACGGCTGCGGGTATTCTTGCCTATATGTATCATCTTTGTTCCTGTATCGGCCTGCTGGTAATTGTTTGTCACAGCAACCGAGTAGAACTCGGAGATTGAGTTGTCACCCTTGAGAATGGTGCTTGGGTATTTCCAGGTGATTGCAGAACCAGTCTCCACCTGCGCCCAGAAGAGTTTGCTGTTGGCCCCCTTGCATATGCCGCGTTTGGTAACGAAGTTGTAGATACCACCCTTGCCGTTCTTGTCTCCAGGATACCAGTTCTGCACTGTAGAGTACTTGACCTCCGCATCCTGCAGCACCACAATCTCAACTACAGCGGCATGCAATTGGTTCTCGTCACGCTGGGGAGCGGTGCAGCCCTCCAGATAACTCACATATGATCCCTCGTCTGCCACGATGAGGGTACGTTCAAACTGGCCTGTACCCTTGGCATTTATTCTGAAATAACTGCTCAACTCCATAGGACAGCGTGTATTCTTTGGAATGTAGCAGAATGAGCCGTCGCTGAAGACAGCAGAGTTCAGTGCCGAATAGAAATTGTCGCCTATCGGCACAACTGAAGCAAGATATTTCTTTACAAGATCGGGATAATCCCTTACCGCCTCGGAGAATGAGCAGAAGATGATGCCCTTCTCGGCCAAAGTCTCGCGGAATGTGGTTTTAACCGACACCGAATCAAAAACGGCATCTACAGCCACTCCTGCCAATACATTGCGTTCATGAAGGGGAATGCCCAATTTTTCAAATGTTTCTGCCAGTTCAGGATCAATTTCAGTTGCCTCCTTCTTTGGGGTTGGTGCAGCATAATATATTATGTCCTGATAGTCTATTTCAGGAATATCAAGGTGCGCCCATGACGGCATCTTCATTGTCTGCCATTTTGCAAATGCCTTAAGTCTGAAATCAAGAAGCCACTGCGGTTCGTCCTTCTTCTTGGAAATCAAGCGTATAATATCTTCATTCAGCCCCTTGGGGATAAATTCCTGATCGATATTTGACTCAAAGCCGTGCTGGTATTCAGCATTGGCTATATCCTCTATTATATTGTTATTTTTGCTCATAAGTGGTGCAAAGTTAATTGAATTATCTATTTTTGTGAAAAAAAAGAGAGCATACCTCCAACGGCAGGTATTAAAAGCACAACCACCCATAAGGAAGTAAACGTATGAAAGAGAAAATGGTTAGCGGGAGCAAGGATGCAAATGCTCCAAAAAGGACACAGATTGCAGAGATTGGCAAGAGGGAACTCTTGAGAAGATTGTTTGAGGGAACAGGTTTCAGCAACAGCCCCTATTTTTATGGAGCCCCATCAAACCAGACCCTCTCAATCAACCGCCTTATGATGGAGGGTGTTGACTTTGACCTTGTATATACACCCCTCAAGCATCTTGGATACAAGTCAGCACTCAATGCAATAGGCCCGCTCTATGCAAAATGCTGCCAGCCCAAAGGACTCTCATATACTCTGGCTCTGTCGGCCCGTTTTGCAGCAGAGGATATTGTTGAACTCTGGACAGGTGTTGTAGCGGCTGCCAAAGAGCACAACATAAAGAATCTTTCCCTTGAACTCAAGGCCTCAATGACCGGCCTTGCAATAGGAATAACCGCACAGGGCGAACAGGATCAGCAAACCATAAATTCCATACCAAAACCTGCAGGGACCGACCTTATATGCATAACAGGCAACATTGGAGCCGCCTATATGGGGCTGCACGTGCTCGAGAGGGAAAAGGTTGCATTCAACAAAATTCCCGCATCAGAGATGGCCTCATACCGACAGCCCGATTTGAGCCGTTACAAATATATACTCAGCCAATACTTGAGTCCCGAGATAAATCCCAAGATCGTTGACCAGTTCAAGGAGGCCTCACTCCTTCCGGCAGCCGGCTACTTCATAACCGACGGCCTTGCTGCAACAGTCAAGGAGTTGTGTCAGGAACATGGTGTTGGAGCCAAGATTTATCTCGACAAGATTCCTATTGCCTCACAGACAATGGAGATGGCAAAAGAGATAAATATGGATACCGTAACAGCAGCGCTCAATGGTGGCGATGATTACAAATTCCTCTTTGTAATCCCTCTTGCCGAGCATGAGAAATTCCACAAGGAGTTCCCTAATGTAGACATCATCGGACACCTTTGCAAACCTGAAGCGGGCGCACTTCTGGTTACCCCAGAAGGTGCCGAAATTCCAATTCAGGCACAAGGATTCTAATCTGGCCCACGCACCCGGCTGCTCCTGTGCATTCCGCTCCGGAACTCAGATCAGCAATGTTTGCCATTCATACCAATTGTATGATTTTTTTACGTTATTTGTAAAATTTTTATACATACTTTTGAAGTTGTGTAAAATTATTTTACATTTGCTGTTATGAAAAGAGATGGCAATATTTTGGTAATTGAGCCCAATCACGGCCTGCTTACCTCCTTGGGAATTCTTCTTAAAAAGCACTTTGAAAAGGTGCAGACAACCCACAATCTTGACCGGGCCGAAGAGTTTCTGGCAAAAGACTCCTTTGATGTGCTGCTTATGGACCTTGACATTTTCAGCAAGAGTTCAGAAGCAGCAGAAACAGTCTCTACATTCCGGCAGAAAAATCCGGGACTGGAGGTTGTATTGCTCTCCACTTTTGCCCAGGTTCCAATGGCAGCCCAGTGCATCAATTGCGGAGCCTTTGACTTTGTGCACAAACCCTGGAACGAATATAAAATTGTAATATCGCTCAACAATGCCGTCACGAGAAAAGGATACAGGAGCAAAATCGCAGAACTTGAGGATGAGATTGAAAAATTAAGGTCAGAAGCAAAGGCTGTCGGGACAGATGGCATAGCAGAAGAGAGGAATGCAAACGCTCCACTGAATGGACTGAGACCAACCGGCACTGCACCGGGCAACAGCAGCATTGCATTTGAGAATTATGACATTTTCTCCAACACTCCCGGTTCAGTGTATGATGAGACCCTTGAGGCAATTGAGCAAAGGATCATAAAGAACGTCATGTTGCGCAACAGAGGAAATATAAGTCTTACTGCCCAACAGTTGGGCATTACCCGTCAGACACTCTACAACAAATTAAAAAAAAGCAACAATTGAAAAGAGGCCGGCGGGTTATATGAGCATTATTTTTATTAACTTTGCGGCTTGACTCTAAAAGAGTTGCGCCAAAATATCACTAACCAGATCATTAATATTAAAAATTATACACAGATGAAGAATTTTGTTGAAGAACTTACCTGGAGAGGCATGATCCACACTATGATGCCAGGTACAGAGGAACAGTTGATGAAGGAGCAGACATCTGCATATGTGGGCATAGATCCAACAGCAGACTCTTTGCATATTGGCCACTTGGTAAGTATTATGATGCTCAAGCATTTCCAGAACTGCGGACATAAGCCTTACGCTTTGATTGGCGGTGCTACAGGCATGATTGGAGACCCTTCAATGAAGAGCGCAGAGAGAAACCTTCTTGATGAGCAGACTCTCAACCACAATATTGCCGCTATAAAAAAGCAACTCTCAAAATTCCTTGATTTTGACTCTGACATGCCCAATGCGGCGGTGCTTGTAAACAACTATGACTGGATGAAGGATTTCTCATTCCTTTCATTTATCCGCGACATAGGAAAACACATTACCGTAAACTACATGATGAGCAAAGACTCTGTAAAGAAGCGTTTGACAGGCGAGGCAAGAGAAGGCATGTCATTTACCGAGTTCTCATACCAACTTGTACAGGGTTATGACTTCCTCTACTTGAACGAGCACAACAACTGCAAACTTCAGATGGGCGGCAGCGACCAATGGGGCAATATAACCACAGGCACTGAACTTATAAGAAGAAAGACTGGCAATGAGGCATTTGCCCTTACATGTCCTTTGATTACAAAAGCCGATGGCGGCAAGTTCGGAAAGACCGAGAAGGGCAATATCTGGCTTGACGCTAACTACACATCTCCATACACATTCTACCAGTTCTGGATGAATGTAGCAGATGAGGATGCTGAGAAGTATATCAAGATTTTTACAATGTTGAGCCGCGAGGTGATTGAAGAGGCCATTGCCAAACATAAGGAGGAGCCGCATTTGAGAGGCTTGCAGAAACTTTTGGCCAGGGAGATTACCATTATGGTCCATGGAGAGGAGGAGTACAACAAGGCTGTTGAGGCTTCTGGTATCCTGTTCGGCAACTCTACATCACAGGCATTGAAGAACCTTGACGAGCAGACATTCCTCTCTGTATTTGACGGAGTTCCACAATTTGAACTTCCTGCAGAGAAACTTGGAGGAAATATTCTTGATCTGCTTGCCGTTGAGACTTCAATCTTCCCGTCAAAGGGTGAGTGCCGCAAGATGATCCAGGCAAACGGTCTGAGCATCAACAAGGAGAAATTTACCGATGCCAACGGGGCTTTGACTCAGGAACACCTTGTAAACGGCAAGTACATACTTGTGCAGAAAGGCAAGAAGAACTATTTCATCATAAAGTTCAATTAACGACTGTACTATTGCCCAAATAACAGCACAATTTGCAGGCTACTGATAAAATTATAGAAAAGAGACAATATAAGCAATTATGGAAGGAGAGAGCACAAGACAACAGAAGATAGGACGCCAGTTGCAGCGCGACCTTGCTGAGATTATCAGAAGCAAGGGCATGGCGGCATTCAATGGTGCCATGGTTACGGTAAGTGAGGTTAGAGTCAGCCCTGATCTCTCCGTGGCCAAAGTATTTGTAAGTATATTCCCGTCGGCAAAGGCGGATGAGGTAATGAAAATTATCCAGGACTCTGTCAAACAGATCAGGGGTGAGTTGGGTCGCCTTGTAGGCAAACAACTCAGGATTGTTCCGGAACTGGTGTTCATGCTCGACTCATCGCTTGATTACGTTGAGCACATCGATGACTTGCTGAAAAAATAGTTTTGACACGCTCCCCGGCGGAGTGCTATAAACCCGGCGGAGTGCTATAAAATGATTTGATTTGAATCTGCCGTTTTTCATAGCCAAAAGGTACCTGTTTGCCAAGAAATCACACAATGTGATTAATATTATTTCGCTCATAAGTGCCATTGGAATAGGAATAGGCAGCATGGCCTTAATAGTCATATTGTCGGTATATAATGGGTTTGATACTCTGGTAAAGGGCTTTTACCAGGAGTATCAGCCCAATTTTATTGTCACTCCTCTACATGGCAAAAGTTTTCATCTGAACAGCGCCGTCTTTGAAGCAGTGGGGAGGATTGACGGAATAGAATCGCTGCAACCCGTTGTTGAGGAGGATATTTTTGTGCAGTATTCCGACAACCAGTCAATTGCATTCATCAGAGGTGTGGATTCGAGTTACGGCAGGGTGAGCGGTATACAGAATTCCATTAAAGAGGGTGAGTTCAAGACTTTTGTAGGACAAACCCCGCATGCCATTGTAGGTATGGAACTTGCAGCATCGCTCAGGCTCAGAGTACGTTTTCTTGATGCGCTGGAACTCTACTTCCCGAGCAGAAACGCTACAGTATCAATATTGAATCCATCGGGAAGCCTCAACTCTGAAACGCTATATCCGAGCGGAATAATTGCTCTAAATAAGGAGTTTGATTCAAAAGGTCTATTTGTTCCACTTTCTGTTGCCCGTGAACTTCTGGAGTATTCCCAAGATGAGGCCACCTCCCTTGAAATCTATCTAAGCGAGGCAGGAAGAGCCAATTCCGGCAACATAGAAAAAGAGTTGCGCCAAATACTTGAAAGCGCCAAAGGCAAACGGATCTCTGGTTCAGATACTTCTTGCTGTCAAATCACTACATCTACAGAAGAACCCCAAACCGGATTCAATGTCAAAAACAAATACCAACAGAACGAGACACTCTACAAAATGATGCGTGCAGAGAAATTTGCAGTTTTCATGATTCTCTTTTTTGTGATAATGATAGTATCAGTTAATATATTCGGTTCACTATCAATGCTGATTATCGACAAGAAGAGCGACATGGATACATACCTGAGCATGGGCGCATCACCTGCACTTATTGAGAAAATATTTATTTTACAGGGATGGCTTATTTCTCTCATAGGAGCAGCCATTGGAATAGTTATCGGACTTATTCTTTGCATAATACAGCAAACAACCGGACTCATATCACTTCCAGGCAACTACATAGTAAATGCATATCCGGTTGAGATCCACCTTGCAGATATTATAATTACATTTGGAGGAGTAGCACTGATTGGGTATCTGATAGCACTTTTACCTGTAAAAATTATGAAATAACATTAGCGCTCTTACCGATATAATTAGTACACTAAATGAAATAATGGGAGGAGACCCAAAAAATTTCACATTATTTCGAAAATTGATGCAACGAAATTATATCCTCCTGCATCTTATAGGTGTAGGTTTAGGTTTTAGTACACAAAAAAGGGCTTCCGTAAGTAGCAGCGGGGCTCTTTTTTATTTTATCGGGATACTGCAATGCTGCGAAAAACAGTAATATAGCCAAAAGGCAGCGTTGCCCAAAAAACAGTAATGTGCCCATTTATAACCCGAAATCTCAACCTTGCATTAAGAAGTGGGCAGAGCATAAACATCACACCCTGCCAATCGACTTATGACTTGACAGGGTGCGCCCGACTTAACCTAAACTTAAAAAACTATTTCGTATAAATAACAACGGACAAGTTTAAAAGTTCAGTATCAATATTACATTGCTACAATTTTTCTATCTCAAATTCAGAAAGCCCCGTACACTCTGCAATCAAGCCAATATCAAGACCCTTGTTTTTCATTGATCTGGCTATCTCCTGTTTACCTTGAGCCACACCCTCTGCCAGGCCCTCTTCTCTACCCTGCATCAAGCCTCTCTCCTCACCCAACTCCAAGCCTTGCTCTATGCCTTGCTTTATGCCTTGTTCAATGCCCTGTTCAATGCCCTGCTTTATGCCTTGTTCAATACCCTGCTCTATGCCTTGCCTGATGCCTGTCTCTATTGCATAATCAAGACACGCTCTGTTGTCCCGGTAACTCTTCAGACGGGCCTCATACAATGCCTTGTCGCTCTTGGAAAGAGATGCTAGGTTCGCCTCATCCAAGACATTCAAAAAGGTCTCGCGGATCTCCTCATTTAGACCATGCTCATACACCTGACGTTTTAACTCCTCTATTGTACTCATACCTTTCTTCATTTGTAGCAGCAAATATAACAACTTTTCATACAACATGTTACATTCCCACATACTTTTGGCTTCAAGACACGGCAACTGCAACATCACTATATGGATCCTGTCGGTAAACAGAGTGCCTGTATACGACTCCTGAAGCATAAACTCCCTTTTCAACACCGGATCCTGCTCATACATGAAGTTCATCAGACATATGCTGTAGACCTTGTCTATGTTATAGTTCCACTTCTCGCCCGGTTGGCCCATCTGCTCTATGAGTCGGCACGTATAGTAGAGTATCCGGTTCCGTATATAACTTATCGGGGCATTCTGTACCTCTATCAAAAATCGGGTCCCGCTCTTGTCTATACACAATACATCAAAAACGCACTCTCGCCCGCCCGCTTCATGCGGTATGTTCTCATTATTGAGGTATTCTACATCTACTATCGGGCACTCAAGTTCAAGAACCAGGTTCAAAAAACCGACAAGATTACGCTTGTTACGCTCGGTCCCGAACAGATACTTGAAACCCCAGTCTACAAAGGGGTTCATCACACTGCTTTGCCGATTGCTACCATCTGCTGAACATACGTCTGCCTCTACACGACTATTCGGTTTTGACAATCCGCTTACCTGCTCACGCTCTACTCCTTTTGCAAAACTTTTCTCTTTCAATCCCTGCTCACTGCTTCTGCTCGTTTCCATAAAAATTGTTGTTTGATAAGATTAATAATAGCCGGCATTGAGATTTGCTGAAGTACAAAAAATTTGCTGTGAATCAAAGAATTTCGCCCTCTGCATGTCAAACTTTATGTTCCTCAAAGCAAAACGGCTGACTTTGCAAATCAAAATACTTTCAAAGCAAAACGACTGATTTTGCAAATCAAAATGCTTTCAAAGCAAATCAAACTGGTGCTGCAGCAAATCCAATATGCCGGATTTTGATGATTTCAACATCGGCAAAACTAATCCTTACTGACGGCGGCTCAAAACAAAAGAGTAAAATTTACCCTTTTGAAACGATGATTTATTGAATTTTGGATTTTTTATTTTGAGATCCTAAGCATACCAATGACATCTTCACAGAAATATGAAAATCTATTTATTGTAGAGATTTTATAACCCAGAATATCAACCACGCATTAAGAAGTGAGCCAAAGCATAAAAAACACACCCTGCCAATCGACTTATGACTTGACAGGGTGCGCCCGACTTAACCTAAACTTAAAAAACTATTTCGTATAAATAACAACGGATAAGTTTAAAAGTTCAGTATCAATACAATTTTCTGTAGTTTTTTACCTGCTAATTCCAAAAGAGAGCATCTTGAACCTTCGGCACAACACAAAAAGAGACTATATCATCATATATGGGCAGGTTTTCTTAAGAACAGTACTCCTTGCGACTTTACAAATACCTACATATATCGGACTTTGAGAAATATAATGAAAATACTATAAATTCTCTATCTCCATTGCAGACAACCCTGTATATTTGGATATGATTTCTGATGTCATACCATCCGATTTCATTGATCTGGCAATCTCCAGTTTACCTTGGGCCATACCCCCTGCCCGGCCCTCTTCACAGTCCTCTTCACAGTCCTCTTCACGACCTTCTTCACGCCCCTCTTCACGTCCCTTTTCACGGCCAGAATGCTCGGCAAATCTTATGCAACTCTTCGTATCGCAGCATGCCTTGAGGTTTTATTCATAAATAAGTTGCTCATTTTCTGACAATGAGCCAACATCAGCCGTATCCAGCACCTGATAGAAAACCTCTTTGGTCTGTTCCGGCAACTGCGTAGCCGCAAACTCGGCCTTCAATTCTTCTATTGTTCTCATATCTGTGGTCATTTGATTGAGCAAATATGACAACTTTTCATAAAACTCTCCACACTCTGAAAGACTCTGTGCATCAATGCATGGTAACTTCAAGAGTATGATATTCAACTTGTCTGAAAATACATAACCGGTACTTTTTCTACCAGAATAACGTCGGTACGCAGTTTGGGCAACTCTCCATATCTGCATCTCAACAAGATAAACGACTCATTGTCCATTTACTCAATGTCTACAATCGGCGACTCCGGCATTAATAGCAAATTCAGGAAACCAAGTTCCAAAATCCTCCTCCACGCCAGATTGCAACTTATCGTGACAACCATCAATACCCATATCTGTCATCTGCACCTCCTTGGCTCTTCCCACCACTTCCATAATTGAAATTGTCAAGTTACATTATATGGTTATTAAACCCTTTTCTTCCAACATGCAAACTCTCTATGACAAATAAACCATCCACAGATCATTCCTATAGAACAGACCTAAATAAACCGGCAGGCGAAGTTCTGTATTCTACCATTTTAATTCCATCCCTCACTGCAGCCCCCCACTTGCCGGTTCCGATGAAGATTTCGACACCTGCAAAACTATACCATGCAAACATACTCTCAAAACAAAAGCGTAAAATTTACCCTTTTGCAGTGAATATTTATTGAATTATGGAAAAATGGATCAACGGCCAATCAGATGAAGCAGAAGAAGATAAAATGAAAACCGCTCAACAGCCAATCAAATAAAGCAGCAGAAGAAGATGAAATGAAAACGGCTTAACGGCCAATCAGATAAAGCAGAAGAAGATGAAATGAAAACCGCTCAACAGCCAATCAGATAAAGCAGAAGAAGGTGCAAAGGATAAAAGAGATAGAACGCATATTTTGCAACAGGCCCCTTGGCAAAACCACGAGTTCCGTTATACATGTATATGGGAATGAAGCCCATGCCGCCAATCCACCTGCTTGGCAAAACGCAGGTGCCTATAACACACATCAGAACCCTGTTGGAACGGAGAAGATAGAGCAAAATTATAAAGCCATACCCAAATCTCCACTCTCCTTGAACCTCTCTGAACACCAGACTCCCAAATACCCCAGCAGCAGCGTAAAGAAGACATTTTGCCTGCGATAAAAGAACTCCCCTCCACCAACCAAATTAAATGGAATTTCTGAAATGAGTGCAAAAATGAAGAGATTTACGGCATATCTCCTCCTGTTACGGGTATGTACAAACCCTTCGGTTATAAGAAAAGCAAAAATCGGGAATCCGGTCCGTCCAATTGCCCGCATAAGGTAACGCAGTGTAATCTCCTTGCTCCCAATACAAAACAGAATATCATATATTCCCGGAATCTCCTCGGGAATATATGCTGCCGTATGGTCCAGAAGCATTATAACGCACGCCAATATTTTTAAAACCGAGCCACTCATTTACGAAAGCAAATATATGATTTTATGGGCAAAATAGCCAAATGACCAATAAAAAGAACAAATTAATACAAAACCCCACCCTCAAATGACCCATTGTGAACTTGATGATTTTATTGAACCTGAATAGATTTGTGCGAATTTCCCAAATTTAGTTATTATGAGACGCATTATCTTTACAATCATCATGTTGGCAACAGCCGTAGCCTGCAACAAAGAAGAGCAACTTTTGCAATCCTTGAAGAATGATGCCCCTATATTCACAACCTCATTTGAGGAGTACAACATTGCAACCCCAACAAAAACATACATTGACCAGAATATAAAACTATATTGGCACGAAGCCGATGAAGTTACAATCTTCAGGACAACGCTCAATGAAAAATACAAATTCAACGGCAAGACCGGAGCAAACAGCGGCACATTCAGTCCAATAGGCAATGGCGGACAGTTTGGTACCGGAAATGACGTAAGCACAAACTATGCAGTATATCCTTACGCTTCAAGCAACAAAATAAGCAACAGCGATGTATTGTCAGTGGTACTTCCTGCCACACAGCCGTACGCTTATAACTCATTCGGAAAAGGAGCAAACACCATGGTTGCAGCATCGTCGGGATTGGATGACTACTTCCTGCCATTCAAAAATGTGGGCGGATATCTTGTACTCAAACTCTACGGGAACAATGTAACCGTACAATCAATTGAACTCAAGGGTAACAACGGTGAAAAAATTGCAGGCAGCGCCTCAATCATTGCCAAATATGGAGAGGCACCCGAGGTAACCATGACGGAGAATGCCACAACAACAATAACCCTCGACTGTGGTGATTCCGGAGTGAAGATTGGCGAGAGCGCAGAGAACGCCACCAATTTCTGGATAGTGGTTCCTCCAACTATCTTCTCAAACGGATTCACAGTTACAATCACAGATAATGCCGGATGGATAATGAAACAGTCAACCTCAAACAACTATGAGGTAAAACGCAATCTTGCGACACCAATGGCTCCACTTGAGGTTACCACAGACGACATTGCAGTTCCAAATGATGAAATCTGGTATACCACCACCGACGGCAATATCATTGAGCCAACCGCCTCGGCAGACTTTGGAGTATCCATTACATCAAATGAGTACACAAACGGCAAGGGAATCATCAAATTTGATGGAGAGGTCAAATATATAGGCAAAGATGCGTTTGAAAATGTTTCCAACTCGCTCTCTTTCACACTTCCAAACAGCATAGAAACCATCTGTTACGGAGCCTTTTATGAAAATTCTAATCTTGAAAAGATAACATTGCCCGAAAACTTGAAAAGCATAGAAAAATATGCATTCGGTATGTGTACTTCAATCAAACAGATTACCATTCCTGACAAAACAACATACATAGGGGGCTTTGCCTTCTATTGTTGTCATGGCCTTACAGAAATTACAATACCATCAAGCGTGGAGGAGATTGTTGGGAATCCATTTTATTATTGCCAGAATCTCAAAGCCTTTTTCGGGAAATTTGCCACAGACGACAACTGCGCACTTATAAAGGAAAGGACGACACCCTTAAATCATTTGCCATAAATTGTGATGTAAAGGACTACATTGTGCCTGACGGAGTGAAAATTATAGGCAGGAATCCCTTTCATCAATCAAAAATATCCACATTGACCCTGCCGGACTCATTTGTTGATATAGAGGGCAGTTATGTGTTAAGAGGCATGGCCAATTTGCAGGGCATTTATGGCAAATATGCATCTGAAGACAACAGGTGCCTGATTATCAATGGAGAGGTTGCCGCTTTTGCCCCTTATAACATTTTTCAGTACAGCATACCTTATGGAGCAACATCTATAAGGGACTGGGCTTTCAGCAACAGTCCATTAAGTGAAGTGGAATTGCCCGAAACAATAAACTATATTGGAGAGTACGCATTCTTTAGAAATTTATCACTCAGAAGCATAACAATTCCCGATGGTGTGAGCGTAATAAGAAATTCAGCATTCAGTAACTGCACCAGCCTTAAGGAGGTCATCTTCTCAAACAACCTGACTACAATAAATAGTCATACCTTCAGTCATTGTCCATTGTCATACCATCTTTATCTGCCGGAAGCACTTGAAACGATAGGACTTCACGCCTTTTGGGTTACAGATGTAGCAGTTGTGCATATTCCGCAGAATGTAAAGGAGATAAATGTAACTGCTCTGCTCGATTGCCAATATCTCTTTGAAGTTCATTGCGCTGCGGCAGTTCCACCTACCATAACAGGCAGTATTGTGGGCAGTACTGCGTCATACAACCTGTTCGACGGCTCAGAAGTTCCGGTAAACATATATGTTCCGGCCGGCTCGGTTGAAGCATACAAGAATGCCGATGAGTGGAAAGAGCATGCATCACGGATTTTTGCAGAACCTGAAGCGGAAGATGAACTGGAATAACAATCGTCCCAGGAACACAGAAGCACAAGAACACACAAACGCAAAAGCACAAAGACGCAAAAGCACAAAGACGCAGAAACACAGCAACATAGAAACGCTGAAACATATAAACGCAAGTACACAGAAGCACAAGAACACAGAAGCACAGGAACCCCGAAACAAATAAACACAGGAACAGATAACCACTGGAACAAACAGAATAAACTACAAATACTATAACCATGAAACGCATTATCTTTACAATCATCATGTTGGCAACAGTCGTGGCCTGCAACAAAGAGGAGCAACTTTTGCAATCCTTGAAGAATGATGCCCCAGTATTCACAACGTCATTCGAGGAGTACGATGTTGAAAACAAAACAAAAACCTACGTTGATGCAAATGTGAAACTCTATTGGCACCAGGCCGATGAACTTTCAATTTTCAGGACAACACTCAACGAAAAGTACACATTTGACGGCAATACCGGCGACAACAGCGGAACATTCAGCGCTGCCGGCAATGGAGGCCAATTCGGCACCGGAAATGCCATAGAGGCATACTACGCCATATATCCATACTCTTCAAACAGCAGTATGGACAACTATGACGTCTTGACCGTAGAACTTCCTGCCACACAACTCTATGCCCAAAACTCATTCGGAAAAGGAGCAAACACCATGGTAGCGGTAACTTCGGGTTTGAGCGACTACTTCCTCTCATTCAAAAATGTTGGCGGCTACCTTGTGCTTAAACTCTATGGCAGCGGCATTACCGTAAAATCAATTGAACTCAAGGGCAACAACGGCGAAAAAATCGCAGGCGACGCCACAATCACTGCCAAACATGGCCAGATGCCCAATTCATACATGAACAGCAATGCAACCCGCACAATTACCCTCGACTGCGGCGAATCCGGAGTAGAGATTGGCAATAGCGCAGAGAATGCCACCAGTTTCTGGTTCGTGGTTCCACCGGTTGTCTTCTCCGAAGGATTTACCGTAACAATCACAGAAATTTCGGGCTTGACCATAACCCAATCCACATCAAAATGGATCAGCGTAGAACGCAACATAGTAAAATCAATGGCAGCCCTTGAGGTAAAACTCACTACCCAGGATCTTCTTGCAAGAGAGAAGAGTTCGCTTATTGCCCTATACAACTCTTTGGGTGGCGACAACTGGTCAAACAACACCAACTGGTGCACAGACCAGCCTGTTGGCGAGTGGTATGGCGTTGATACCGATGAAGAGGGATTCGTAACCGCAATCCAGTTGCCTTGCAACAACCTCAACGGAACACTTCCTGCTGAGATTGGAAACTTCTCAAGATTGACAAGGCTCGACATGAACATGTGGGACCAGCCTACCAAAATTACAGGCACCATTCCAAGCAGCATCTGCAACCTGAAGTCATTGCAATATATGGATTTGAGCAGCAATGACATCACAGGCTCCATTCCTGCAAACATAGGCAAACTTACAGAACTTACCCATATAATACTCAATGACTGCCGACTTTCAGGCAGAATGCCGGAAAGCCTGTACAACCTTACCAAATTGCAGACTCTCAATTTGTGGTCCAACTACAACTTGTACGGAGGCCTTTCAAAGAGCATCAGCAATCTCCAGGCCTTGAAAGCATTGAATATCGGCTGCAATCCAAGATTTGGCACTAACACAACCCTTCCCCTTCCTGAAGAGATATGCAGCCTTGTGAATCTGGAGGAGTTAAATATAAACGGATGCAATTTTTTCGGAACAATTCCTGAAAATATCGGCAATCTTGCCAAACTTTGGATACTGGAGTTTGGTGGCAACCGGTTTACCGGCACCATTCCTGAATCAGTGGGCAATCTTAAAGAACTTGTACATTTAAGTTTTGGAACAAATAACTTGACCGGCGAAATTCCTGCATCTTTTGGCAATTTATCAAAACTGCAGTTACTCTATTTGGATAACAACAACGGTTTGGAAGGAGAGATTCCCGAAGAGATCTTTACCGGATGTACCAATTTGACTGAAATTAGATTAAACGATTGTTCTTTGACCGGAGAATTGTCTGACAAAATAAGCAATCTCACAAAATTAGTTAATCTTTACCTGCAGAATAATGAATTGTATGGAGAGATTCCTGAAAGCATTTGTGAAATGACATCACTCACACACTTGGAGATTCAGGACAATCCTTTTACAGGCTCCATCCCGGCCAATATAGGCAACCTTACAAATCTTGTAAACCTGAATTTGGGCGGATGCCAGTTGAGCGGTTCAATCCCTGAAAGCATTGGAAATCTTGAGAATGTACAATACCTTGCAATAGGCTGCCAACAATTGAGCGGCCAAATACCTGAGAGCATAACAAACCTTCAAAAGGTTGAATGGCTCTTCCTTGACTGTAACTCCCTTTCAGGCACACTTCCAGACATAAGCAAGATGGCCTCATTGAAAGGAATCTGGCTCAACAACAATCCAAACCTTGAGGGCACCATCTACTTGAGCACCTACAACAAACTTGAAACCTGCACATTCAAAGATACCAAGATAAACATATTGTCTGACCCTGTGCAGGAGTAAACCATAAATGCACAAAGAGCGGCAGCACCATAAATTGCATTTGACAATAATTGTTATCTTTGCAATCTGACATGACCCCAGAAGTTAGACATAAAACTTTTGGGGGTCATTTCAACAACAGGAAAAACTATTAATTAACAACAGAAAATAATAATATCATGAAAAAACAGATTATTAACCTAACAGAGAAAAACTACCAGACTCCAGCAGTTCAACAATTTGAAGTAAATGTAGAGAAAGGATTTGCAGGGACAGGAGATGGCGGAGGAACTAATGAAGGGGTTGAAGAAGGAGAAGATGGAGGTTGGGCATAATAGATATACCTATTATGCTACAATAAGGCACATTCTATCTAACCAAAGTATGGATGTTGAAAGAGAATGCTCTTCCCTTTCAGCATCTTGTCTGTAATTCAAATTGTAAAACCACTAAATAGGATGAAAAGGATATTATTTATATTGGGGATTGCTACTATATGTTTTGCTAGTTGTTCTAAGTTAGAGAATCTAGAAAAAAACATTGTTGAAAATCCTAAATTCATTGCTTATGTAGATAATGAAATAGGGTCTGACGAAAATACAAAAACTTATCTTGATAAAAATATGAAAATTCTTTGGCATGCCCAAGATGAATTAAGTATCTTCAGTTCTACCCTAAATGAGAAATTCCAGTTTGACGGTCAAACAGGAGACAATAGTGGTACCTTTACCAAAATAGGGACAGGTGATTTCGGTTCTGGTAACCAGATAAATCGGAATTATGCTATATATCCATTTAACAAAAGTTGCAGGATTGAAAATGATGAATCATTTCTGACTTTACTAATTCCTAGCACTCAATACTATGCTGAAGGATCTATCGGGAAAGGTGCAAATATTGCAGTTGCTGTTACCAATGATTTGAATGACCGCCTGTTAACATTCAAGAATGTATGCGGTTTTTACAGATTGCTTATGTGTGGAGTTAGCGAAGATTACATTAAGTCAATTGAAATAGTAGGTAGAAACGGTGAAAAATTGACTGGAGAAGCCAAAGTAATAATTTCTGAAGACAAACTGCCTGTTACTACAATTCTTGATAACGAAAATGCTAGTGAATCCATAATATTGGACTGTGGGGAAAAGGGTGCTAAAATTGGCACATCTACTTCTGATGCAGACATGACTGAATTTTGGATTGCCATTTCTCCAAGGACTTTTACAAGTGGATTAAATATCCTAATCACTAATGCGAACGGAGATCAACAAATTATCGAGAGAAAAACAAGTCAAAATTTTGAAAGGAATAAATACAATACACTTCGAATAAGATTTGACCAAAGTAAAACCGTCAACATCAACAAGGAGAAAGAGCGCAATGCGTTGATTGCCATTTATAATGCGTTGGGTGGAGAGAATTGGACAAACAACACCAACTGGTGTTCGGAGCAGCCTGTTGGCGAGTGGTATGGTGTTGATACAGACGCTGATGGTTATGTTACAAATCTTGATTTGTCAAGCAACAATCTGCAGGGTGAGATTCCGGCGGAGATAGGTGATTTTTCAAGATTGAACCGTTTGAATTTGGCAAAGGCTGAAGAGGATGAGGCTCTACCTAACAATATTACCGGCACAATTCCGGAGGAGATATGCAAGTTGACCTCATTGGAGTGGTTATATTTGAGCAATAACCAACTTGAGGGCCAGATTCCGGAGAATATCGGAAATCTTGTAAATATGAGACACATGCACCTTTGGGACAATAAACTTACAGGCTCTATTCCGGAGAGCATCTGGACCGGAATGTCTAAATTGGAGCATTTGCTGCTACAGCACAACGAGTTGACCGGTGGACCGTCGTCAAATATTGGAAAGGCCGTTAACCTCACAGAGTTATGGTTGGACAACAACAATTTCAAGACCCGGCTTCCGGCAGAGATCTGCAATCTTGTGAACCTTAGAATTTTCTCTGCCCAATGCGCAGGCTTTTCGGGCGAGATTCCTGAGAATATAGGAAACATGCAGAGCCTTGAGGTGCTTGAATTGGGTGGCAACAATTTGAGCGGAACAATACCTGAGTCATTAGGCAATCTTGCAAATCTTAAAAAAGTAAGTTTTGGAACAAATGGCTTGAGGGGTGCAATACCTAACTCCATTGGCAACCTCAAAACTGTAGAACATCTCATTTTTGACAACAATATGATTGAGGGCAACATTCCTGAATCTATTGGCGGATGTACAGAACTGGTTGAATTGAATATCCACAGCAACCGTATTAGCGGAGCAATACCGGCATCAATTGGAAATTGTACAAAACTGCAACGCATAGATGCGTGTAGCAACAATATTGGCGGCACTTTGCCTGCAGAATTGGGCAATTGCGGGCAGTTGATTTGGATTGATTTGGCATACAACAAGATTGACGGAGGATTGCCAGCAGAGTTGGGCAATCTTACAAATCTTGAGTACATCAAATTGGAAGATAACAGAATTGGCGGTTCCATTCCTTCTACATTCGGCAATTTGAAGAAACTCCACACAATATTCATGAGCAGCAACAAATTGTCGGGAAGCCTGCCTGATGAAATTTGCCAGATGAGCAGCCTGGCGGTTCTTCACCTAAACAGTAATGCACTGGAAGGAGAGATTCCGGCAAATATTGGCAACCTTACAAAAATGAAAGACTTGAGTATGGGCTGGAACAAGTTTACCGGAAAAATTCCAGCATCAATGCAAACAATGACCCAGTTGGAATTTCTTGAGTTATCGGGCAACCAGTTGAGCGGGAATGTGATTGACTTTGCGCCTATGACAAATCTGAAGTACCTGTACCTGGCATGGAATGCCGAACTTTGCGGAATCATTCCTGCCGAAGTATTTGAAAAATTGGCCGGGTACACAATTGACGGCACCAAGATAAATGTTGAAGAGGAGAGTACTCTCCAGGATCCGGAAGTTGGACAGGAGGAGATTCCTTGGGAATAGGAATTTTGGGAAGGGTTGCAGATTAAAAGGTTTGCAACTCTTCTTTTAATTATATTTTTACTTAT
Organism: Bacteroidales bacterium; assembly: GCA_015060245.1. Classification (GTDB taxonomy): domain Bacteria; phylum Bacteroidota; class Bacteroidia; order Bacteroidales; family UBA932; genus Egerieousia. Next base: position 71,768 of record SUYU01000009.1, on the reverse strand, counting down.
GAAAACAACCAGGTTATACATTTCGCCCCATATAGAAATAGTTGAAGTGTGGATTGAAAAAGGGTTTGCAACTACCCAGCCTCCTGTTGAGAACCCCGATATAGATCCCGAAGACAAGCCTTGGTAAGGAGATATGAAAGCAATCAGGCTGCATGGCTGTGCAGTAACAGCACTTTTATTGTCGTACACTATTTTTTCATGCACCTACATGCCGGATGCAGATTCTTTTGTTGCGCCCCAAATGGCGGATATTGAAGCCGTTGAAGCGGGATGTTTTGCCCTTGAACTTAAATGCCGGCTTGATAATCCGGGCGGCATGGCCGGCAATGGTTATGGTAGCGGGATTGAGTATGGTTTTTACCTGCAGAGAGAGGGCTCACAAGAGGCCTTTACCTTTGCCGGAAAGGTTACCGGCAACTCGGTTGTGGCAACTGCTTCAGGATTGAGTTCGGGCACAGAGTACATCTGCAGGGCCTTTGCAAGGAGTGGAGAGTATGAGAGTGTGTCGGGAAGCAAAACAGTAAAGACAGTGGAACCCTTTAAGGATGAAAATTTCAGGGCACACATTTTGGCAAATTTTGATACTGACGGTAATGGCGGCATCTCGCAAAAAGAGGCCCGGGCGGTTGATACAATAAAAGTTGTAACAGAGAATATCAAGGATCTGGCCGGCATTGAAATCTTTACAGAACTCTATTACCTCTACTGTGCCGGCATTAGCGAAGACAAATTCAAGTTTGATGTAGGTATTGAAGGGGTTCTCACTGCCCTTGACGTGAGCAAGAATACCAAACTCGATTTTTTGAGTTGCGGACACAATAAAATTGACCGGCTTGAGGTAAAGGAGAATACTCTCCTGCGCACTCTTGACTGCAACAACACACTCATTACCTCACTTGACTTGAGTGCCAACCGCGATCTTCTGCACCTTGAGGCTCATGACTGTACCCGACTCACCGAAGTAAAATTTGCCCAAAACGGCAATATGAGGAGCATTTTCATGCACAACTGCAATCTGAAAAAGGTTGACATTACCACACTGCCGTACCTTGATGCCTTCAACTGCGCACACAGCGCATCTCTTGAAACCGTAGATTTGAGCGGCAACAGATATATGAAAGTTTTGGGGGTTGCAGCCCTTCCTCTTGTTGAAGAACTTGACCTGAGCCACAACGAGTTTCTTGTAGACCTTGACTGCGAATGGTGCGAATCGCTTGAAACCGTATGGCTTCACAAAGATGCCAAATTGCAGAGGGTTGTAAAACCTGAGCATACAAATCTGCTATACAAGCAGTAAAAGATTATGCAAATTTTGACTTTGGAGCATTATAAACATATAAACAACAGAGCAAACAGATGCCAAATAAAAACCATATGAAGAGTAATATATGTAGGGTTCTGCTGATTGGGGCAATTGTTCCAATGCTGCTCTTTGCCTGCACCAAGATGCCCAATGCACAGGAGTTTCACGCTCCGCGCCCAGGCAAGGCAACAGCGGCCGCATCAAGCACTTACAGTTTAACCCTTCAGTCATCTGCAATATTTTCAATGGAATCATCTGCCTCTCTGCAAAATGCAGAGTGCGGTTTCTATTTTCTTCCCGACAACTCCTCTTCCGCCCCACAGCAGATTGCAGCCTCCGGCAACGGCACGAATTTTTCTGCAACCGCCGAAGGTCTGGAAATAGGAATTTCATATACCTGCACACCATACATCCGCAACGGTGCGTTTGAGATTGTGGGCCAGAGTTGCAAGGTTGCTCTTGCGAACCCTTTTGAAGATGAGATTTTCTGGAAATATGTAATTGACAATTTTGACTCCGACAACAACGGCGGCCTTTCACAGGATGAGGCAGAGAGTGTAACAGCAATAAGCGTTACCGACATGGGCATAACCTCTCTGAAGGGCATAGAACTCTTCCCGCAACTCATGCACCTCTACTGCCAGAACAACAGGCTCCGCAGGCTTGACGTGAGCCGCAACATCTATCTTACAGAACTTGCAGCAGAGAGAAATATGCTTGAAGAACTTGACCTGCGCCAGAACAAGGAGTTGCAGACAATAGTTGTTTGGGAGAACCATCTTACAAAGATTGATGTTACCGGCCTGGAGATGGTAGGCACGTTCTGGTGCTGGATGAACAGGCTCAATGAGATTGACATAAGTTCAATGAAGAACCTCATAAACTTTGGGTGCGCACAGAACTCAATAAAGGAACTTGACTTGAGCAACAACACAAAACTCATAAACCTTGCGCCCAATGACACCCTAATTGAGGAACTTGACCTGAGCCACTGCCCCAACCTTGAATCGCTTGAGATACAGGGCAACAACATAATGACCTGTGTTGACCTTACACCTTGCAAAAAAATGCGCTATTTCCGCGCAGACAACTGTCCTAACCTAAAATATGTTTACATCAATCCGGAGCATTCTTTTACCGAATTGATAAAGGATGAACACACAACAATCCTTACAATTGAGTAAATTGCCGGCACTCTTTCTTGCCAATCATTTGATAATGTATTAATTTTGTATGATTGTGCCTTTATGTACACAATTGCCGCAATATAGTATCAAAATGAAACATCTGCTATACACCATCATTGCACTGCTCATACTCGCAGGCTGCAACAAAGAAGAGCAACCGCTCAGGGAGGTCCAGAAGGGCGCTCCAGTATTTACTGCATCTTTTGAGGAGCACAATTTGGGTGCCTCTACAAAGACCTACCTCGACGAAAATGTAAAACTTCTCTGGCATGAGGCAGATGAGATATCCATTTTTACAATAACCCTTAACCAGAAGTATCTGTTCGACGGCAATACCGGCGACAACGGCGGAACATTTACAATGGAGCCAAACAACGGGCAATTCGGTACCGGCAACACAATATCCAGGAACTATGCGGTCTACCCCTACAACTCTGCAACCACGCTCAGCAATGAAGAAGTTCTCTCTGTGGTTCTTCCACAAACACAGGAGTATGCTCCAGATTCATTTGGCAAAGGGGCCAATACAATGGTGGCCGCAACGTCGGGGCTAAAGGATTATCTTCTTCCTTTCAAGAATGTGGGCGGCTATCTTGTAATAAAACTTTATGGCCAGGATATAACGGTCAAAACAATTGAACTTAAAGGCAACAATGGCGAAAAACTTGCCGGAGATGCCACTGTCACAGCACAATATGGCAAATCTCCAGTTGTTGGAATGGCCGGAACTGCCACTGAAACCATAGCCCTTGATTGTGGCGAAGGTGTTAAACTGGGCACTTCAAAAGAGGATCCTACCCTCTTCTGGTTTGTAGTGCCGCCAACTCTTTTTGAAAAGGGATTTACAGTAACCGTTACCGATACAAGGGGTTGTACTATGAAGAAATCAACCTCCAAAATATTCAACCTTGAGCGCAATAAGGTAAACACAATGAGCGCATTTGAGGTAAATGACCTGTCGGCACCTTCAAATGAAATCTGGTACACCTCATCTGACGGTGCGGTTGTAGTGCCCTATAGAACTATCTATTTTGGTGCAAACATTGTCTCAAACACATACGAAAACGGAATTGGCATCATAAAATTTGACAAAGATGTTACATCTATAGGAACACGTACTTTTTTTGAGTGTACCGGCCTCACATCCATTAAACTTCCTTCAAGTGTAATATCTATTGGAAAAGAGGCATTTTATGACTGCACGAGTCTTGAATCAATTAAAATGTCAGAAAACGTAACTTCTGTGGGAGTAAGTGCATTTTCTGGTTGTAAAAGCCTTAAATCAATTGAAATACCTGAGGGTGTAACCTCTATTGACGGATGGACATTTTCCCGCTGCGAAAGTCTTAATTCAATTAAAATACCTGAGGGAGTAACCTCTATTGGGGCATATGCATTTTCTGACTGCACGAGCCTTGAATCAATTTCAATTCCCGAAAGTGTAACCTCTATTGGAGAGTGGACATTTTCTGACTGTAAAAGCCTTGAATCCATTACTATACCGGAGGGTGTCACATCCATTGAAACTAGCACCTTCTTCAACTGCTTTGAACTCAAATCAATCACTTTGCCTCAAAGCATAACCACCATTGGAGAGCACGCATTTACCGATTGCTATGCATTGCAGGCCATTACCCTGCCACAAGGGGTAACCTCCATTGGAACTGGCGCTTTTGATAACTGTACCAGCCTTGAAAATGTTTACTGCTACCCAACAACTCCACCTGCTTTGGGAACAGGCGTATTCCACCAAAACGCCTCAGCAAGAATAATCCACGTACATTTCGCCTCTCTGGATGCTTACAGGCAGGCAACCAACTGGAGCAAATACGCAGAGACAATAGTGGGAGATCTGGAATGATTGAACGAATGATTGATTGGATGATTGATATATTTTGACTGACAATATAACTGAATTAAAAAAACTAATCATATGAAGAATCTGGTTTACACATTGCTGGCACTGCTTATCCTTGCAGGCTGCAACAAAGAAGAGCAGCCGCTCAAGGAGATTCAGAAGGGCGCTCCAGTTTTTACATCATCTTTTGAGGAGTATGACCTGGATGAAAAGACCAAAACATACGTTGATGCGAATGTAAAACTTCTCTGGCATGAGGCAGATGAGATCTCCATCTTTACCACAACAAAAATGTTCAAATACCTCTTTGACGGAAAAACCGGAGACAACAATGGTGCTTTCAACCTTGTGGGCCCCAATGACCAGTTTGTTACAGGCAACTCCATTTCTGCCAATTATGCAGTGTACCCATACTCTTCTGAAAACGCAATGAGTAACGACGAAGTCATTTCCCTGACTCTTCCGGCAACACAACAGTATGCCCAAAACTCATTCGGCAGAGGCGCCAATACAATGGTTGCCGTAACCTCAGGTTTGAACGATTACTTCTTGCCGTTCAAGAATATTGGAGGTTACCTGCTTCTTAAACTTTATGCAGAGGATGTAACGGTCAAATCAATATACCTTACAGGCAACAATGGAGAAAAACTTGCCGGAGATGCCACTGTCACAGCACAATATGGCAAATCTCCAGTTGTTGAAATGGCCGGAACCGCCACTGAAACCATAGCCCTTGATTGTGGTGAAGGTGTTAAACTGGGCACTTCAAAAGAGGATCCTACCCTCTTATGGTTTGTGGTTCCTCCTACAACTTTTGCAAAGGGCATAACTGTAATCATAACCGACATCAATGGCTGCACAATGACCAAAAGTTCAACCAAAGTGCTTCCTATTGAGCGCAACCAGGTGAATACAATGCAAGCCATAGAGGTTGCAACAGAATCGGTACCGTCAAACCAGATATGGTATACTACAACCAATGAGGAAGTGGTAAAGTTGGGCAATACCGAAGGTTTTGGGGCATCTTTGACCTCAAATGTATATGAATATGGCAAAGGAGTCCTCTCTTTCAGCAGTTCAATAACAGCAATACCTGAAGGGGCATTTGAGGATTGTGCTGCACTTTCATCAGTAACCATTCCTCAAGGAGTTACTGATATCAACAACTATGCTTTCAAGAACTGTACAAATCTGGAGAGCGTCAAAATTGGAGAAAAGGAGTCTGCAGTTGCACTTAACCTTAACACTCGCTCGTCAGATTTGATCCATGCATCAAACACACAATCAAAAGCATCCGTTATAGGCGAGGGTGCCTTTTGGGGTTGTTCAAGTTTGACCGAAATTGACATTCCAAAAGATGCAACATCAATTGGAGCCTCGGCATTTTCTGGGTGTTCAAGTCTTGCATCCATCGAGATACCAAGCAGTGTAACAACAATTGAAGCAGAGGCCTTTTCTGATTGCTCAAGCCTTACATCAATAACAATTCCTGAAAATGTAGAGACTTTGGGCAACGGCACATTCTTTGGCTGTACAGGCCTGACAGATATCTATTACATGCCTGAAACACCGCCGGCTTCAGGTTCCTCTGTTTTTGACTCAAGCACATCCAATCTGACCATACACGTACCTGAGGCATCTGTAGACGCATACCGTGAGGAGCCTGCTCTAAATGAGTTTAAGGATGCCATTGTTGGTGATGCCGACAAAGTTCCGTCAAATGAAATCTGGTACACAACCCTGAGCAATTCAACAGTAACCCCTAACAACAGCGACGCATTTGGAGCATCAATCATCTCCAATACATATGCCGACGGCAAAGGCATATTGGTTTTTGACGCTCCGGTAACAGCAATAGGAGATGGCGCTTTTAGCAGAAATACAGATTTGGCCACAATAGAATTGCCGGAGAGTGCAACAAGTATTGGAATAGCATTCAACCAGTGCTCCAATCTTGTATCTGTAAAAATGTCTGAAAAACTCACCTCCATTGGAGACTATGCTTTCCAACGTTGCAGCAGTCTTGACACATTGTACATTCCGGAGAGTGTTGTTGAATTTGGAGAGTGTGCATTCAACCAAAGTTACAATATCAAATTTGCAGGCAATTTGGCAAGCAGCGACGGCAAGTGCCTCATCAAAAATGGTGTACTTGTAGCCTTTTCACCGGGAACAACATCGACCGACACTTTGAGTTATTCAATTCCTGAAGGAATAACATCTATAGGTATAGAAGCCTTCAGCAATGTGCAATCTTTATCTTCGGTAACAGTTCCCGAAGGTGTAACCGAAATTGGCGGATATGCGTTTGCAAGTTGCAGTGGCCTTACCTCAATATCATTGCCGGCGAGTCTTGCAACTATTGGAGAGGGGGTGTTTTCAAAATGCTCAAACCTTGTTTCATTAACAATACCCCAAGACTCAAAACTTGAATCTATTGGAAAGTCTTGTTTCAGAAACTGTACAAACTTGAAAACATTAAAGGTACCAAGTGGGGTAACCTATATATTTGAGCAGACTTTTTATAATTGCAGCAACCTTACTTCTGTAGAGTTGCCTGACGGGATAACTCATATAGGAAAATCTGCTTTCATCAATTGTACAAAATTGGAGTCAATTGAATTGCCTGATAATTTGGAGACAATAGACAACCAAGCCTTCAATTTTTCAGGCCTTACATCCGTAACAATTCCTGGCAGAGTTACACACATTGGAGATGCCGCTTTTTGCAAATGCGAAGGCCTTGTCAATATAAGTTGCTACCCTTCAAACCCTCCTGCTTTAGGAACCATCGTGTTTGATGAGAACGCTTCGGGCCGTTTGATTCACGTCCCTGCTGCATCTTTGGATGCCTACAAAGGAGCAACCAACTGGAGCACATACGCAGATGCCATAGTTGGAGAAACCGTCGTACAGAAATCAAACGAGATCTGGTACACCTCAACCGACGGCGCCGTTGTTGAGCCTTATGCAAAAGATGTTTTTGGTGCAAACATCACTTCAAATACATATGCAAACGGCCAGGGTGTAATAACTTTTGATGCTCCGGTAACATCGGTTGGAGAGAATGCATTCAAACTATGTTCCCGTCTGGTATCCATTACACTACCTGAAGGTGTAACCTCTTTGGGTGCATACGCATTTAACGGTTGCGACTACTTGGAATCATTTGATATTCCTGAAGGAGTAACCTCTATTGGAGCATACACTTTTGCAGGCTGCCTTTCACTTTTGTCAATTACCTTCCCTCAAGGTGTAACTTCTATTGGGGACTGTGCTTTTAACCAATGCCAAAGTCTGGGCACCTTTACCTCCGTTACACTTCCGGAGGGTGTAACTTCCATTGGCAAGCAAGCATTTTACGCCTGCTCCCAATTGGCTGCCATTTCCATTCCGAATAGTGTAGAATCCATTGGTGAGCAAGCATTCTCTGAGTGTTCTTTGCTCTACTCCATTACCCTTCCAAATGGGGTAACGTCTGTTGGAGAGCGCACATTTGAAAATTGCTCAGGCTTAACATCCGTTACTCTTCCAGATAGCGTAACATCTATTGGAGCATATGCCTTCTATAACTGCTCCCAATTGAATACAATCTCTCTTCCAGATGGGGTAACCACAATTGGAGAGAGTGCCTTTTATGGTTGCGAGGCCTTGAATTCAATCGTTATTCCAGGTGGAGTAACAAACATTGGATCTTCGGCATTTTATCGTTGTTCAAACTTGAGAAATGTCTACTGCAAACCATCAACACCTCCAACTTTAGGAACCGGTGCATTTGCTTATACTTCATTAGGAGTGGAATCAATTTATGTTCCTACCGCCTCGGAGAGCGCTTACAAGCAAGCAACCAACTGGAGCAATTATGCAAGTTTCATTAAAGGAATGCTATAGGATTTTGCCGGAGCGTTGCCCTTTCAAATGATTTGACGTCAAAAAGGCCGGAGCAGAGAGAATTTGCCCCGGTCTTTATCAAATGACCTATTGTGAACTTGATTTGCCAATTGTAAAGCCATACTTTTGCACTTTGGACTTAAATTAATTTTATGGGGAAACAGATACCGGAACTGAACTATTTGCTTAAAGAGGTTGAAGGCCACTACGGAAGGAGGCTTGCTACCTCCACAGATTTTGAGGCCCTCTCTGTTCTGATTGAACATGAGACAAACGACATGGTATCTGCGTCAACTCTTAAGAGAATGTGGGGCTATGTGTCAAAGCATCCCGTTCCAAGAATCACAACCCTCGATATTCTTGCAAGGTACATAGGTTACAGGGATTTCAATACATTCCGCAACAGCCTCAAGAACCAGCCCGATTTTGAATCATCCTTCTTTAGTGCAAAGGTCATTGACGTAGCCAACCTTACTCCTGGCAACAGGGTGCAGATCTGCTGGAATCCCAACAGGCTTGTAGTACTTGAGTATTTGGGCAATTTCAGATTCCGCGTAATATCATCGGAGAACTCGCACCTTTTGGAGGACGACGAGTTTACAGCAACAAGTTTCATGCAGGATTATCCGCTCTACATTGCAACAATTACACGTGGCAACGAAACAACTCCTTCGTATATAGCAGGATCAAACAGCGGACTCACCTCCGTTTCCCTGCTTGACCAGATTTGATGGAATTTTGACGTTTTACCAGATTCGTTCAAAAGTATATGACGGCTCAGAATCCGACTAACGGTTCTGGGCCTCAATTATCTTCTCGCCTACCCCAATGAATATTTTGTCAAGGGTACTCTCCATGCTCTCCGGGGCTGCCGTTTTCCACAACAGAACAGCAACAACGGCGAGCAGCGCAATTATTGAAAGCGCAACTGCAACCTTGAAAAGCGGCCTCCGGGTACCGATTATTGCAGCCTTTACCTCCTCTGCAGATGCATAACGATCTTGAGGCAAAACCTTTGTACATTTTTGCGCAACAGCCATATAGGCCCTGTCCATTGAGAGCATAATTTTGCCCAATGAGTAGATGTCTGTGCGGTTATCTATCTCTCCTCTCTCCAAAAGTTCCGGAGCGGCATACTCCCTTGTGCCGGCAGATCCCTTGAGCACAGAATGCCAGTCGGTATCAGAAAGGCCAAAATCAATTATTTTCACATTGAGGCCGTTGTGGGTAACAAGAATGTTCTGCGGTTTCAGATCCCTGTGAATAATCTGTTTGTGATGAATATAGGCCAATGCATCGCATGTCTGGCAAAGTATCCTTTTAAGAGCGCCTTTATCTGAAAACTCACTTTGGACAAAATCATCAAGCGTGCAGCCATCTACATACTCCATTTCAATGCAATTGCCCAACCCCTGAATGTTTTCAAATGCATAAACCTTGCAAATGTTCGGGTGGTCAAGTTCCCAACCAATCTCAAACTCCTTTTTCAGCAGCCTCTCATAAACCGGATTGCCCCTGAACTGCGCCTTGAGGGCCTTGAGAACCCTGAACTTGCCCTCCTTGTCATACCTATACAGCACGCTGTATCCGCTCTTTGATGAACAGATATACTCCGGTCTCTTTGCACTTGCCGCAGCGGTGCCGGAAAAATTTGAAAAAAAGATTGAAGGTTGCTCCTCTTTGGCCATAACGACTCCAAAGATAGCCAATTATTTAGTACATTTGTAGTTTGTTATATGAAAAAAATACTCCTCATACTTATTGCTGCAATAATTGTAGCCTGCTCGCCCAAAACTGAGAACAGGGAGGGAGAGACAATCTGGTCGCTCTACAGCACATTCAGCAGGCTTGGCGACAAGTATGCCGTTGCCGACTCCTACGGAGTTCCTGTAACAGAGTATATATATGACGCTCTGGAGGGCCTCTCAAACGGCAATGTGCTCGCCAGGGCCAATGGCAGGGAGTTTTTGTTGTCAAAAGAGGGCAAAAGAATAAACAGCATTGAATTTGACCATTTCAACTACTGCTTCAACGGCTGCGCAATAATAAGAGATGGAGAATTGTACGGATTGCTCTCTGTTACCGGCCAACTGTTGCTGCCGGTAGAGTACAACAACATAAATTTCATTACCCCGCAACTGGCACTTGCCATAAAGGGAGATTATGCCACTGTAATTGACAATACGGGCCGCGCCATTGAGCACACCAACCTGCATCCCGACATCATTATGCAGAACCTCAAGCACTATGAGCAGATATACAGCAGCAGACTCATGGCCGATGAAAAGTACTGGAACGGTATTCTTGACCGGTATGAAGCACTCTGCAACAGTTGTATAGAGACAAAGATCCTGGCACGCACCTCAAAAATGCCAAAAAAGGAGAGCAACATGGCCCTGCAACGCATCATTAAGGAGGCTATGGCCATAGAGGATATGCTTAAGGAGGCTTCGGGACACATGACCTCCGCACAATTGGAGCGCTTGAGCGGAATAACTGACAAATATGCAAATTATGAGAAGTAGCATTCTTTTACATATTGCCCTCACAATCATTCTGGCTGCCTTAAAGCCGTTTGATTCGTATGGCCAGAATCCGGCCCAAATAAAGGAGAATCCGGCCTATATCTGGGCTGAGGCCTTTGCACAGAGCCGCGAACAGGCAGCAGAGAGTGCCGGCAAGGGGCTTGTGGGCAGGCTGTCGGGAAGAGTGGAGATACACTCAAACCCCAACATAAACAGGCAATTGCTACAGAGCCACAAAGAGGGCATTGAGGGCAGCAGCACACAAATCATTACCAAGGAGAAGGGAGGCTTCTGCTCATTGCGCTACATACACAAAGACAGTATAGACAACATCTTCAAGAGCCGCCGTTCAAAAATAAATGAGATGCTCTCAATGGCAGAGACAGCCCTTGAACACCGCCAGATAGACATTGCCCTGCGCAACCTTTCGTGGGCAGAGATACTGCTTCAGAGCATTCCACAACCGCAATCTCTGGCATACAGAAGCAGGAACGGCAAAATCAACAGCGCCCCGGAATGGGTCAAAACCTCAATAGAGGAGATTCTGGGCAACCTCAATGCCTCATACACAGCATCACAGGCAGAAGACAAGAGTTTGGTTGCCATTGATTTCACCTACAAGGGACAACCCGTAAGGAGCATCAACTACCGCTTTTATGACGGCAGGCAATGGAGCGGCCTGTACAGTGCAAAAGATGGGCGGGGAGTGGTTGAGAATACCTCGTCGGCCAACCTCAACGACTTTATGATAAGATATGAAAGCGGCCATTCGCACATGCTCCATATAGATAATCAGATCAAGCAGATTCAGGAACTCCTTGCATCCCAAGGCTCCAATGAGGAGGTTATAGAGCAAAGAAGAGAGATTGAAACCGACAAGATTGAAAGCATAAACCCCGAAGAGGTCAAGAACAAGATTCTGAGCGTGCTTGCACAGCAACAGGAGATGCCGCAGCAGGAGAGCACCGCCATTGAGATTGCAGCAGTACACAACACAGCAAATCTTGAGAGCATAGTTGACCAATTCTGCACCGCCATTGGAAATGGCACATATACCCTACCCGACACGCTCTTTACCCAGGAGGGACTCCAGATTTACAACAGGCTCATGCGCTATGGCAATGCCCGTATAATTGAGCGCGGAGAACTCCATTTCTACAGACTTGGAGGGGAGATCTATTGCAGGAGCATTCCAATGGTATTCTCGTTCAACGGCAACAACCGCTCCTTTGTTGAGGACATTGTGCTTACATTCAACAATGAAAACAGAATTGCAAACATAACCTTTGCCCTCCACAAGGATGCAGCAAGGGACATTATTTCGCACAACAACTGGCCGGAGGAGGCCAGAATAATCATTGTGTCGTTCCTTGAAAACTATAAGACAGCATACGCCCTTGAACGCCTCGACTACATAAGTTCAATCTTTGATGACCAGGCTCTCATTATAACCGGACGGGTACTTAAAAATGCAAAGATTCACAACGAACTCATGGAGAGCAAGTTTGTGTCGCTCACCAAACAGAACAAGGAGCAGTATGTCTCGAGACTCAAACAGGTCTTTACCGCCAACGAGTTCATTAACGTGTCGTTCAACAGCAGCGAGGTGCTTATGCTCGGCAAAGGAAGCCGCATGTACGGCATACAACTCTCACAGGACTACTGGTCATCCAACTATTCCGACAAGGGTTATCTCTTCCTTATGGTTGACCTCAAGGACCACACGCAGCCCATCATTCACGTAAGGACATGGCAGACGGAGCCCGACCAGGAGTTTGGAATCATAGGACCGTACCACTTCTGATTCGGGAGCATTGAAGGTGTATATTTTAATTGACAGAGAAAAGGAGCATGAAAATTGGCATGAAAAGAGCATTTGTATTGGGTATGGCAATCTTTGCCCATATTCTCCTTCTGGCACAGAACAGGGCCAGCGAGTTCTACGTTTCCTCCTTCAAGCAACTTGAAATGGATCTTGACGCACGCACTCTCCACCCTATAATTGACCAGAACGGCAAAAAGGCGGCACTTATAAAGGTGGTTACAACCCATACCGGGTTTGACTTTGACATTGGCGTGATGGGCATTACAGAGGTCCACCAGGAGGTTGGCGAGATTTGGGTATATATTCCTGAAAAGGCGCAGAGAATTACCATACGCCACCCGGAGTTTGGAGTAATTCGTGAATACTATTTTCCTGTTGCTATTGAGAGCGCAACAACCTATGAGTTGAGGCTCAAGACCCCACAGAGCGCAGAAAAGAGTGACCCGCAACGGATGGTCATTGAGCACAAGTTTGCCGCACAGGAGAGTATTGCACTTCCGGCAGAAAAGACTCCAAGCAACGCTACAGGCAAGTCTACAGACAACGCTACGGGAAATAGTGCGGAAAACACTACAGCCATCGCGGCAGGCAATGGTTCAACAACGGCAGTGGCTCCGGTTCAGGAAAAAGGTGCGGTCAAAGAGAGTGTCAAAAAGGGCACCGGGCAAAAAAGAATTGATTATAAAGGATTTCTATTCTTGGCAGATATTGGCATAAACGAACCCCCCTCTTACGGAATACGGACAGGCTATTGCAGGCAGATTGGCGGCTACCTGAACATCAGAAGCAGTTTCAACAACACTAAAAGCAATTATGGGTGCATGTCTGACGGTACATTGGAGGGCGGCGGCACAATATGGACCACCGGCAAACAGAAGCATGGCCGTTTGAATGCCACAGCCGGTGTAATGTCTCATTTCACCACTTGGCTGGGAGCGTATGCCGGAGCAGGATACGGAACCTCATCGGTTGTATGGGAAGATATAAATGGAGAGTGGGCCAAGGTTGAGGATTGCTCATACAAGGGTGTTGCCCTTGATGCAGGCCTTCTCTTTACCCTGCGCAACTTTACTCTCTCCGCCGGAATAAATACGGTGGCCTTTGAGTGGTGCGAGTTTACAGCGGGATTTGGTGTGAGGTTTTGATGTGCTGCATGAATAGAATTGTCTGTTTAACAGAAATTAAGAAGAGTTTTGAAACAATATAAATTTTAATGATATGGTAAAGAGAATGAAACAATTTGCACTGATAGCACTCTTGCTATTGGTCATCTCTCCTGCCTTTGCACAGGAGTTTGAGCAGAAATTGCAGGCAGCAGCGACAGAATGCGGCATTAAGGTGAGCGGCATAAAGGCGCTTGAGATTGGAAAGAGGGTTAAGGATCTCTATTCGGAGAAGTACCAACTTTTTATTGAGCAGCCTATTGACCACACCAATCCGGCAGTGGGCACATTCAGGCAGAAAGTGGTTCTTATGCACACCGGTTATGACAATCCTATGGTACTTGTTACAGAGGGCTACAGTTCAAGAGGTGCCGGAGCAAACTACAGCAACGAGTTGTCTACAATGTTCAATGCCAACATGATAGAGGTTGAGCACCGCTATTTCAGCGAATCAATTCCTTTTATGCAGGATGACCCTTCAATCACAGACGAGACCCTCAACTGGGACTACATGACTGCAAGGAACGAGGCGGCAGACCTCCACAGGGTAAACCAACTTTTCAAGAAACTTTACAGCGGCAAATGGATTGCCACAGGCATAAGCAAGGGCGGACAGACAGCAATGTTCTACACAACATACTATCCGCAGGACATTGACATATCAGTTCCTTACGTTGGCCCTCTATGCAAAGGCCAGGAGGACGGCCGCCATGAGCCATTCCTTGCCGAGTTTGCCGGTACAGAGAGAGACAGGGAGATTTTGAGGAATTTCCAGATTGAGTTCCTCAAGAGAAGAGACAAGATACAGCCTATGTTTGAAGAACTGTCGGCAAAAGACAAACTTACCTACAAAATGCCTCTTGAGGCAGTTTATGACTACTGCGTACTTGAGTTTCCGTTTGCATTCTGGCAGTGGGGCTACAGCACTGATATAGTTCCCGATCCAAAAACCGCTACCGACAAACAGATGTTTGATTTTCTTGTAAAGACCAGCGGTCCCGACTATTTTGCCGAGGGCGGCTCATCTGCACCATTCTTTGTACAGGCTGCCAAAGAGTTGGGCTATTATGGTTACGACACCAAACCGTTCAAGGGACTTTTGACCATCAAGGATGCCGAGGGTTACCTTACAAAACTCTTCGTGCCGCAGAGCCAGACTTTCACTTTTGACAAATACCTTTACAAGGATATCAAGAAGTTCCTTGAAACAACTGACTCGAAAATGATGTTCATATATGGAGAGTTTGATCCTTGGAGCGCAGTTATGCCTGTGGCACCTGTAAAGAATGAGGCACTTAAGGCAAAGGGCAAAGGACGCAAGACCATGCATCTTTTTGTTGAACCCGGCGGAAGCCACAGGGCGAGAATCAACACTCTTCCTGAAGAGATGAAGAAGGAGGCCATTGCTATCCTTAAAGAGTGGCTTGCAGAGTAATCTGCCGTTTTGCCTGATGGAATTTACAGTCTGAAGGGTAACATATTATATGATCGAATTCAAGAAAATAGAGTTATCTGATAAAGAATGGGTTGACCAGTTGCTCTCATACTCCGACTATGGGGCAACTGAGTTCAACTTTACCGTTCTTTTCATCTGGAAAGAGGTATTTTGTACCAGAATAGCACGTTTTAAAGATTTTCTGATTGTACGTTTCTGCCCTCAGGGATCATCTGATACCGGAAAAGCGAGGTACTTCTTCCCTGCCGGACGTGGAGAGCATAAGGAGGTCCTCCAGGCCATGATGGATGATGCAAGCAGCCTTGATGCAGAGTTTGTACTGCTGTCGGTACTTGAGCAGCAGAGAGCGATTCTTGAGGAACTCTTTCCAGGCAAATTCTCCTTTGAGGCAAACCGCAACTCCTTTGACTATATATACCTTGCAGAGAACCTCATTACACTCAAGGGCAAGAAGTACCAGTCAAAGAGGAATTTTGTCTCACGCTTCAAGAACAACAACAACTGGAGTTATGAAGATATAACTCCGGCCACTGTTGGGGAGTGCCTGCAGATGAACAAGGAGTGGTGTGCCCTTTACGGCTGCGGACAGGATACCTCCATGCAGCAGGAGAGTTGCTCGGTAAAGAGTGCCCTGGAGAATTTTGAAGCACTGCGCCTGAAGGGCGGAATCCTGCGCTCCAATGGAAGGGTTGTTGCATTTACCATTGGAGAGAGGCTCAATTCCAACACACTTCTGGTTCATATAGAGAAGGCTTTTGCCGATATTACAGGAGCCTATCCGGCCATAAGCCAGATGTTCCTGCAGCACCAGATGGCTGTTCCATACACTCCTGGAATGGAACTTACAGCCGAAGATATAGGATTCATGTATGTGAACAGGGAGGATGATGCCGGTGATGAGAGCCTGCGTAATGCCAAGTTGCAATATCACCCTATATTTTTGATTGAAAAATATATAGCAACTATATCAGAAAAATAATTATCTTTGCACCCGTTAACCAAGTAACTGTTTAATTTTGGAACCTCCCAGTAGTTTTACAATAGAAATTGTCTGTTTGGGGATCAGTCTGATCCTCCTTTTGGGTTGTTCTGCTCTCATCTCCGGGAGTGAAACCTCATTTTTTTCGCTGTCGCCAAAACAACTTGACAAACTTAAGGCTGAACAGGACAAGCGCAGCGCGTTCATCTTGCGCCTTCTTGGCAATCCTGACCACCTTCTGGCCACGATCCTGCAGATAAACAACTGCGTGAACATTCTTATTGTACTTATCTCGTCAATAATTATCGGCCACATATTTCCGTTCCTCGATACCAATCCGGTGATGGAGTTTGTGGTCAATTCAATTATTGTAACATTCATACTCGTGCTTTTTGGCGAGATCATGCCAAAAATCATAGCAACACATATACCTGTAAAATTTGCGAAATTCATGAGCAGGCCGCTCATTTTTGTTGCTCCCCTTACAAAGCCTTTCTACTGGCTGATGAGCAAGTTCACAAACAGGTTCTCCAATATCCATGGAAAGAGCGATGTAACCCTCACTGACCTTGAGCAGGCGGTTGAGATTGCCACTCCGTCGGCAAGCGAAGAGAAGAAGATACTCAAAGGTATTGTAAAGTTGCCTACAACAGATGTATGCAAGATCATGAGGCCACGCGTTGACGTTGTTGCCCTTGACATTGAAATGAGCAATGAGGAGGTAATAAAGATTGCTACGGAGTGCGGATACTCCCGTTTGCCGGTTTACAAGGAGGATTTGGACGATATAAAGGGTTTTCTTTATATAAAGGATGTCTTGCCTTTCCTTCTCGACAACACCTCGTACAACTGGAAAAAGCATATAAGGGAGGCCTATTTTGTTCCCGAAAGCAAAAAGATAAATGATCTTCTTGAAGAGTTCCGCAACAAGAAGATGCACCTGGCGGTAGTGGTTGACGAGTATGGCGGAACCGACGGCATTGTTACCCTTGAAGATATCCTTGAAGAGATTTTTGGAGAGATTCTTGATGAGGGTGATGTTGAAGATCTTAACGAAGCAAAATTGACAAACAATTATAAAAACTTGACAAATAATAAATTATAATAAAAAATGGGACTCTATTTTAGAAGAAAGTTGCGTAATGGCGCAGAGATTTCTGTCTGGGAGGTCACGGAAAGCGAGGATGACCTGTTGAAGTTGGTTTCTATTCCAAATGACGAACTTGAGGAACTTTACCTCACAAGAAGCGAAGCACGCAGAAAAGAGAAACTTGCTGTCAGGGCTCTGCTCAACACAGTTTTTGAAGAGAAGGTATATTTGGGCCACCACGACAATGGCAGCCCGTTCATCCAGAACAATTCAATTCACATAAGCATTACACACACCAACAGATTTGTGGCCATAATCACACACCCAACAGAGGATGTAGGAATTGATGTGGAGTGCCTCGAGAGAGACTTTTCGGCCGTTGAGAAGAAGGCCCTTTCAGAGGAGGAGAGAGAGGATCTTTCGGAGAAGCACCGCAATCTCCATCTTGCCATCTACTGGTGCGCAAAAGAGGCCATCTACAAGAGAATGAGCCAGCATGGAGTTGATTTTGCAAAACAGATGGAGGTAGACAAGTTCAACCCTAAAGATGAAGGCGAGATTGACGCCACTTTCATTGATAAGGATGGCGAGGAAGAGGAGTTTGAACTTGAGTACGAAGTTTTTGAGAATCACGTGCTTGTTTGGCTTGTAGGTTAATACCCATCAAACTTAAGTTGCAACCGTATCAAACAGCAAATCCCTACCAGAATTGTTTCTGATAGGGATTTGTCATTCATGGAGATGACTTTGTGGTCAACCTCACTCTTTCCGGCCTGCAGAGAGACCCTGTGCCTGTAGTGAAGAGAACGGGCTTTCTACATCATGCCACCCATTCCACCGCCCATCTGCGGCATTGCCATTGGAGGCATCTCCTCTTTCTTGTCGGCAATCACGCACTCTGTTGTCAAGAACATGCCGGCAACCGAAGCGGCATTCTCCAAAGCAACTCTTGCAACTTTGGTAGGGTCAATTACACCTGCAGCAATAAGGTTCTCATACTTGTCTGTGCGGGCATTGTAACCGAAATCATCCTTACCCTCCTTAACCTTTTGGATAACAACGCTGCCCTCTACACCTGCATTCTCAACAATGGTTCTTAGAGGCTCCTCAATTGCACGTGCAACGATGTTGATACCTGTCTGCTCATCCTCGTTCTCGCCCTTGATGTTCTGCAATGCAGAGATAGCCCTTACATATGCTACTCCACCACCAGCAACGATACCCTCTTCAACAGCGGCGCGTGTTGCGCTCAAAGCGTCGTCTACGCGGTCCTTCTTCTCTTTCATCTCAACCTCTGATGCTGCACCTACGTAAAGAACTGCCACACCGCCTGCCAATTTTGCCAAACGCTCGTGAAGTTTCTCGCGGTCATAATCCGAAGTGGTTGTCTCAATCTGCTTCTTGATCTGGGCAACTCTCTCCTCAATGGCCTCTTTGCAGCCGGCACCGTTTACAATTGTTGTATTCTCCTTGTCAACAGTAACTTTCTCGGCAGTACCCAACATGTCAGGAGTTACGTTCTCCAATGTAAAGCCTCTCTCCTCAGAGATTACCATACCGCCTGTTAGGGTTGCAATATCCTGCAACATCTCTTTTCTTCTGTCGCCAAAACCTGGAGCCTTAACTGCAGCAATCTTTAGAGTACCACGCAAACGGTTAACTACCAATGTTGTAAGAGCCTCACCATCAACATCCTCTGCAATAATCAACAGACTCTTGCCCTCTCTTGCAATTGGCTCAAGAACAGGAAGAAGATCTTTCATTGAAGAGATTTTCTTATCTGTAATAAGGATGCTTGGGGTATCAAGAACTGCCTCCATCTTGTCGGGGTTGGTCATGAAATAAGGAGAAATGTAACCTCTGTCAAACTGCATTCCCTCAACAACTTTAACCTCTGTTGCAGTACCTTTGGCCTCCTCAACTGTAATCACACCCTCTTTCTTCACCTTGCTCATTGCATCTGCAATAAGTTTGCCTATGAATGCATCGTTGTTTGCCGAGATAGTACCAACCTGCTCAATCTTTGAGTAGTCTGTACCAACCTCCTGGCTCTGCTCCTTAAGGCTTGCAACAATTGCAGCAACTGCTTTGTCAATACCACGTTTCAAATCCATTGGATTTGCACCTGCAGTCACGTTCTTCAGACCTACATTGATGATTGCCTGTGCAAGTACTGTTGCTGTAGTTGTACCGTCACCGGCCTGGTCATTGGTCTTTGAAGCAACCTCCTTGACCATCTGGGCACCCATATTCTGGAAGCGGTCCTCCAACTCAATCTCCTTTGCAACAGTAACACCATCCTTGGTTATGTGCGGAGCACCGAATTTTCTGTCAATGACAACATTTCTTCCTTTTGGACCCAATGTTACCTTAACTGCGTTTGCCAATGCATCAGCACCCTCTTTCATGAGGCTGCGGGCATCCATATTGAATTTTATCTCTTTTGCTGACATCTCTATCTGTATTTTAATTTTTAATTACCTTGTTTAGCCGATTACTGCCAAAATATCTGACTGGCGCATAATCATATATGAATTGCCCTCTGAATTGATCTCAGTACCTGCATATTTGCCGTAAAGGACAATATCTCCAACTTTAACCTCCATTGGCTCATCCTTCTTGCCAGGACCTACTGCCAACACTTTTCCCTCTTGTGGTTTCTCCTTTGCATTATCCGGAATGAACAATCCGCTTGCTGTCTTGGTTTCAGCCGCTTTTGGCTCAATAAGCACTCTGTCTGCTAATGGTTTAATAGTCATAATTTCAGTTTTTATTTATTAATTATCATCTCTTTTTATTTCCGGCTCAACGCTTGCTTTACAATCCACGCACCGTCAGCCGTTCTGCCGCCCGGGACAACTTCTGTTTACTCCCTGCCGGACAACTGTAATTCTTTGGCAAAAGCAGTGCCAAAGGGTTTTGTTGTGCTACCTCTGACAAATTGACACATTTTGCCATATTCCATGCCTCTTTTCGCAGGCACTTTCCCACGACAGCGGCTTGCGGTTGCTCTGTCTGCTCCACAACTCCTGCTTGCAGTTGCACGCACTCTCCCCACAACACCGGCTTCAAGTTGCACGCACTACGACACAAAACCTGCCTGCGGTTGCACTTATTGCGCCACACGCGGGCAAAAAAAATTGTGCGCCGGAGATTGCTTCTGCATAAGCGGATCAGATATACTGCATGATGAAGTCTATGAACGATTGGCCGTACAAGACATATAGCACTACCCACACTCCAAACCTCAAGGCCTTTCCCAAAACTATGAAAATAAAGCACTTGACAAAGTTTAGCCTGTAAAAGCCAAGGCCTATGGCAAAGACATCTCCAATAAACGGCAGCCAGCAGAGCATTGCCAGCAGAGGCCCATAGCGGTCAATCTTTGATTTCTGCCGCTCCAGTTTCTCACGCGAAACATGGAACCACTTCTCAATCCACTCCCATTTGCCAAGATACCCCATTCCATAAGAGGTAAGGCTGCCAAGACTATTGCCCGATGTGGCTGTCAAAAATGTTGTCAGCGGATCACCTCCTGCCACCAGCATGCCAATCAAAAGAATCTCGGCACTGAACGGTATGACCGTAGCAGCCAAAAAACACCCTATAAACAATCCTATATATCCAAGTTCCTGTAAACACTCCATAATAAACTCTTTACTCCGGACTCCCTGTACAATTTAAAACCTGTCACCAAATCCCTGCTATTGCCTTTTGCCCCTGAAAAACTCTGTAACCATACTGCCACACTGCTCCTTGAGCACTCCGCCCACAATCTCTGTCTTTGGATGAAGGAGTGAGGGTGAGAAGAGGGAGAAACCGCGTTTGCTGTCGGGAGCACCATAAATTACTCTTTTTATTTGAGCCCAAGCCAAGGCTGCAGCACACATCGGGCAAGGCTCTACTGTAACATATATCTCACATTCGGTCAGGTATTTGCCGCCCAAATAAGCCGTAGCCGCAGTAATTGCCTGCATCTCTGCATGCGCAGTAGGGTCATTGAGGGTCTCTGTAAGGTTGTGCGCTCTTGCTATGACTCTGCCGTTGCACACCACCACCGCACCAATTGGCACCTCATCTTCCTCCCAAGCCAACTGCGCCTCACGCAGCGCTTCAAGCATATATTTCTCTTCCTGTTCCATAGAAATTCCTACCAAATGCAGATTGTCTCTCCATACTTCCTGACTCTGAACAAAATGCCAACATCCAAGCAATATATTGAGTATGACACAAAGTTACAACTTTTTACCCAAAACCTTTGGATATTAAAAAAAAGTTCATAACTTTGCGCTCTCAAATTGAGATATGGTGTAATGGTAGCACTACAGATTTTGGTTCTGTCTGTCTAGGTTCGAATCCTGGTATCTCAACTCAAAAGGCCGGTGATATTTTCATCGGCTTTTTTTGTTTTTGCCCACGCCAGACGTCACTTCGGTAATGTGGACAAAACACATCCCGAGTCATGACCGCCCAAACCGGCACTTCACGAACCATCTGCCCCCAACCATCCCGCCCCAAAACTGCAAGCCAAACGCTCCAAGAGTAAGACAATACGTAATGATATGCGCTCATTCCAGGGCAAAAATTTCGCTCAATTTCAACGGCACAGCGAACAAAACACCCACACTATCCGTTTCCATAGAAAAGTATCGGCCCACGAGTACAACTCCGGAGAGTACCAGGCGGGCCCATTCAAACCTTACCCATTTAACCCTTCTGAATATGGAAACGGAGAAAAAATCATTCAACAACAGCAGCCGTGGCACCAACCACAACGCACAACAACTCACATCGGCCAACGGCCGTATTGTGGCAGACAACC
Organism: Bacteroidales bacterium; assembly: GCA_015060245.1. GTDB lineage: Bacteria > Bacteroidota > Bacteroidia > Bacteroidales > UBA932 > Egerieousia. Next base: position 49,669 of record SUYU01000009.1, on the reverse strand, counting down.
AGAACGTACAGACTGCAGGCGTGCGGGGCCCTATGGTTCTCCAGGACCCGTGGTTCATTGAGAAACTTGCCCATTTTGACCGCGAGGTTATTCCGGAGCGAAGAATGCATGCCAAAGGCTCGGGAGCATACGGCACATTTACGGTAACACATGACATTACCCAATATACCAGAGCATCCATCTTCAGCCACATTGGCAAAAAGACAGAATGTTTTGTAAGATTCTCAACCGTTGCGGGAGAGAGGGGTGCCGCCGATGCAGAGCGGGATATAAGAGGTTTTGCAATGAAATTCTACACCGATACCGGGAACTGGGACCTTGTAGGGAACAATACACCTGTATTCTTTTTGAGGGATCCTCTCAAGTTCCCCGACCTCAACCATGCCATAAAACGCGATCCGCGTACCAATATGCGCAGTGCCAACAACAACTGGGATTTCTGGACACTTCTGCCGGAGGCACTGCACCAGATTACCATTACGATGAGTCCGCGTGGTATCCCCTACTCATACCGCCATATGCATGGATTTGGGAGCCACACATACAGTTTCATAAATGCAAAGAATGAACGCACCTGGGTAAAATTTCATCTGCGCACAATGCAGGGTATCAAGAACCTCACAGACCAGGAGGCAGAGGCCATAATTGCCAAAGACAGGGAGTCTCACCAGAGAGATCTGTATGAGAGCATTGAAAGGGGAGATTTTCCAAGGTGGCTCTTCCAGATACAGACAATGACCGAGCAGCAGGCCGAGAACTACCATATCAACCCATTTGACCTTACAAAGGTATGGCCCCACGGTGATTTTCCGCTACAGGATGTTGGAATACTTGAACTCAACCGTAATCCCGACAACTATTTTGCAGAGGTGGAGCAGTCTGCCTTCAACCCCGTAAACATAATTGACGGTATAGGTTTTTCTCCCGACAAAATGCTTCAGGGCCGCCTCTTCTCATACGGCGATGCCCAACGTTACCGACTTGGAGTAAACCTTGAACAGATTCCGGTAAACAGGCCGCGATGTCCGTTCCACTCATACCACAGAGACGGCACAATGCGTACCGACGGCAACTACGGCAGCACTTTGGGCTACGAACCCAACAGTTACGGAGAGTGGAAAGATACACCTTCAATGAAAGAGCCCCCACTAAAAGCGCGTGGAGATGTTTTCAACTACAATGAGCGCGAATATGATGATGACTACTACAGCCAGCCCGGCGCCCTCTTCAGGCTCATGCCGCCTCAGGAACAACAACTGCTGTTTGAAAATACAGCCAGAGCAATGGGCGACGCAGCCAACTTCATTAAACAACGCCATATACGCAATTGCTACAAGGCTGATCCGAAATATGGTGAAGGTGTGGCCAATGCCCTCGGAATCTATCTTGATGAGGCGCTCAGGAATGCCGAATAGAGATAAAGGGCAGCCCAAAAGATTGCTCATTAGACGACAAATCCCTACTGGAGAATATTCCAGCAGGGATTTGCCCTTTATAGAAATAACTCTATCTCTTTCTGGTTGTTCTCTTTCTGGTTGTTGTACGTGATGTGCCGCCTGTTATCTTTTTTGCCATCTGAGTTGCCAGAGTCTTTGCAAAATAGGTCACGGCTGTACCAAGCATGGTGGTGAGGATTCCCTTTTTGGCCTTGCTGGCACGTTGCTCCTCTTTTTCGCGTTTTGCCTGCTCCCTGGCCTTCTCCTTCTCGCGTTCCTGTTGGGCCTTTTCTGCCGCAATCCTCTCCTCCTGCCTGGCCTTTTCTGCCTGCTGCTGCTCACGCTGCTTGAGTATCTTTTCAAATGCTGACTCCCTGTCAACCGGAGTGTCATACTTCCCGGCCACACGCGAAGATGCCATGACCGAAGCCCTCTGGTCGCTTGTTATGGCTCCTATCTGGCTGAGCGGGAAGAGAATTTTTGCCTTTTGCACAACAGATGGGGCACCCTTCTCATCAAGGAATGAGACCAGCGCCTCGCCGGTACCGAGTTCAAGAATCTCCCTCTCCGTTGAGAATGCGGGATTCGGGCGGAATGTCTGTGCCGCAGATTTTACCGCAGCCTGATCTTTTGGCGTAAAGGCCCTCAGTGCGTGCTGTACGCGGTTTCCGCACTGTCCCAAAATTGTTTCAGGCAAATCAGACGGAGATTGTGTTATGAAATATACACCTATACCTTTTGAACGGATAAGTCTTACAATCTGCTCTATTTTGTCGGTAAGGGCTTTTGATGTATCCTTGAACAGCATGTGGGCCTCATCAAAGAAGAAGACCATTTTCGGAAGTTCCATATCACCTATTTCAGGCATCTTCTCATAGATTGTAGCAAGGAGCCACATCAGAAATGTAGAGTAGAGTTTAGGCTGCAGCATAAGTTTGTCGGCAGCAAGGATATTCATCACTCCGCGCCCCCCTTCGGTCTGGAGCAGATCATAAATGTCAAATGCCGGCTCACCAAAAAATTTGTCGCCCCCCTGCTCCTCAAGTGCCAGCAGTGAACGCTGTATGGCCCCTATTGAGGCAACCGATACTGCGCCGTATGTTGTTGCATATTTCTGGGCATTCTTTGCAACATAATCGAGCATAAGACGCAAATCCTTCATGTCAATAAGGTGAAGTTGCTCATCCTCCGCAATTTTAAAAGCAAGGGTAAGCACACCTGTCTGGGTATCATTCAAATCAAGAAGACGTGCAAGAAGCATCGGTCCCATGCTCTCAACAGTTGTACGCATAGGGTGCCCCTGCTCTCCATACACATCATAAAAACGGACAGGACATCCCTCAAATTTAAGGGATGCGGCCTCCATACCAAACTCAACGCATCTCTTCTCTATAAAGCCGCTCAATTTTCCCACTTGTGATATTCCCGACAAATCGCCCTTCATGTCGGCCATAAAACAGGGCACACCAGCCTGTGAAAAAGTCTCTGCAAGAACCTGTAGTGTAACTGTCTTTCCTGTTCCGGTGGCACCGGCAATAAGGCCGTGGCGGTTGGCCATCTTTCCAATTATATTTATAGGACCTGAGGCCGAATGGGCCACATAAAGTAGGGAATCTCTATACATACTCTGCTTTTTAAATGACTAAGGCAAAAGTACAAAATAAAAGGCAATTAACTGTATAAGCATTCACACTATTTTAACGTAACTTCAACAAGAACGGGGTTGCTCTCTTCAGTAAGTTTCCGGGCAACCTCTTTCATCTTCGGAGAATTGCATTTTTTACTCATCTCTATAAATGTGCCGGCGTCCACAAAACTGAACATCTTGTTTCCCCTCAACTGCTGGGGCCAAAATGGCATTCCACCATCAATATCATTTATAAAGCCTGCCATATCAAACTCTTCCTGATAATCAACAATAACACTCTTGCGACTTGCCTTATCATATACGAAATTGGAATATTGGCTTCCATTACTGTACACAACAGCAGATGAAGGAAGAAAAACCGTACCTGCAATCATTGCCGCAGACTCAATAAATTGATACCCCACAGCAACCTGCATTGAGTTATTGGATCTCCTCCTGCTTTTTTGGGTCGACAATGTCTGATAATTTCCATAATTAATGGCTATTCTTGGGATCAGTCTCTCCCCTTCAAGTTGATATATTGTATCCTGCAATCCATGAATAAGATTAATTTTGTTGTCATATTCATAAATTGAAGCGGTGAGAACATTGTTGAAAAAGTTTCTCACTTCTGTTTTCCTTATTTCCACTCTTGACTCAATCGCACCATTCTCTCCTACGATTATCAGAGCCTGATCAAGAGTTGACTGGTCTCCTGTAGCAAGATAAAATTTCTTATCTTTCATCACTATTTTTGCAATGGTGACATTGGAAAGAATCTGGCTGCGCCCATCCCTGGCAACCATCAGTTGATCTTTTGATTTATCAAACAACTCATCAAAATTATATTCTCCCTTACAGGAACCGTCTGTTGTTGAATAAAATACAGTCTTGTTTCCACCCTCAACCATCAGCAAATCCGATCCACTGTCTGACATCATACTTCTGGCTGCAGTATACTCGCCATAAGCACGTCCCCTTTGTCCAATACTCCTGATCAATTTGCCATCCCTGCCAAACATGTAAATACATTTCATTTTGGGAGCAACTATAAAAATATTCTCTTCATCTACCAAAAATTTATGATAATAAATATCACCAAGCAAAACACTATCTTCCAACCCTATTGGAAGATAATCTATATTTGAGGCATAAGTGCTTAATTTACAAGGTTCGACATTATGAACAGCCCCCGCCAAGTCTATCACTTCATAACGAGTCTCCACATTGGAGCAACCAATGTGGAGAACCATTATAATTGAAAATATTATTCCATTCAACAATTTCATATTATACAAATGCTTATCATTTTTGATTAAAACTGCATAGGCAAATGTATCAAATCAAATCAAATCAAACAAATCAAATTAAATTAAACAACTCATTTACAAATAAAAGCAAGCAGTTTCGCGTTTTATCAATACTGCTCCGCTGTCTTAAGGAACTGTACCCTCTCAAAGCCTGACGGGTTGGAGATATTGGCGTAGTTGAGCATACCACAAAAATCTGCGACTTTGTCAAAACCTTTATCACTCATGAATTTTTTCAAATGGCCGACAAAATCCTCCACAATGAAAGGCCCCTGCTGATAGAGTGCGCTGCACAACTGTACGGTCTTTGCACCTGCAAGCAAGAGTTTTATTGCAGTCTGTCCGTCATGCACACCGGTTGAGGCGCTCAAATCCAGATTGGCAGAAACTACTCCATTGCCATCATGCTTTGAAGATGTACTTTGCAATTTTGCGGATGCAATTGCTATCCAGCGTAAAGATTTGAGATACTCGCTCTTTGATGAGAACATATTGCCTGAAACCAGTTTCATTGATTTTAAAGAGATGTCAGGCTTATAAAAGCGGTTGAACAGAACCACAGCCCGGGCCCCACTTGCCTTAAGACGCGCCATAAAGCCCAAAAGATTGGTATACTGGTCAGAAATCTTTACAATTACAGGAATCCCCACACTGGTTGCAACACTCTGCACTATTGTGCAAGCCTCTTTTTCAATCTCATCACTGCTTTTGCCAATGAACGATGGATCAGAAGAGAGTGGCATTGAATAAATATTGAGTTCTATTGCATCTGCTCCTGCAGCCTCCATATCTCGTGCATAAGAGACCCAGTTGCCAACTGTATAACAGCAGATACTTGCAATGATAGGCACATCACTCTTGCTTTTGGCCTCCTTAATGAGGTCGAGGTATTTACCAACAGCATAAGCCTGAACATAATGGTTTAGAAAATCGGCATTCTCAGTATACTCGGCACTCTGGCTCTCAAGGAAACTTATTTCATTGTTTATCTGCTCTTCAAAGAGAGATTTCAATACTATGGCACCTATTCCGCTACGCGAAAGGGCTACTATTTTATCAATATCTGCAGTAAAGCCACTGCTTGCTGCAATAAAAGGAGATTTAAGTCTCAACCCGGCATAATTTACAGTAGTGTCAGTCATATCTGTCAAATTTTAAAAATTAATAATTCACTTATATAACGGATTTAAGGGGGCTTCTGTTATTATAATTATTATTATTTAATAACTATTACAAAGTAAAATATAATTTTTCTAATTTGCAAGAGTATTTGTCATATTTTTCTAAAATTATTTCAGCAGATGGCTTTTTCAATCAATTATGGGACAATATGTCTGTTTACACTATCCATTACATCCAGAAAGCAGCAAGGGGGGCATCTTTTTCCTCTTGTTGTTGACAAAAAAATTGACCCATACAACATACCAGTGAACTCCGGCACGCCATATGGGCCAATAAATTGAATACAATAAGTGGGCAGACCCACAAAAGTCTATCTTACCTGTTTAAGCAAGTTTCTCATGCTTACCTTCTCCTCCACTATTCTGTAAAGGTCGGCAATAGGAACTCTCTCCTGGGCCATGGTATCGCGGTCACGCAATGTAACACACTTGTCCTCAAGGCTCTGGTGGTCAACTGTAATACACAAAGGTGTTCCAATTGCATCCTGACGGCGATAACGCTTGCCAATCGAATCCTTCTCATCATACTGGCAGTTGAAATCAAGTTTCAAATCGGCCATAATCTCCCTTGCCAACTCAGGAAGACCATCTTTCTTGACCAAAGGCAACACAGCCAACTTCACAGGAGCAAGTGCAGGGTGGAATTTAAGTACAACCCTCTCCTCTCCATTCTCAAGTTTCTCCTCTTTATATGCTCCCGACAATACAGCAAGCACTGTTCTGTCAACACCAATTGAGGTCTCAATAACGTACGGAACATAGTTCTCGCCCTTCTCAGGATCAAAATACTGCAACTTCTTGCCAGAGTACTCCTGATGGCGGCCCAAATCAAAGTCTGTACGCGAGTGGATACCCTCAAGTTCCTTGAAGCCGAATGGGAAGTTGAACTCAATATCAGTTGCTGCATTTGCGTAGTGGGCAAGTTTGTCATGGTCATGGTATCTGTAGTTCTCCTCACCCATACCAATTGCCTTATGCCATTTCAAACGTGTCTCTTTCCATTTTGCGAACCACTCAAGTTCCTCGCCCGGTTTAACGAAGAACTGCATCTCCATCTGCTCAAACTCCCTCATTCTAAAGATGAACTGACGTGCAACAATCTCATTTCTGAAGGCTTTTCCAATCTGCGCAATACCAAACGGAAGTTTCATACGGCCTGTCTTCTGCACGTTAAGGTAGTTTACAAAGATACCCTGCGCAGTCTCTGGTCTCAAATAGATTATACCGCTCTCACCTGATACGCTGCCCAACTGGGTGCTGAACATAAGGTTGAACTGCCTTACATCTGTCCAGTTCTTTGTTCCTGAAATAGGACATACAATCTCGCAATCGAGAATAAGTTGTTTCAAAGCATCCAAATCATTCTTGTTCAAAGCCTCAACCATTCTCTCCTTGCAGGCATTGATCTTGTTCACGTTTCTCAACACGTTAGGATTTGTTGCACGGAACTGAGCCTCGTCAAAAGCCTCTCCGAACTTCTTCCTGCCCTTCTCAACATCTTTATTGATCTTCTCCTCAAGTTTTGCAATATAATCCTCCAAAAGCACATCTGCCCTATATCTCTTCTTTGAATCCTTGTTGTCGATAAGCGGATCATTGAAAGCACCAACATGGCCTGAAGCCTCCCAGATTCTTGGGTGCATGAAAATTGCCGAATCAATACCAACAATATTCTCATTCAACCTTACCATTGCATCCCACCAGTACTTCTTGATATTGTTCTTCAACTCGCTTCCCAACTGGCCGTAATCATATACAGCACCCAAACCGTCATAAATCTCACTTGAAGGGAAGATGAATCCATACTCTTTTGTATGGGCGATCAAATTTTTAAATAGTTCTTCTTGTGTCATAGTTATATCTGTTTTTAATCATTACCAATATACTTTTCAGGTTTTTCCTGACTCCTCAAAGCGCGTTTGAGATCCTTTTTGAGCCTCCCCACACTCTTTTTCATTCCCGGATGAACATAATCCTTTGCTATCTGCGAAAGCGGTTCCAGAACAAACATCCTCTGATGCATGAGCGGATGCGGCACCTTCAAGGCAGGGGTATCTATTACCTGAGGTTTGCCGTCGCAATCAAAGAAGATAATATCTATATCAATCGGTCTTGATGAATAGACCCTTTCCCCGGAATCATCAACAGAAGGAACATTTCTGTCACGCCCAAGTTCCGCCTCTATCTCCTGGCACGTCCCAAGCACCTGTGCGGCATCCTTGTCTGTAAGGATCATGAAAGCCTGGTTCAAAAATTTCTCATCACTGTCAAAGCCCCATGGTTCAGTCTCAACAACATCCGATGTATTTACGGCATCGCAAAGATCCTCAACCTCAAGATAATCGGGCATGAGACGCTCCACAAGCATCTCAACGGCGCTCTCAAGCAATGCAGCCCTATCTCCCATATTGCTGCCAAGCATCAGGTAAACTCTGTTCATCTTACAGCCAGCCAAGTTCAACAAGTGCCTCTTCACTCATACGGCTCCGGTCCCACTCCGGCTCAAACACCAACTCAATTGCAGCATCAGTTACGCCGGGTACATCCTTGACCGCCTCGTTCACCTGCTCCATCACATCATCTGCCATAGGACAGTTAGGGGCAGTCAGAGTCATCTTTATGAAGACTTTGTGGTCATCATCTATCTTTATCTCGTAAATGAGTCCCAAATCATATACATTCACCGGAATCTCCGGGTCATAAACCTGCCTCAATGCCCTTACGACATCTCTCTGCAAACTCTCAATGCTCTTCATCTCCATATCATTTATATTATGCTATCCAATATTTCTCCACCTGAATATCAGCGCTCCTTTATTTGTTTTCAAATGCAAGGGCATACATCTTGATCTGTTTTATCATTGACACAAGGCCATTTGCACGTGTTGGAGAGAGGTTCTCCTGCAGTCCTATAGCATCAATGAATGAAAGGTCAGATTCAAGAATATCCTTTGGCCGCTGGCCGTTGTACACGCGTATGAGCAGCGAAATAATGCCTTTGGTAATTATGGCATCGCTGTCTGCCGCAAAGAAGAGTTTGCCGTCATCCTGCCAGCAGTCGAGCCAAACGCGGCTCTGACACCCCTTGATAAGGTTCTCCTCCTTTTTTGCACCCTCTTCAATAACCGGCACATTCTTGCCAAGTTCTATTATATACTCATATTTGTCTAACCAGTCAGTAAATATTGAAAACTCTTCAATAATCTGATTCTCAATCTCCTGAATTGTCATATCAATTATATTTTGCCTCCCGACAGCCTGTCGGAACCATTATTTCCCCTTTTCAGCCTCCTGCCGCCATCCGTTTCAAAATACTGCGGCGCTGCCGCTACCTGAGCATTGCAACAGCCCTTTTCAGGCCGCTTATAAAATACTCAGCCTCCTGCAATGTGTTGTATGGCGCAAATGAAGCCCTTACCATGCTTGTAACGCCAAAATGCGCCATGAGCGGCTCGGCACATAACATTCCGGTCCTTACCGCTATGCCCATCTTATCAAGTATTTGGGCAATGTCCCCGGGATGGCAACCCTCCACATTGAACGAGAAGAGCGGTATCCTGTTTTGTGAGTCTCCATAGAGCACTGCGCCCTCAATCTCTGCCAACGCACCCTTCATATATGCAATTATCTGCCTTTCACTCTCCTTAACTGCCTTGCCGCACTCGCCCTGAGATATTTCCCATGCAAAATCCAAAGCGGGCTTGAGAGCCGCAGAGCCGATAAAATTTGGTGTTCCTGCCTCAAACTTCAGCGGAAGCGGAGCATACGTAGTCTTTGCAAAGGTTACGGTTCCTACCATGTCTCCTCCGCCCATGTATGGTGGCATCTCTTCGAGCCAATGCTCCTTGCCGTAGAGTATTCCACTGCCGGTCTCTCCATAAATCTTATGTGCGGAGAATGCATAAAAGTCGCAGTCAAGATCCTGCACGTCAACACGTGAATGGACAATTCCCTGGGCTCCGTCAACCAATACCGGAACTCCATGCTTATGTGCAATCTCTATAAGTTCCTTTATGGGGCTGATTATGCCAAGTACGTTTGAAATATGGGTTGCAGCCACAATCTTGACCCTCTCATCAAGCAAAGGAACAATATCCTGCGCACTCCACACTCCGTTGTCATCTATAGGAAGCACCTTGAGCGAAGCCCCTGCCTTTTCGCAAGCCAACTGCCAGGGAACAATGTTAGAATGGTGCGAATCTTCAGTAACTATGACCGAATCTCCCTCCTTGAGGTATTTTGCACAAAAACTGCTCGCCACAAGGTTTATTGAGGCAGTTGCGCCACTGGTAAAAATCACATTCTCCCTTGCCGGTGCATTTATGAACTCCCTCACCCTCTCGCGTGCCCCCTCATAAAGGTTTGTAGCCTCGTCACTAAGCCTGTACATTGCCCTGTGGACATTGGCATTTGTTGCACTGTTCATTCTGTTGAGCAGTTCTATTACCTCCACAGGCTTCTGCGCTGTAGCAGCATTGTCAAGATAGACAAGCGGCTTGCCGTAAACGGTCTGGGCCAATGCAGGCACTCTATCCCTTATATCCTGAATTGCATTCATAACTTGACTCCATATCAAACTGCAAAAATAATAATTTAAAGGAAGTTTCTTTTAAATATGGCTTTTTGTTTACACATAAAAAACATAATTTTGTATTTCAGGTTGTAAAATTTTCATAATGTACGATTATATCAAAGGTTCATTGGCCGAAGTAAGTCCAACAGAAGCGGTTGTTGAGAACAACGGAATTGGCTACAGATTGCAGATTTCCCTTCAGACTTATGCAGACATACAGAGTCTTGCCCACGTAAAACTCTATATTTACCACCATCTGAGAGAGGATGTTGAATTGTGGTACGGGTTCTACAAGAAGGAGGAGCGCTCCATGTTCTGCATGCTCATAGAGATATCGGGCATAGGCCCCAACACTGCCCGCATGATGCTCTCATCCATGACCGAAGAGGAGATAAAGAGTGCAATCATTGCCGGAGATGTGAACAGAATAAAGAGCATCAAGGGCATAGGATTGAAGACCGCACAGCGCGTCATAATTGAGTTGAAGGACAAAATCACCAAAGGCGGGGCCACTGCAGTGGAGAGCCTGCTGCCGGGACCAAATACAGCAAACAAGGAGGAGGCACTGTCGGCCCTCATACTTTTGGGTTTTACAAAGAGTGCTGTTGAAAAGGTGCTTGGCGCACTGATTAAAGAAAATCCTAATTATTCGCTTGAAGAGTTAATAAAATTAAGTTTAAAGCGCTTATAATTAAAATTATTTAATACATTTGTGAAATATTCTGAATTTATAAACACTTAAAATTTAAATAATATGAATTTCCCTGCTAATTTGAAGTATTCTAAAGACCACGAGTGGGTTAAAGTTGACGGCAATATTGCAATCGTTGGTATCTCTGATTTTGCTCAGGACCAACTTGGCGACATTGTATTTGTAGATATCCAGACAGAGGGTGAGGACCTTGCTGCCGGTGAAGTTTTTGGTGCAATTGAGGCCGTTAAGACCGTTGCTGATGCCCTTATGCCTGTTTCTGGCAAAGTTATTGAGGTAAACGCAGATCTAGAGGGTGCTCCTGAGTCTGTAAATACAGATCCTTATGGTGCCGGCTGGATGATTAAAGTAGAGATGTCAAACCCTGCAGAGGTTGACGATCTTATGGATGCCGAGGCTTACGAGGCTATCTGCAAATAATCCACTGGAGAATTTAAACATAAAGGAGGATGACCCGTAAAGGACTCATCCTCTCTTTGTATAGTAAACAACCGTCATAATCAGAATATTACAAAAATCAGTATGCCCCAAAGTATTACGGCAGGCTGTCAGGAAATGAATATTGACCAAAATTTATATATCATGAAGCAATACAGGACAATTTTTCTAATTATACTCGCATCACTCTGCGTTACCCCATTGCTGGCACAGAAAAAGGGCGAGACCAAACTCTTCAAGAATACCATAGCAAAAGGAGATACAACAAGTTTCAACAAATTCCTTGCGAAGTATCCCAACTCCGTGTATGCACCGACTATACAGGCAAAGAAGGATTCATTGATCAAATCATACAACACAACAATCTACTCAAAGGAGGAGGCCGGCAGGATTTTCAGCGAAAACGTTGCCGCTGCTGCCAATGGAGTATTAGGTGTTGACTTTGTTGCCTTGAGCGCAAGAAAAAACAACAAGGAGTATATTGTGGGTGCCATAGCCCCGGGCAAGGAGGATCCATACACAATCCGGATTGTGCGAATTGATGAAACCGCTCCCGGACAATGGCAGGAGAGTTTCAGCAACAATGCCTCAAGATATATGCAGGATGAGATGCTCAAACTCTTTTCCATGGCATCTGCAGATGATCTGTTCTGCGGCAAAACCAATGTTGAAGAGGTTATTGTTGATGGCGAAAAGTATCTGTTTTTCCAGCATCTCAACTATACAGAGGGAATTGCGCCACGCACCGGATGGCAGAACAACGGAATTGAACTTGTTTCAAACCTCGTTTCAATGACCGACGGCACACTCTTCAGTTCAATCTATGCAGGAGAGAGGAACGGCAACGAAATAGAGGGCAGTTGTGCTGATATGGCCCAAGGCGGAATTATGGCCACTCCCCAGATCAACTGGCTGATGAGGTCTTTTGGCAAAAGCACACAATTGAAACCCTTCAACAAAGAGAAAGAGTTGACAAGAAAGGCAATACAGTGGTGGTACGACAATAACCCGCAAGGCGCCTCAAGGCTCGACTTTGGCGTACTTGAGCAGAGCCATCCCATTGTCCAGCGTTTCCTTGAAGACAAATACATAGAGAGTTCAAAAAGCAACAAGGCAGCATTCTTTGACATTATGGGTACAACTGTAATTTGCAACTATAACAAAGGAACAAAACAATACCTGCTTCTTCACTGCGAACAGCAGCCGTCTGACCCCAAGACACAGAAGTGCCTCAATACCCTCTATTTTGAAAAGGAGAACACAATTGTACTCTACTATTACAAGGGCCGACAGGCAATCAAAGAGCGCATTGACCTCAATGCCAAGACAAAACGCTGATAAACCAGCCGAAAAGATCAAGATTTTTCAATCTCCACAAACTTACGGCATACGCCAAATGCGGGAGGATATTTTAAAAAATTGCAAACCTAATACTCAATTATATGAAACACAGTTTTGGCAGCGACAACCATTCAGGCGTCCATCCACTCATCATGGAAGCCATTGTAAAGGAGAACAACAACTTTAAAACCGCCTACGGCGACGATCCCTATACCCAAGAGGTACTTGGCAGACTTGAAGCGCTCCTTGGAGGGAATTGCAAAGCCCTTTTTGTGGTAAATGGCACAGGTGCGAATGTGGTTTCACTTGGAGCCTTCACCAGCAGTTTCCACTCCATTCTTGCCCCCAAAACTGCCCATATAAATGTAGACGAGTGCGGGGCACCAGAGAAGTTTACCGGGTGTAAAATCATTCCCCTCGCCTCTCCCGACGGCAAAGTCACTCCAGAGGAGGTCACAAAATCACTCACAAACTTTGGTGAGCAGCACCACTCACAGCCACGCATCCTTTCCATCTCCCAGCCTACCGAGTTGGGAACACTCTATTCTCCGGAGGAGATAAAGGCACTTGCCGACCTGATGCACTCACACAACGGATACCTGCACATTGACGGCTCCCGAATCTCCAATGCCGCTGCAGCACTTGGTTTGCCGGTAAAGGCCTTTACTGCCGACTGCGGTGCAGACGTGCTTTCATTTGGCGGAACAAAGAACGGCCTTCTTATGGGAGAGGCTGTTGTTGTTTTCAACACTTCAGATGCTACATATAAAAATGAAGGCGTAACAAGTGGCCGGGATTTTGCCACAAATGCTCATAACGCCTTAAGAGACAATTCATTACAGGCCAATATCCTGCAATACATACGTAAACAGGCTACCCAACTCTACTCGAAGAACCGGTTCATAGCCGCCCAGTTTGACGCATATCTAACTGACAATCTTTACATTAAACTTGCATCACACTCAAATGCAATGGCCAAATACCTGGAAAAACTGCTTAAAGAGATTCCACAGGTTCAAATAACCCAAAAGGTAGAGAGCAACGCGGTCTTTGCCATAATACCCAAATGGCTAACTGAAGAACTCCTGAAAAAATATTACTTCTACACCTGGGATGAACAGACAGGAGAGGTAAGGTGGATGTGCTCATTCAACACCCAAAAGGAGAATATAGAGGAGTTTGTGGCAGATATAAAAGGAGTTTTGGCCAACAGAGATAATTGATATTCTCCCAGGATAGGGATATTTGACACCATACTCCGGCCCCGCCAACTGATCTGATAATCCCGCCAATTGATAATCCGATAATATTAATGAAAAGATGACCATAAAAGGAGAGCATAGGAGGATTGCCGACAAATCCGCTTCCGAAGGAATAAGAGTTGCAGGAAAGGGTGATATTTGTGCCATACGTAGAATATGGCATGACATCTTCACCACCGATGAGGCATATCTGGATATAATCTTCAACTGCCTCTACCCTCTTCTTGATGCTTTTGTATATACCATCGACGGGGAGGTTGTTTCAGTGGCATTCGCCATTCCTATAAGATTGGTCCGGAAAGAGGGAGCAAATACCGATTTTACTCCTTATAGTTCCAAAATAGTGGAATCTGGCAGCAGTACATTTGAACGTAGCGATAATATCAAAAAAGTGCATAATGGCCGCTATCTGTATGGTGTGGCCACCATTGAACAGGCCCGCGGCAGAGGCTTGAGCAGAAAACTTGTAAAACACATAAGCGGTCACTACACTGCCTCCGGAGAAGATTTTATAATAACACGCCCCGCAGAAGAATCGCTATTCCCATTCTATAAAGCACAGGGGTTTTCTATTCCGCTCTATAGGCGCGAGACAACTTTAAGCCTGAAGCAACTGAAGCAATCTGCCGGATACAATATTCCTGACAACATATCACTGCCAATCAATATAGGTTATAGACCTGATGACACTTCACTGACCAATAGAGACCGCAGACCCGACGATATATCTCAGACCAATAGAGGCAACAACCCTGATGACGCATCCCATATTAGTAATGACTACCCGCCTGATAAAGGATATGCGCCCGACAATGAAAGCGTTGCCCCAAGCAGAGCCAATCAGCAAGAAGATATCACACCTGAAGAGTTGTACAATATACGGTCCGGACTGTGCGAAAACATATTTGAATGGGACTCAAATATTTTGGAGTGCATACTTAAACTCATCAATGTAGAAAGGGGAATAATCAGATACTTCCCCGAGTTAGGGAAATATTTCATTGCAAATAGTACTCAAGAACCGGAAGATAATACCAGACTCATCATTCAAGAGAACAATTTCAATTCCTTGAAAGGAGTGCTCTCCCACATCTTTAATGATAATTTTACAATAGGGAATAATAGATTCTCTCATTCTCAGGAATTCAACAAAACAGAATCTGTTACTTTAATACAACCTGCCAGTTGCAATTTTGAGAGATTTACAGAGAATCTTTACAAAAGCATTACAGCGAGCAGTATCACTGAATTTGCCCTATACATGCCTCTTTCAGAAAGTGTTTCTCAAGAGATAATCAAAAAGAGTTTCTTCAATTTTACAATGGAGTAATTCTTTGCAAAGCCCTACATTCATTTTATATTGTAATTGCAAAATACATCCTACCATGACCGCATCTCCCACGATACACAAAGATGGCAGAATGCTTGAATGACGGATGCCATACCTAAACAATTACATCAACGGCACACAGGCCCAATTCAATGAATCATAGATTTAAATCAAAAGTGCTACAATTTTGTTTTTCAGCAAATTGTAGCACTTAAGTTATAGCGTTCCACGTGGAACATCATCTTCCGAAAAATATCAACAAAACCGATATGTCAGCCGGCGAAACACCAGGGATTCTTGAGGCCTGGGCTATAGTAGTTGGCCTATGTTTTATCAATTTTTGCCTACTTTCAATAGATAAGGATGTAACTCTGGAGAAGTCAAAGTTATCAGGAATGACAATATTCTCCAATTTAAGAATCTTGTCTGCTATCCTTTTTTCTCTCTCAATATAACCCCTGTACTTTACAGCGATCTCTACACTTTCCAAAATTTCATCCTTCAAATGATAAGTTATAGTATCATTTGAGTGGCTAGCGGGATTACTATAACAATTGGCAGAAGCACTATTACAGCAAGAATCATTGGCTGCATCGCATTCAAATTCTGCATTTGAAACAGAAGCATTCTTATTGTCAACTATAGAATCACCCTTGCCATAAGAAGCACCAGAAGTAAAAGATAACGAAGAATCCGGGTTCTCTGAAACCTGATTTCCATGCCCCGCAGATTTTACATTGTTAAAAGAGCAATGAATCCGATTAGGGTTATAGGGAAGTTCGAGCCCTCCGTCAATTTTTGACGATACCGGCATTAAATCATCAACTTTAGAAGCCATATCAGATAAAATTGTTCCTCGTGGAACATTTTTTAACATACCTTCAATTGAGACTTGAGGCCTTGCAAGTATCTCTGCCATTTTCTTCCTGTTGGGAATTACAGCAGAATTTACCTCTTGCAAATAAGGATTAATGTCTGCTGGTTGAACAGAAACATTGTCAAACTCCTCTGTAATTTGATTAATTGCAGAATACTTTTCGCGCATTAGACGCAATCTCGATTCAGAAGCAAGGCCAATATTATAACCAATCTCTGTCAGTCTCATATCCGCATTATCCTGTCGGAGCAGGATTCTGTACTCGGCTCTTGAGGTAAACATTCTATAAGGCTCGTCAACACCTTTAGTAATAAGGTCATCAATCAAAACACCAATATAGGCCTGGTCTCTTTTGAGAACCAAAGGCCCCCTACCCTGCAATTTCAGCGAAGCATTTATACCGGCCATCAAGCCTTGCGCCGCAGCCTCCTCATACCCGGTAGTGCCATTTACTTGTCCGGCAAAATAGAATCCCTCAATAATTTTTGACTCAAGCGTATGCTTCAACTGAGTCGGCGGGAAGTAATCATACTCCACAGCATAGGCTGGTCGGTAAATCTCTACACTCTCCAAGCCAGGGATATGCCTTAAGGCTTCCAACTGTGTAGCCAAAGGGAGTGAGGAAGAGAAGCCCTGAAGATAGTACTCATGAGTATCCCAGCCTTCAGGCTCCAAAAACAACTGGTGAGTATTCTTTCCCTCAAAGGTTCTCAACTTGTCCTCTATACTTGGGCAATACCTTGGCCCTACACCATGTATCTTTCCAGAGAATAACGGAGAATCTTTAAAGCCTCCCCGGAGAATGTCATGCACGGTCTCATTTGTATGGACCATATAACAGCACTTCTGCTTTACATTTGATGACTGGATTGCAGAGGGAAGGTTCAAATATGAAAATCTGAAAGGCTTGTCATCACCATACTGAACCTCCAATTTTGAAAGATCAATGGACTTGGCATCCAATCTTGGAGGTGTACCAGTTTTCATCCTTGCAGACTCAATTCCATATGTCAACAACTTTTCTGTCAAACCGTAAGATGAGAGTTCTCCTACCCTACCCCCTTCTGTAGACTCTTTTCCTATAAATAATTTGCCATTTAGAAACGTGCCGGCGGTAAGGATAAGGCTCTTGCACGCAAATTTTGCACCCATTTGAGTCATAACCCCCACAACTCTCTGATTATCAACAAGAACATCATTTACAACATCTTGCCAGATAAATAGATTTGGAGTATTCTCAACAATATAGCGCCAGTTGAAGGAGAAATAGATTCTGTCACACTGCGCTCTTGGACTCCACATTGCAGGCCCTTTTGACCTGTTGAGCATCCTAAATTGGATTGTACTTGCATCGGTAACAACTCCCGTACAACCTCCAAGGGCATCTATCTCTCTAACAATCTGCCCTTTAGCAATACCTCCTATTGCCGGATTGCACGACATTTGTGCAATCTTGTTCATGTCCATTGTTATAAGTAGTGTCCTTGAACCCATTTTTGCTGCAGCAACTGCGGCCTCACAACCAGCATGGCCCGCACCCACAACAATTATATCATACTCTCTATCCATCTGCTAAACTCATATTAAATTGTATCAACAAAACTGTCGGCTCAACATATTGAGTAGATCGGAATATCCAAAATCAGACTCAAAGTTAAATTCAAAATCTTTACAGATATTGCAAAAAGTCTTCAGATATGAATGATTCAGTCAAGTGTACAAAAATCTAAAAAGCAATAACTCAAATTATAAAACAGTAATTAAAATATATATTCTGATAATTATAATGCATCAATAATGAAATAATAAAAGTGGTATAACCGATCAATTGGTCCTACAAAGAAAAATACCTGAAAAACTAAAAAACTGATCTCTTTCCTAATCCTTCTTTGAAAGGAGTGTGCCGAGCAATTTCAAAGCCTCCTCCTCTCCCCTTCTCATTTGGATTATATCATTCTCCTGATGATCATCAAATCCAATAAGATGAAGTATACCATGAATAATTACCCGGTGCAATTCTGTTTCAAAAGTCTGCTCATATTCAACAGCATTTGCCCTGACAGTATCTATACTTATATACAACTCTCCCGAGAGTTTATCACCTTCACAATAATCGAAGGTAATGATATCTGTATAGTAATCGTGGCCCAAAAACTGCTTGTTTATTTCGAGAAGTGCAGGATCGGAACAAAAGATGATATTTATATCCTTACATCTCTTATTATACTGTTCCGCTACAGTATTAATCCATCTTCTGATGAGAAGTTTTGATTTCAAATCAAAATCAACTTCATTATTGAAATATTGTATCATTTTTGGGTAATTTAATCTTTATATTTGGGTATAATATGATTAAAAGTTGCTAACTTTGCAAAGATATGATTCTATCAATAGAAACTGAAAAAAACTTAATATTAAAATTATTAAAAATTCTACTATGGCTAAAGTAAGCGTTATTGGCGCAGGTAATGTAGGCGCCACTTGTGCAAATGCTATGTTGCACATGAAATTCTGTTCTGAGATTGTTCTTTTGGACATCAAAGAGGGTGTTTCAGAGGGTAAAGCATTGGATATGACCCAAACTGCTAACCTATACCAGTTCAACACAAAAATCACAGGTGTTACCAATGATTACAAGGCAACTGCCAAATCAGACGTTGTAGTAATTACTTCGGGTATTCCAAGAAAACCAGGCATGACCCGAGAGGAGTTGATTGGTGTTAACGCAGGTATCGTTAACGGCGTTGTAGAGAACGTATTGAAATTCTCTCCAAACGCAATTATCGTTATCATTGCTAACCCTATGGATACAATGACATACTTGACATACAAGAAATCAGGTCTTCCAAAGAACAGAGTAATCGGTATGGGCGGTATCCTTGACAGCAGCCGTTTCACAACTTACCTAAGCAAGGCTCTTAAAGCACCTCAAAGCGACATTGAGGGTATGGTAATTGGCGGACACGGTGACACTACAATGATTCCTCTAATCCGCTTTGCAAACTACAGAGGCATTCCTGCAACTGAACTTCTATCAAAAAATGCTGCACAACAGGTAGTTGCTGACACTATGGTTGGTGGCGCAACCCTTACAAAACTTCTTGGAACATCGGCTTGGTACGCACCAGGTGCTGCAGGAGCAGTTCTTGTAAAATCCATTATTCTTGATGAGAAAAAGGTATTCCCTTGCTGCGTAGCGCTTGAGGGCGAGTATGGCCAGGATGATATCTGTATTGGAGTTCCTGTAATGATCGGCAAAAAAGGTTGCGAGAAAATCATCAAACTTAAATTGAACGCAGAGGAGCAGGAGTTGTTCAACAAGAGCGCAGACGCTGTAAGAAAGACAAACAGCGTTCTTAAAGAGATGAATATTATCTAAAATAGGTAACAAATACCTAAATTCAGTGCGTTTATCAACAACTCTAAAAAATTTTAGTTAAGTATAATCCGCTGAAAGTAAAAGACTTATAATCTCACATAAAAAGTTTATCAACATTTTTTATGTGAGATTATAAATAATTTACTATTTTTACATCGCTTAAATACGGAAAATACACTAAAAATATGGAAATTAAAAAATCACCTAAAGCCAGCCTGGAAGGCAAAAAATTGCTTTTTAGAGAGATTGGACTAATTATCGCTCTTTTGATTTGCTACGGTGCATTTGAATGGAGCACATCTGAGAAAGAGGTAAGCACTCTTCAGGCAGAGACAGAGATTATCGCAGAGGAGGAAATGATTCCCGTAACAACAGAGACACCTCCACCTCCACCAGAGGCACCAAAAGAGCCGGTTGTTTCTGACTTCATTGACATCGTGGATGATGATGTACAAGTAGAGGATAACCTTCTTCTTTCAACAGAGGATGATGCCAGCCTAGGTGTTGAGATTAAAGAGTATGTTCCTCAAGCAGTTGAAGAGGAGGTTGTAGAAGAGGAAGAGATTCCATTGGCAATCGTAGAGGAGAAACCTAAATTCAAAGGCGGTGATGCTAATGAGTTTACAAAATGGGTTTACGACAACATAGTTTATCCTGAGATTGCTAAAGAGAATGCAATTCAAGGTCGTGTAATGCTTCAGTTTACAATTGAGACCGACGGAAGAGTATCAAAAGTTACAGTTCTTAGAGGTGTTGACTCTTCTTTGGATAAAGAGGCTGTAAGAGTTGTATCAAGTTCACCAAAATGGACTCCTGGTAGACAAAGAAACAAACCTGTACGTGTAAGATACACATTCCCTATCATCTTCCAATTGAGATAATACAGAACCGACAAATAATAAAAAACTGGGTCAGAAATCTGATCCAGTTTTTTATTCTCCCAATCTGTAAGATTTAGAATCTTGTGGATAATTGCCAGTTTTTGAAAATATTGGTAATGCTGTAAAATAATCTCTCTACCACAAGAAATTGTCAAATGGCCATCTGCCTGCATGAATCTCTGCAACCATCTTGTATAGATCATTCCTCAACTTGTCTATGTGGAGTTTTTCCCTTGCAGAAATAAAGATGGCAGGTGTGTTCTCCTTATACATCCATGAGTGCTTCAATTCTTCAAGTGAGTAGTTTTCCGGCCTCTTCTCCTCAATTGAGAACTCATCGGGCTCAACATATTTATACGCATCTATCTTATTGAAAATCATAAATGTAGGTTTGTCTCCCGCCCCTATTTCCTGAAGAGTCTGCTTAACGACTTTTATCTGCTCTTCAAAATTTGGATGCGATATATCAACAACGTGCATCAAAATGTCAGCCTCCCTTACCTCATCAAGTGTACTCTTGAATGACTCTACAAGTTGATGGGGCAATTTACGTATAAAACCTACGGTATCGCTCAAAAGGAAAGGTACATTCTCAATCACAACCTTCCTTACAGTAGTGTCGAGCGTTGCAAAGAGTTTGTTCTCCGCAAAAACATCACTCTTGGCAAGAAGGTTCATTAGAGTACTTTTTCCTACGTTTGTGTATCCTACAAGCGATATTCTTACCATACTTCCCCTATTGCCCCTTTGCGAGGCCATCTGTTTGTCAATCTTCTTGAGTTGCTCCTTAAGACGGCTTATCTTGTCAAGGATAATACGACGGTCAGTCTCAATCTGGCTCTCACCGGGACCTCTCATACCAATACCACCACGCTGCCTTTCCAAGTGTGTCCACATTCTTGTCAAACGTGGCAAAAGATATTGGTACTGTGCCAATTCTACCTGGGTCTTCGCATAGGCGGTCTTTGCTCTTTGGGCAAAAATGTCAAGAATCAGGTTAGTACGGTCAAGTATTCTGCAATTGAGTTCGCGCTCAAGGTTCCTCAACTGCGATGGGGTAAGTTCATCATCAAAAATGGCAAGATCAATCTCTTGCTCAATAAGAAAGGCCTTGATCTCCTCAAGTTTTCCTGTTCCCACATAGGTTTTTGAGTTCGGCCTGTCGAGACGCTGGATAAAACGCCTCTCTCCTACCACACCTGCAGTCTCTGCAAGGAACTCCAACTCATCCAAATACTCAACAACCTGCTCCTCTGTGCTGTTTGAGGTTATTACAGAAATAAAAATTGCTCTCTCCATTATATTGACATTAATTTACCCTACAAAAGTTGCCGGATTAATCTTAAACCCTCAAAATTATAAACTATATTTGTACTTTCAATAAAAACATTTTGTTATGATAAGAAAATTTTTGATGATAGGGGCTCTTGCTACCGCATTTATAGCAGGAACACCGTCTGAGAGTCAGGCCCAGAAAAGATTAAGGGACTACGGAATTAAAACCGGAATCTTCAAAACAGGTGAGTACAATGCAATTACCGATGTTCCAGGTGTAACTGTAGGACAAGTTACAAGAATTGAAGGGGAGGATGTCAGGACCGGAGTAACAGCCATTATCCCACACCAGGGCAATGTTTTCCAACAGAAGGTACCTGCTGCAATATATGCCGGAAACGGCTTTGGCAAACTTGCAGGAAGCACTCAGGTTCAGGAACTTGGAAATATTGAGACCCCTATTGTGCTTACCAATACACTTAATGTTGCTGAAGGAATAAGCGGATTGGTCGAGTATACGCTTGCCCAGCCTGGAAATGAAAATGTACGCTCTGTAAACGCTGTTGTAGGCGAGACAAATGATGGAGGCCTAAACAATATAAGGGCCAGATATATAACCAAGGAGAATGTTATTGAAGCATTGTCAAAGGCAAAGGGTGGCCCGGTAGAGGAGGGGTGCGTTGGCGCCGGTGTCGGTACGGTAAGTTTTGGCTTTAAAGCCGGTATAGGAACATCATCAAGGGTACTTCCCAAAAGCCTTGGCGGATATACAGTAGGAGTGCTTGTTCAGTCAAATTATGGCGGCGTACTTGAGATTGCAGGCGTACAGGTAGGACAACTTCTTGAGCACTACCAGTTCCAGAAGAATGTCATGCAGGATGTTGACGGCTCATGCATGATGGTAGTTATTACTGATGCACCCGTTGATGCCCGCAACCTTGAGCGTATGGCAAAAAGGGCAATGATGGGTCTTGCCAAAACAGGCGGCATTGCATCAAACGGCAGCGGCGACTACGTGATTGCCATGTCTGTCTGTCCGGAGAACCTTATAAATGAAAAGAGCAAGACTTACAACCCTACGCTGCTTCATAATGATGATATGAGTGCGCTTTTCCTTGCTACTATAGAGGCTACAGCAGAGGCTCTTTGGAATGCACTTTTTGCTGCAGAAGACATCAAAGGCTACAACGGCAAGGAGGTAAAGGCACTTCCTGTTGAGAAAGTTGTGGAGTATATCAAGGCTGCAGAGGTTACCAAATAGGCAAAATATCGGTTTACAGAGAGGTCGGACCCAAAGAGATCTACATAAAAATAGCAAACCCCTGTTAGAGCACTCTAACAGGGGTTGTTCATTTGATGAGAGACCTTTAAAGTATGCCCCATCCGTTGTCTTATAAATGACCTTATGTGAAGGTGCTTTGAAGGGCTGCGCAATAAGGAATCCTTTAAACTATCTGTTTGCATCAATAAAACTGCACAAAGCATCCGCGGTCTCCTGTGGTTTCTCTATAAATGAATTATGGCCCGTATCAGGGATTATTTTTATCTCTACACCCTTGAACTCATCAATAATGGCATTTATCCTCTCAATTGGGTTAAACTTGTCTTTATCGCCATAAATGAATAGGGTAGGGGTCTTGCCTGCAATCTCCTTTATGAATGATGAATAATCCTTACGCTGCATCATGCCCCGCAAAGAGGCGGCAATACCCTTGGGATCGTGGGTCTCACACAACTCTATGGTCTCCTGAATCTTCTCGTCAAGATTTCTCAAATTCTCCGAGTCGTACATTCTTGGAATGCTTATCTCTGCAATTCTGCCGAGCATAGATGACTGAATCAATGAAATTTCACGCTCCCGGTCGGCCTTCTTCTCTTCCGAATCAGGGAAAGGCACAGAATTCAACAATACCAATCCCTTGAATCTCTGCGGATAGAGTTCTGCACAGGCCTGCGCAACATAACCGCCCATTGAGTGGCCGGCTATAAAGGCCCTCCCGACCTTGCATTTGTCCATTACCTCAACAACAACAGCAGCGGCAAATTCCATACTGTTCACATCATCTTTTGAACCCGACAGGCCATGCCCGGGCAGATCTATTGAAATTACCCTATACTTCTTCTCAAGAAGTTCGGTAAATTCAGAGAAGATATAGTGGGTTTCCAAATATCCGTGAAGAAGTACAAGAGTCTCATCTCCCTTTTGCGTATCAGAGATAAAAACCGGAATATCGTTAGAAATTGCAAAAAATTCCATAGTTGAAACGGTAAAATACAAGTTTACAAATATAGTAAAAAAGAGATTACAGGTTTTAAATTTGTTTCATGAAACTGATTTATTTAAATTTGTTTCAGTCAAGTCATGCAATAACGCAATAAGGTACAGATACTATGAAAAAATTCTTTGCAGCCATTTATATTCTGCCAATGGTGCTATGGGCAGGATGCTCAAACAAAACTTCACAAACAGAGCATAACATTCCGGTTATTCAAATAGAAAAAGCCTTCAATTCAGAAGATGGCGCCCTTCTGGGCAACTGGGCAAAAAGTATAGAATACATTCCACTTGAAACAAACGAAGAATCCTTGCTTTCAGATATACAATTCTCTGACCTTTACCCTCTCAAAGAGAGAATATATATCTTCACCCACAATGGGAAAAACATAACATGCTTTGACTACAACGGAAAATATATTCCATTCAAATTGCATAAGGGTAGGGCAGAAAATGAATTGGCATATCCTCAAAATATGATTGCAGATGAGGAGAATGTAATTGTAAATGATTGTTTTCACCTTAAAATATATGACCACAACGGCAATTTTATAAGAAAAAGTGCTGATTTGAACAAGCCTGATTACCTGCAGCATCTGTACATCCATAAAACCGGTGACGGCAACTTCCTCTTCAAAGGAGAAGATCCCGACAACACATCAGACTACGCATGTATCGTGGATGCTGATGGCAACACCATTGCACAAACCCTCATTTTGAACTACAGCGCTTCTGAAGTTGAAAATTTCAAATCAAGAAGCGGAGCATCATCAAAATTCTCAGGAAAAGAGGCATCTTTGGGTTCAAGGGTGCCGCCAAGGATCAAACCAGCCGGAGAGAATGCATTTCTGATTATTCCAAACAATGACACTCTCTGGAGAATTGATGAGAGAAATGCCGGATTGATACCGGCCTACATTGCAGATTGCGGTGAATATGGAAACGTTGGCAACAGGCCCGTTGAATACAATAGAGTTATTGGTGAAACCAACGATCTGCTGATTGTAAAATTTCTCTTCAGTCCTATTTCATATCCGAATATCGACAAAAAATATATCCAGTCATGTTTTGTCCATGACAAGGTAACAAACACTACCCTTATGCTTAAACATGACCCAAAAAGCAACTGTACAGGATTCATAAACAACCTTGACGGAGGAATAGCCTTTTACCCTTCGGCCATAGCCAACGGTAAAATGTACCAGATTGTAGATGCTGCTGATTTCATTGACGCTGCAGAAATGACCGAATCCAAAAAGATGATGGAGGTTGCTGCAACCATTACAGAAGAGTCAAACCCCGTACTGATTGTCTGTACACTCAAATAATATATTAAATATACCTGGAATATTATAGGTAAATTGGCCCCAAAAACAGGCATATTTCGCAAAATAAAAGAGAGTCCGGGTCACATCACATTTGACCCGGACTCTCTTTTGTATAATCAGACTTGAATTAGTCTTTTAGTTTTGCACAAAGGAACTCTCTGTTCAAACGTGCAATATTTGAAACTGAAATGCCTTTTGGACACTCCATCTCACATGCACGTGTGTTTGTACATGCACCAAAGCCCAACTCATCCATCTTTGCAACCATAGCCTTCGCTCTTCTTGCACCCTCAATCTTACCCTGAGGAAGCAATGCCAAAGAACTTACTCTTGCTGAAACGAACAACATTGCTGAACCGTTCTTACAAGTTGCAACACAAGCACCGCAACCAACGCAAGATGCTGCATCCATACTCTCATCCGCATCCTTTTTAGGAATTGGAATAGCGTTTCCGTCTGGAACACCACCTGTGTTTACAGAAACGAAACCTCCTGCCTGAAGAATCTGGTCAAATGCATTTCTGTTTACTACCAAGTCCTTGATGATAGGGAAACCTGCACTTCTCCAAGGCTCGATTGTGATTGTATCACCATCCTTGAATTTACGCATATGCAACTGGCAAGTTGTGATATCATTGTCCGGACCATGAGCCCTACCGTTGATATATAATGAACAAGCACCGCAGATACCCTCACGACAGTCGTGGTCGAAACTTACAGGGCCGCTTGACTTGCATCCCTTGTTCACTGCTACAGGATCTATGTTCTCCTTAATCAATTGCTCGTTAAGGATATCCATCATCTCCAAGAATGAACTGTCAGGAGAGATATTCTTAACTTGATAAGTCTCGAAATGTCCCTTTTCCTTTGCGTTTTTCTGACGCCAAACTTTTAATGTTAAATCCATATCTTATTACTTTTCTTAGTCTTTATAGTTTCTTGTTGATGGTTTTACAAACTCATAGTTAAGTGGCTCCTTATGAAGTTCAGGCTCAACATTCTCACCTTTGTACTCCCAGGCTGCAACATACATGAAGTTCTCATCATCACGTTTAGTCTCACCATCCTCTGTCTGCATCTCCTCACGGAAGTGACCTCCGCAAGACTCTTTTCTGTTGAGTGCGTCAATAGCCATCAACTCACCCATCTCAAGGAAGTCTGCCAAACGAAGGGCCTTCTCAAGTTCCTGGTTGAACTCACCGTTCTCACCTGCAACGTATACATTGCTCCAGAACTCTTTCTTAAGATCCCTGATAAGACCAATGGCTTTCTTAAGACCAGCCTCGTTTCTTGCCATACCAACATAATCCCACATGATAAGACCAAGTTCCTTATGGATCTCATCAACAGTTCTCTTGCCTTTGATGCTGAACAACTTGTTGATCTTTTCAACAACAGCCTTCTCAGCCTCTGCAAAAGCAGGATGGTTGATATCAGTCTTAGGCTCTGCAAATTTGTGTGACAAATAATCTCCAATAGTGTAAGGAAGAATGAAATAACCGTCAGCAAGACCCTGCATCAAAGCAGAAGCACCAAGACGGTTTCCACCGTGGTCACTGAAGTTTGCCTCACCGATTGCATACAAACCAGGAATAGTTGTCTGCAAGTTGTAGTCTACCCAAATACCACCCATTGTATAGTGGATAGCAGGATAGATCATCATAGGCTCCTTGTATGGATTTGTGTCTGTAATCTTCTCATACATCTGGAACAAGTTGCCGTATCTCTCGGTAATTACCTTCTCACCCAATCTCTCGATTGCAGATTTGAAATCCAAGAATACTGCCAATCCTGTCTCATTTACACCAAAACCTGCATCGCAACGCTCTTTTGCAGCCCTTGATGCAACGTCACGAGGTACAAGGTTACCAAATGCAGGATATCTTCTCTCCAAGTAGTAATCTCTATCCTCTTCAGGTATCTGAGAAGGTTTTATCTGTTTCTTTCTGAGTTTCTCTACATCCTCTTTCTTCTTTGGAACCCAAATTCTACCGTCGTTTCTCAAAGACTCACTCATAAGGGTAAGTTTTGACTGCTGTGTTCCATGGACAGGGATACATGTAGGGTGGATCTGTGCAAAACAAGGGTTTCCGAAGAATGCACCCTTCTTGTAGCACTGCCAAGCAGAAGAACCGTTGCTGTTCATTGCATTTGTTGAAAGGAAGAATACATTACCGTAACCACCTGTAGCAATTACAACTGCATGGGCACCGAATCTCTCTATCTTGCCGGTCTCAATATTTCTTGCAATGATACCTTTTGCCTCACCATTGATAAGTACAAGGTCCAACATCTCATGGCGAGGATAAGATTTTACAGAACCCTTTGCAACCTGACGGTTCAATGCGGCATATGCACCCAAAAGAAGTTGCTGGCCGGTTTGTCCGCGGGCATAGAATGTTCTACTTACCTGTGCACCACCGAATGAACGGTTGTCAAGCAATCCACCGTAATCTCTAGCGAATGGAACACCCTGTGCAACACATTGGTCTATGATATTGTTACTTACCTCTGCCAAACGGTATACGTTTGCCTCCCTTGCCCTGTAGTCACCACCTTTGATAGTGTCATAGAACAAACGATAAATTGAGTCATTATCGTTGGTATAGTTCTTTGCAGCGTTAATACCACCTTGTGCCGCAATAGAGTGGGCACGTCTTGGTGAGTCGCTGATGCAGAAAACTTTTACGTTGTATCCAAGTTCGCCTAATGAAGCTGCTGCAGAAGCACCACCTAAACCGGTACCTACTACTATGATTTCTAGTTTGCGCTTATTAGCCGGACTAACTACGCGGATTTGAGCCTTATGCTTTGTCCATTTCTCAGCCAAAGGCCCCTCTGGAATGTGTGATATTAATTTTTCGGCCATTATTTATTTTTTATACAAATTATTTTATACAAAAATTTCCACAATTTTAGTTACTTTTTGTCAAATAACCAATTATTCCGGGATATTTATAAACCAATTGTCTGATAATTGACATTTTTTATATCTTTACAACCGAATTTTACTGATATTGTACTGTTATGAAAAGATTTCTTGCATTTTTATTGGCCATTGTCCTCCTTTCCGGCATAGATTGCCACTCACAGACCAGAGAAGAAAAGAAAGCAATGAAAGTGGCGGCTGTAAAAGAAAAACTGGATTCCGGAATTTTCAGGATAGACATTACCCATATAATACCGGCCAACATGCCCATGAGGGCCACATATTCAAGTTATTATCTTGAGTTCAAAAAGGATACTTTCTCATGTTACCTTCCTTACATAGGTACAGCCACAACAGCCATTATTGGCGGACAGAGTCTCTCAATTGAGTCCAAAAACCAAAAGGTGGATATGCAAAAGAGTTACAATGAAAAGGAAAATTACACCGACTATGTATTCTACTTCATAAACTCAAGCATGAAAGAGAGGTGGCAATGCTCAATATTCATCTACGATACAGGTGAATGCAGGTTGAGAATGGATAATGCCGGAAGGCAATCCATTGGCTATGATGGTGACATTCACTTTGAAAGTGTACCAAAGAAGAAAAAGGAAAAAAAGGATAAGAAATAAGTGTCCGCATTAAATAAATATTTGCTATGTTTTTGAAAAATAGATTATTGTTACTTCTGTTTGTTATGGCACTCCCTCTTTTTTGTGCAGGACAGGAGAGTTGTTTGAATATAATTCCAAAACCTCAAAGTGTCAAAGTTTGTGAGGGTAAATTTCAAATAAACAGCGAAACATCAATTCTGTGCAACGATGATTTCATTGCCGGTTACCTTAAGGAACATCTTGACAAGGCTACAGGTTTTGATATTGCACGTAAAACTTACAAGGCCTCGGATAAATTGTGCTGCAACCACATACTTCTTGATATAAATGCTTCTTATGACACTCCTCAAGAGGGTTATGAACTGAATGTTACCCCGGAAAAGATTATTGTAAAGGCTTCTGACAGAAAAGGATGTTTTTATGCTGTTCAGACCATCCTCCAACTTTTGCCTGCTACCGTTTACGGCAATGCCACCAAATTTGAAAAGTGGGAGATTCCTGCACTTGAGATAACTGATGCCCCACGCTTTTCATACAGGGGTGCCATGATGGATGTTTCAAGAACATTCTTTGAACTTGATTATATCTACAAATTCATTGACTGGCTTGCATATCATAAGATGAACAGGTTCCATTGGCATCTCTCCGATGACAACGGCTGGAGAATAGAGATAAAGAAATACCCTTTCCTTACCCAAAAGGGTGCCTGGAGAGGTCCGGACGAAGTAATACCTTCGGCTTACGGATCGGGCAACAAGAGATATGGAGGTTATTATACTCAGGAAGAGGTAAAAAAGGTTATAAAATATGCCGCTGAAAGGAATATAGAAATCATACCTGAAATTGATATGCCAGGACACAGCAAGGCAGTTATAGGTTCATACCCTGAAACCGGTTGCAAGAATGAGACTGAATTTGTAAGTGTAAACGGCGAGGTAAAGAATGTATGGTGCGTAGGCAACCAGAACAACTATAAGATGATTGACGGTATAATCAAAGAACTTGCAGCACTCTTCCCTTCAAAGGTTATCCATATTGGTGGTGATGAGGTTAATATGGAGAATTGGAAAGAGTGTCCTGTATGCCAACAGTTCATGAAGGAGCAGGGAATGGAGAAAGAGGTTGAATTGCAGAACTACTTTGTAAGAAGAGTTGAAGATATAGTATCCAAATATGGCAAAATATCAGGAGGTTGGGATGAAATTCTCGATGGTGGCGAACTTAAGGATGAAACTGTAGTCTATGCCTGGAAGAGTGTAAAAAGGGCTATTGAATCAATAAAAAAGAACCAGCCTACAGTATTGCAGGTAGGAGAGTACTGCTATCTTGACATGAAACAGTCTCCTGCCGAAAGAGGTCACAGTTGGGCCGGTGTAGTAACACTTGAAAAGACCTATTCTCTTGATCCTTTCGGAACTTTCAATGTAACCCAAGAACAGGAAAAACTTATTTTGGGCGTACAGGGAGGTTTATGGGCTGAACTTCTCAATAAACCTGCAAGATTTTCGGAATACCAGTATTTTCCAAGATTGTGCGCAATTGCAGAAATAGGCTGGACTGAGCAGGAGAAAAGGGATTATGATGATTTTTATTACAGATTGTCAAAAACACATTATGACAGACTATTCAATATGGGTATAGCATTCAGGGTTGCCCCTCCTGATGTGGTTTATGAAGATAATGTACTCAAAGTATCTCTTCCTTACAATTGGGCTGTAGTAAGATATACAACAGACGGATCAGAACCTGTTGCAACATCAAATATATACAGAGGTGACATTGTAACCCATTCTCCTGAAAATTTCAGATTTGCAACTTTTTACAAAGATGTTCTCAAGAGTATTTCTGTAGATGCAAAGAATCTTCCTCCTACAGATTATATGACTCCTGAAGTATCTGTAGAGAGCAGTTTTGGAGAGAGCAAGAGTTTTCCTGTAAAAAATGCAACAGATTACAATTTCAACAGTTACTGGAGAACAGACCGCACCGGAAAAGCAGGCGATTATATTGTATATAATTTTAAAGTGCCTGTAGATTGCAGCAAAATAACTTTGGTATCAGGAATTCCAAACATTGACCTTTATGGTGTTACCGACGGTTTCGTAGAATACTCTTACAACGGTACAGATTGGATAAAAGGCGAAGAGTTCATTGATAATAAAGCAGTCATTCTTCCCGACAATCCTGTAAAGGCAGTCAAGATAGTATTTACAAATACAACTGATGCATTGTGCGTTGCAATACAGGATTTGAAAATTGAAAAATAGGGTAAAGTTTTAAAACTTTTGCTGCGGTTGCAGATATAAAAAGAGCGGGTGATGTTTTCATCCGCTCTTTTGTTTGAAACAGTTTTATAAGTTGCCTTACATAAGGCCAACATTTACTCCAAAGTTGAATATACAGCCTTTATCTCTTCAAACATATTATTGTAGAAAGAGTCAAATTCCGCTTTGTTGTACTCCTTGTTCAAGTTCTGCTGCATAAAACTTTCAGACATTTTGAAAATTTTGTTTTCAAGAGGCCTGAGTTGCTGCATATAACCTGTTCCCTGAGGATTGTAGATAAGGTTGAAATTCATATATCTGTTGCCGTTTCCTCTCTTTACAGGAAATATTTTATGCTTCAATTCAAGGGCCATATCACACATAAGAGCATTCTCAGAATCTTTACCCTCTATCATCCAGTATGGCTGGTTTTCTCCCGCCTTTACAAACAAAGGTACTGCAACCGATACAGGAGGATATCCCAAAATGGTCCACATGGCAGTATTCAAAGGATTTTCTCCCTCTTTTACACCTGCTATAACCATTGATGAAGTAGAAGATTTGCGAGGAATGAAATCCTGGTCAATGAACCAGCCGCTTCCTCTCTGCACAATATCATTATCCTTTACAAGGTCAATTCCCAAAAGTGAGTGATAGAAAGAACGTGAAAGTTGCTGTGTGATGAATTTTGGAGTAATCTCTCCAGCCCTTCCAATATGGTTCTTTATTATATATTCGGCATTTGTGTACCTTATATAACCCATACCATCATCAAGTTTGCCTGTATATGAATGGTTCGAATATACAAGGTATCCTTGAGGCGCTATTTTTGGATCATTTACATCTATTTTTGTCCAACTCTCATTTCCAACTTCATAATAGGCTGCTCCACCATATGCATCTATAACTCCAAAATTGCCCTCTACTCCCATAGGTTTCTGTTTCTGCATTTTAGTAAGTAGTTTTTCAAAATCTTCAAGACTCTTGCACTCACCCAAAGCCTTATACATTACAACTCCCTCCTTATCCATCATTTCAGAAGGTACATTGTCATAATTCAAATTGTATGATGCTGTATTCATAATGGAAAAACCTGCATCGTTTGTTCCGCACCATGCCTCCTTAAGGTCGCCCGGAGAGTTTATAAGGGCAATGAATGAGTATTTTGGTCCCTTGAAGAACTCTACCTTGTTGTTCTCCTCACCTGTATCCCTGTGTTTCCACATGAGAGGTCTTCCGTCGGGAGTGGCCTTGCCTGTAAAAATTGCAGATGTGCAACAATATAGGTCTGTTGCAAACAGTACCGCAAATAAAAATAACAGAGAAACTATTTTTTTCATAATAATCTAAATTTGGTGTTTGTCAGTCAAATTACACTTATAGTATATAAAGGTATAATCAAAAGAGAGTATCCTCCCTATATTTTGATATTCCAAGATGTTTGTATGCCAACTCAGTCACCTCCCTTCCGCGAGGAGTCCTGTGAATGAAACCCTCCTTTATAAGGAACGGCTCATACACCTCTTCAAGAGTTCCTGCATCTTCTCCTACAGCAGTGGCTATTGTTCCAACTCCAACAGGACCTCCCTTGAATTTGTCAATTATTGTTGTGAGTATCTTGTTGTCCATAAGATCAAGGCCACGCTTGTCTATATTCAAAGCATCAAGGGCATATTTGGTTATTTTCAGATCAATCTTTCCACTACCCTTTACCTGGGCAAAATCCCTTACTCTTCTCAACAGGGCATTTGCTATACGAGGTGTTCCGCGGCTGCGGCACGCAATCTCAAGCGCAGCATCGGTATCAGTCTCTATATTGAGGATTTTTGCACTTCTCTGAACAATTTTCTGGAGTGTTGCGGCATCATAATACTCAAGATGGCACTGTATGCCAAATCTTGCCCTTAAAGGAGAGGTAAGCAATCCGCTCCTTGTGGTTGCTCCAACCAATGTAAAAGGATTGAGTGAAATCTGCACCGAACGCGCCCCAGGTCCCTTATCAATCATTATATCTATCCTGAAATCCTCCATTGCAGAGTAGAGGTACTCTTCAACAATTGGAGAGAGACGGTGAATTTCATCTATAAACAATACATCCCCCGCTTCAAGGCCAGTAAGGAGTCCGGCAAGATCACCGGGTTTGTCCAATACCGGACCTGAAGTTATTTTCATATCAACTCCAAGTTCATTTGCTATTATATTTGCAAGTGTAGTTTTTCCCAAACCAGGAGGACCATGAAGAAGTACATGATCAAGTGATTCCCCTCTAAGTTTGGCTGCCTTTACAAAAATTTTAAGATTTTCCAGAATTTTATCCTGTCCTGAAAAATCTTCAAACTCTTTTGGCCTTATTACACCTTCAATATCCTTCTCTGAAAACTCAGAAATTTTTCTCGGATCAAATTTTTCGTCAACAACATTCATAATACAAATATATCATTTCTTTTTTTAAAAGTAATATTGATTTTTATTATTGCTTGTCAATTTGTTCATAACTCACTTTATTCACACTGC
Organism: Bacteroidales bacterium; assembly: GCA_015060245.1. GTDB lineage: Bacteria > Bacteroidota > Bacteroidia > Bacteroidales > UBA932 > Egerieousia. Next base: position 16,123 of record SUYU01000009.1, on the reverse strand, counting down.
TGTTTATAAAAATATATGAAATAAACATCTTTTCAACCATATATTTTAAAGTTCAAATATTAATAATCAAATAGTTATATTATATTATCAACATATGTTAACAATATTTGAAAAATAACTGTAAACATATTCACATGTTGATAAGCCTTGTTGGAAATTTATGGGAAATATTGATAAAAAATCTTGGAACTTGAGGTATGAGTGTTGTATATACAAGAAAAATGAAAAGTGAAAATTACTTATCAAGAGTTATTGACAGTGATATCAATAAGTTTTCAACAGGTTTTTTTGATAATTGTTAAAAACTTGCTTTTTTTGCGTAACAAATGGAAGCATTGAATTTTCAAAATATTCTCTCATCAAGGAGAGCACAAAAGGAACTTGTCTCTTTTTTAACTGACAAGAGTTGTAAAAGAGTGCTCCTTGAGGGGTTATATGCATCGTCAAAGGCTTATGCTGTGGGAGATGCTGTTTTGTCATATGGTAAAGGAATTCATGTTGTTGTACTGCCAAATAAGGAGGAGGCACAATTTTTTACCAATGATCTGTACAATATAGTTGGGGAGGAGAGTGTTTTCTATTTTCCAACCTCTTCACATCAGGTATCAAAGATAAGTACAATAAAGGAGTCCTCCCAAAAAGTTCAGAGAAGTGCAGCCATCAGTGCCCTTACCGCTTTCAATGACAGCACATCAAAAAATGGATTTATAATCATTGTAACTTATCCTGGGGCTATATATGAGAAGATACTCAACAGCAGGAGCCTTAAGGAGAATATTCTCAAAATATCTGTAAATGACTCTCTGTCGCATGAATTTATAAATGAGACACTTTTTGCATATAATTTTGAAAAGGTTGATTTTGTGAGTGAACCGGGGCAGTTTGCCTTGAGGGGCGGTATAATTGATCTATTCTCTTTCTCTGATGAGAAACCCTACAGGCTTGATTTTTGGGGCGACAATGTTGAAAGTATCAAACATTTTGACATAAATACCCAGCGTTCTGTTGATTCGTTGCAGAGCATAGAGATTTTTCCCAACATATACAGTGATGGCGAGTTTTCGGAACTTGAGAGTGTATCAATTTTTGAGTTTGTGCAGAAAGAGACCTTTGTGTGGATTGACAAATATACAGATTATGCAAATGAGGACCTGAAGGAGGCTTTTGCTGCCGCTGCAAAATTTAAAAATATATATTTGGAAAATCCCTCTTTGGGAACATCGGGCAATTTTACAGAAAAGGAGAGTTGTACAATAACTTACAACACCTCATTACAACCCTCTTTCAACAAGAATTTTGATCTGCTTTTAAATAATATCAAGGATAAGACAAGTATTGGCTACAAGGTATTCATAAGCAGTGACAATCCTAAACAGATAGAGAGGTTAAGGAGCATTTTTGCCCATAATGAGGGCGACAATCCTAAAAATGTACCCCTTTTCAGTCATATAAAACATTCTGTTCATGCAGGATTTATAGATAATGATGCAAAAGTGTGCCTCTATACCGACCATCAGATATTCAACAGGTATCACAGGGTTAAGGTAAAGAGGGAGGTACCGGTAAGTGAGCGGCTTACACTGAATGAATTGAGTGCATTCCAGATAGGTGACTATGTGGTTCATATAGACCATGGTATAGGTGTATTTGGAGGACTTGTAAAGACCAATATAAATGGCAAGGTTCAGGAGGCAATAAAACTTGTATATAAAGACAATGATGTGATTTTTGTCTCCATCCACGGCATACACAGAATATCAAGATACAAGTCAAAGGATGGAACCCCTCCAAAAATATATAAACTTGGAACCGGTGCCTGGGAAAAACTCAAGAATACCACCAAATCAAAGGTAAAGGATATAGCAAAAGACCTTATAAAGTTATATGCGGAGAGACGTCAGGCAAAGGGTTTCCCTTTTTCTCCCGACAGTTATCTGCAGCATGAACTTGAGGCCTCTTTCATGTATGAGGATACTCCTGACCAACTGAAGGCAACCAAAGCGGTCAAGGAGGATATGGAGAGGGAGTTCCCTATGGACAGGCTCATATGCGGAGATGTGGGATTCGGCAAGACAGAGATTGCTGTAAGGGCAGCCTTCAAGGCTGTGGCCGACAACAAACAGGTGGCACTGCTTGTACCTACAACCATTCTTGCCTTGCAGCATTACAAGACATTTGCCGGCAGGTTGCGTGATTTTCCATGCAATATCGAGTATTTGAGCAGGCTTAAAAGCGCAAAGGAGATAAAGGATATTGCCGGAAGGTTGAAGGAGGGCAAGATAGATATAATTATAGGTACACACAGATTGTTGAACAAGGAGATTCAATTCAAGGATCTGGGTCTGCTTATAATAGATGAGGAGCAGAAGTTTGGAGTGGCGGCAAAAGAGAGGCTCAAGCAGATAAAACTTGCTGTTGATACACTTACTCTGACAGCCACACCAATTCCGAGGACCCTCCAGTTTTCGCTTTTGGGAGCACGTGACCTATCCATTATAAATACCCCTCCGCCAAACAGGCTGCCTGTCCAGACGGAGATTATGGATTTCAATGAAGAATATATACGTGAAATCATAAAATATGAGATAGAGAGGGGAGGTCAGGTCTACTTCGTCCATAACAGAGTTGAGGATATATTGGCAGTTGAGGATATTCTCAAAAGAATATGTCCGGGTATAAAGACATGTGTAGGCCATGGTCAGATGGATCCAAAGGAACTTGAAGGAAAGATTCTTGACTTTATGGCCGGGGATTATGATGTGCTTGTTGCCACAACCATTGTGGAGAACGGAATAGATGTGCCCAATGCCAATACAATAATAATAAACCAGGCACAGAATTTTGGCTTGAGTGACCTTCACCAGTTGAGGGGCAGGGTAGGCCGTTCAAATATAAAGGCTTTCTGTTATCTTATTGTACCTCCGATGGTATCCATTTCAGATGATGCAAGGCGCAGGCTGAGGGCAATTGAGGCATTTTCTGATCTTGGAAGCGGATTCAATATAGCAATGCAGGATCTTGACATTCGCGGTGCAGGAAACCTTCTTGGAGGTGAGCAGAGTGGTTTTATTGCCGATATGGGATTTGAAACTTACCAGCGTATATTGTCAGAGGCGTTTGTGGAGATCAAGCAGGAGGAGTATGCAGCCTCAAGGAGTGCGTCGGGAATAAATCTCAAGGAGATGAAAAAGGGAGAGCAGAACAGCAGTATATTTGAAGAGACTCTAAAGGAGGAGCAGGTCTTCATTGCAGACTGCTCAATAGATACAGACCTTGAACTTCTTATTCCAGATACATACATACCGCAGATTTCGGAAAAGATACGTTTGTACAAGGAACTTGATGCAATCAATGATGAGGCAAGGCTCCAGAAGTTTATTGAGGAGTTGAAGGACAGATTCGGCGAGTTGCCTGAACAGTTGATGCAACTCACATACGTGGTAAGACTGAGAAGAGAGGCAATAAAACTGGGATTTGAGCGCATTGTAATAAAAAATGGACTGATGCTGGCCTATTTTGTACACAACCAGCAGTCGCCGTATTACCAGTCAGATCTGTTTGCCTCAATACTCGGTTATCTGAACGGCAAGCCAAAGGAGTTCAGGGTAAAGGAGCAGAACAATAAACTTATGTTGCGTGTAGTGGGAGTTGACACTATGGAAAAAGCATATAATATTGTTACTCAAATGAAAAATGCTGTGTATATTTGCGGCTGAAATTTATTATATTTGCAAAGTGGTAAATTTTTTGATTGATTTGGGCAACACAAATTGTAAGGTTGCTTTTGAAGAAGAGGGGGTTCTTGATGAGATATACAGGAGTACTCATGGAGAGGATATCCCATCTTTTATTTTTTCGCACCTTGGAGACAGGGAGGTTGATGTTATTGTCTTCTCAAATGTGAGGGAGGAGAATGCTGAACTTAATGCGATGCTGGAGAAAAGGTGCAGGAAGTTTGTGCTTTTGGATTACCTTACAGAGTTGCCTGTTGACTTGAACTACCAGTTTCCGGCAAAGGGTCTGGGTGCAGACCGCATAGCAGGAGCCTTGGCTGTAGCAATGATGTTTCCGGGTAAGGAGTGTATAAAGTTTGATTTTGGAACTGCTCTTACAGTAGATTTTATAAATAAAGAGGGAACTTTGGTAGGTGGAAATATTTCATTGGGTCTAACAAGCAGATTTAGAGCGCTTAACACCTTTACAAAAAGATTGCCACTAATAAAACCTGTTGAAGATTTTCCAGAAATTGGAGTAAATACAGACACGGCAATGACTGCCGGTGTAGTTTTAGGTCTGATTTTTGAAGTAAAAGGATATATTGAGAAAAATCCTGAATCTACAATAGTTTTTACGGGTGGTGATGCATTTTATTTTGCAAAAAAAATGAAAAGTGCCATCTTTGTTGCCCCTAATTTAGTATTGATGGGTTTAGCCCAAATAGCGGATTATTATGCGCAAAAGCAGAATTAAAGGAATTGTCCTTGCCATATTGGTATTTTTGGCTGGAGTGAATATTTCCAAAGCACAGACAACGGATGCTCTTGGAACATATACTCCATACTCATTATATGGTATTGGCGAGATAGTAAAACAAGGAACAGCCATCAACAGGGGAATGGGTGGAATAGGTGTAGGAGTGAGGGATAACCGCTACATTAATTATCTCAACCCGGCTTCAATAACACAAAGGGATACATTGGCTTTCATGCTTGATTTCGGTATATCACAGAAGAATTTCTACAATTCAGACGGTAAGACCAAATCTGCCTACAATACCTTCAATATGCACAACATAGTCTTCACAGCACCTATATACAAGAAGTCTGCGCTTATTGTCGGTATCTCACCTTACAGTGATATAGGATATAAATTTGAGTCTACTGAGACCGACAAGGAACTTGTTTCGGAATATGGCGACATAAAATACCAGAAATATGGTACAGGAAGCATCAACCAGTTTTTCTTGGGTGCTTCAATGAATTTTTTCAAGCATTTCTCATTGGGTGCGGAGTATATCTACTATTTTGGAGCGCTTGACAGATACAGCAATGTAATGTTCAAGACTTCGGCAGGTTCCATGAGATCATTTGAAACAGGATGGGATTATGCCTTGGGAGCCTCTTCGGCAAGAATAGGTCTGCAATATTTCGGAATGCTCAACAAGGAGAAGAATATTGACATTACAGTTGGTGCAACATACAGGATGGCAACAAATCTCAAGGGAGATTTCAACAGGTTTGCCTATGCGTATGATGACAATATAAGGGATACTGTTGTAAACTCGCTTTCAGAGGATGCCAGAATAAAGATTCCACAGGAGATATCAGCAGGTTTCTCAATAAGAAAGAAGGACAAATGGATGTTCGGTTTCGACTATATGAGACAGGATTGGTCAAAATCATCATTTGAGGGAGCCGACGGAGTGAGGTTCAAACCTTGCGTTGCGGGATATTACAAGGCAGGTTTGGAGTTTACTCCAAACAAGTATGATATAAGGTATTATATGAAAAGGGTGACTTACAGGTTGGGCGCCTATTATGAGCAGTCATATGTCCAACTCGGATCACACCAGATAAGTGCAGCGGGATTAACTTTTGGAATGTCGTTGCCTATATACAGACTGTATAATGCGGTGAATGTGGCTGTGGATTTTGGTCAGAGGGGTACAGTAAAGGAGAATCTTGTTAGGGAGAGATATGTGCAGTTCATAGTGAACATCAGTCTTCATGACATATGGTTTGTCAAACATCAGTATCAATAGAAATAACAATAAAAACTTAATAATTTATATACTTATTATGAAAAAATTACTACTATTCGCAGTTGTCATGTTCATGGGTGTTACAGGTGCTATGGCACAAGGTAAATATGGCCCGGACAGCGCTAAATGTGTAAACTCATTGAATTTTTACAGAGATTTCTACAAACAGGGAGATTTTAAAGAGGCTGCTGTTGAGTGGAGAAACGCATTCAAATATTGTCCTCCTAAGGCAAGCCAGAATATCTTTGTTCATGGTGCTACAATCTACAGAAGCCTTATCGGCAAGGCTGATGCCGCTACAAAACAGGGTTTGGTTGATACCTTGATGTTGATTTATGACACAAGAATTGCAAACTTCCCTAAGAATGCCCTAAAGACCAAACAGAACAAGGTTCTTGATATGGCAAACTATTTTGCTGCAGATGACAGAACAGTGTATGAGGAGACTGCTGAAGTTATCAAAATTTCAGGACAATCAGTAAATCCTGACTTGTTGGTATTGCAGATGAACCGTGCAAAAGCAATGTATGAGTCTCAGAAAGCAACTGACGAGGAGGTATTGAATACCTATTCAGAGTTGTCTCCAATTTTGGAGGAGATCTACAAAGCAGATCCTTCTGAAATCAACAAAGGAAGACGTGCAACATTTGAGAATGCTTTTGTATTGAGTGGTGTTGCAAATTGCGACAACCTCATTTCAGTATTCACTCCACGTTTCGATGCAAACCCTAAAGATATTGCTTTGGTAAAGAACATTGCAAAACTTTTGTCAGACAACGAGTGTCTTGATTCAGAGTTGTTCTTGAAATCAGTTATGGCTATGCACGAGTTGGAGCCTTCATTCAACTCAGCAAGACTTCTTTACAGATTGTATTCAAGCAAAGATCAGAACGAAGAGGCTTTGAAATATTTGCAGGAGGCTATTGACAATCCTGAGTCAGATGATTTGGAGGATGCTTCAATGATGTTTGAGATGGCTACATTCCAGTTCAAGAAATTGAATCAGTATGGTCCTGCTGTAAAGACTGCTAAAGAGGCTATGGAGAAAGATGCTTCATTGGCAGGCAAGGCAAACTTGTTGATTGGTACTATCTGGTATCAGGTTAAATGTTCAGGCAACGAGATGGAGCAGAGAGCAAAATTCTGGGTTGCAACTGACTATTTGCAGAGAGCAAAAAATGCTGATCCTGCATTGGCTGCAGATGCTGATGAGTTGATCCGCAACTGTAGAGTATACTTCCCTACAGTAGAGGATGCCTTCATGTATGATTTGCAGGACGGTAATCCATTTACAGTTTCTTGCGGAGGCATGAGCGCCACTACTACAGTAAGAACTACAAAATAGCATGTTCAGGAAGAGTCCTAACATAAAAAATATTACTTTGGTAGCAATTGCATTTGTAATTGCTACCTTTGTTGTATCATGTGGCAACAAGAGTATTGAGGGTGAGATTATAGATGTGAATGCTATTCCACGCCAGAGTGTCAATGATATGACTGCAGTGCAGACGCACAACGGAGTCCTGCAGATGAGAATGGAGGCAAAACTTATGCAGCGGTTCCAGAATGACTCCACAAAGATCTCCTATGAACTCTTTCCGGAGGGATTTGATGTCTATGCCTACAATAATGAAGGAATGCTTGAGACTCACATACATTCAGAGGTTGCCAAACATTCAACTACCAAACATGATGAGAAATGGGAAGCGTACGGCAATGTGGTAATCAAGAATTTCATAAAGGGGGAGAGGATGGAGACTGATACCCTTTATTGGGACAGGGAGACAAAACTTATCTTTACCCACAGGCTTGTAAAGATGTATTCGCCTCAAGGTTTCATGCAGGGCTATGGCATGGAGAGCGATGAGATGGCAAGGAATGCCCGCATAATGAAACCATTTGACAGTTATGGAATCATAAGTGATTCCACTTCAACACCATATGTTGATACGGTAAATTTCATCGGCCCTGAATTCAAACCGGAGCCGGTAAGGAACAAATTGCTGATAAAGTAGAAGGAACTGATGGGAGATATTATAATTACATTGTTGGCTCTGGTCTTTTCTGCAATCTTCTCTGCGTATGAAATTGCATTCCTGTCCTGCAACAAACTTAAAGTTGAACTGGACAAGAAGCAGGGACGCAGTTATGCTGTTGCCATGGCCCGATTCATGGAGAATCCGGATGAACTCATATCAAGTCTCCTAATGGGCAATAATGTGGCCCTGGTAATCTACGGTGTGGCAATGGCCAATCTGCTTGATCCCTTGATTGAAAAATATATAACAGCCAATCTTGGTGGTATTCTTGTAGTGGAGACCATTGTGGCAACGCTTGTAGTACTCATAACGGCGGAGTTCCTTCCCAAAACATTGAGCAGGCTCAATCCCAATGGGGTTTTCTCTGCCCTCTATTGGGTCATACTCCTTTTCTACTGGCTGCTTTATCCCCTTACTGCGTTTACCAGCAAATTATCATTCGGAATAATGAAACTTGTAGGTTTCAAGGATGTGTCCAAGGTCAACAAGGCTATTTTTGACAAGAGTGACCTCATCCATCTCTCCAATGAGGTATCAAGTTCGCAGGAGGAGGAGAATGAGCATAGCAACGAGATGACAATATTCCAGAATGCACTCAACTTCTCAAGTGTCAAACTCAAGGAGTGCATGATTCCCCGCACGGAGATAGAGGCAATAGATATTTGCGATTCAAAGGAGGAGTTGCTCAAACTCTTTATAGAGTCGGGATATTCAAGGATTATGGTCTATAGGGAGAATATAGACAACATCATAGGTTATGTACACTCCAAAGATCTTTTCAAACAGCAGAATGCTACGGTTGAGGATCTTTTGCGTCCTGTAAACTACTTTTCGGAGCAGGTAAGTGCCCAGACCCTTCTTGCATTCCTTACCAAGAACAGGAAGTCAATAGTGGTTGTCAGGGATGAGTATGGAGGTACAGCCGGAATAGTTACTTTGGAGGATATCATTGAGGAGATTTTTGGTGATATCAGTGATGAGTTGGACAAGGAGGAGTTTATAGAGAAGAGGCTGTCGGGAAATGAATTCATATTCTCGGCGAGACTTGAGGTTAAGGAGTTGAATAAGAAGTATGATCTTGATTTGCCGGAATATGATGAGTATGAGACTCTTGCCGGTCTGATAATACATTTTAACGAAAGTATCCCCAAAGAGAAGGAGATTCTGCAGTTTGGTGCTTTCTCTTTCACCATTCTTAAAACCACAAAGAACAGAATAGAGACTGTGGCACTAAAAATCCTTAAAAATTAGGGAGATATTAACATAAAAAAGAAGATATTAACAATAAAATTACTATCTTCGCGCTTCTAACCAAAAAAGTGAAAAAATTATTAAAAAGTTATAAAAAATGGCAGTTTTAGAGAAGATACGCGTAAAAATGGGCGCATTTATCACTGTGATAATTGCGGTTGCGTTATTATCGTTCATTATTGACCCAAGCACATTGGAGTCAACAGTTTCTATGTTCTCATCAAAGTATGATGTTGGTGAGATTAATGGTGAGTCAGTAACTTACCAGGATTATCAGAAGAAAGTAGACTATTTCACTCAAATTTATCAGATGACAAATGGTGGTGCAAGCAACGACCAGGTTCAGGATATGATAAACAATACTGCATGGCAGGAGGAGATAGCAGACAGAGTAATCATTCCTGCTATTGAGAATGCCGGTGTAACATTGGGTGAAGAGGAGTTGTTTGATATGAGTCAGGGAACAGAGATCTCTCCTGTTTTGGCTGGCGAGGCTTCTTTCCAGGATGAGAATGGCACTTTTGACAAGGCAAAACTTGCACAGTTCATCCAGGCAATTCATCAGGACCAGAGCGGCCAGTTGCAGATGTACTGGGGATATTTGGAGAACAACATGGTCAAGGACAAACTTCTTACAAAATATTTCTCAATGTTGGAGAAGAGTACATTTGTAACTCCTGTTGAGTTGAACAGGGCAATTGCCGAGAACAACACAACTTACAATGTTGATTTTGTAGTGAAACCTTTTGGCTTTGGCATTGATTCTACAATCACTGTAAGTTCTCAGGAGATCAAGGCTTACTATGACAACCACATCAAGAATTTTGAGCAGCAGGAGAGCAAGGATATCGAGTATGTTGTTTACGAGGTTGTTCCTTCTGTAGCGGATATCGAACTTACACAAAATAACATAAACAAGGTGTATGAGGGCTTTGTGTCAGCCGAGAACATGAAGAACTACTTGGCAAGAAATTCAGACCAGCCTTACAATCCATATTTCTACAAACAGAGCGAGTTGTCATCGGTAAATGCAACTGTTGCAGAGTTTGCTGAGAAGGCAAAAGTTGGTGATGTATTGCCTCCATTCCAGGATGACAACATGTTCATTGCAGCACGTGTAATGGATATCAAGAATCTTCCGGATTCAGTATTTGTAAAACACATCTTGTTGCAGGGTGAGAATGAGAAGAAAGCCGACAGCCTTCTACAGGTTCTTTCAAAAAGAGGCGATTTTGTTCAGATGGCAAAAGATTATTCAGCAGACAAGAATCCTAATGTTGCTGAGGCAGGTGATCTTGGCTGGATGACACAGACATACCTTATCCCTGGTTTCGAGCCTATCTTTGATGCAAAGGTTGGTGAGGTAATCAAATTGAATACAACTTACGGTACACACCTTGTAAAGGTTACAAAGACTACAAAACCTGTTTCAAAGATGCAGATTGCACTTTTGGTTAAAGAGACAGTTGCAGGCAAACAGACATATGCAGACTACTACGCAAAAGCAAATGATTTGGCTACAAAATCAGAGGGCAAACTTGACAAATTCCGTGCTGCTGTAAAAGAGGGTAATCTTACTTACTATCCTGCTGTTAGAGTTGCACCTGCTGCAAAAGGTTTTGCAAGTTATGAGAAAGCAAGAGAGGTTGTACGTTGGATAAATGAGAATGAGGTTGGTGCAGTTTCTCCAATCCTTTCAGTAGACAACAAATATTTCTTCGTTGTTGCTGTAACAGGTGAGCATGAAGGCGGTTTGGCATCTCTAAAAGAGGTTGCTCCTCAAATCCAGCAGGTTTTGGCATTTGAGAAGAAGGGTCAGAAGGTTGCAGAGGAGACCAAGGCTCTTGTTGCAGGCGCTTCAGATATCAATGCAATTGCAGAGAAGTTGGGAACAACTGTAAGTAGCAAGTCTGGCATTGCATTCTCTGCTCTTACTACACAGCAGTTGGATCCTAAATTCATTGGAGCAATTGCTTCTGCTAAAGAGGGTGAGGTTTCAGGTCCTGTTGTAGGTGAGGTTGGTGTTTACTACTTTGTTGTAAACGGCAAAGAGGTTGGCGCTTTCTACACAGAGGATGATGCACGTTTGAGAAAAACTCAGGAGTTCAACTACATGAGCCGCATGTTGCCAGCCATTATGACTGAAGCAGCCGGTGTTGTTGACCAGAGATACAAGTTCTTCTAGAAAAGTTAAAGAAAAAAGAGAAATGCACTATATGTACAATATAGGGCATTTCTTTTTTTTATGACATTACCCAATAGTGTAAAATCATAAAAATTTCTTCCAAGTGTTTCTGCTCAAAGTGATATCCTTCCTATAAAGAGATGAAAGGAATAAACCCGAAATATTATTTAAGGTTATTCCTTATTTTTTTGAGTGATATGTAAAATGAATTTATGAAAAGTATTTTTATTGTCGGGTTATTATATTTAAGTGGCCTTTTTATTGGTTTGGATGATAATAAGGATGAACCTATTGAGTTGGATGTTCAGAAGGTATTGGAAAAAGGCCATGATATAAACTTAAGTGAATATGCTGTTTCCATTGAATATATACCTTTTGAAACCAAGTCTGAGACTCTTCTTGGTTGGGTAAATTTGTTTGACACCGATGGCCGGAATTATTATTGTGCAACGGCCCATAAATCAGACAATATATCTGTTTTCGATGAAAATGGAAAGTATGTCAGAAAAATAGGAAATAAGGGACGGGGCCCGAAAGAGTATCAGACTTTGGCAAAATTTTCTGTAGAGAAGAATAAATATGGTGCTGTTGAGATAGGTGTAAGTGGAAATACAGAGTGTGTGGTGTATGATGGAAATAACAACTATCTGAAAGGTATAAAATTCAAAGACCTTAAGAATTCGTCGGGTAATATCTATTTGGGGTGTGCAAAATATAATGCTGATGGAAGTTATTTATTGTTGGGTAGTGCATTTGTGAGGCCGTATGGAATTAAAGAAGTGCTGTATACTATAGACCGTTACGGAAATATTTGTGACTCTTTGGATTTGGGAGGAACAACCACTTATAGGCAGAGCACTGTAATACCTGGATATGGTGAGCGTAAAATAAAAGTATTGTCTCCATCTTCTCTTTATTTATTTGATAATCATTTGAGGTTGTTCAAAGGCTCTGCTGACACGCTTTTCTTTTTGGATGATGAACTTAATAAAACTGCTGCTTTTCTTTTGAGTTATGGAAAATATTTGGAGGAAGAGGATTTTCGTATAGGTGTGGACAATATTTTGGAGACTGAAAATTTTCTAATTCTGAAATATTATGCAGATTTGAAAAGGTTTAAGGCTATATGCAACCCAATTCATAGTGATAACAACGCGAGAGTTGGAGTGTTGGTGTATGATAAAAAAGAAAAAACGTTTAAAGCGTTGAGGTATAATAATACCTTTAATACCTTAGGCTTTGTCAACGACTTGGATAATGGTGCGCCATTTGTTCCTCAGTTTGCAAGGAATGGGAAAGTTTATCAATTTATAGATGCAGTCAAATTCATTGATATGGCGCAGAAAAGCAGTTCTTCAAAAATGAAAGAGGTTGCTGCAGAATTGACAGAAGAGAGTAATCCTGTTTTGGTGGTTGTTACGTTGAAAAGGTATTGACCGTTTGCTCATTTATTTATAAATTCGTCGCTTTCAAAGAGAAATAATAAACATTTGATATGAAAAAGACGTTGGTTGATTTGTTTGAGCAGTCTGTCAGGACCTACCCGAACAATACATTTTTATTGGAAAAAACAGGTAAGAGATTTGAGCCTACTACCTATAAACAGGTTCAGGAGCAGGTATACCATTTGGGAGCCGGTCTCCAGGCCCTTGGAGTCAAGAAAGGTGACACTATGGCCCTTTTGTCTGAGGGAAGGAACATGTGGGTTATTGGAGAACTCTCAATGTTCTACGCGGGAGCCATAAATGTTCCACTCTCAATCAAGTTGGAGGAGAGCAATGACCTGTTGTTCCGCCTTGTACATGCAGAGGTCAAGTATATCATGGTGTCGGGACAGCAGTTGAAGAAGATACGCCTTATAATTGACAAGTTGCCGTTGGTTGAGAAGGTAATTGTTTTTGACGAGCAGAACAGTTACCAGGAGAAGGAGTGCCATATCTCGGAGGTGATTGCAATGGGCAAGGAGTTTCTGGCAACCCATACAATGGAGGAGTTCCTATCTGTAGGAGAGTCAATCCAGAATGATGATTATGCAACCATTACCTATACATCGGGAACGACAGCAGATCCCAAAGGTGTGATTCTTACCCACAGGAACTATACATCAAATGTTGAGCAGGCTCTTACTCTGGTTGATATAGACCAGACGTGGAGAACACTCATCATTTTGCCTTTGGACCACTGTTTTGCCCATGTAGTAGGTTTCTATATAATGATGTCGAGGGGTGCAACTGCGGCTACAGTACAGGTGGGTCGTACCGGTATGGAGACCCTGAAGAATATTCCAATCAACATCAAGGAGGTAAAACCGCACTTCATATTGAGTGTGCCTGCATTGGCAAAGACCTTCAAGAAGAGTATTGAAAACGGTATAAAGGCCAAGGGTGAGACTACTGTAAAACTCTTCAATTTTGCAGTAAATGTGGCCCAAATCTACAACGGAAACGGCAACACCGAACCAAAGGGTTTGAGAATATTCCTGAAGCCTCTTGTGGCTCTTTTTGACAGGATCCTCTTCTCAAAGGTGCGTGAAAACTTTGGTGGGGAGTTCAAGTTCTTCATTGGTGGAGGAGCATTGCTTGACAAAGATCTGCAGAAGTTCTACTGTGCTATAGGAATGCCTATGTTCCAGGGCTATGGATTGAGTGAGGCTACGCCTGTACTCTCTTCAAACGGCCCGCGCAAATACCGTTTCGGTTCAAGCGGTGTGCTTGTAAAACCTATCGATCTTAAGATATGTGATTCAGAGGGCAATGCGCTGCCTGTAGGTGAGCAGGGTGAGATTGTGGTAAAAGGTGAGAATGTAATGGCAGGATACTGGAAAAACCCAGAGGCAACAGCAGATACTGTAAAAGATGGTTATCTCTATACAGGAGACTTGGGATATATGGGAAAGGATGGCCTTTTGTATGTTCTTGGCCGTTTCAAGAGCCTTCTTATTGCAAGTGACGGAGAGAAATATAGTCCTGAGGGGATAGAGGAGGCAATGGTTGAGCACTCAATGAGCATTGACCAGATAATGCTCTACAATAACCAGAGTGCCTACACATCTGCACTTATTGTTCCAAATAAGGAGAAACTCAAGGCCTATTTGAAGCAGAAGGGCATCTCTATGGATACAGAAGAGGGCAAAAAAGCCGCTATTGACAAGATTGCTGCAGATATTGCACAATTCAGCAAAGGCGGTGAATTTGAGAGCATGTTCCCTCACCGATGGCTCCCTGCAACATTTGCTGTTCTGGCAGAACCGTTTACAGAGCAGAACCAGATGATCAACAGTACAATGAAGATGGTGCGCAATAAAGTGGAGAAAGTTTACGCAGCGCGTCTCGAGTACATCTACACTCCGGAAGGAAAGCAGATCTACAACAGGCAGAATATGGATGCACTTGCATGATTATCATCCCGACAGCGATCAGATCTTCTTAAATAAAAGTTCCCGAAAGGTACAAACGTTAAAGTTTAGCCTTTCGGGAATCTGTTTTATAGGTGCAGGGTTATATCTCTTGTGAGGTTGATATACCTGTTCTGTTTCTGTAGGATATTACACATTGAAAAGGAAGTGCATGATGTCGCCGTCCTGAACGACATACTCCTTGCCCTCTACGCCAAGTTTGCCGGCTGTACGGCAGGCAGCCTCTGAGCCATATTTTACGTAGTCATCAAACTTGATGACCTCTGCGCGGATAAAGCCCTTCTCAAAATCTGAGTGTATTACACCTGCAGCCTGTGGAGCCTTGTCGCCTTTGTTGTAGGTCCATGCCCTTACCTCCTGAGGACCGGCAGTAAGGAATGTCTCCAGGTTCAAAAGAGCATAAGCGCTTCTGATAAGTCTCTGTACTCCTGATTTCTCAAGGCCAATCTCTTCAAGGAACATCTGGCGCTCCTCGTAACTCTCAAGTTCGGCAATCTCCGACTCGATTTTGGCTGCAATCACAAGGATTTGTGCATTCTCATCCTTAACGGCCTCCCTTACCTGCTCAACATATTTGTTGCCATCTTTTGCGCTGTTTTCATCAACATTGCAGACATACATTACAGGCTTGTTTGTAAGAAGGTAGAGTTCTTTTGCCATCTTCTCATCCTCGGCATTGTCAAAGGTAACGGTTCTTGCAGATTTGCCCTGTACCAAAGCCTCCTTGAACTGTACAAGAATGTCATACAATCTCTTTGCAGCCTTGTCGCCACCTGTCTGTGCCTGTTTGTGAACCTTGTTTATACGGTTCTCAATTGTCTCAAGGTCTTTGAGTTGCAACTCGGTATCAATAATCTCCTTGTCACGTACAGGATCTACGCTGCCGTCAACGTGAACGATATTGTCATCATCAAAACATCTCAAAACGTGAAGAATGGCATCGGTCTCCCTGATATTTGCAAGGAACTGGTTGCCCAAGCCCTCACCTTTGCTCGCGCCCTTTACCAAACCTGCAATATCTACAATCTCAACGGTTGCAGGAACTACTCGCTGTGGTTTTACAATCTTCTCAAGAACCTGAAGTCTCTCATCAGGAACAATAGTTGATCCGATATTAGGTTCTATGGTGCAGAAAGGGAAGTTTGCCGACTGTGCCTTTCCTGAACTTATACAATTAAAAAGTGTTGATTTTCCTACGTTTGGTAGTCCAACAATACCGCATTTAAGAGCCATTTTTCTGATTTTAAAAAATTTAGGCTGCAAAAGTAATGAAAAACTCCCAATGTTTAAAATGTGCCATTTGATTATATAGTCACAATGGGCTATTTTTGTAATAAATGGTCCCTATCATTAGTGTCCGGTAAAAAATCATAAAAGTTCTTTGAAAATATTGAAAGTTAGGTAGTTATAGAGGTTTTTCGAGTCAACCGATTTGAATTTATCTTTGCCAGACTAACGTAGAATGGCATATG
>SUYU01000019.1 GCA_015060245.1 Bacteroidales bacterium | reverse complement strand
GACGCTCTTTAAGAAAACATACATTACCGATATATTGGAGAGGTACAAAATCAAGAACGAAGAGGAGTTGGAGGAACTTATCAATATTCTTGCATCTTCAATCGGAGGGCTTATCAATCCAAACAAAGTGGTAAACACCAAAGATGAGGAGGGCAAGAGCCAGCGTAAACAATTGGAAGTTGATTTTGTATGCAACGAAGGCAGTAAACGATGTTACATACAATCCGCTATGAGGTTGCCTAATGAGGAAAAACGGGAACAGGAACTACGCTCGCTAACGCATATATCGGACAGTTTCCAGAAGTTTGTAATCTCCGAAGGCCCAATAAAGCGTTATCAAGACGAAAACGGAGTTGTGTTTATGAACATCTATGAGTTCCTGCTTGACAGAGATAGTTTGAAAGTTTAAGCCAATGATAAAAAACAAAGGCATAATAACTGCATTTGCGAAAATTATTATACCTTTATACAACAAAAGTTATTTGAGAGTATTGCTACCGCAAACCGCAGAAATTCGCACGATTCCCAAATCGTTACCACGCTCTTTTCAAAATAACTTCAAGTGTTTATTCTTCAAACGATTATATCAAATCGATGAAATATTAAAATAATAAGGCTGTCGGGATAAAAACAATAATGGACCTGCATATTCCAATATGAACTTCCGGCCCTGACTGGAAGTATGCCATCCGATGAAGCGTTGAAAAGATACCACACCACTACGACATAAATACGCACAACAAATAAGGTATACCTATAATAATATAAGAAGAGAAGATGACTGCAGTGTAAAAAATTGCAAAGCATGTTATTTTAACTCTATTTTATTGGTTATTTTTGAGAAAAAACTTACCTTTGCGCCCAATATGAAAAAAGGCAATCACATATATCTGTCAAATAACCATTGGCGCGTCCGACGCCAATGCGGCGTGGTTGTTATAGTCCGACGATAAGGCTGTTCTTGAAGATTTTCCAAAATCACTATGCCTTGACCCCAACATTTTGCATGATTTTTATGCATGGGGCGTTTTGAAACAGGAGTTTTCCTTTTTTTGTAACCATTTAACTTATTTCCAATACGATGAAAATCAATATTTATGTGGCAGACGAGTCCCACGTAAAATATGCAGAAGAGATTTGCGAATTAGTCTATATTTCCGCACAGGAGCGTGGTACAGGTATTGCAAAACGCAGCCCGGAGTATGTTAAGGAGAAAATGAGGGACGGTAAAGCAGTCATAGCCCTTACAGAGGATGGCACTTTTGCCGGATACGCCTATATTGAGACCTGGAGCCACACCAAGTTTGTTGCCAACTCAGGCCTTATAATTGCCCACCAGTTCAGGAAGACCGGTTTGGCAAGGGCTATAAAGAAGAAAATTTTTGAATTGTCAAGAACAATGTTCCCTTTTGCCAAGATCTTCAGCATTACCACAGGTCTTGCAGTGATGAAGATAAACTCTGATCTTGGATACAGACCCGTTCCTTTTTCAGAACTTACTACTGACGAAGAGTTCTGGAAGGGATGCGAGGGTTGCAGGAACTTTGACATTCTGCAAAGGAACAATTACAAGATGTGCCTTTGTACAGCCTTGCTTTATGACCCTACAAAAGAGAATCAGGAGAAATTGAAAGATCTTGAGAAACCGGAGAGCACCGGCACGCCTAACGATAGTGACAAGGGCAAAAACCACCACTTCCCCAATATTCTTTCACTGGTTGGCAAAGGTGTTGCATATCCGTTCAAGACCATTAACAGAAGTTTGCACGGCAAAGGAGGAAAACAGCAGGAGGAGAAGTAAAACGGAAGTGGCCGATAATCAGGAAAAGAAACATTACAGCGAAATAGATTAAAATTAGATATCATGAAACAAAAAGTTGTTCTAGCATTCAGTGGAGGTTTGGATACCTCATTCTGCGTTCCATATTTGAAAAATGAAAAGGGCCTTGAAGTCCATACCATTATGGTGAATACAGGCGGATTTACAGAAGAAGAGGCCAAAAAGATTGAGGAGCGCGCCCTTAATTTGGGAGCCGCATCGCACACAAACATTGATGCAGTTGAAACATACTACAACAAAGGCATCAAATATCTCATCTTTGGAAACATTCTTAAAAATGCAACTTATCCCCTATCAGTGAGTTCAGAGAGGGTATTCCAGGCTCTTGAGGTTTTGAAACATGTGAAAAAACTTGGAGCAGACTTTGTTGCACACGGAAGTACCGGCGCAGGCAATGACCAGGTACGTTTTGACCTTGTATTTGAGGTTCTTGCCCCTGAAGTTGAGATTATTGCACCTATCCGCGAACTTGCATTGAGCCGTAAAGAGGAGATTGATTACCTTGTAAAACATGGTTTCAATTTCAGTTGGGAGAAATCAAAATACTCAATCAACCAGGGTATATGGGGTACAAGTATCGGAGGTGTTGAGACCCTTTCATCTGACGGGTATCTTCCTGAGGAGGCTTATATACACCACGCAGAGAAGAGTGGCGAGGAGAAGATTTCCATTGAGTTTGAGAAGGGTGAGCCTGTAGCCTTGAACGGCAAAAAGATGTCACCTGTACAACTTATCAGGGAACTTGCTGATATTGCAAATCAATATGGCGTTGGAAGGGATATGCATATTGGAGATACTATCATTGGCATCAAAGGCCGTGTAGGTTTTGAGGCTGCGGCTCCGCTAATCATTGTAAAGGCACACCACCTTCTTGAGAAACACGTGCTTACAAAGAACCAACTTAACTGGAAGGACCAGATTGGCAACTTCTATGGACAATTGATGCATGAGGCACAATATCTTGAGCCTATAATGAGGGATATGGAGGCTTTCATGGACAGCACACAGGAGAGCGTATGCGGAACTGTTGATGTACTTTTAAGACCATACAACTTCTTTGTTTTGGGTTGTAGAAGCAAATATGACATGATGAGTTCAAAATTCGGCGAGTATGGCGAAATCAACAAATCATACACAGGAAGAGATGTTGTAGGCTTTACAAAAGTTCTTGCCAACCCGTTGAAAATCTACTACTCTTTGCACGAAGAGAAGAATATTGAGTAAATCCCCAAAAAAGAAAAGGAGAATAGAATGATAAAAGCGGCAATTGCCGGAGCCACCGGATATACAGCGGGAGAGTTGATAAGGATACTTCTCAACCACCCGATGGTTGAAATAGAATCAGCATTAAGTACAACAAGTGCAGGCCAAAAGGTATGTGACATCCACAGGGATCTGATTGGAGAGACAGACCTTCTCTTCACAGACAAACCGGTTGACCCGGATGTGGTGTTCCTGTGCCTTGGACATGGGCTCTCAAGGGAGTTTCTTGATACAACTGTGCTTCCCGACAGATGCAAGATTGTGGATCTTGGAAATGATTTCCGACTTGATCCCGACTACAACGGAAAGCACTTTGTGTATGGTCTTACAGATACATTCACAGATGAGATTCTTAAAGCCGACTATATTGCCAACCCCGGTTGCTTTGCCACTGCCATACAAACGGCCATTACACCTTTGGCAAAGGCCGGAATCCTTGAAGATGAGGTTCATGTAACAGCAATCACTGGCTCTACCGGAGCCGGCAAAAAACCTGGTGAGACCACACACTTCAGTTACCGGGACAATAACCTTTCTATATACAAACTCTTTACACACCAACACCTTGGAGAGATCAGACGCACATTGTCCAGACTACAGGGGAAAGAGGCTCCGCAAGTAAATTTCGTTCCAATGAGGGGTGATTTTCCAAGAGGAATCTTTGCAAGTGTATACACAAGATGGAAGGGCTACACTGCTCCCGACGGAACAGTAAAGGATTCATTGGAGGATGCTGTTGAACTCTACAGCCAATACTACAAGGAGTCTCCGTTTGTATTTGTTTCAGAGAAGGGAATAAGTCTCAAAGAGGTGGTGAATACCAACAAGATTCTCCTTCATGTTGAGTTGCATAACGGTTATATTCATATCTCATCTGTAATTGACAACCTTGTAAAAGGTGCAAGCGGCCAGGCAGTAGAGAATATGAACATGATTTTTGGCCTTGACAGAACAATGGGATTGAATTTGAAACCGAGTGCATTCTAACGGCAATCCCTTTAAGTTATATTGATTTTTAAAAGTTTGTCATGAAATTATTTGATGTATACCCGCTATGGAACATTGAACCGGTAAAGGGTCAGGGGTGCCATATATGGGATAAAGAGGGAAGGGAGTATCTTGACCTGTATGGCGGACATGCCGTAATTAGCATCGGACATTGCCATCCGACCTACAACAGAATGCTCAAAGAGCAGATTGATAATCTGGGATTTTACTCGAATGCCGTACAGAATGGTCTGCAGAGGGAATTGGCCACCAGACTTGGCGAGATGTGCGGTTACCCCGACTATAATCTTTTCCTCTGCAATTCCGGTGCCGAGGCCAACGAAAATGCATTTAAGGTTGCATCGTTCAACACAGGAAGGAAGAGGATCCTTGCCATCTCAAAAGCATTCCACGGCAGAACTTCGGGAGCAGTGGAGGCTACCGACAATCCAAAGATACAGGCCGAGTTCAACAAGAACAACAATGTTACATTTGTTCCTATAAATGACATTGAGGCTGCACGCAAGGAGTTGGAAAAGAGGGAGTATGCAGCACTTATCATTGAAGGAATACAGGGTGTTGCAGGCATTTTTGTTCCCGACAGCAACTACTTGAACTCCTTGAGGGAGATATGTGATGCAACTGGAACACTTCTTATTCTTGACGAGATACAATCCGGATATGGCCGTACAGGAAAGTTCTTTGCTCATCAGCACAGCGGCGTGAAGGCCGATATAATAACTGTTGCAAAGGGCATTGGAAACGGATTCCCATTGTCGGGAGTAATAATATCTCCAAAGATTGAAGCCTCATACGGAATGCTGGGAACCACATTCGGAGGAAACCACCTTGCATGTACTGCAGCAATTGCTGTCCTTGAGGTTATGAAAGAGGAGAGACTTGTGGAGAACGCTGCTATAATGGGCGAATACCTCATGGATCAACTTAAAGGGCACAAGGCCATCAAGGAGTTGAGAGGCAAAGGACTTATGATTGGAATTGAACTGAACGAAGGCTTCACAACCCTAAGGAACCGTCTGTTGTTTGAGAAACACATTTTTACAGGAGGTGCAGGAGCAAATGTAATACGTCTGCTTCCACCTCTCTGCATAACCAGAGAGATTGCTGACCGCTTCATTGCAGCATTTACCGAGTTGGAAAACCAATAGGCCGCAAAGCAGTCACACGAAACAATATTAGAGCCATTATGAGAAATTTTATTACAGTCAATGATATAGGAGACATAAAAGAGGCTGTCAGAAAGGCCCAATATGTAAAGGCAAACCCATTTGCAGATTCGCATCTGGGCAAAAACAAGACAATGTTGCTCATCTTCTTCAATTCAAGTCTGCGGACACGCTTGAGTACACAAAAAGCAGCCTTGAACCTTGGAATGAATGTAATTGTACTTGATGTCAACCAGGGCGCATGGAAACTTGAGACAGAGAGAGGTGTAATCATGGACAGCGACAAGCCGGAGCATATTCTTGAGGCCATTCCTGTAATGGGTTCTTATTGCGACATAATTGGAGTACGCTCATTTGCACAATTCCAGAGCAAGAGTGACGATTATTCCGAGAAGATCCTTAACCAGTTCATACAATTGTCGGGCAAACCTGTAATCAGCATGGAGGCAGCAACAAGACACCCTTTACAGAGTTTTGCTGACCTCATTACAATTGAAGAGCACAAGAGGGTTGAACGTCCAAAGGTTGTATTGAGTTGGGCACCACATCCAAAAGCACTTCCGCAGGCTGTTCCAAACTCATTTGTGGAGTGGATGAAGGCCGCTGACTATGATCTGGTAATAACCCACCCTGAAGGTTATGAACTTGACCCTTCCTTTACAGAGGGCTGCAGGATTGAGTATGACCAGAAAAAGGCCTTTGAAGGTGCGCATTTCATTTACGGAAAGAACTGGAGTGCATTCAATGATCCAAATTACGGTAAGGTTCTCTCTACTGACAGGAGTTGGACAATCGATTCCGAGAAGATGGCACTCACCGACAATGGCTTCTTCATGCACTGTCTGCCAGTACGAAGAAATATGATTGTCACAGACGAGGTGATTGAGAGTGCAAACTCGCTTGTGATTCCAGAAGCCGCAAACCGTGTTGTCTCTGCCCAGACAGTCATTAAGGAGATTCTCCTTGGTCTGCAATAGACCGGACAGATGCCAAATCTGGCAGATGCTACTGAGCAGGCAGATACAATTTATAGAATAAGATAATATATGAAAAACGTAACCATTATAAAAATAGGCGGCAATATTGTAGACAAACCTGAAGCCCTACAATATTTTCTCAACAACCTTAACAAATTTGAGGGACCTAAAGTCCTCATTCATGGAGGTGGTGCCATAGCAACTCAACTCTCATCAAAACTTGGACTTGAGGTAAAGATGCACAACGGCCGGAGAATTACAGATGAGGAGACCCTCAAACTTGTAACAATGGTCTATGCAGGACTAATAAACAAGCAGATTGTTGCATCGCTTCAAAAAATAGGATGCAACGCTCTTGGTTTGTCAGGTGCCGACGGCGATTCAGTGCCCGCAACAAAACGTCCTGCCAATCCTATTGATTGGGGATACGTGGGAGATGTTGATCCTCACAAGATAAACACTTCTCTGCTTACATCATTGCTTGGCAGAGGCATAACTCCTGTATTCTGTGCAATAACCCATGATGGAAACGGCTCTCTGCTAAATACAAATGCCGATACAATGGCTTCAAGCATTGCAATTGCATTGTCGGCAGAGTACTCTACGAGATTGGTGTACTGCTTTGAAAAGGATGGTGTTTTGGCTGATCCCGATGACAACAACTCTGTGATTCCACTTATAACTAAGAAGAGTTACCGGCAACTTCTTGATGAGAAAAAGGTTGTTGGAGGCATGATTCCAAAACTGGACAACGCATTTGCCGCTCTTGAAAATGGAGTAAGCGAAGTTGTCATAAAGCATGCCGACAATCTTCTGCTGCCAAAAGAAACGGTTTTAAGAATTGAATAGATGGTCGACAACGCTGTAGAGATACTTAAGAAAATGATAGCCCTCCCCTCCTGCTCTTTTGAGGAGGAGAGGGTTGCTGATTTTTTGCAACAATGGCTTGAAAAAGAGGCTTCGGCAACAGGCAAACAGCAAAATGGATTCAGAGTATTGCGCATAAAGAACAATATTGCCGCAATACCGGATAATTATGATGCGGCACGTGTTACACTTATGCTGAATGCCCATATTGATACTGTACGCCCTGCGGAGAGTTATACAGTTGACCCGTTTGGAGCAATGGAAAAGGATGGGACCATATACGGTCTTGGCAGCAATGATGACGGCGGTTGTGTTGTAAGCATGATTCAGACATTTCTGCACCACACCAGTAATTCGGGCGGGCATAACGGATCGGGGCTTGAAAATATCAATCTTGTACTTCTGTTGAGTGCAGAAGAGGAGCGTTCAGGAGCGAATGGCATTACCTTCGCAATGGAGATGCTGAACGGAGAAAATTCAGATGCCTGCCACCTGAAAAGGCAGATACCTGAGGGGTTCAGAATAGATTTTGCAATAGTGGGCGAGCCCACATCTCTCAAGGCTGCAGTAGCAGAAAGAGGGTTGCTTGTGATTGACGCTACGGCTTACGGAGTAAGCGGACATGCGGCAAGGGAAGAGGGTGTAAACGCCATCTACAAGGCAATGGCAGATATCGAAACCCTAAGAAATTTCAATTTTGAGAAGGTCTCTCCCATTATGGGAAAAGTAAAACTCACAGTCACTCAGATAAATGCAGGCACCGTACATAATGTTGTTCCCGACAGATGCACCTATGTTATAGACATACGCCCTACAGAACAATATACCAATCCGGAAATACTCAAGTTGCTTCAGGATGCGGTAGAGAGTGAATTGAAGGCGAGGAATCTTAAAAACAGATCATCTGCGACACCAGGGGATCACATACTCATGAAGGCAACAGAAGCCCTGGAAATAGAAAAGTTTGTATCTCCAACCACGTCAGACTGGATGAAATTGGGGATACCGGCAATAAAGATCGGTCCGGGAGACTCTGCCAGAAGCCATAAGGCAGATGAATTTATAAAAAGAAGTGAAATAGAGGCAGGAATTGCCCTCTACATCAATCTTGTAAGGAAAATAGATGAGATTGCGGGAGAGAGTTGCTCCTGAGGAGACAGGCTGGCTGTCGGGAAAATAATGAATATTGAAATTAAACAAATATGAGCAAGTTATGGAGTAAAGGGGTACAA
Organism: Bacteroidales bacterium; assembly: GCA_015060245.1. Taxonomy (GTDB): domain Bacteria; phylum Bacteroidota; class Bacteroidia; order Bacteroidales; family UBA932; genus Egerieousia. The sequence continues at coordinate 20,250 of SUYU01000019.1, read as the reverse complement.
TCTACCCAATTGGTTGATTCATTTACAGTAGGAAATGACAGAATCCTCGATATGAGATTGGCTAAATTTGATGTTTTGGGTTCCAAAGCCCATATAAAGATGTTGAGCAGCATAGGTTTGCTTGAGAAGAGCGAAGAAGAGGAACTGCAGAGGGGGCTTGATGTGATTTTGGGTGAAATAGAGAGAGGAGAATTCAAACTGGGTGATGATGTGGAGGATATACACTCTCAAGTGGAGTTTCTTTTGACCAACAGATTGGGCGAGATTGGCAAGAAGATTCATTCCGGGAGATCGAGAAATGACCAGGTCCTTGTTGACTTGAAACTCTTTCTCAGAGAGGAACTTGAAATTTTCAGGGATGAAATTATTGACCTGTTCAATGTATTGCAGGAGTTGAGTGAGAAGCACAGGAATATCCTTCTGCCGGGCTACACTCATGCACAGATAGCAATGCCATCATCATTTGGAATGTGGTTTGGCGCATATGCAGAGGCTTTGGTTGACGATATGCACATGCTTAAAGGAGCCTACAATGTAGTAAACCAGAATCCACTTGGTTCTGCTGCCGGATATGGCAGTTCATTTCCGCTAAACAGGGAGATGACTACAGAACTTTTGGGATTCAGTACAATGAACTACAATTCAGTCGCTGCTCAACTGAGCCGTGGAAAGAGTGAAAAGGCCGTAGCAGCAGCCCTTGGCCAATTGGCACTTACACTCAATAAATTTGCGGCAGACTGCTGCATGTACATGTGCCCTAATTTTGGTTTTATAACATTCCCTGATGAACTCACCACTGGTTCAAGCATAATGCCACACAAGAAGAATCCTGATGTATGGGAGATACTCCGGGGCAACTGCAACAGAATCCAGAGCCTGCCGAACGAGATTGCACTCATGACTACAAATATGGCTCATGGCTACCACAGAGATTACCAATTGCTAAAAGATGTGCTCTTCCCAGGCCTTGAGACAATGCACAAATGCCTCTTTATGGCCAAATATATGCTTGAGAACATTATTGTAAAAGATGGCATAGTAGAGGACAAAAAGTATGAGTACATGTTTACCGTAGAGGAGGTGAACAAGAGAGTCCTTGGGGGAATGCCATTCAGAGAGGCCTACAGAACTGTGGGAATTGAGGCCAACGAGGGCAAATTCCACTACTCCGGCTTTGAGGGCGGTACACCATCTGTTGAAAAACTCAACCATACACACATGGGAAGCATAGGCAATCTGTGCAACAAGGAGATTGCCCATAAGATGGAGCAGGCCAAATTCTGATTGGAAAATAAGGATATATAATTGCCAAAATAAGCGCAGTCACGCAGTGGCCTGCGCATTATTTATTGGGCAAAGAGTATCACTTTGAGAGTTCTCCCAATCTCTGATGAAGCAGGTATCGCTGTCTTGGTGTAGTTCCAATCTCTGCCATATCCACCCTGCCTGCGGCATCTACCAATACAGTAACCGGATAGACAGAGGTAATCTTTCCAAGCGAATCAGCATCTACAAGATGTATAAAGTTAAAATCCCGACGTTTTACAATGTCGCGGATTTTTTCTTTTGGATGTCTCGAGACCGAAAAGAAGAGAACCTGTGGGAACTCCTTGCGCCACTGCTCAAGTTCAGGCATCTCCGCTATACAGGGTCCGCATGTTATATTCCAGAAATTGAACATGACAACCTTGCCTTCAATATCATCCGATGACCAGATCCTGCCCGTAGTATCCTTTTCTGAAAATTGGGGCATCATCTCTCCTGCCACGACACCGATTTTGCCCAATTTCATACTTGTTTTGTAATATTTAAGGGTTGGAAGCAGAGCCAGGATTGAATCGGCATTGCGTACACGCTCCTTTGGGATTGCAAGTTTTTTACTCCAATCAGAGAGGCCATTGCCATCAGGTGTCTCTATAACAGATATTCTGTTGCCGTCGGGTTCTTTAAAAAAACCGGCCATAGAGGTTTCAGGTAACGGTTCCGGTCTTTCGGTAAAGAAGAGTCCGTCAATGACCATTGATGGTATTACCATCTGCTCCGCCATGCGAACTTCAGATTTCCTGTTAACAAAAAAGATGACCAGTGAAGAGAGTGTCGCCACAGAAATTAGAATGAGAATCAACTGAAACCTTTTCATTGCAATTGCTATTAATTGGTTTTAATCGGTTTAAAGTTAGCAAAAACTTTAAATCCGACAATGATCTGGAAGTTTATCCTCTTTTTAATTAAACAAACAAGCACAAAAAAGACCCAAGCCCGGTAGGCTTGAGTCTCTCAACTTTCCAGTTGCCATAGGCAAACTGTCAATCATCTATTCTCTCTCCATCAGAATTGTACCAAACTGCCTGCAACAGTGTAAACTCGGTATTGACTCTTGTCTTTATTTTGCAGCCATACTTGCTGCACCATTTGCGTTTTACACTTGTAAAGAGGCCTCTGTTCAAATATCCGTCCAAGACTGGATTAACTTCCAGGATGAAGGATTTTATAAATTTCTCCTTAACGTAATATGCCAACTGTCTTTCAAGGGCTTCATCCACAAGGATTGATGATGAGATTTCACCCGTTCCGTTGCACATTGGGCATTTTTCGTTCACTTTAATTTCTGTAGCCGGCCTTACTCTTTGCCTTGTTATCTGCATAAGGCCAAATTTGGTAAGAGGAAGGACATTATGTTTTGCCCTGTCGTTCGCCAAAAGACTCTGCATATGTTTGAACAGTTTGACTTTATTCTCATTGGTCTCCATATCTATAAAGTCAACTATAATGATGCCGCCCATGTCCCTCAAACGCATCTGCCTGGCTATTTCATCAGCCGCATGTTCATTAACGATATATGAGTTTTCCTCCTGGTCAACACCATTCTTGGCTCTGATGCCACTGTTCACATCAACCACGTGGAGTGCCTCTGTGTGCTCTATAACTATATAGGCACCCTGCTTGATGGGCACAACCTTACCGAACGAGCCTTTAATCTGTTTTGTAACATCAAAGTGGTCAAAGATGGGCACTTCCCCTTTATACAACTTGACAATCTTTTCCTGCTCCGGGGCTATTGTTGAGATATAGTCAACAACTTCATGATATACGCTTTCGTCATTGACATGGATATTCGAGAATGAGTCATTCAACAAATCCCTAAGTATTGTTGTGGTTCTGCTGTTCTCGGTAAAGAGCATCTGCGGCGGTTTGCAATGCATGAGTTTTGCGCATCCCTCTTCCCATTTTCTAATGAGCATTTTGAGTTCTGCATCCAGAACTGCAGCCCTCTTGCCCTCTGCCGCTGTCCTTATTATAACTCCGTAATTTTTTGGCAGGATACTGTAGACAAGACGTTCAAGCCTTCTCTTCTCCTCCTTTGATGATATCTTCTGCGAAACATTTACCTTGTCTGCAAAAGGAAGCAGCACAATGTTTCTTCCGGCTATTGATATCTCTGCTGTGAGTCTGGAACCCTTTGTGGATATAGGTTCTTTCACTATCTGCACAATAATGGATTGCCCCGGCTCAAGCACATCTGCAATCTTACCCTCTTTTTCGAGGATGGGTCCAATTTCAATGTTAGAGTAGAAAGTTCTCAAATCCCTATTGGGATTCATATGCTTTACAAAAGCATCAAATGCGCCGAAATTCAATCCAAGGTCAAGGTAGTGGATAAAGGCATCCTTGTCATCACCTATATCTACGAATGCAGCATTGAGTGCCGGCATTACCTTTTTTACCTTACCGAGGTAGACATCTCCAACAGAGAACTGCTTGCCGTCGTTCTGTTCCTTGTTGAGTTCGGCCAACCTGTGGTTTTCCAACAGAGCAATGGAAATCTCCGTTGAATTCACATCAATGATAAGATCTTTCTCCATCTATCTAAAAATAAATAATCTAAAGCAGAATTCCTCTGCTTTAGATTAGATTACATAGACAATAACTACTTACGTTTCTTATGTCTGTTCTTGCGAAGACGTTTTTTACGTTTATGCGTAGCCATTTTATGTCTCTTTCTTTTCTTTCCGCTTGGCATAATTGTATGTGTTTAAAAGTTTGTTTGAATATTTTCTGTCAATTCTTATTTCACGCCTGCCTTAACCTTGCTCATGAAAACCTTTGCTGGTTTGAATGAAGGGATATTGTGCTCAGGGATAATTAGAGTAGTATTTTTTGAAATGTTTCTTGCAGTTTTTTTAGCACGTTTTTTAACTACAAAACTACCGAAACCACGAAGATATACATTTTTGTTCTTTGCCAAAGAATCCTTCACACTCTCCATAAAAGACTCTACAACGTTCTGTACGGCAATTTTCTCCATACCAGTTGCTTTCGCAACCTCATTAACGATATCTGCTTTAGTCATAATATATTAGTTAATAAATTTATTATTGGTTATTTTTTTAAGGGAAGCAAAAGTACGGCATTTTTCTCAATTATCATAATGATTATCAAAAAATTCTCAAAAAAAGTAAAGATTTGCACTATTAAGATAATATTCATTACATTTGGAGAATGAAAAAATTTGCAGAAAAAATCATATTGCTCACATGGGTACTGATTATGGCATTTGTCTATGAAACAAGTGCAAAGATCTGCATATCAAGAATTTCCATAAGCGGAAACAAAATCACGAAGAATTCTGTCATACTTAGGGAAGTCTCCTTTAAAACAGGAACTTATATCTCTCTGGAAGGACTTGAGGAGAAAATGGCAGATTCAAAAATCAACCTGCGGAACACATCGCTGTTCAATGAGATAGAGATTACATACGAACCTGATACAGTCACAGATCTTGCAACTCTTTGCACTTTTGCCGAGGAAATTAGAAAAATGCCGCGCCACAACACAGGAGAAGAGATTCTGTTCTACAATGTCAACATCAGGGTTTCGGAGAGATGGTACTACTGGCCCCTTATTGGTATAAAACTGGAGGACCGCAACTTGAGTTCGTGGCTCAAGGATATGGATTTCAATAAGATAACTTTTGACGCGGGCATTAAAATAGATAATGTATGGGGATTGAACCACACGCTTTCACTGTCGGGAAGATTCGGGTATGAAAAGGGAGTGAAATTTTCATACGAAGACATATCGCTTGATCCCAAAGGCGTGAATTCCTTTTCTGTTGGAGCATACTCAAAATTCAACAAGACAATCAACTTGGCTTGTGTTGACAACAAACCGGTTTACATAAAGCGCGGAGAGTATCTCGAAAAGAATGCCGGAGGTCACATCACGTACATATACAGACCCGAAATAAGGGTACACCACAGAGTTACATTTGACTACAACTACCGACGGCTCAATGACTCGGTACTCATCATGAACAGAGACTATTATGGTTCCAATTCACTGAAGAACCATGAGTATTCACTGCAGTACCGATTCTCATTTGACCAGAGGGACTACTCATATTTTCCGACTACAGGCTACTATGTTGGTGTGACTGCCAAAGGCACAACTGCCGACAAATTTGATTTCTGGTACGGCAGTGTAATGGCAGACCTCCAATACTACAAGAAAATCGGCAAAAGATGGTTCTGGATGAGTGCCATAAAATTGTCGGTATCATATAAAAACAAGAATGCATATATATATGACAGGGCAATAGGATATGACATGGCAAACGTATGCGGATATGACCTGTATGTTGTGGACGGACAACATTTTGGAACATTCAACAACAGTTTCAGGTTCCTGCTTTTACCCGAAAAGACAATAAAACTCAATTTTTTGAGGGCCTTGTCAAAATTCTACAAGATACCATTTACCATTTATGTTTCGGCAAGCCTTGACGCAGGTTATGTCCACAACAGATATCCTGCAGGAACCAACACACTTCAGAACTCATATCTGCTGGGTGCAGGCATTGGCATTGACATACTTACCTACTACGATATTGTTTTCAATATCTCATACGCCTATACAAGAATGAATGAGGGTGGTATCTTCTTTGGATTGAAGACACCTATCTTCTGATTTTTTTTGGCACAGAGATTGACTTATCTGTACAGCGGTTAATATTGGTATATTTCCAGCACGAAACTGACAAATTGACATTAAAAGAAGAGACGAATGAAGATTCCCAAGATTTTTCTGAACGCCATTGAAGGTGGAGAGGTAAATATTTTACCGGTGATGAATATTGATGGCAGTTCAAATTTAGATGAGATAGATTTGCCACAGACACTGCCAGTGTTGGCTTTGAGGAATGCCGTGATTTTTCCCGGCACCGTACTTCCCATAACTGTAAGCAGGGAGAAGTCGCTCAAACTGACCAAAGCCCTTTACAAGTCTACAAAGATAATTGGCACAGTCACACAGATTGACATAAAGACAGAAGACCCTAAAGCAGAAGATCTGTATAAAACAGGTACAGCCGCCAAGATTCTCAAGATAATTGAGATGCCCGACGGCGGCATTACAGTGATCCTTCAAGGAATCAAAAGGTTCCAGTTGAAGGAGATCATTGCAACCGAGCCTTACCTTTTGGGTACAGTAGAATATCTTGCAGACAAGCAGCCATCAAAGAATGACTCAGATATTGACGCCATTACAGACGCCATAAAGGATGCATCGCTCTCAATACTCAAACTTTCGCCGCATATGCCGCAGGAGGCCGGCTTTGCCATAAAGAACATTGAGGGTTGTGAGTTCCTTACCAATTTCATAGCATCGGGGCTTGACACTGAGGATCCGTCGGACAAAATGGAACTCCTTATGGAGGGCAATATAAAGAAACGCGCCTACAAACTGCTTGAAGTGCTTAACAGACAAATAAGTATCCTAAAAATAAAGGATGATATCCAGCAGAAGGTAAAGAGTGAGATTGACCAGCAGCAGCGCGAATATTACCTCAACAACCAACTCAAGACTATACAGGAGGAGTTGGGCATGAGCGGCAGCAACGAAGATCTCAATGAGTTGAGAAAAAAGGCTGCCAACAAAAAATGGCCGGAACAGGCTGCAAAAACATTTGAAAAAGAGGCACAGAGATTGGAGCGCAGCAACCCCAACTCTCCGGAGTACAGCATACAACTAAATTACCTTGATTTTCTTGTAGACCTCCCTTGGGACAATATTTCAAAGGATAATCTTGACCTGAAACATGCCCAGAAGGTGCTTGACAAGGACCATTTTGGTCTTGAGAGCGTAAAAGAGAGAATCATAGAGTATCTGGCCGTGCTTAAACTCAGAGGAGACATGAAATCCCCTATAATCTGCCTTTACGGCCCTCCTGGTGTGGGCAAGACCTCATTGGGCAAATCAATAGCAAAGGCCCTAGGCAGAAGTTATGGCAGAATATCATTGGGAGGTCTTCATGATGAGTCTGAAATCAGAGGCCACAGAAAAACATATATAGGTGCCATGCCAGGCAGGATAATTGACACCATAAAGAAATGCGGGAACTCCAATCCGGTAATAGTACTTGACGAGATAGACAAGGTTAGCAGCAGTTTCAAGGGAGACCCGGCGTCTGCTCTGCTTGAGGTTCTTGACCCTGAGCAAAATACAGCATTCCACGACAACTACCTTGATATTGACTATGACTTGTCAAAGGTGCTTTTCATTACCACAGCAAACAATATAAGCACAATTCATCCGGCCCTTAAGGACAGGATGGAGATGATTCCGGTAAGCGGTTACCTTGCCGAGGAGAAGTATCACATTGCAAAGGATTACCTCATTCCAAAACAGGTTGAACTCCACGGACTCGAAGCGGGACAACTTAAAATAAACAAAGCCGCCATAGAGACCATCATAAATGAGTACACACGCGAGTCGGGCGTAAGGACGCTTGACAAGCAGATTGCCAAAATTGCACGTACAACAGCCAAAAGGATTGCAATGGAAGAGGAACTGCCCGCAACCATTACACCAAAGGAGGCCAAAGAGATTCTTGGATTGCCTACAAACATGCATGATATACAGAAGGGTAATGAGGCTCCCGGTGTAGTTACCGGCCTTGCCTGGACCGAAATGGGTGGAGAGATTCTCTTTGTGGAGTGCAGTTTGAGTGAGGGAAAAGGAAACCTTACCACTACCGGAAATCTTGGAGATGTCATGAAGGAGTCTGCCATGATAGCATACCAGTACATCAAGTCACATGCAGAACTGCTCGGCATTGACCCTGAGGAGTTCCAGAAAAAGGATGTGCATATACATGTACCGGAGGGAGCAATTCCTAAAGACGGGCCAAGCGCCGGCATTACTATGGTAAGTGCAATGGCAAGTGCCTTCAAGAACAGAATGGTAAAATCGGCACTTGCAATGACCGGAGAGATGACCTTGAGGGGCAAGGTTCTTCCTGTGGGCGGAATCAAGGAGAAGATACTTGCTGCCAAACGGGCAGGAATAAAGACCATTGTATTGTCGGGAGAAAATGAGAAAGATATAAAGGATATAAAGGAGATTTATATTAAAGGTCTGTCATTCAAATATGTGAATACAATGGCAGATGTGCTTGAATACATTTTTTAGCATACATTTGCAATGGATGTAAAGATAGAACAGGAGTGGAAAGAGGTTCTCAAGAACGAGTTTGAGAAGGAGTATTTTTCGGGAATCGTAAACTTCCTGCATAAGGAGAAAGGGGAAGGACGGACAATATATCCGCCCGGTTCCCTTATTTTCAACGCCTTCAGGCTTACCCCCTTCAGCAAGGTAAAGGTTGTGATTTTGGGGCAGGACCCATATCATGGTCCGGGACAAGCCCATGGTCTCTCCTTTTCAGTTCCCGACGGAGTAACCCCTCCCCCTTCACTGAAAAACATATACAAGGAGATTGAATCAGATTTGGGGATAACCCTGAAAAAGAACGGCAATCTTGAGGCCTGGGCCAATCAGGGAGTATTTCTGCTGAACGCAGTGCTTACAGTAAGGGCCGCACAGGCGGCATCTCACGGGAACATAGGCTGGAATCTCTTTACAGACAGCGTAATAAAGGCCATTTCGGACCAGAAGAATGGTGTAGTGTTCATGCTGTGGGGCAACTTTGCAAGAAGCAAAAGGGATCTCATAGACCACAACAGGCATCTGGTGCTTGAAGCGGCCCACCCATCGCCATTGGCCCGGGGTGCATTCTTTGGATGCAGACACTTTTCAAGATGCAATGAATATCTCATTTCACAAGGTGTTGCACCCATTGACTGGAGTTTATAATTTTAATTGAAAAGATAATGAAAAGATTGGTTTTATTTGCAATGATTTTAGCCGGAGCATTTGTCTTCGTACAATGCGGCAACAATACAGGAAAGAGTGTGGAGGCAAACATGACAGAAATTAAGGAGAAGATTTCTATAGGGACAAAATGGGAACTTGTATCAATAGCCATTGACTCTGCAGAGGTTCCTGCACCTGCAGTTGAGGCAAATGAGGAGCCTGTTTTCATCACTTTCCAGGACAGCACACAATTCAACGGTTTTGCAGGATGCAACTACTACTTCGGAATCTACAATATGGATGACGAGGGGTCTGTTGAACTGATACCTCAAGGCTCTACCAGAATGAGCGGCAAAAACCAGCACATAGAGAATGCTTTTCTCTCTTCGCTTGAGAAGGTAAATTCGTACACACTTGAAAAGGGGCTCCTTACATTCAAGGATAACACCGGAAAAAAACTTATGGTATTTGGTCAAAAACAATAAAACTATGCGCACAGCCATTTTCCCAGGTTCATTTGATCCTTTTACAGTAGGGCACTATGACGTCCTTGAACAAGCCCTTAAACTCTTTGATAAAGTAATTGTTGCTGTTGGATACAACGCAACCAAGAAGGGCGGATTCTTTGACCCTGACACGAGGGTAGAAATAATAAAGGAGGCTACAGCCCATCTGCCGAACGTGGAGGTATGCACCTACACCGGACTTACAATCAAATTGTGTCAGAAACTTGGAGTAAATTACATTATCAGAGGATTGAGAACAACAACCGACTTTGAACTTGAGAGTGTGATTTCTCAGGCCAACAAAAAGATGGATCCGCAGATAAACACTATATTCATACCTGCAAGCCAGGAGTACTCTTTTGTCTCTTCTACAGTTGTAAGGGATGTACTTATTCATGGCGGTGACGCATCACTCTTCATTCCAAATGGAGTAGACATTAACAAATACAAAAAAATCTGACATGAGACTGAAGCAGTTGGGGGCGACATTGGCTTTAGCGCTCATCTGCACTCTGGCATACGCCAAGGACGGCTACAAGATAACCGTCAGGAGAGAAACAGCAGGGAGCGCCGCTACGGTTGTCAAAGAATCCGTAGCAGATACGGCATTGCTCTTCCTCAACGGATGGGAGAAGAAAATTGCCGTAGATTCAGCAGTCGCCAATAAAAAGGGTGTATACAGATTTTCGGGCAAAAAGAGTCTTGAACCCGGAGAGTATACTATCAAGTACGGCACTAAAGAGATTGAGATTCTAATCTCGGAAGCGGGCCCAGTCAAAGAGAACATAGTTATTGAAAGCAACGGCTGCAGACAGGCAAAAGGCTCTGCAGAGAATAGGCTTTTTCTTGAATTCCAAGACCTTGTAAATTATAAATGGAAATTCATGGATGATGCCGCCCAAGTTGCAGCAATGATAGATACCATATGCAGCAGGGCCAAAAGTACGTTGCCGGGCTCCCTGTTTGTGCAGATGCTGGAGGGATACTCAAATACCCCTGATTACCGGACAATCTTTTCAGACCCAAGGATATTGTCCACAAGGTTCGGACAAAAATTCATCAAGGAGTTCTTCTCTTCAATTGAGTATAACCATACTGATTCCGTTACGGCGGGAGTCGTCAGGCTTCTTGATTCTGCAGCAGAAGAGGTAAAGCCATATATTGCGGCTGAGGCCTTCAGACACTTCAGCAAACCCTCTGTAATGGGGCAGGAAAATGTGGCATACCACATAGCGCAGGAGTACTTTAACAACGGCAGGCTAAAAGTTACCGACAGTGGCCTTGACTTTGAAATAAGGAGTTTCATGATGCTCAACGGCAAATCACTTGTAGGAATGGAGGCCCAGGAACTGCTCATGCAGGACACTTGCGGACTGGATGTCTCATTGAAGGAACTGGTAGACCAGGGTGAATATACAATACTCTACTTTTATACCGACGATTGCATCACATGCCGAATAGAGACACCAAAACTGGTTGAGTTTGTAAATGAATACAATCTGGGTGTAATAAATGTCTTTGCCGTTTACACCCAAGACTATACAGAGCGCTGGAAATCATACATAAATGAGAAGTTCAACATTTACAATCCGTTTGTAAACTGGACAAATGCCGCAGATCCGCAGTTCGAGAGCGGATTCCACCTCTTGTACAATGTCATTTCAACACCACAACTCTATCTCATAGACAACCAGGGGACAATTATTGGGCGCGATTTGAGTGTAAAGGCGCTTAAGGAACTTATATACAGGCTAAAGCAGAACCAGGACGACCTTCATCTCTTTTTCAGGAACGTATTTGGTCCAAAGGACTCCATTGACGACATTCGTGCCACAATTGACCGCTTTGCCGCAAACAGCATCCACTCCCCTGCCCTGTTCAAGGAGATTGTCTCTGAACTCTACTCATTTTTAAAGTATTCCGACAATTTTCTGCTCAAGGAGGGCGCACTTTATCTCGCAGTTGAACATATAATGGCCAATAGTGAGTTATGGAGCAAATCATATCTTGAAAGAATAGACAAGGATATCTCCGGCATGAGCATGAACAGGCCGGGAGAGGCTGTTGCAGAGATTGCCCTTGAAGATAGCGCCGGCAGAACTTTCACTCTGAATTCATTTGCCAAAAAGTATAAGGCAATCTGCTTTTACAACTCGGGATGCAACTCATGCTTGCCTGAAGTTGATGAACTCAATAGTATACAAAAGGAGTTCCAGAGTAAAGAAATTGAGTTCATAACTGCTGATATATGCAAAAACAGGGAAGTTTGGAGCAAATTTATTACCAATAATCATTTTGAATGGGTAAATTTGTGGGTTGGAAAAGAGGATATGCACAGCAAGTATTATCTGGGCAATCTTCCTGTAATATATCTTATCGACAGCAACAACAGGGTAATTGCCAGAAATCTTACCCCCGAGTCCTTCAGAAAGGTAATTGCAGATTTATAATGACTCCTTAAATTTAACAGTTATGTTACACGGCAAATACAAAATATTCTATGAAAAGATATGTACTCTTGTACCAAAACAGAGATTGCTGCACGATGCTTTAAGCACTTTGGCCTTTGGCACAGATGCATCATTTTACAGACTCGTACCCAAAATTGTAATAAGGGCCAACAACCAGAAAGAGATTGAGTTCATCATGAAGACGGCCTGGGAGATGGATATTCCCGTAACCTTCAGGGCGGCCGGAACTTCACTCAGCGGACAGGCTTTGTCAGACTCTGTACTTGTAATTGCCACACACGGATTCAAGGAGCATGAAATCCTTGACAACGGCCTTAAAATCAGGCTCCAGCCTGGAATCAGAGGTGGCCATGCAAACAGGTTCCTTGTCCCATACGGCCGAAAAATAGGTCCCGATCCCGCATCTATAGACTCCGCCATGATTGGTGGAATCGCAGCCAACAATGCAAGCGGAATGTGCTGTGGAACAAGTGAAAATTCCTACAAGACAATTGCAGATATAAAAGTAATTCTTTCAGACGGAACTCTTCTTGATACAGCCAGTGAAGAGTCAAGGGAGAGTTTCAGGAATACACATAAAAACCTTCTTGACAAACTGGAGGAGATTTCCAAAAGAATCTCGGCAAATCCAGAACTCAAGGCCAGGATTGAGAAGAAATACAAAATCAAGAACACTACCGGCTACAGTCTCAATGCGTTTGTAGATTATTCCGAAGGGTTTGACATCCTCAAGCACCTTATAATAGGTTCAGAAGGAACACTTGCCTTTATAGCCGATGTAACATACAATACAGTTGTTGACAACAAGAACAAGGCTCTTGCACTTGCGGTATACCCGACCATCAGGGCGGCATGTGAAGCGGTACAGATCCTCAAACAGCAACCTGTTTCCGCTGTGGAACTTATCGACAGGGCAAGCATAAGGTCAGTAGAGAATGCGCCCGGAGTTCCGGAGTTTCTCAAGAGCGTATCGGAAGAGGCCTGCGGCCTTCTCATTGAGGCCAATGCGGAGGACCAGCAGACTCTTGACCAGAAGATTGCCACAATTACAGCCAATATATCATCCATTGCAACCGAACTCCCTTTTGCCTTTACCAAGGACGCTAAGGAGCAGGCCACTCTATGGAAAATCAGGAAAGAGTGCCTTCCGACAGTTGCCGGAATGAGGAAGACCGGCACTACAGCCATCATTGAAGATGTATGCTTCCCTGTTCCACAACTTGCTGATGCAACCATGGATTTGCGCAGGATATTCCACGATAACGGATATGATGACGCTGTCATTTTCGGACACGCCCTTGCAGGCAATCTGCACTTCATGTTCAACCAGGATTTCTCTACAGAGGCTGAAATTGAACGCTACAAGAAGTTCATGGATGATGTTGCCAACATGGTTGTATCAAAATATGACGGATCACTCAAGGCTGAACACGGCACCGGCCGCAACATGGCTCCATTTGTAGAACTTGAATGGGGAGAGCAGGCGTATGAACTGATGAAGGAGGTCAAGCATCTCTTTGACCCTAAAGGCATACTCAATCCAGGAGTAATCATCAATCCAAACAAGAACGCCCACATTGAGAACCTCAAGCCATGTCCTGCCACAAATGACATCGTTGACAAATGTATGGAGTGCGGCTTCTGCGAAGGCACATGCGTTGCAGAGGGTCTGACACTCTCTCCAAGGCAAAGGGTTGCATCATTCAGGGAGATGGAGAGGCTTCGCAAGAGCGGAGAGGCCCCTCATATTGCAGCCGAGATGCAGAAGCAGTACAGTTACTGGGGAGAGGAGACTTGCGCAACCGACAGTCTGTGCGCGATGAAGTGTCCGGTAAAAGTTGATACAGGAAAACTAATCAAGACAATAAGACATGCAAACCACTCTCCAAAAGCAGAGGCAAATGCCGTAAAACTTGCAGACAACATGGATAAGGTCACTTCAGGAATGAGGGCCGGACTCAATCTTGTATATGGAATAAGACTTCTTTTTGGAAAGCAACTCTTCGGTGCCATGGCAAGAGGTGTAAGAGCGGCAAGCGGCAATATGATCCCTCTGTGGAATGAGTATTTCCCTAAAGGCGCCCATAAGATAAAGGTGTCAGAGAACACCTCTTCTGACTCCAACAAACCTAAAGTGGTCTATTTTCCATCATGCATAACCAGGAGCATGGGTGTTACAAGAGTTTATTCCAAGGAACTTGAAATAACACGTCTGACTGAGAAACTGCTCATTAAGGCAGGATATGAGGTCATATATCCGGAGAACCTTGACAAACTCTGTTGCGGAATGGCCTTTTCAAGCAAAGGCTACGTGGAGGCCGGCAAGAAGGCATCAGACCAACTTGAAGCGGCACTTATGAAGGCCTCCAATTCGGGAGAGTACCCTGTTTTGTGCGACATGTCGCCATGCCTCTACACAATGCGTTCAAATATGGAGGGCGGAGCATTGAAATTGTATGATCCGTCGGCATTCATAATGGAGCATCTTGTGAAGAGGTTGAAAATTACCCCTACCGATGAGAAGATTGCTGTATTTGCAGTCTGCTCAACGAAGAAGATGGGAACAGCCAACATGCTGTATGATGTTGCAAGATTATGTTCAAACAATGTGGTTATAATAGAGAGCAACTGTTGCGGATTTGCAGGAGACAGAGGCTTTACTCACCCACAATTGAATGCTCATGGATTGAGGGCACTGAAGGAGCAGACAAGCGGTATGGCCGACGGCAGCCAAAAACCTTGCACAAGCGGATACTCAAGCAGCAGGACCTGTGAAATAGGACTCTCCAAGAATAGCGGGGTTACATTCAAATCAATTCTATACCTTTTGGACAAGGTTAGTGAACCTATAGGATAGTGCGCCATTACAAGAAGTGTTTTGGACCACTTTTGTATTTTTCAAAACTTAGATTTATATGTGGAACAGGCTACATTTGCTGCCTGTTCCATTTTTTTTACACACATAAAGAATAAATCAGGTTATGGAAAAATATAACATTTTGAACGAAGACGTATATGCATCTGCCAATATTGATGAACTTACAACTATTTACTCGGGCAAAGACAAAAATACCCCTATAGCAATATTAATGTGCACCGATGGAGAAGCAGGCTTTATAATTGAGAACAGGGAGTATACAATTGCCAAAAGGCAGATTCTTATATTTGGTCCACATACCGTTGTGGAGAGAATAAATAAAGTGAGGGAATTCAAGGGAGGAATCCTCTATATAAACGAACGCACCCTGTTTGACAATATTGACAACATCATCTGGGAAAACGCCTTTACATTAGGCCAACATCCGGTAATTACCCTCAACAGCACCACTCAAGAACTCTTTGAGTGCTACGGCAGACTCTTTACCCTGAGGTTGGAGAACAGAGATAGAGGATACCGGACCGAGGTGATTGCGTTGCTGCTCAGGGCTTTGATTCTTGAACTGATGCACGAGGTCCGAAACACCGACATGCAGATTGAAACACCCGGCAAATCACTTATACGCCAAGGCGATATACTCTTCAAGAGATTCATTGCACTGCTTACCAGTACCGAAATAAAGCCCCGCATGGTCACATGGTATGCGCAAGAATTGTGCGTAACTCCAAAATATCTCTCCACAACTTGCAAGAATGTAAGCGGCAAGAGCGCAAACACATGGATCAATGAATTTGTAGTGAGGGATATACACAGGCTACTCAAATACTCAGACCGGTCAATCAAGGAGATCTGTGACTATCTTGAGTTCCCCAACCTCTCATTTTTTGGCAAATATGTAAAGGCTCATTTGGGACATTCACCCAAAGAGTACCGTAAAAGAATCAAAACTATGATATAGCCCTTTTGCCGGCAAAGGCTCTGGCTATGGACATCAAAAAGAGCAATACAAAGAGGAACTGTGCCACACGTCCTATGATGTCTCCATGTCTTACAAAGATTGTAAGTTTGTCATTAAGAGGCAATGTGGCATTCAGGAATGCAGGCTCCCACCACTTTGTTGAGGCCATTGTCTCGCCACGCTGGTTTATAAAGGCCGATATGCCCGTATTGGCACTCCTTGCTATGCAGCGGCGTGTCTCTATGGCCCTCAGGCTTGCATATGAAAGGTGCTGACGGTAACCGGGCGTATCGCCCCACCAGCCGTCATTTGTAATGATGCCCATTACCTGCGCCCCCTTGAGTATATACTCCCTGAAATAGTCACCATATACAGACTCATAACAGATGGCTGTACCTATCTTTACAGAATCTTCAGTTACAAATACTTCACGCTCCTTCTGTGTTGCATAACTGCCCATTGCACCACCCAAATCAATTGAAAAGTGGCTCATGAGGTTAAAGAGTTTTTTATATGGCACACTCTCTACGAGCACAACCAGTTTCGATTTGTGGTAAAATTCATATCCACCCTGTGAATCGAGGAAGAGTGCAGTGTTTGACCTGTCGTACCAAAGATTGCCGTTGGCAATATACCTGGCACTCTCCGAAGGAGGCAATGGTTTTCCATCGTCATCCTTGCGGTCATAGCCATAGTAATAATCATCGGTAACTGCACCAATTATCATATTGAAATTTCCGCCGTTTGAGTTGCACCGGTCAATATACTCTCTGAATGTTACAAAAGAATGGTTCTGATACGGGACATCCTCATTTATAAGCGGACGTCTGGAGATGAATGTTTCAGGAGCAAGGATGATATGACAAGGCTGCACTTTGTCAACATATGCAGAATCTGCAATTTCTCTCTGGTGCGATGCGCCACTGGCTGCAAGGGCCTTTTCCGACAACCCGAGCAACACTCCATTCTGCTGGCCCTGGGTCATGCCGCTGAACTTGTCGGTATACGGGTCAATATTGGGCTGCAAAACAGTAAACTGTCGGGAGCCTGAGCCTGATGAAGGTTCAAAATATGGAGTCTCGTACGAGTGGTAAATTATATGTGATACAATAAGGGGCAACATAACCACACATGCGGCAGATATTGATGAAAGAGGCATCTTCTCCCCTTTTGTATTTCCAACCATAATTCTGAAAAGCAGTGCATTTGAAAGCAATACCCACAATGAGCCGCCAAGAGTTCCGGTATACTCATACCACTGGATTGATTTGATTGATGTGGCAAAGGAGTTTCCCAGCACAAGCCATGGCCATGATACATCCCAGTTGAAATATGCGTGCTCCCATGCCAGCCATGCCACAATAAAGAATAGATAAGGCAAAAATCCCGATGTAAGGCTTTTTACCCACCTGAAAAGCCTGAATATTACAGCCATCTGAAGGGCATTGAGCACCACAGCAGCAACCATTCCCGGAAGTGTGGCATTATAAATCCAGTATGTTGTACAGAGATTCCAAACGAGGAAACATGTATAGTAGAAGAGCCAGAAATGCCTCTTTTTTGACTCTGTGGCAATATGCTCTGCCGCAAAAAGAGGTATGAATGCAAAGAGCATCACAAGTCCTGTATGAGGCACAAGAAAGGGCATGGAGAGCATGAGTGCCGACGAAAAAACCAGAAGCCAAAGCATGATATTTCTTTTAAAGTGACCTTTTGCGGAACTTTCAGTGAGAATTTGGTGTTCTTTCTTTACTTTTGCAGACATTATATACTATTTTGAAAAACGTCTATTTTTACTAATTTTGTAAATTTGTACAAATATAGGAAATTTCTTATAAAGAGATATGTTGGTTACTTTGCTTAAGGGGTTTATAGTTGGTCTTGGAGCCTCCATTCCATTGGGGCCGCTGGGCGTGTTGTGCGTGCAGAAGACATTGAGCAAAGGACGCAACTCAGGCCTGTTTACAGGATTGGGGGCGTCGGTATCAGACACTTTCTATGCCGGTCTTGCCCTTTTGGGACTCGCCTTTGTAGAGAATCTCATAAATGAGAACAGGGCCATTGTAATGCTGGTGGGAGGTATAATCATTGCCCTGATTGGCCTTAAGGTCTACAGGACAAACCCCATAAAGCAGATACGCCAGAAGAGTTCCCACAAAAGGCATCTTGAGGATTTTGTGGAGGCCCTTGTCATGACAATTACAAATCCGGGGGCACTCTTCCTCATTCTGGGACTCTTTGCGGCAGTTGGAATAAACTCATCTGATTCAGGCAGTGCAGGCAACGTATCAATCATTACAACCCTATGGGGTGTATTTCTTGGAACAGTTACCTGGTGGTTCACACTTACCACCACCATAAATGTATTCAGAAAGAAATTCAGGCTCAAGCAACTCATCATGATCAACAGGATTGCCGGTGTAATAATTATGGCACTTGGTGTAATCTCCTCTTGCGACGGTCTGATAAAACTTATACTGCAATTGAAAAAATAGTACAAAATTGCTATTTTTACAGAAGTTTAACACTTATCAATAAAGTCATGTCTATACTTGGAAACATCATCTGGTTCATTCTTGGCGGATTCATAATGGGAGCGTTGTACATTCTCGGAGGTCTGCTCTTCTGCATTACAATCATTGGAATACCGTTTGGTCTGCAACTCATGAAAATAGGCCTTCTCTCAATGATGCCATTCGGAAGCAAGGTTGTGCTTGGCGAAGGCGAGATGGGATGTTTAAGCCTTGTTCTCAATGTGATATGGATCCTCTGCGGCGGCATTGAACTTGCCATAATGCACCTTATAATTGGCGCAATATTCTGCATAACAATCATTGGCATACCATTCGGCATGCAGCACTTCAAACTTGCAAAACTTGCTGTACTGCCTTTCGGACAACTTGCCACAACAAAGAATTAAGCAGTAACATCTGTATTCATGTCCCGATGGGTCGGTGAGTCGATGGGTCAGCGGGTCAGCGTACCGGTGGTCGGTGTATCGGTGGTCGGTGTATCGGTAGATCAGTATTTCGGAGTATCGGTATATCGGGGCATCGGTGAGTTGGTCCATAGATATTTCGATGTTTAAGCTTATGAGTATGTCTACATGTCTGCGTGCTGCTCTCTCGGTGTTATGGTGTTTTAAGGTGTCGGAGTATCGGTATATCGGTATATCGGGGCATCGGTGAGTTGGTCCATCGATATTTCGATGTTTAAGCGTATGAGTATGTCTACATGTCTGCGTGCCGCTCTCTCGGTGCTATGGTGTTTCAAGGTTTCAGCGTGTCGGTGTGTTGGAGTATCGGCATATCGGTGTGTCGGAGTATCGGTATATCGGGGCATCGGTGAGTTGGTCCATAGATATTTCGATGTTTAAGCGTATGAGTATGTCTACATGTCTGCGTGCCGCTCTATCGGTGTTATGGTGTTTCAAGGTTTCAGCGTGTTGGCATATCGGCGTGTTGGCATATCATTGGTCGGTGTATCGGTGTATCGGAGTATCGGAGTGTCGGGGCATCGGTGAGTTGGTCCATCGATATTTCGATGTTTAAGCGTATGAGTATGTCTACATGTCTGCGTGCCGCTCTATCGGTGTTATGGTGTTTCAAGGTTTCAGCGTGTCGGCGTGTTGGCATATCATTGGTCGGCGTTACGGCGAATCAGAGCATTGGTGTCCTCCTGTCAAACGGCATGCATGAGGCTGCTGCAAGAAATTGGGCAATGGGAGTTGTTATCCGACCGGGAAAAATGGACGATGTGGGCCAGCCAGGTGAAATGGGTGTTACGGGCCAACTGGAAGAAATGTGTGTTTTGAGCCAAACGGGAAGAATGGAGGTTGTGAACCAAACAGAAGAAATGGACGATGTGGGCCAGCCAGGTGAAATGGGTGCTGTGGGCTAAACAGCAGAAATGAATGTTATGAGCCAACAGAGAGAAATGGATGCTGTAGGCCAACTGGAAGAAATGTGTGTGATGAGCCAAACGGGAACAATGGAGGTTGTGAACCAAACAGAAGAAATGGACGATGTGGGCCAGCCGGATAAATGGATGCTATGACTAACCAGCAGAAATGAATGTTATGAGCCAACAGAGAGAAATGGACGCTGTAGGCCAACAGAATAAATAATCAGAAATAATAGTGGCAAAGTAGTGATCTTTTCACTATATTTGATGAAGTTTGATATAGAATTTATGATTATCAAACCTTTAAGAAGAACTCACGTGAGAATTGGCAATGGATAAGAAAAAATACGATTGTCTGGCTGAGCCATATTCATCACGCTTTTC
>SUYU01000035.1 GCA_015060245.1 Bacteroidales bacterium | reverse complement strand
CATGGTGCTTGGAATGTTCCGGTTCCAACATTTTGATATTCTTGGAATCGATGAATAGGAGGAACAAATGAATATACGAATAGATAATGCGACAAAGTTTATCAGGGGCGCACTGATTCTTGATAAAATAAACATTACATTTGAAAGCGGAAAGATATACGGATTGCAGGGGCCAAACGGCTCGGGCAAAACAATGCTGATGCGTCTGATTGGCGGCTTGATCCGTCCGTCCTCCGGTAACGTCTATATTGATAACGACAAACTGGGACAAGCATATGATTTCCCTAAGTCTATGGGTCTGTTAATTGAAAACCCTTCATTTCTCCCCAACTACACAGGCTTGAAAAATCTGGAGTTGCTTGCCAATATCAAAGGGAACGCGGACTTGGCTCAGTTGCGGCAAACAATTCTTGATGTAGGATTAAATCCGGATGATAAGCGGAAATATCGGAAGTATTCCTTGGGGATGAAGCAGCGGCTTGGTATTGCTGCAGCTATTATGGAGAAACCGGATCTCATTCTAATAGATGAGCCAACAAATGCACTGGACGATGCAGGCATTGAACAGATATGTGCGCTCATACGCAGGGAGCGTGATCGGGGTGCATTGATCGTTATGGCGTGTCATGATGCAAAAATACTGGAAGATCTATCTGATGAGATCTATACAATCTACGAAGGAAAGGTAGAAAGGAAGATCCGGACATGAAAAAAAAGTATATCATCATACCGATAATCGCACTTCTTTTGGCGATTGGTTGGTCATGGCGATACATAACGATGAACGCGTACTACGATAGTTTTGTGAATCAAGAGAAGGTTATTTTCAAAGTAGGCGAGAAAGTTCCTTTTGGGGATGATCTATATAACAAAAAAAGCTTGAACGGATATTCCATCCAAGTTAACCATTTTGAAGTACAAGACTTTTACACCTACGCAGAGAGCATTGGGTTTATAATGGATGATCACTACTATCCCGGAGAAAAAGTAGCGCTACTCAGCATTACATTGTTTAATGATAACTCTGATGCAGAGGGAGTAATGTTGACTGACTATAATTTGTATGGTGTTGATCAAATCATCAATATGGACTGGGATCTGCTTATTGCAGCAAACCCAATATTGGAAGGAAACTATGGAATAACGCTCTTGCACGGGACTGAGTGTAATCTTGTCCTTCCATATAAGATGCAGAAGGAGTTCTTCGGAACATGGACATGGAATCATTTTGACGATTATGACTTGTTCTTGAAATTAACTTCCTATCCTACAGAAAAGCTTATAAGAGTTCAGTAATAAACCCTCATCTCAAAATGCTGATACAACAAGACCTGCATCCCCAATATGGGGTGCAGGTCTTTTCTTTGCCACTTACGCCACTAGAACTCCCACCTGCGCCAAATCCATTGAAAAGAAACTTTCTCCTTTATAACATGTGAACTAAGAGTTTTCCCAACTATGTTCGTTAAATAAGTGACAGGGGTACACAGGAGCCTGTCGGAAAGGAGTAAGTCAATGGATAACGGTGCAAGTAGCTACCTCCGTGTCCTTGATGGTGCTGCCGAGTCCTTTTTTGAAAAGGCAAAAGCAATAGATACTCACACGGATCTCTATAGCCGCTATGTTGACGGTGATGACGACGCATTTGTGGATCTCATTCGCCAGTATAAGGACGGACTGATCTTCTACCTGGATAGCTTTACCCATAACATTTTTGAAGCAGAAGATCTCGCCCAAGAAACCTTTGTTAAGATCGCAATTCACAAACCGTTCTTTTCGCCTCGTGCCCAGTTCAAAACTTGGCTCTATACTATAGCAAGAAATCTTGCAATAGACTGGCTGAGAAAGCAGGCCAAGCAAAACACTCTGCCGCTGGAGTCAGCCGGTGATATGCCTGCAGATGAAATAAGTATGGAGCAGAACTATCTGCGGCAAGAAAAGCGGATCTTAGTTCGTCGGGCATTAAGGCGAATCAAATGCGACTATTCACAGGTTCTGTACTTAGTCTACTTTGAAGGCTTTAACAATGCGCAGGCGGCTAAGATTATGAAGAAAAGCAAGCGTCAAATAGAGAATCTATTGTACCAGGCAAAAAAGGCACTGAAATCTGAATTATGCAAGGAGGCGCTTTTTGATGAAGAGTCCTGAAGAAATGGCACAAGTTGCTTTCTCTCGCAGGGAAGAATACAAGAACGAACAAGTAGAAAAGGAAGAACGGTGGGAAAGGTTCTGCAGAAGAGCCTCTGCTATTACAATGGCTGTTCTTTGTGTTGCTATGCTGGGCGTAGGCGGCGTTTTGGCTGCTACCTTGGATCTTGGCGATCTATTCCGATCTATTTTCTCAATTCAGCAAGGTAGTCCTATTTCAGAGAACCAAGCTACCTACATTGAAGAACACATGGCGGATATTGGCGAAAGTGTTACAGTCAATGGATATACAGTCACAGTAAAGGGTGCATTAACAGATGGCACGACTGCTCATATTTTAGTTGATATAGTCGCTCCAGAGGGGCAAGACATTGAAACAATCCCCCATGGTTTTGACCTTACATTTGAGGGACTTAGATTCAAAGACCAAGGCCATATAAGTTCCGTCAGTTCTGCGTTCTGTCCATTGGATGACAACGATGGGAAACCAAACACCGCATCTATGCTCATTCGCTATAATGTCTATAAGTTCTTGGGAAGTGATTTTACAATAGCAGACGGCAGAAACCGCACTTTGCGACTTGAGGATCTGTGTTATAACGAAATCAAATATCCCTATTCATATTGTCTTGTTTCGGAAGGTCCTTGGGTATTTAACTTCGTATTTGCTGCCGTAGAGAATAAGGAAGTAGAACTGTTGCAGGCACCGATTTATGGTTCTTACAGTCAAATCTCCGGCAAGCAGGTTGATGCTACCATCACTTCTTTTGTGATGAAGGGGTTAAGCGCAACCGTTTATTACACCCTTGCTCCGGACGAGGTACAAGAGGCCGGCGACTTCGGCTCACTCAAGTTTGTTATGAAAGATGGCAGTGAAATCTACGCCTATCCCGACAAAGCCGGTCAGACGGCTCAAACAAACAATGGTGATCTAGTTCCTAATTCCGGTTGTCATTATTGCACTTATGTGTTTGAAGCTCCTATCACCTACGAAGATGTTGATGCCGTATACATCGGAGATACACCAATTAAGATCCACCACGAGTAAAAGCAAGACCTGCATCCCATTCTGGGGTGCAGGTCTATTTACCACTTACGACATCAGAACCTCCACATACGCCAAATGAATTGAAAAGCATAAATGGGTCGGTTAATATTGGTATACTCATTACAAGCCAAGGAGTGAGCCACGAATGTCCCGGAAGAAGGTAAGGCCGCTGGTGTTAGTAGTAATGCAAATGACTCCTTCGCTGTAGAAGATGCTGTTTTGGTGAACTGGCCTCAAATTGATGTCGAATATGATGAAGCAAATGCGCCAGTTAATTAAGTAAATCCTAATTGGAGGCGGGGTTATTGAACGAAATCTTGTACCTTTTTTCTCGTGCTATAAGCGGTTATCTGTTTATGCTGCCCGTGCTCACTGCGTATTTCTTGCTGCTTTTGATGTTTCACAGAAAACAGAAGCCATTGCATATCGCCACTTGCTTTGTGTTCGGGTTTTATCTATTCTTGGTTATTGCTGCAGCTGGGATAGGAAATACTGCACCTTTCTCTTTTCCTCCAGAGATTATTCTAGTGCCCTTTCGTGACATCATTGTAGCGCCAAAGCACTTTATGCTAAACGTCGTCGCATTTATGCCGTTTGGCTTATTCTTGCCGTTATTGTATAAAAAGTATCGTAGTATTATAGTTGTTGCTGTGATAGGTTTTCTGTTTTCGTTATGTATAGAATTGGTACAAATGCTTGGCTGGGGAGCAACAGAAATGGATGACCTGATAGCAAATACGCTCGGTGTTTGTTTGGGGTATATATCATATTGCCTAATTAAAAGAGGTCTGCATAAGGATTTTGGAGTACCCTTTCAGTCCAATAGCATTAACGATACGGCTGAATTGATTTTATTATCTGCCAGCACCTTTTTGATTATGGCTCTCGTTCAGCCCATAATTGGTAACAACATATTTGCGATTAGGTAAAGGATTTTTACAAAGGAGTGTATTTGTATGAGAAAGCAGTTAAGAGGCATTGCATTAATTCTTTGCGGAATTTTGCTTGCAGTAGTAAGCGTTGCAACTGAACCGTTCTCCGCAGGTGAAACCTACATGATTTGGAGTGTTGTTGGTGGAGTGTGTGGAATTGCAGGGCTTGCTATGGCTTTTGCTAAAGAATAAAGCTTATTATATGTAAACTATACTCCAAAACCGGGGAGCAGTTTTAATTCGCAGTTGGAATGTGTATTGCAATACACAAAACGGTTGAAAAGTTTACAATTATACTTTATAACATGATTAAACAGAACTTCCCGGTGCGGTTATAGGATTCATTTTCCCACTGAGAATAATAACGGACAATGACAAAAGCCTGTAACTTGCCAAAAATTACGGGCTTTTGCGGCTTTATGCAGCCTTTTGATTTGTAAAGGAGTGTGATCTTATGAAAAAGAAAGCGATAATAATCGTGTGTGTTTTACTTGCAATCGTTTTGCTATTTCCCATTCCTATGCGATTAAGGGATGGCGGTACAGTCCAATATAAAGCGATTTTATATACGGTGTCAGATGTTCATTCAATCGCAACAATCGAAGAACAAGAGACTGGGAAA
>SUYU01000018.1 GCA_015060245.1 Bacteroidales bacterium | reverse complement strand
CTCGACTCCATGAAGTTGGATTCGCTAGTAATCGCGCATCAGCCATGGCGCGGTGAATACGTTCCCGGGCCTTGTACACACCGCCCGTCAAGCCATGGGAGCTGGGGGTGCTTGAAGATCGCGACCGCGAGGAACGATCAAGGGCAAAACTGGTAACTGGGGCTAAGTCGTAACAAGGTAGCCGTACCGGAAGGTGTGGCTGGAACACCTCCTTTTTGGAGTTTGACTGACTGAAGAAGTGGAATTCTCTTCTTCTTGCTGTTGAAAATGCTATTAATATATACAGTCTCGTAGCTCAGTTGGTTAGAGCACCACACTGATAATGTGGGGGTCCGCGGTTCAAATCCGCGCGGGACTACTTTTTAAAAGTTCTTTTTTTCATAAACTAAGAAACAATGGGGGACTAGCTCAGTTGGCTAGAGCACTTGCTTTGCAAGCAAGGGGTCAAGGGTTCGACTCCCTTGTTCTCCACTAGTTTTTAAATTAGGCCGTAGTGGCCATGATTCGGGGGACTAGCTCAGTTGGCTAGAGCACTTGCTTTGCAAGCAAGGGGTCAAGGGTTCGACTCCCTTGTTCTCCACACACTAAAAAACTATTTCAAAATAAGTCGCTTTTTCAAGCGGCTTTTTTTGTTTTGTATCCCTGCAATCTCTTCTTCTCCTGTTTGATATAATAGTTTTTATTATTATTTTTGCAAAATGTTGGGAATTTGCCTGGCGTGTGCCTGGTAATCAGTTGATAATAAACACTATATAATTATAAACACTATGACATCTAAAATTAACTGCTTTATCCCTTTCCAGGATAAGGCTCAAGTGATTGACACCGTTAAGGGTCTAAGGGAGAACGAATTGGTAGCAAAAATCTATCTTATGTCCTCAAATGTGGCAGATGCTGACGTTGAGGGATGTGAGGCTATTGAGATTGATGCTTTGAACAGTTCTGCAACAATCAAGAAAATTGCCGAGAGATCTGATGCGGAGTACTCTTTGGTTTACACTAAATACACAACTTTGGAGTTGGGTTATTTTGCTCTTGAGAGATTGGTAAATATTGCTGTCGACAGCAATGCTTCAATGTTGTATGCAGACCACTATCAGATTGCCGACGGCAAGAAGAGCGCTGCTCCTGTAATTGACTATCAGTTCGGAAGTTTGAGGGATGACTTTAATTTTGGTTCAGTGTTGTTCTTCAAGGGTGAGGCTTTGAAATGTGGTGCAAGCCGCATGAAACAGGATTACAAGGCTGCCGGTCTTTATGACTTGAGATTGAAAGTTGCGCAGAAGGGTGAGATTCTTCACGTGAACGAGTATCTGTATTCAGAGGTTGAGAATGATACAAGAAAATCCGGTGAGAAGATTTTTGATTATGTTGATCCAAAGAACCGTGGCGTACAGATTGAGATGGAGCAGGCTTGTACAGAGCACTTGAAGGAGATAGGCGGTTATCTTGAGCCTAAATTCAAACATATCGAGTTCAGCGAGAACAACTTTGAGTTTGAGGCTTCTGTAATCATTCCTGTATTCAACAGGGTACGTACTATCAGAGATGCCATCAAATCGGTTCTTTGTCAGGAGGCGAATTTCAAATTCAACCTTATTGTAATTGACAACCACTCTACTGACGGTACTACAGATGCCATCAAGGAGTTTGCTGGTGATGACAGACTTATCCACCTTATTCCTGAGCGCAGGGATCTTGGTATTGGCGGTTGCTGGAATGCCGGTGTACACCATCCTAAATGTGGTAAATTTGCTGTTCAGTTGGATTCAGATGACGTTTATTCAGGTCCTGATACACTTCAGAAGATTGTAAATGCTTTCTATGAGCAGAACTGTGCTATGGTAGTTGGTACTTATATGATGACCAACTTCAATATGGAGATGATTGCTCCGGGTATTATTGACCATAAAGAGTGGACTCCAGAGAATGGTAGAAACAATGCTTTGAGAATCAACGGTCTTGGCGCTCCAAGAGCATTCTATACACCGGTTCTTAAGGCAATCAAGGTTCCTAACACAAGTTACGGCGAGGATTATGCGCTTGGTTTGAGATTCTCACGTGAGTATCAGATTGGAAGAATCTATGACGTTCTTTACAACTGCCGCAGATGGGAGGACAACTCAGACGCATCTTTGGATATTGTGAAGATGAACAACCATAACTTGTACAAGGATAGAATCAGAACATGGGAGTTGCAGGCCCGTGTTGCTCTAAAGAAATAGTTTATGGCAAACAATAACGGATTAACAAATAAAGCTGTCTACGATTTAATCGATAGGCAGCTTGCCGTTTGGCAACAGGCCAAAGATAATTTTGCGGCTCTTGCCAACGTGGGTGTAAAGGAGATAACAGTTGGTGGTTTTCCTGTTAAAGTGCAGTTCAATCCTGCAAGAATAGTCTCTTCTGCTGCAAAGGTGGATCCTAAAACCATCAAAGAGAGAAAATGTTTCCTTTGCGGAGCAAACAGACCGGAGATTCAGGAGGGTTTGCCGTTTGCAGGCAAGAAAGCGGAGTATGTTGTGCTTATAAACCCATTCCCGATTTTCCCTAAACACCTCACTGTTCCCGACGTGAATCACGTGAACCAGACCATTGAGGGTGAGTGGGAGAGATTTGAGGATATGCTCTCCCTTGCAGAGACTCTTGATGAGTTCCTCTTCTTCTATAATGGTCCAAAATGTGGCGCTTCTGCCCCTGACCACATGCACTTCCAGGGCGGTAACAAAGGCTTCCTTCCTGTAGAGTACAACTACAATGCGTTGGAGAAGACCCTTATAGTTGATGCTGATGGAGCCAAGGTCTATTCAGTGGAGAACTACATGAGGGGAATCATGGCCATTGAGGCTACAGACAAGTCTGCTGCAGTGGCTCAGTTTAGGAAAATATACAACACCCTTGAGGTTAAGGAGGGCGAGTGGGAGCCTATGCTCAACCTGCTTGCCTGGACCGTTAAAGAGGGAGATGTCGTAAAATATATTGCTCTTGTTTACTTGAGGGAGAAGCACCGTCCGTCGCACTATTTTGCAGAGGGTGATGCAAACATACTTCTTAGTCCTGCATCGGTAGATATGGGTGGTGTCTTCATTACACCGCTTGAGAAGGATTTCAACAAGATAACAGAGAAGGAACTTACCGAGATTGTTGATGAGTTGCAGATAAGCAGCGAGACTTTCGGTATGGTAAAGAATGCCCTCAGGGAGCAGCCTACAGTGAGCGTTGGTATCATGAGTGAGAAGGAGATCTCTTTTGAACTCAATAATGTATATACATTCTCCACACCTGGTTGTGACTGTACATGTGAGGTTAAAGGCCCCCAGACTGCAGTTGAGCAGAATGGGAAAGTGCTTTGGAACGGCAAGGAGTACACAGAGTTGATGTTTACCCCTAAAGGAATCGGTACATTCTGGCTAAGAGGTGTTACCATTGGTGTAAACTTCCACTGGGAGAGAAAGGAGGACCAGAAGTTCGGTTCGGCATTGAGAATCATTGTTGAAAACGGCAAACTTACTGCAGTAAATATCATTGGGGTTGAAGATTACCTTACAAGCGTAATTTCAAGCGAGATGAGTGCAACTGCAAGCGAAGAGTTGCTCAAGGCACATGCTGTAATCTCAAGAAGTTGGCTGTTGGCCCAGATTGAGAAGAACAAGGAGATAGTGGCTGCAAATGCAGATTACTGCGCTACAACCCAGACCGAGGATGAACTTATCAAGTGGTACGACAGAGAAGATCATATAAACTTTGATGTTTGTGCCGATGACCACTGCCAGCGTTACCAGGGTCTTACAAGGGCTTCAACAGCAATTGTGAGAAAAGCGATTGATGCAACCTGGGGCGAACTTCTTATGGATGGCAGCAAGATATGCGACGCACGTTTCTCAAAATGCTGTGGCGGTGTATTCGAGGAGTTCCAGAATTGCTGGGAGCCTGTAAAATACTCATATCTTGTCAAGGTTAGAGACGGCAAGAACCCTCAGGACATTCCGGATCTTACAGTAGAGGAGAATGCGCGTGAGTGGATCATGACATCACCGGAGGCATTCTGCAACACAACCGACCAGAAGATCTTGAGCCAGGTGCTCAACAACTATGACCAGGAGACTGTAAACTTCTACCGTTGGAAAGAGGAGTACACCCAAAAGGAACTCTCTGAACTTATCCTTAAGCGTAGCGGAGTGGATTATGGCAATATCATTGACCTGATTCCTGTAGAGAGGGGAACAAGTGCCCGTTTGATCAAACTTAAGATTGTAGGTACAAAGAAGACAATGACAATCGGAAAAGAGTTGGAGATCAGGCGCACACTTTCACCTTCGCATCTTTACAGTTCGGCATTCGTAGTCGAGAAGGAGGGTGATGAGAATGGTGTTCCTGCCAAATTTACCCTTTATGGTGCCGGATGGGGCCACGGTGTGGGCCTTTGCCAGATTGGTGCAGCGGTAATGGGCGAGCAGGGATACAAGTACAAGGAGATTCTTCTTCACTATTTTGTGGGTGCTGCCATTGAGCGCAGATATTAAAATTGAATATGTTTATCCCGACAGTCATTGAGGTTGTCGGGATATAAATTAAAAATAAACTTATATGAATTCAAAAACTGTAAACCCTTGGGCGTGGATTCCAACGCTCTATTTTGCACAGGGTATCCCTTATTTTATCGTAAACACTGTTTCTGTAATGATGTTTACAAAAATGGGTGTTCCAAACGGCGAGATGGCATTCTTCACAAGTTTGTTGTATCTTCCGTGGATGATCAAGCCTTTCTGGAGCCCGTTCGTAGATATTATCAAAACAAAAAGATGGTGGACAGTAGCCATGCAGATGATTATGGCTGCAGCATTTATTCTGCTTACCATTACATTGCCTGTTCCTGAGGCTGCCCAGATTGAGGCCGGATCAACACCAATGAGCATGTTCTACATTACTTTGATTCTGTTTGTAATCACAGCCTTTGCATCAGCAACGCATGATATTGCTGCCGACGGTTTCTACATGTTGGCACTTTCGCAGGGTGACCAGGCGCAATTCGTAGGTATCCGTTCAACATTCTACCGCCTCTCTTCAATTTTCGGACAGGGTGTGCTTGTTGCCATTGCAGGTATGATTGAGTTGAAATCGGGCAATATCCCTATGTCATGGCGAATCACAATGTGTGTGACAGCCGTTGTATTTACATTGGTTACTTTGTACCACACATTCATTATCCCAAGACCTGCGTCAGACAAATCTACATTGGGTGAGCAGAATGTAACAGCAGGTGCAATCTTCTCTGAGTTCGGAAGAACATTCAAGACATACTTCATGAAAAAGGGCGTATGGTTGGCAATCATCTTCATGCTGCTTTACCGTTTGCCTGAGGCATTCCTCATCAAGTTGTGCCAGCCGTTCCTTGTTGCAAAAACAGAGTTGGGCGGTCTTGGAATGACTACCGCAAATGTGGGTATTGCATACGGTACAATCGGTGTCCTTTTCTTGACAATCGGTGGTATCCTTGGCGGTATCTTTGCATCAAGAGTGGGTTTGAAAAAATCGTTGTGGGTAATGGCTGCATGTATGACATTGCCATGTATAACATTCGTATATCTTGCAATTTGCCAGCCGTCTAACCTTGTCCTTATCTCAACAGCAATTGCCATTGAGCAGTTCGGTTACGGATTCGGCTTTACCGCATATATGCTTTATATGATGTACTTCTCAGATGGAGAGTTCAAGACATCCCACTATGCAATATGTACAGCATTCATGGCAGCAAGTATGCTTATTCCTGGTATGTTCGCAGGCTTCATTCAGGAGAAGATAGGTTATGTGAACTTCTTCTGGATGGTAATGCTTTGCTGTATTGCAACATTGATTGTAACCTTCTTTGTAGACAAGAAGATTGATCCTAACTACGGCAAGAAATAATTGGTCAGATATGAAAAAAATCGTTACAAAAATATTTTCAATGGCTGCTGCCGCATCGCTCTTCTGCTCATGTGCAGGAGGAAATGCTGCAGTTGCTGAACCAGTAAAGGTAAAGACCGGCATTGAGGTTCTTGAGTCAAACGGCTTCAAGCAGTTGCAGGGCAAAAGAGTAGGACTTGTTACCAACCCGAGCGGTGTAAACAGCAAGTTGGTTTCAACTGTTGATATTCTTGCAAATGCTCCAGGTGTGGAGTTGGTTGCACTTTATGGCCCTGAGCACGGTGTCCGCGGTGATATTCACGCCGGCGATAAGGTCAGTGATGATGTAGATCCAAAGACTGGCATTCCTGTCTACTCATTGTATGGCAAGACTCGCAAGCCATCTGCTGAGATGCTCAAGGATATTGATGCCATTGTATATGACATTCAGGACAACGGTTGCCGTTCATTCACATTCATAAGCACACTTGGCCTTTTGATGGAGGCTGCAGCGGAGAATGGCAAGGAGGTTATAGTACTTGACCGCCCTAATCCGCTTGGAGGAAACAAAGTTGAAGGCAACATTGTTGAGCCGGGCAACTTCTCGTTTGTAAGCCAGTTTGAAATTCCATATTTGTATGGCCTTACAGTTGGCGAACTTGCCAATATGCTCAACGAAGAGGGCATGCTCAAAGGCGAGAAGGGTACAAATGACACAATTCTCAAATGTAACCTTACTGTAGTTCCTATGGAGGGCTGGAAGAGAAATATGGTGTATACCGATACCAAACTTCCTTGGGTGCTTCCTTCTCCACACATGCCGCAGGCCGAGACTTCGTACTACTATCCTGCAACAGGTATTCTTGGAGAGTTGGGCTACATGTCAATTGGTGTAGGCTACACCCTTCCATTCCAGATGGTGGCAGCACCTTGGGTTGAGGCCGACAAATTTGCCGACGCCCTCAATGCTCTGCAACTTCCCGGAGTAACCTTCAGACCAATTAATGTCAAACCATTCTACTCAGTAGGAGCAGGCCAGAACATGGGTGGTGTACAGATCTATTTTACAGATTATGAGAAGGCACACCTTACCTCTGTACAGTTCTACATAATGCAGGAGATTGCAAAGATGTATCCCGACAAAGAGGTTATGCAGAATGCCGATACAGGCCGTTTCAGAATGTTTGACCTTGTAACAGGAAGTGACTTCATAAGGGAGAAATTCACTGAAACAAAACAATACAAGGATATTGAGGCCTACTGGAACAAGGATGTTGAGGCGTTTAAAGAGAAGTCCAAGAAGTATTATCTTTATGAGTAATAATCTTGTGTGACAGCACAAGCGTTTGACAGCCCCTGAAAGCACTGCTCTCAGGGGCTGTTTTTGTTCCCGGCGCTGAGTTGTTTGCCAGTGCTGAGTTTGTTCCCACGATGCAATTAAGCAGCCTTTCGTCCACAAAACAGCCCCTTTATTTCAAATCAAATGGAGATTTTGTTTCATCCATTGGCTCTTTTGGCAATTCCAACAATGAATTTACAAATATCCAGACAATAATGATTGACCAATTGGTCAGTCAACTTAGCCTCACTTTTAATGGGTATTGTTCGGGTGATAATAATTGCATCTATTTGAGAAATCCATCTAGATTGCCAGCCATACCGAAGGCCATTTTGAAGACCTTTTCTGGGGAAGGTGGAGATATATAAAAAGTAAGAGAGCGACCTTTTTGGTCACTCTCTTCTCCGTTTTATAAGAGACCTTTGGATGGTTTACCATCTCTCTTTGTCTGCGTCAATCTGTTTCAACAACTCTCTGACTGCAACCTCAAGTTGCTCGTCACGGCCGCCGATTGCCTCATGCGCCTTGTTTCTTACAAGGAAGTCAGGCTCCAACTGCGAATTCTCCAAATATACGCCCTCTCTTGTTCTGTAGCCCACTACAGGAATACCGAAGTAAAGTGAAGGATCCTGGCAGTACTCCCAGTTTACAGTAGTCATTGTTCCTGGAACAGGCATACCTACAGTCTTTCCAATACCCATGTGTGAGTATACCCATGGAGTTCCGTGCGCATTGGAGTAGTTGGCCTCACAAACAATCATAATCGAGTGTTTGTTGTATCTTCTCGAAGGCATCTCGCAAGAGATCTTGCCTCTCATAACCTGCTCAAGGTACTTCTCGCCGCTGAACAGAATCTCAATATCTTCGTGAAGACGACCACCACCGTTGTAGCGAGTGTCAATTACAATACCATCCTTAAGGTTATATTTGCCAAGAATGTCGGAGTAGACATTTCTGTAACTCTTGTCATTCATCGACTCAATGTGCACATAACCCAATCTGCCTCCCGACAATCTCTCAACCTCAGCAGCGCGGCTGTCGAGCCATCTCTTGTAGATCATGTTGTTCTGTTGGCTTCTTGAAATAGGTTTTGCAGTCTCGTTCCAGCGCTCGCCTGTATTAGGGTTGTAGAATGAGAACAACATCGCTTTGCCCTGTTTTCCGTTGATTAGAGGATAGTAGTCTTCGCCGGCTTTGATAGGCTGGTTGTCAATCTTCTCAAGTATTGTACCTATAGTCACTTTTGATGAACTCAAGCCGAATGGTCCGTTGATAAGGATATCATCAACTTTAAGGCCGTCACCGGTATATTTCATATCAAACAAAAGACCGAACTCAGGTGTTGGTTTCTCAGCAGGAACACCCTGGAAAGAGGAACCTGTATGTGATACGTTCAACTCGCCCAAGAACTCCGACAACATCTCTGCAAAGTCGTAGTTGTTGTTGATATGGTCAAGGAATGGAGTGTACTCCTTCTCAAGTTGGTCAAGGTCAACTCCGTGGTAGTTTACATTGTAGAATTTGTGTCTCTCCTGGTTTACAGCATTATGGAACATGTATCTTCTCTCTCCGGCCCTGTCAAGATCCATAGATGCACTGAAACTTACAGGTTTTGAAGTTCCGCTTGCAATGTTGAATACAGCAGGTTTGGTTCCCATAATATAGAGGTTCTTGTACTGTTTGTCCCATTTCAAGTAACCCATATTTGAGTTCAGTTTCTTCTTCAGTGAGATTTCACGTGTACGGGTCTTGTACTCCCACATGTCAAATCTCTTCTCGAATGAGCATAGGAAGTAAAGGCTCTCGCCATCCTCAGTAAGTTCTGCATCGGCAATGTTTCCCGACATAGGAGACAAGCGCATTACCCTGTCCTCAAGACCTTCAAACTCAATTACAATATCCTTCTTGTCATCTTTTTTTGCATCGGCAGATTTCTCTGCACCCTTCTTCTTGTCATCAGATTTGGTTGCAGCCTCTTTCTTCTCCTCCTCTTTCCTTAGTTTTTCAGCCTCTTTATACAATGCGTAATCCTCTTCACTCATTGTGAATTTGTCCATTGTTTCTTTGTTCAAAAAGGCAATGAAAACGTCATTCTGGCTGCCCCAAGATGCGTGAGAGCGCATACCCAATCTGTTAGAGATGAACAGGATGGCATTACCATTCATCACCCATTTTGGTGATTTGTCAATATAACCGCTGTTTGTTACATTGTAAATTTTGCCACCGGTCTTTGCCGATACAATTCCTATATCATCGTATGGACTTCTGCGGTTGGTTGTAAAGGTGATTGTAAACCAGTTGCAGTCTGGTGACCACTGGAAATCAAAACCGGTCTCGTCAAAGCCGTAGTGCTGGCTGCCGTCGGTAATGCTCCTTACCTTCTTGGTCTCAAGGTTCAATACTTTCAAGTATACGCGGTCCTCAATGTAGGCAATCTCTTTTCCGTCAGGAGAGAATTTAGGCATTGTACGCTCAATTGTATTGTCTTTGAACAAAGGCTCCTCATTTATAAGGGTTGCATTTGCAAAGTGAAGATCCTCCTTGTTTGCTCTTGTGGCCTTGTAGAGGTTCCATGTGCCGGTTTTAAGGCTTGAGTATACAATTGTCTTTCCGTCTGGAGAGATGGTGATGCCCAACTCAGCCTCTGGAGTTGTGGTAATCTGTTTGGTTGTAGAGAATTTGTCGGTTGTGGCAAATACCTCGCCCCTTGAGATGAGTACAATCTCTTTTCCATCTTCTGAAACGTCAAATTCGTTTGCAGTGCTCAATCTTATGGTCTCAATCTTCTCCTGATTGTCATTTTCGGCAATGGTAATGTTAACTTTTTGAGCCTTGCCGCCGGTTGCCAATGTGTAGATCTCGCCCTGGAATCCAAAGCATAGTGTTCCGTCATTTGCACGGCTGAGGAATCTGATAGGGTGTTTTTTGAAACTTGTAAGAGCCTTTACATTCTCGGCATCATTAACGGATGCTTCGTAAACATTGAAACTGCCGCCGTTGCGCTCGCTCAAGAATACCATTTTACCGTCGCCACAGAAGATTGGGTCGCGGTCTTCACCTGGATTTGTGGTAATCTGTTTGTGTGTATCTGTTGCGCTGTCGTAGTAGAAAATGTTTCTTGCAACAGAAGATACATGGTGCTTTCTCCAACTGTTCTCTATTCCGGTCTGGTCATAGTAAAGGAACGATTTTCCATCCTTGTCAAAACTTACGCTGCAAACCGGAGTTGCTGTAATCTGTACAGGACGTCCGCCGTTTACACTTACCTGATAGAGTTCCTGCATCCATTTTGCCCAAAGCACACTTGAAGCAGGATCCTGCAATGAAGCGGAGAAGTAGATTGTCTTGTTGTCTGGCGAGAATGCAAGAGGTGTCTCTGTGCCTGAGTGTGTGGTAATTCTCTTTGCTGCACCGCCTGTTGCGGGAACGGTAAAGATGTCCATTCCGCCAAAACGGTCAGAAACGAATGCAATTGTCTTGCTGTCATTTGACCATACAGGTTGTGAATCAAAAGCCTCTGATGTTGTAACCTGTCTGGCCTGGCCGCCTGTTGCAGGAACAACGTAAATATCACCCTTGTAGGCAAAGGCAATCTGCTTGCCGTCGGGAGAAATCTTTGAATACCTCATCCATAAAGGAGAGTCAGCCGCCTGGGCTGTGAATGCAGAGCCACATGCAAATAGTGCTGCTGCAAAGGTTAGAAATAATTTCTTCATGTAGTTCAATTATAATTTTTGGTATTTAGATCAGCATTAAAATCATTTTTAAAATGAAAAACTTGAATAAAGTTAGACTGAAAAGTGCCCATGAGGTTTAAAATGCAGGTGGTGCAGGTTCAATCTGTTCCAACTCCTGCTGCTCCTGTTGGGTAAGTTCCTCCATCTCCTGAGGAATAAGTGCCTCATTCTTCTGCTTTTCGCTCTTTATGCGCTGTATGGCCTTATCCTCCTTGAGGGCCGCTTCCACACCAATTTTATATATGTTTGCAATCTGGTCGCGCAAGTTTATGCGTGTGCTGTCAATCAATGCCGTGTATATTGGCAGGGTGGCACTCTTGTACCGGGCCTTTCCTATTTTAAAGTCAAAATCATCCATATTGCCAAAGATGGTTACACCCAGCCTGAATGGTATAGGGGAGTGGAGCACAGAAATATGGTAATCAAAACTCATGTCAAGGTTCTGCGTTCCGCTCATTGCAAACTGATATCTGTCCATTTCCATCATGAATGGGAAGATGTCAATTTTGTTCTCATTTATGAGCATCTCTACCGATACATGGTCAATAAGGTTTCTCTTCTTGTTCTTGAATTTTAGTTTTTTTGCTATAAAGTCAAATGTTTCACCATCCAAAAGTACAAGGCTGTCGCCGGTTATGCGAGCCACGCCGTTCAGTGACGGAAGAATGAAATTCATTGCTGTATCAAGTTGGGTCTTGGCTGCAAACTGGCAGTTGATCCTTCCTTCAAGTGAGCGGAGCATAGGGAGCAGAGAGTCAATAGCCGGAGTAGCCTTGATGAACTTCTCAACCAAAACATCCTTGAGTTCCAGATCAAACCCTGTTGATATGTCATTTTTGCTTCGGGTTGCGTAAAAGGCACTCATGCTCATGCTTCCGGCATCTGTTAAGGCGTCAAAGTCAGAGATCTTGAGACATCTCTCTTTAAGTGTAACACTGCTGCCAATCTTATGGAGCACAATGTTTGAGTAGATTCCATATTTGACGTCAAGGTCAATCTGGGCATTGAGATTGCCAGGAAGTACAATCAGTGCCGACTCTGTAGTTTGGGCGGAGGTACTCATCAACTGCTCAACAGCATCTTCACTGCTTTCTTCAGCCAAAGAATCCTTATACGCCTGAGATCTCCCCGTATATGCCATTCCGCCATTTACGGCCTGCAGGATCTGGTTGAAATTTATGGTATCGGCCACAATCTTGCCTGTGAATCCTATATCTCCACGCCCGAGCATTGCCCTTTTGAGGCCCTCCACTCTTCCCGACAGTCTGAAACTGCTGTTGCCGCTCTTTATTTTTGTGTCATTGAACTCCACAATATCTGTAGTAAAGCCTATGTTCAGGTTCTCCATACGTGTCCTCATTGGAAAATATGGTGTTACAACCCTTCCTCTGTAGGCTGCAATACTGCCCTGTATATCCCATTGGCGTATAATATCGCCAAGACTTCTGTCTACCCTCAAATCAATGTCATCTTTGATGAAATCACCTCTCTGCGCCCCTTGGGAACTCCTCATCCTCATGGCCCGCATATGCGCCGGAAGAGAATCCCTTGGTATATCGGGATATACTTTCTGAAGCGAGTCAATCCGTCTGCTCATTCTCTCCATCCGCGCCTTGTACTCGCGGTTATCCAAAACAGCCTTTACCGTAAAGGCACCATCCTGTATGCTGTATCTGTTTTCGAGTCCCCTTGCCCTCATTCTCGAGGCCTTGGCATTTACACTCATTACAGGTATGCCGGCATCGTCGCTCTTTGGAAGTATGCTCAATCCAATGTTAGGCTTGTCCATTGCAAGGGCAACGGAGTCTTTGCCCCTTATATCCAGTCTGCTTGCTTCAATTATACCATTGAGAGGAAGCACCCTCTTTTTGCTTGTATCCATGGCAATTGCCTCTGCCGAGTGGTGTCCGGCAATCCTCAAATTCCTTGCAGCCACCATCAGTTCATCCTTTATCTTTATATAAATGGAGTCGGCTGTGGAGTTGGTGGCAAGCATCTTCAAGTTCTTCTCAATGGAAGCATCTTTGGTATTCTTTGATGAACCGGCAACTATATTTACTCCCGACAAAATTGCATATATGCCCTCTTGTGGAATGATGACTTTTGTCTTTCCGGTCTTGATTGAGCCTCTGATTCCGGCATTGCCAAGCCTGTAGAGGTTAAGATTGGCCATTTTTGATTTAATGTCAAGATCTGCCGAGATGGTGCCTTCAAACTGAGAACCTGTTGTGGCAGGAAAGAGTTTGCAGAGAGTATCGAGATAGGCACTTGCCGTCATGCCCAAATCTATATATGGATTGTCAGAAGTGAAATCGTCAATCCTTCCCTTTGCTCCAAGGTGTATTCCTCGGCCGTCAATGACCATTTTCCTTATTTCAACAATTGCAGTATCCTTTTCGCCAGGCGAGTAACGGGCCCTTATGTCGGCAGCCAACCTGTTGATGCGCGATTCACGACCCTTGAACTCCACATGACTCTCGGGTATCTCAAGCGAGGCTTTTACAGAGGGCAAGGCTCCTGTGTTGAAATTGTATGTGCCATTCACATCCACATCGATATTGATTGTTGCATTGCTGTTTATGGCCTCCTTGTCTTTGAGAATGTTTGGTGGAAGGTACTTGAGAAGTCCGGTAATCTTCATGCCCTTGACCCTTCCGCAAAGGTTGTGGGTTGTAATGCTGTCGGGATGATAAGAGAAATTTCCGTTGAAAACTATAGGAATCCTTGCAACCGAAAGAGTGAGGTCGTTGAGTTTTCCGGCCATGGCCTGTGTGGTGTCAAATGCAATCTGACCATTTATTCCAATAGGGAAACGCTCCGCAAGAACCATATTGTTCATTCTTAAGGTTGTGCTTGACGCTGCTGCAATGTCAAAGACTCCTCCGTTGAGGTTCCTTATATCGAGTGAGTCAAGTGTAAACTCAGCATTGGCACTATGCAGGGTATCATTGATTGTTGCCCGTTTGGTGCTTTTGATGGAGAATTTGTTTATATCAGCCCGGTTGAACCTCAAATTGTTGAGGTTTGTTGAGAATGTTCCGCGCAGATTGGCCCTGTTGAGGCTCAATTCGGCAAGCAGCGAGTCGGGCATGCTGTTGTAGGTGATTTTTACTCCATCACGTATGTTTATGCGATTGACTGTTACCTCCATGGTTCCGGCCTCTGCAGGGCTCTTCTCTGTGTCGGAGGCAGAGTCTGATGTGGTTTTGAGAATATTGTAGTTGGCAGAACTGTCGGGAGCAAGATATGCATAAATCTCAGGAGAGACCAGATTGATCCTCCTTATGTTTACATTCGAACTCAGCAATTGGGGCAATGAGAGTGAAATGTTGAGGTATTTGAATTTAAGCAGGGTATCGGCCTGCACCGGCACAAGTTGAGGCATGGTATCCCTCATCTGTGCAAGGGCCCCGGAAACTACCGCACCATTCTGTATGGAGAGGGTCAAATAGGGAAAGTTCTTGAAAATGTGTAGTTTTATGGTGTCGGCCTTGACCTCTCCATTTATATACTGATTGCTGAAAGTGGCAACAATCCTGTTGAGGCTTTTGGGGGTAAGAATGAGTTGGAGCGCTATGGTTATAGTCAGGAACAACAGCACAACTGCGGTTAACAATATTGATGCACCTTTTATGAAACTGCTTTTGTTTTTCATGTAAACCTCCCTCTTTTTGCATAAACTGTTACAAAAATAGCATTAATTATAGTACTGTCATAAATTAAAGATTTAAATTTTGGCCCAATTATTGCCTTGATAAAATTGACACTGACTATTATTAACGCTTAAAACTGAAATTATGGGAAGGTCAAGATTTTTTACTATGGCATTTGCATCGTTGGTAATGGTGCTTTTAGCCGCAACTCAGATTGGTTATGCCCAATCGCAGTACAGGAGAGGAAACAATGGCCAGAGCAATTCGGCCTACAGACCTGATAACCGGAACGACAACAAAAAACAGCAGGCGCAGAGCCCGCAGGTTCAGAAACCGTCATACCAGCACAAACCACAGCAGGGCAACAGGCCTCCACAGCAGAGTGCAAGGCCACAGCAGGGCAACAGGCCTCCGCAGCAGAGCACAAGACCACAGCAAGGTAACAGACCTCCGCAGCAGAGTGCAAGGCCACAGCAGGGCAACAGACCTCCACAGCAGAGTGCAAGGCCACAGCAAGGCAACAGACCTCCGCAGTATGGCAGCAGACCGTCGGGAAGACCTGGTAATGTAACACTGCCTCCTCCTCCGCCAAACCATTACAAACCTGCTCCACGCCACTATCCTGCAGGTTTCAGGCCACGTCCAAGCGTTCATTTTTATGGCTACTACAGGCATACGCTTCCATTTGGGGCGAAGGTGATACACAGAGGTCCGTACGACTACTATTATGTTGACGGACGCTACTACAGGTACATAAATAAAGTTTATGTGTTATGCCGTCCTCCTGTTGGTGCAGTTATAGCACGTTCACTCCTTGATGGGGTAATTGCCTTGACAAATTATGCAATACGTGATGCATATGGCAGAACCCAAAGATATTATACCGACAATGATGGCCTCTATTATATCAAGTCAGGAAACAATTACGTTGTAGTTGATCCTCCAATTGGGGCAATAGTCTACGAATTGCCGTACGGATTCGAAGAGGTTACAATAAACGGTACAAAATATTACAAGGTAGATGATAATTTCTATGAATTGATATATAACGGACCTGAAGATTACTACTTCAGGGTAGTTGGAACTTTAGGCAGGTAAACACCTGCCTTTTTTATTTTTGCGGCATTGCCCTATTTTTCCAGCAATTTGAACCTTACCCTCCATCTGCCCGGTGCTTCTGCGTTCTCAGATGGCGTGTAGTCTGCACTTATGATTTTGAACGGGGCAATCTCAGATGTGCAATTGACATGTGCGCCAATGCAGGCACAGGCATCGTAATCTCCAATGCGTACAATCCTCAGGGTCTGTGACGCATCTTCGGGAAGTTTGCTCAGGTCAACGATTGAGGCCGCCTCCTCCCTCGATACAAATTCAATTGTAACGGGCAGATTTGAACTGATTACCTCATTGACCCTCTTCTCAATCTCCATGACCTCCTCCTGCGAAGGCTCCTTGTAGAGAAGATAGTCGCATTTGCTCTTCTTGCGCTCAATGTGCGCATTTTTTGAGCGCGGACAGTCGTAAAGTTTTACCATTGTGGCATTAAGAATATGCTCTGCAGTATGCATAGGCGGATACTCCGCTTTGTTATGCTCGTTTAGAACTGGTGTTTCTGTTGTCATTGGTTTTGTTGGTTGATAAGATTTACTACTAATTTTACCATTATATCTTTTTCTTCTGTGCGGCTTTCTGCAATCATCAATGTTAAAGCCACCAGGGTATTGTCTGCAATCCGTTTTCTGCCCTCTGTGGAAATCCCTCAATTCTAACTTGTGCAATTTTTGCACAAACTTAAGTTGTTACGTACAAAAATAGTCTTGTTTCCCGTCAAGTGCAAACTATATGGTAAAATTGTTCAAAGGTATTAGTTGTCGCAAATTTTGCTACAACTGATGACTCTTCTATTTTGACACTGTGTTAAAGGTGTCTCTAATTGATGTTTTAATCTTTATTTTTACTAATTTTGGACCTCAAGCAAGGAGTATATAATCTATAATATGATAACAGGTGAGGTTAAAAACCGCATTGACGGTATATGGGATGCCTTTTGGACGGGAGGTATAACCAATTCAATTACCATCTTGGAACAGATGACATATTTGTTCTTTATGAAAATGTTGGATGATGCTCAGTTGAAGAAAGAGGCAACGGCATCAGTATTTGGAGTGGAGATATCTGACCCTGTGTTTGGAAAAGATATGTGGCATAACCCAGACACAGACAAGGATGTGCCGTATGAAACATTGAGATGGAACGTATTCAAGAACTACGAACCGACCAAAATGTTCAATGTTGTTCGAAATGATGTGTTCCCATTCATAAAGAACCTGAACAACAGCAGTTCTTCTTCATACAGCAAGTTTATGAAGGATGCTGTGTTTATGATACAGAACCCTCGTACCCTACTGAAGGTTATTGAAGGAATCGATGGCTTGGATATGAATAACCGCGATGCGATGGGTGATGTTTACGAGTATGTATTGGGTAAGATGGCAGCATCGGGAACAAATGGCCAATTCAGAACCCCAAGACACATTATCCGTATGATGGTGGAACTGATGAAACCTACTCTAAAGGATGTTATCTGCGACCCTGCAATGGGTTCGGCAGGTTTCATTGTAGAGAGTGCGAAGTATGTTCAGGAGGTGTATAAACAAGAACTTCTGAAGAAGGAGAATACCCAACACTTCAAGAAAGGTATGTTTCACGGATTTGATACCGACAGCACAATGCTCCGCATAGGTGCAATGAACCTTATGCTTCACGGAGCCGATGACCCTGACATCTCTTATCAAGACAGTTTATCGGCAGACAATACCGATACCGACAAATATACCCTTTGCCTTGCAAATCCACCATTTGCAGGAAGTGTAGATAAGGAGATTATAAGCAAATCATTGTCGGCCATTGCCCCAACCACCAAGACAGAACTTTTGTTTGTGGCTCTGTTTATCCGTATGCTTCAGTTGGGTGGAAGATGTGCAAGTATTGTTCCCGACGGAGTTCTATTTGGCAACAGCAAAGCCCACAAAGCGGTGAGAAAAGAACTTGTAGACAAACATAGACTTCAGGCGGTTATATCAATGCCATCGGGAGTATTCCAACCATATTCAGGTGTATCTACCGCCATTCTTATCTTCACCAAGACCAATGCAGGTGGAACCGATAAAGTATGGTTCTATGATATGAAGGCCGACGGCTATTCACTTGACCAAAAGAGAACAGAAGTTGCAGAAAATGATATTCCCGATGTGATTTCACGTTTCCACAACCTTGCAACAGAAGAGACACGTACACGAAAAGAGCAGTCATTCCTTGTTCCTGTAGAAGAGATAAGGGAGAAAGATTATGACCTCTCAATGAACAAATACAAAGAGATTGAACGCGAGGTAGTAGAGTATGAACAGCCTGATGTCATATTGGGGCGCATAGACACATTGCAATCTCAAATTACGGAGGCTCTTGCCGAGTTCCGTGAAAAGTATATGAAATAATTATGGATGCTATACAGATATTGGATAATGCTATTGCTGAAATAAACTCTGTGAGGAATATTTCACCATGTCAAGGGCGTGATGCAATTAGAAAAGGAGAAGAGGTAAAGACAATTGCAAGACGTGTTCTAATACAAATAGGCTCATCTAAGCAAGAATTAGATAATCTGAATCGT
Source organism: Bacteroidales bacterium (assembly GCA_015060245.1). GTDB lineage: Bacteria > Bacteroidota > Bacteroidia > Bacteroidales > UBA932 > Egerieousia. The sequence continues at coordinate 10,606 of SUYU01000018.1, read as the reverse complement.
ATTTCGTTTGGAGATGATTTTGTTTGTCGTCAGATTGCAAGTGATAGCGGTATTGGAACAATGATAACAAGTATTACACAAACATATCAAAACGGATTACAAACGGTAATAAACCTACTCAAACAGGAAAGAGATTTAAGAGCAGAACAATTAGAAACGAAAAGACAAAATCAGTCATTGAAATATTCTAAGATTGCTATTGCAGTGGCAATGATATCGTTGATAGTATCAGTTTTGGTAGCATTGTTTAAATAGAGGAAGTTATGAAAAGAGGTTGGGAAATAAAGAAAATTAAAGACATCTGCGACAAAGCATCATCAAACATTGCTCAGAATAAGATAACAGAACTTGATGGTGATTATCCCGTATATGGGGCAAGTGGATATGTTCAGAATGTTGATTTTTACCATAGAGACACTCCGTACATAGGAATTGTGAAGGATGGTTCAGGCGTAGGACGTGTAAATACATATCCCGCATACACATCTCTTTTAGGTACTTTGCAGTACATATTACCGAAAGCAGGACACTTGTTAGGTTATATTGCTTATGCTCTTAAGAGTCTGCATCTTGCAAGTTTTGCATCAGGTGCTGCCATACCACATATATACTTTAAGGATTATGGAGAATGCACAATACCTGTCCCTCCTCTTCCCGAACAAGAACGTATCGTTGCCGAATTGGATTGCCTTTCGTCTATAATTGAGGAACAGAAGGAACAATTGAAGGAACTTGATAATCTCGCCCAATCAATTTTCTACACTATGTTTGGCGACCCTATAACTAATGAAAAGGGATGGGAAGTAAAAACCTTTGGTAAAGAGTTTGAGATTTCAAGTGGAGGCACCCCATCTACAAGCAATAAACAATATTGGGATAATGGTGATATTTCGTGGATTGGGTCTAATATGTGTCAAAATGCTGTCATATATGAAAATGACGGAAAATATATCACGACATTGGGATTAGAAAAATCAAGTGCAAAACTTTATGATGAGGGCTACGTTCTTGTTGCGTTAGTCGGAGCAACTATTGGTAAAACAGCATTACTCAAGATCAGAACATCAACAAACCAAAATATCGCAGGGATAAACGTTCCTAAGAATAAAGAATATAACTCCGTATTCGTTTTTTACTTATTGCAAAGGTTATATTGTTTATTTGAAGATATAGGCGGAGATAAGTTTAAGATGGCTAATTTGGGATTTGTCAGGTCATTGCCACTAATGTCTCCACCTATTCTATTGCAACAAGAGTTCGCATCTAAGATTGAAGCCATAGAGAAGCAGAAGGAATTGATTAAACAATTAATTGCAGAGACTGAAACACTCTTCAACAGCAGAATGGATTATTATTTTAATTGATTGATATTATGGAAACAACAGCAGGTTCAAATCTATCATTTCTGATAATGATGCTATTGATATTTGGGGTGATTGCCCTGATTGTGTCTGCAATTAAGCACTCAAGGAATCAGCCTACAATGAAAGGGGTTATCATCAGCCTCATATTTGGACTGCTGCCGTTGTATCTGATTCTATGCATTTTGGGAATAATGGGAGAAGAGAGGAACAAGTTTAACAGATAAGGAACCGCTTATGAAGAACTTCGACTACCTTAAAGAAATTGACGCTCTTAATGACCTTTACCATTTCTGTAGAATGGCAGAGGATAGTCAGCAATCAGACAATGATGTATGTGCATTGAATTGCCGAAGGGGTCTTGAATGGATTGTTAAAGCCATATATACCCTCAAAGGGATTGTCATTGAGAGACGGGATAGCCTGTATGAGTTGATGACAGGAGCACCTTTTATGGAGTTTGTGGATGATGACAGGGTGATGATGGCTGCCCATTATATTCGTAAGGTAGGCAATACAGGTGCTCACTCAGGCGGTGTGTCAAAAAGAGAATCATTCTTCTGCCTTCTCAATCTGTATAATGTTGTAGGAGCAATACTTCTTAAACTGAGGATAATTGATACCCTTAAGCCATTTGATAAGGAGTTGATTCCTGCAAATCCAATGTACATCAAATCCGTTGCAGATGTAAAGGCACCATCTGAAGAGTTTGTTGCAAGTGTTGATGCAGAGACTGTGGAGCATCCTGCACAGGCTGAGTTTGACCACTCAATTTCTGAGGCAGAAACACGCGAGATGTTCATTGACCTTATGCTAAAGGAGGCAAAATGGGACATCTTGACAACTGATGGGGCAATAGCACCAAGCAAGGCAGGGATTGAAATAGAGGTGTCGGGAATGCCAAATAATGCGGGTGTTGGTTATGCTGATTATGTTCTGTTCGGAGCCAATGGCAAACCGCTTGCCGTTATTGAGGCTAAGAAGACAGCCATTTCCCCAAGCACAGGAAAGCATCAGGCAGAACTATATGCACAATGCCTTGAGCAGCAGTATGGAGTCAAACCCGTAATATATTATTCCAATGGATTTGAGACCTACATAATTGATGGCCTTGGATATCCTCCAAGAAAGATTTATGGCTTCCACACAGAGAAGGACTTGAATACATTGATTCAAAGGAGGGGCCGTAGTGGAATAACCGACCTCAATATAAATGATGAAATCACTGACCGCGAGTATCAGAAACGTGGCATAAGGGCACTCTGTGAGCATTTCAACACCAACCACAGACGCGGATTGTTGGTGATGGCTACAGGAACGGGAAAGACGCGTGTTGCCATCTCTTTAACAGATGTCCTTATGAGGAATGATTGGGCCAAGAGCATCCTTTTCCTTGCCGATAGAACTGCCCTTGTAAACCAAGCAGCAAAGAACTTTGCAAAACTCCTTCCAAATACAACCACAACAATATTGAATGAGACAAGAGAACCCGACTTTGATGCAAGGATTATGTTCTCTACGTATCAGACAATGATTAACTACATCGACAGCGATACCAAGAAGTTCTCTGTCGGGCGTTTTGACCTTATCATAATTGACGAGGCTCACCGTTCCGTTTTTGGTAAATACACCGCAATTTTTGATTACTTCGATTCTATGATTGTGGGGCTGACTGCAACACCAAGGGAAGACGTTGACAGAAGCACCTATGACCTGTTCCAATTGGAAGGTGGCGAACCGAACTTTGCTTATGAGTTGGATGAGGCAGTAGAAGATAAGTTCCTTGTTCCATATATCCCTGTAGCCCGCACAACTGATATACTGAAGCGCGGAATTAAATATGATACCTTGTCTATTGAAGAGAAGAAGCAGATGGAAGAGGTGTGGAGGTATGAGAAGGCAAAGAATGCTCTTGACCTTGAGTCGGAAGGAGCGGGATACTATCGGGATATAGACAAGAAAGAGATTTTCAAATACATTTTCAATAAGGATACCATTGATAAGGTCCTTATTGATTTGATGGATAACGGCCTTAAAGTACAAGGAGGAGACCTTATAGGAAAGACAATCATATTTGCATACAACCATAAGCACGCTGAATTGATTGTAGAGAGGTTCAATGAGATGTATCCTCAATATGGTTCTGATTTCTGCGTACTGATAGACTATTCTGTAAATTACGCCCAAGACCTTATCAACACATTTGAGGTAAGGGACAAGAGGCCACAGATAGCAGTTTCAGTTGCAATGCTTGATACAGGCATTGATGTTCCCGACATCCTGAACCTTGTTTTCTTTAAACCGATATACTCATACATCAAGTTTTGGCAGATGATTGGACGTGGTACCCGTTTGTCTAAGGATATCTTTGATGTTAATGATGACAAAAAAGAGTTCTACATATTTGATTGGTGCGGGAACTTTGAGTTCTTCAATCAGAATCCCAAAGGGAAAGAACTTCTTTCACAAATATCAATAACTGAGAGACTGTTCGGTCTGAGGGTGGATTTGGCACAGGCTCTTCAGCATTATTCTTACCAAAGTGATTCATTTGCCAAGATGCTTCACGATGATGTTAATGACATATTACATAGTCAGGTTTCAAGGCTTAATGATAGCCATATATCGGTACGTCAACGTTGGAGTGTTGTGGATAAGTACAGAAATAAAGAGGCTTGGACCTACCTTTCAAGTGTTGATGCAGTTGAGTTGAAAGATGTAATTGCACCGCTTGTTTCAGATATGACATCTGAACTTGGAGCAAAGAAGTTTGATATCCTTATGCTGAACATAGAATTATCTATGATTAGTGAAGATGTACAGGCTGAACGCTGCAAGGTAAAGGTATTTGAGATTGCCCAACATCTCCAAGAAAAGGCTTCAATTCCTCAAGTATTGGCAAAGATGCCCGTTATATTGGAGGTGGCAACACCTGCATTTTGGGAAACCGCTACACTTGACCGATTGGAGTTTGTGCGCAAGGAGTTGAGAGACTTGATTCAGTTTATCATAGGAACAAGTAATAGGACCTTCACACTTGACATTGAAGACACCGTACAGATATTGGATAACCCAATGGGATTAGTTCCAAGGCTTTCATATAAGCAAAGGGTGATTGATTACCTTGCAAAGAACAAGAACCTTCCTGTTCTACAGAAGATATTCAAGATGGAAAAATTGGAGCAAAAGGACATTGTTGAACTTGAGCGTATCTGTTGGAAGGAGTTAGGAACCAAAGAGGAGTATCAGAAATACATAGAAAGGGGACAAATGATATGTGGTGACAGCGTTGCTGCATTTATCAGAGCGCAAATTGGCGTTGACAGGACAATTGCACTTGAAAAGTTTTCGGAGTTCCTATCTGACAATATTTTGAACAGCACTCAAGAAGAATACATAAAGACAATCATAACCTATGTGTGTGAAAATGGCGACATATCATTACCGACTCTTGTAAATGATACCCCATTCTGTGATTTTAATTGGGTGGATGTATTCGGTCAGAATATGATTAGCGTCAGAAGATACGTGGAAGGACTTCATAGTTTGATTGCATAGAAAGTGGTTTTGCAAAGGTAATGGCAAAAAGATTTTTCGCTCAATTTGAATAATTTGTCTTATCTTCACACTCCAGTTTAGAAAATTATTATTAACGAAAAAGGTTTTTCTTATGAAAAATATTTATGCCAAAGCATTAAGGATGTCACTTGTGATTGTGGCATTGCTCTCTTTTGCAGGTTCCATTATGGCCCAAAGCAAAACAAAGGTGGTTGCCCATAGAGGCCATTGGGATACCGAAGGTTCGTATGAGAACACAATAACTGCACTGAAAATGGCCCACGAGGTAGGTGCCGATGCCTGTGAGTTTGATATAAACATGACTACCGACGGCGTTCTTGTTGTATGCCATGGCCCACAGGTGGGTACAATTGCAAACATACAGCATGCTTCATATGCCGATGTAATGGGTGTCACTTTGCCAAATGGAGAGAAAGTTCCTACCCTTGAGCAGTTCCTGAAGGCCGGCAAGAAGGGCTACAAGGTAAAGCAGAAGGATGGTTCAACCAAATTGGTAAAGTTGCCGTTGGTGCTTGAGATCAAGCCTCACGAGAGACTGGACCAGGCTGCGGAGATTGTATCAAAGGTGGCTTTCTTGTTGAAGAAGATGAAGATGCTTGACCAGGTCTCAATTATCTCTTTCAGTTATGAGGCGTGTCTTGAGGCAGCAAAGCAGATCCCCGGCATTATGGTGCAGTATCTTACCGGAGACAAAACTCCTTACGAGTTGAAGAACGACGGCATTATGGGAATGGATTACCACCATTCGCTTACCCTTGTGAATGCAGAGTGGATAGAGCAGGCGCATGAACTTGGAATGGTTGTAAATGTGTGGACTGTAGACAATCCCGAAATGATTGCAACAATGGCGCAGTTGGGTGTTGATTACATTACAACAAACAAACCGGCACTTGCAAAAGAGATCATAGAGCAGGTTGAGGCAAAAAAATAGGGCAATGTTGCCGGTATAATTGCCAAAACAGTTATGGAGCAGATATAAGAAAAGGGGACTGACTTGCTGTCGGCCCCCTTTTTTAGGTTGTAATTTGTCCTGATCTGCAGAGAATGCTTTGGCGCCTTATGCCTTTTCTGCAAAGAGTTTTACAATGTTCAAGGCAACTTCCACTGCCTTTTCCATGCTCTCTACCGGCACATACTCGAGTTTGCCGTGGAAATTGTGGCCACCGGCAAAGATGTTCGGACATGGAAGTCCCATAAATGAGAGTCTTGCGCCGTCGGTGCCACCCCTGATAGGCTGTACCTTTGGTTTAATGCCGGCCATCTCCATAGCCTTGATGGCCCTCTCTACAATGAAGTAATGAGGCTCAACCTGCTCACGCATATTGTAGTACTGATCCTTGATCTCAAGAGTTACAGTTCCCTCGCCATACTTCCTGTTCATGAAATTTGCACACTCCTGCATGAAAGCCTTCTTCTGCTCAAATTTCTTTGTGCAGTGGTCTCTTATTATATATTGGAAGTCGGCCTCTTCAACTGCACCCTTGAATTGGGTCATAAGGTAAAAGCCCTCATAATCCTGGGTGTATTCGGGACGCTCGTTTACAGGCAACAGCGAGTGGAACTCCATTCCTATCATAATGGCGTTCTTCATCTTGTCTTTGGCGTAGCCCGGATGGATGTTGCAGCCCTGGATGTGTACTTTGGCACCTGCAGCATTGAAGTTCTCGTACTCAAGTTCGCCAATCTGTCCGCCATCAAAGGTATAGGCATATTTGGCACCGAACTTTTCAACATCAAAGAAATCAACACCGCGGCCAATCTCCTCATCCGGAGTGAAGCCAATCTTTATCTCGCCATGCTTGAACTCCGGATGCTCCATTATATATTGTGCCATGCACATGATCTCAGCAATGCCAGCCTTGTCATCTGCACCAAGAAGTGTTGTGCCGTCGGTTGTAATTATGGTCTGGCCTTTATATCCGGCAAGTTCAGGAAAATCAGCCACCTTGAGTGAGATGCCCTTCTCTTTGTTCAGAAGAATGTCCTCACCGTTGTAGTTCTCTATAATCTGTGGCTTTATATCCTTGCCGCTTGCATCGGGAGCAGTATCAACATGCGCAATGAATCCTACAGAAGGGACCTCTGCATCATCAATGTTTGAAGGTATGGTAGCCATAACATAACCATACTGGTCCATCTGAGCCTCAATACCCATTTTGCCAAGTTCCTCTACAAGCAACTTGAGCAGGTCAAACTCGCAATTTGCACTCGGAAAACTTTCGCTCTCCGGATTTGAGGTGGTCTCTACAGCCACATATCTCAAAAATTTATCCAATACTTTTTCCATATTCTATTTTAATCTTCATTATCATTTTATCCCGACAGTTTGCTGTCGGATCTCATAATATTTTTGCCAATCAGAAGAGCATCATCCCGAATCCCATGAATGCCATACCGGTAATGACACCTATAATTGCAATGTGATGGGCTCCATAGTTCTCTGCCGTAGGCAACAGTTCATCCAACGAGATGTAGACCATAATGCCGGCAACCGATGCCAGAATTATTCCAAGGAACGAATCCGAAAGAAGTCTGCTCAAAAGAACAAATCCCACAATACCACCCAACGGCTCTGCCAGGCCGGAAAGCGTGGCATTCCATACCGCTTTGCCCCGGCGTTTTGTTGCATAATATATAGGTATGGCCACAGCAATGCCCTCCGGAATGTTGTGAAGGGCAATGGCAAAGGCAATGCTCAATCCCAAAGTGGGCTCTTCCATTGCGGTTACAAACGTAGCCAAGCCTTCGGGAAAGTTGTGTACCGCTATTACTATGGATGAGAGCAGTCCTAACCTGAGCAGTTTTTTTGACTCTTTGTTTTCGGGGGCTGCAGTGCTGTCGGGAAGCGAATTTTCAAGTCCCACAGCATTGTTGTGCACCTCAATTGTAAGTTGGTTTACCTCGTGAGGGTTTTCATAAGAGGGTACAAGGTGGTCTATAAGGGCAATCACGCCCATTCCCCCAAAAAAGGCGAGCAGGGTATACAGCATGCCAAGTCTCTCTCCAAAGAGAAGGCTCAATGAGTGGCGCGATTCCGGAAAGAGTTCTACCAGAGAGATGAATATCATCACTCCGGCCGAGAACCCAAGCGCTGCAGAGAGAACCTTGGGACTGAACCTCTTGACAAACATAATGATTGCTCCGCCCACTCCGGTTGCCAGTCCGGCAACCAGAGTGAGAAGCAATGCTTTTATGAAATTTCCTTCAAACATCGGACCTATTTCTTATCCTCTTTCATTGATGCGTAAATCAAGTATGCTATAATGGCAACATAAGCAACTATTGCAACATATTGTGCTGCATTTGAACCTTGCCACTCACTTGCAAGCAGGTTGACGCCGCAGAATCTCATTATTGCGCTTACCACACCCATCAATGCACCACCGGCAATGAAACCGCTGGCCAATAGGGTACCTTTGTCGGTACGTGCCTTGTTTACACTCTCATCTTTGCTTCGGCTGCCCACATACCATGCTATACCACCACCAACAAGTAGAGGAAGGTTTAGTTCAAGCGGAATGAACATACCAAGTGCGAATGCCAATGCAGGAACTTTGAATACAGTAAGCACAATGGCGAGGATAGCACCTATTCCATATAGGAACCAAGGGGCATTTCCACCGCTCATCAACGGCTCAATTACTGCAGCCATGGCATTTGCCTGTGGTGCGACAAGTGCATCAGGACCTGTAAATCCGTAAGTGTCGTTGAGGACCATCATTACACCGCCTACTGTTGCTGCTGCAACAAGGGTTCCCAAGAATTTCCAACTCTGCTGTTTTGCAGGTGTGGTTCCAATCCAGTAACCGATCTTGAGGTCGGTAATGAATGCACCCGATACCGAAAGGGCTGTACATACAACGCCACCTATAATAAGTGCTGCTGTCATACCGGCAGTGCCTGTAAGTCCGCTTGCCACCATAATTACAGAACCAAGAATAAGAGTCATGAGGGTCATTCCGCTAACAGGGTTGGTACCCACGATTGCAATGGCATTGGCAGCCACTGTGGTGAAGAGGAATGAGATGATGCCTACTGTTAGGAGTGCTATAATGGCATGTTTCAAGTTGTTTACAACACCAAACTGGAAGAAAAGGAATGTTACGGCAAGGGTAAGAAGAATGCCGAACACAATAATCTTCATTGAGATGTCCCTTTGGGTTCTTGCCGGTTTCTCAGCCTCGCCCTTCTTGCCTCCGAACTCCTGTACAGCAAGACCGAAGGCCGATTTGATGATGCCTGCAGATTTGATTATACCTATAACACCTGCAGCGGCAATACCGCCGATACCTATATGGCGTGCGTAGCCTGAGAAGATCTCCTCTGCACTCATTGCACTCATGTTGGCAAACTCGGTTCCCATTATTGTAACGCCCTCCGCTCCAAAGCACAAATTGAGAAGCGGTACAATGAAGAACCATACGAGGAATGAACCGCAGCAGATGATGAATGCATATTTGAGACCTATAATATAACCCAAACCAAGTACGGCTGCACCTACATTCAATTTAAGTACAACCTTTGCCTTGTCTGCAATGGCCTCTCCAAAAGGAAGCACTCTTGTAGAGAAAGTCTCGGCCCACCATCCGAATGTCGATACTATAAAATCATATAAACCTCCGATAAGTCCGCTTGTGAGTAGAAGTTTGGCTCCGTTTCCGCCTGTCTCGCCACTTACAAGAACCTGGGTAGTTGCTGTCGCTTCAGGGAAAGGATATTTTCCATGCATGTCGCTGACAAAATATTTTCTGAACGGAATGAGGAACAGGATACCCAATACACCGCCAAGAAGTGAACTCATGAATACTTTGAAGAAGTCAACAGTTAGTTCAGGATATTTGGCCTGCAATATATATAGTGCAGGAAGTGTGAAGATGGCACCTGCTACAATTGAACCCGAGCATGCTCCGATTGACTGTATGATTACATTCTCGCCCAAAGCGTTCTTTCTCTTGAGGGCACCTGACACTCCCACTGCAATGATGGCAATAGGAATTGCGGCCTCAAAAACCTGCCCTACCTTCAGGCCAAGATATGCGGCGGCTGCAGAAAAGATGATGGTCATCAACAGACCGATTGATACCGACCACAGATTTACTTCGGGGTAAGTTTTGTCGGGTGACAGAATAGGGGAGTACTTTTCTCCCGGCTTCAATTCACGGGTTGCATTCTCCGGCAACCCTGTCGTTTGTTTGTTATTTTCCATAGGTATAAATAGTTTTTTAGTATTTTTCTTATACAGAACTTATATAGAACAAAAATATCTAAAAAAAATTAAAAAAAATTGTTCTTGATGGATTTTATACGAGAGCATATTGAATATAGAGGTGGTAAATTTTGATTATCAAATGTTTAAGATATACTTTCGAGTGGTGTTATTTTTGTTTTTTAAGTGACTGAAAAGAAAAAATGAAGAAAAATTGAAAAATTTTCTCAAAAAAATTTGCAAAATCAAAAATAGTCCTTACCTTTGCAACCCGTTTGGGAAACGAACCAAACGAAGTTCATTGACATTATTGAGAGAAGAAACATAGAGGTAAAAACAAAACACAAGAAAGATAGTCTGTAATTTTAGAAATTAGGGACTACAATTTCAAGAGAAAGATTCAAGCGAAAAAGTTACAAAGGGCGAATGGAGGATGCCTGGGCTTCTATCGGCGAAGAAG
>SUYU01000034.1 GCA_015060245.1 Bacteroidales bacterium | reverse complement strand
TTGCTGCCAGGCTGAAACCTTCATCCAATCCAGTAATGATTGTCGCCAAACTCAAATAAAAATATAGTTTTATTCTAACCTTTTTATTATTTTTGCAATTAGCCCGCTTGTGTTCCGGCATGTGGCTGGTATTTTATTGATTATTAACAAATAAACTATAATTATACTATGGAGACAAATTACATTGAAGTTGCCAAACAATGGCTAAGTGAAGATTATGATGAGGCTACACGTGCAGAGGTGAAACGCCTTATGGAGAATGATCCTAAAGAGTTGGAAGAGAGTTTCTACAGAAATCTTGAGTTTGGTACAGGAGGTTTGAGGGGAATTATGGGTGTAGGTACAAACCGTATGAACAAATATACAGTCGGTATGGCAACCCAGGGTGTTGCAAACTATTTGAAACAGAACTTCAAGGATCTTCCTCAAATATCGGTTGCAGTTTCATTTGACAGCAGAAACAACAGTGCAGAGTTTGCAAAGATTACTGCCAATGTATTTGCTGCAAACGGCATTAAGGTATATTTGTTTGACTCTTTGCGTCCGGTTCCTGAGTTGAGTTACTCTATCCGCCATTTGAAATGCCAGAGCGGTGTTATGGTAACTGCATCGCACAATCCAAAAGAGTACAACGGTTACAAGGCTTACTGGGAGGATGGCGCACAGGTAACTGCTCCACACGATACAAACATCATCAATGAGGTTCTTAAGATTACCTCTCCTGCAATGGTAAAATTCTCTGGAGGTGAGGAGAATATCCAGATGGTTGGTGCCGATGTTGACGAGGCTTACTTGAATGATGTCTCTACATTGTTGGTATCTCCTGACTCTGTAAAGAACCATGCCGACATGAAGATGGTCTATACTCCTCTTCACGGTACAGGTATTACATTGGTTCCAAAGATCCTTTCAAGAATGGGCTTTACAAATCTTTCATTGGTTGAGGCACAGGTTGTGAGCGACGGTAATTTCCCAACAGTAAAATCTCCTAATCCGGAGGAGAACTCTGCTCTTGAGATGGCTGTTGCATTGGCAGAGGAGAAGGGTGCTGACCTTGTTATGGCTACCGACCCTGATGCAGACCGCGTAGGTATTGCAATCAGAGACAATGAGGGCAAGATTACCCTGTTGAACGGAAACCAGACAGCATCTATCCTAACTTATTATCTGTTGAGACGTTGGAAAGAACTTGGTAAACTCAATGAGAATACATACATCGTAAAGACTATTGTAACAACAGAACTTATGGCTGCAATGGCCAAGGCATATGGCGTGAAATGTTATAATGTACTTACAGGTTTCAAATATATTGCTTCAGTTATCAGAGAGAATGAGGGCAAGGCTACTTTCATTGGTGGTGGAGAGGAGAGTTACGGTTACAACGCCGGCGAGTTCGTAAGGGATAAGGATGCCGTTATTACATGTGCCCTTATTGCTGAGTGTGCAGCATGGTGTGCAGACCAGGGCAAGACACTTTACCAGTTGCTTCAGGATATCTATGCCGAGTTTGGCCTTTACAAGGAGTCTTTGATTTCTTTGACAAAGAAGGGCAAGGCTGGTCTTGAGGAGATTCAGGCAATGATGAAGAACTACAGGGAGAATCCTCCTGCATCAATCGGAGGTTCGCCTGTTGTAAAGGTAATTGACTACAACAAACCAGAGGAGACAGGTCTTCCTAAATCAAATGTATTGCAGTTTTATACCGAAGATGGTTCAGTTGTGTCTGTAAGGCCGTCGGGAACAGAGCCAAAAATCAAATTCTACTTTGGTGTTCATGGTGCTGATTCAAATGAGAAGATTGAGTTACTAAAACAACAATTCAACGGTTAATGAACAAGCGTAAAAGTGTTATAGGGATGGCAATTGCATTGTCATCTCTATTCATATTATTAGGGGCAGTAGCAGTACCGCATCTCTTTGCAACTGAGTCAAAAACTTCTCCTTTTCTTCCCGACAGCATTGTCAGGCAGAGGGTAGATTCTGTAATGCAGAGACTTTCTACAAGGGAGAAGATAGCCCAACTTATAATAATTGAGTATTGTTCAGAGGATAAACCTGAGAAGAGGGCTGTTCAGGAGTATCTCATTTCAAAGGAGAAGGTGGGTGGTATCATTTTGATGTGGGACAAACTGCCCTTTGGAATTGAGCGCACAAATGAACTCCATCAACTTGCCTCTATTCCTCTCTTGACAACCATTGATGCCGAGTGGGGTGTATCAATGAGATACAGGGAGTTGCCTGTTTTTCCAAGGCAAATGCAGTTTGGCGCAGTTGCTGACGAGTCAATGATTTACAAGGCGGGCTACTATATTGGCAAGGAGTGTGCAGATTTCAAGTATCATGTCAATTTTGCATCTGATGTTGATGTAAACAACAATGCCGAGAATCCTGTAATCAATACCCGCTCTTTTGGTGAGGATATGCACAAGGTTGCGCTGTATGGCGCAGCATTCATCAAGGGTATGAATGATGCCGGTGTATACGGCTCTGCAAAGCATTTTCCGGGTCACGGCGATACAAATGTAGATTCACACAAAGCGCTTCCAACTCTTGATTTCTCATATGACAGATTGGATTCACTTGAACTCTACCCATTCAAGCAACTCATTTCTCAGAATGTAGATATGATTATGGTTGCGCATCTCTCTGTTCCTGCGCTTGATTCTACAGGAACGCCAACCTCAATTTCAAAACCTGTGGTAACAGACCTGCTCAAAGGCAAATTGGGTTATAAGGGTATAGTCATAACAGATGCCCTTAACATGAAGGGCGTTTCTGAATCACTTGAAAAGAAGATGATAGCCCTTGAGGCATATAAGGCGGGTGTGGATATTCTGCTTATGCCTGAGGATGTCTCCAATTCAATTACGGAGATAGAGAAGGCTCTTGAACGTGGAGAAATTACACAGGAATCACTTGAAGAGAAAGTGAGGAAGGTGTTGACACTCAAGGCTAAAGCGGGCCTCTTTGAAAAAGGCTACTCTCCATTTGTAGATCCTCAGGCCGCAAAGGATTCTGCACTGAAAGTTGAGAACAAGGCTTTCATTTATGAAATTGCGAAGGAGAGCATGACGTTAGTCACAAACTTCAACGGCAAGGATGGGGAGCCTGTTTTGCCTGTGAAGAATCTGAAGGGCAAAAAGATTGCCTATCTCGGTTATGATGCCGCAAAAGGTGGTAAAGAGTGTGCTGCTGCTCTAAAAAGATTTGCCCAAGTTGACACTCTGATATTGCGTGGTCCTGTAAAACAGTGTGATCTTGAAAATGCAAAGAGCAGACTTGCCGGGTACGATCTTGTCATTTTGGGCATCAACAATACAGATGCGCGTCCGCAGTTCAATTTTGGAATTGATTCGGTACAGATGAAGTTCATTACAGATTGGGCAGCGGAGCAGGATATGGTAGCGCTCTTTATGGGTACACCTTATGTGCTTGACAAGTTGGAGAATTATGAGAATTTCAAGGCTTTCATCATAGGCTACCAGAATATTCCCCAGAACAACCAGGCAGTTGCGCAGATAATCTTCGGTGCAGTTCCTGCGAAGGGTGTTCTGCCTGTATCATCACACAAGTTCAAATATGGATATTCTTTGAAGTTGGACCGCAAGATAAGGCCGGAGTTTGTACCATATTCAAAGGACAATACCTATAGAATGAAGGATGGCAAAATTTTCGGCGACCATATCATCAAGTGCAATGGTGATACCCTGTGGTTCAATGAGCCAATAAGGCTGTCGGGAAGATTCCTTGATGAATTTATGGGAGCAGATCTCTTTGAACTTGAGGCGGAAGAGACTTTGGCCGATTTCTTTGAAAGTATGGGAATGGCTGATACCAGGGCTGTTGAGGAGAATGGCAGGCTTGCTGTAACCACAACCCTTGATGATATGTCAAAATTCTGGAGGCTCATGATGGGAAGCGGTGAATTTGGCGGTATACAGCAGATTCCTGAACCTATGAGGGACAGGCTTATTCTTGTCATATACTCTCTCATGAAGAGAGACAACGGAATGAAAGTTTCAGAAGATGGACTTAAGGTATGGGTAGATGCCGATGTTCATGATATTGTGTATAAATTTGATATAAATTAATGTGCCCTATAAAATTATTTAATTATTAAACTTATGCGTAAACTTATTCTTTTTATCATTATTTCATTACAACTGTGTGTGCCTGTGATGAAAGCCGATGAGGCAAGACTACTGCGTTTTCCTTCTGTAGGAGGAGATAAGATTGCTTTTACCTATGCAGGTGACCTATATACGGTACCTATTAGTGGAGGAATGGCAGACAAACTCACTTCTCATATAGGGTATGAGACCTTTTCAAGATTTTCTCCTGATGGCAAGACAATAGCATTTACCGGTCAGTATGATGGCAACACTGAGGTATATCTTATTCCTGCTGAGGGTGGTGTCCCAGAGCGTCTTACATATACACCTACTCTTCAAAGAGATGATATAGGTGACCGTATGGGCCCGAACAATATTGTAATGTGTTGGACACCTGATGGAAAGAGTGTTGTTTTCCGTACCAGATGGTATACTTTTTCGGGTTTGAGAGGCCTTTTGTATCAGGCTCCTGTTGATGGTTCAGATTTAAAGCAAATCCCAACAACTGAGGGCGGTTTCTGTTCATATTCACCTGATGGCAAATATTTGGCTATGAACAGGATGTTCAGAGAGTTCAGAACATGGAAATATTACAGAGGTGGCCAAGCCGATGATATATGGATCAATAAAGTTGGTACAACCCAACTAGAGAACATAACCAATAATCCGGCTCAGGATATATTCCCTATGTGGATTGGCGAAGAGATTTATTTTATGTCAGATAGAGATCATATAATGAACCTTTTCTGCTACAACACCAAAACTAAAGAGACTGTAAAAGTAACTGATTTTACAGAGTATGATTGTAAATTCCCGTCATATTCAAGTAAATACATCGTTTTTGAGAATGCCGGATACATATA
>SUYU01000008.1 GCA_015060245.1 Bacteroidales bacterium | reverse complement strand
AGGCCGATCTCAAGCCTGAATCCATGGTGGAGATAAACCGTGTGGCCAAATTGATGAAGGAGAACCCTGGCCTGGAGTTCGAGGTACAGGGCCATTGTGACGCCACCGGAAGCGACAAAGTCAATGATCCGCTGAGTCAGAAGCGGGCCGAAGCCATCGTTGCTGCCCTGGTTGAGGAGGGCATCGCACAGGCCCGCCTTACTGCTGTCGGCAAGGGCTCCCACCAGCCCATCGCCTCCAACAGCACAGACGAAGGCCGCGCCAAGAACCGCAGGGTAGAATTCATCAAGAAGTGAGTGCAGAGTGAAACTTGCTTCGACTCTGCCGAACGCCGCCGATCAATTGAGAAACAGTTTGTAAAAAAGTAACATTATGAATATGAAAAAGATAATCTTTACCCTTTTTGCCCTGGCGATGATGCTTCCAGCCAGGGCCCAGATGACCCCCGAAGCCGTGATGGGCATGACACCTGATTTGCCCTCTACCGCCGCACTTCTCAATTACTGGAAAGAGAGCAATGATCCGCTCCGGACAGAAGCCCCCGATTCCTACATTCTGGACGAATTCAGGGAAGCCTGGAATGCCGCCAATGACCAGATCCAGGACATGCAGGCCAAGACCCTCGCACCCGGCATGCAACGCAATGCGATGGCCGGGAAGGTTGCAGGGACAAACAAGACGGCAGGCGAGGTCGCCAATATGAGCGAAGCGGAGGCAAAGGCTCTCGCCATGTCCACCATGCAGGGACGCCTGTCAAGCATGGGACTCAGCCAGGCCGATTTTGCAAAACTTCAGAGCAGCAATCTCTCTGATGAGGAAGCCAAGGCGATGGCCAGCAAGGTGATGGCCAAACAAACCGGCGGGCTCACTGCCAAGGACATTGAGGCAATGTCTCACATGACCGACGAGCAGCGTGCCGCCTTCATGCAGGAATCCGGGCTGGGAGCATCCATGACCGCCAAGATGAATGCCGACAAAGGCAAACGTGCCTCGTCCCAGGAGCAGTATCAACTGGCTACGGAATTGATTTCTCTTGGTCAAAAGGAGCATAGCCTCCAGCAAAAGGCCATCGGGATGATTGAATCGGCCAGGAAGGATGGAGTGGCTTTGTTTGACAGGAAGTACCGGAAGGCGGATGCGGAGTACCGGGCTGAGATATCAAAGGCTGGCTGGGCCATGGAAAATGCCATCAGCGCAGCCGACGTGAAAGCCGCCCAGGCGTGGTTGCGTGCGGCCGAAGCCAAGTGGTTCAATAATATGAGCAATTTCTACGCAGAGTACATTCCCATGTACCGAGATGCTGTGGCCGGTGCCATGGACTGCTGCCGCGCCGAGTTACTCCCCGTCAAAAGGCAGCATAAGGAGGTGATGGAAAAACTCTACGCCCTTACCCAAAGTGCCGAATACGCCCTCTCCGACTCCGTCCCCTTTGAGGCTTCATACATGTACTTTGAACTCTCCGAAAAAATTACGGAATTCGAACTGGAAGATGAACTTTATAAAAAATAGCAGTATGAAAAAAGTATTCGCACTCATCGCCGTGGCAGTTATGATGCTGTCTTGCGGCGGCAATGGCCAGAATGGCACTAATGAAAAGGACGTTAACGGCAGCGGCGCAAAAATCTCCATCGGCGACAAATTCGCTTTTGCCGGACTGGAAAGCGACCAGTTGGTTCCGGATTTCGCAGTTGAACTGAGCGAACTTGAGACGGATCCCCGTTCAGAGAGCAAGCCCATGAAAGATGAGGTCTTCTTCTATACCGGCCCGAACATCACGGCTATCCCTGCCGCCAAAGTTCAGGCTTATCTGCAGAAGGTATATTCGGCAGTAAAGAAAGCGGCCGACGGCGGTGTCATCTACAAAGCCAAAGGCATTTCCGGAGATGAACTTGGCGGACAGATCACCACTCCTCCCACAACCGAAAAACCGGCCGCTACAATCATGTACCTCTACCAGTATGACGGGACTTGGTTCAATATTACCGTAGGCCACAAAGCCTACTTCCGCAAGTTCAAGAAAGACTACGGCGAGAAATACATCGGCGTCGGCGTCGACGTCCAAGAGATGCTTGGAGAGGTGAATTAACTGAATTTACGCATAATTGGTGCTGTATCATCTTATACAGAGACGAACTCAACTTAACTATTTGCGCTCTGTATCAAACAATTATAATACTTCACCAAACCCTGTTAAACGCTAAAAAAGGAGTTCCCAGCACCACTTAACAACCCCGCTCATTCAGAGCGGGGTTTATTATCATCCCCTGCCATATCAATGCAATTCCGATATAATTGACAAAAACGGCGGGGTGGACATTCTGAGTGATGAAACCGCTGCAATGAATTGATTTTCATATCTTTGTGAAGATTATCATTGATATGCTTAAAAAAATTTAAAAAGACAGAAATGTACCTTATCAGTTGCTTTCTAATTTATAGAAATTCAATCATTTTGTAAAGAAGGCAGTGATTCATTTTATGTATAAATAATTCATTTTCAAGGATACAGACTTTAGTCACAATAACTTAATCAGAACGCAGCAATACAAAAGAAAATTTATATTGGAATTACTGCAAGAGTGGGGATTTGAGAAAATCAATTACATTTGCATATAATCTTAATTTTTATGAAAAAACTCTTTTTATCACTATTGCTGCCGGCGGCAGTATTAATCACATCTTGCAACAATAAAGAGATGGAACTGAAAGAATTGCTTACAAAAATTGAAAATGAGGTAAAACCCCTCAGGACAGAATCCAACATTGCCATGTGGAACGGAAGCATTTCGGGCAATGAGGAGGATTTTGCAAAGAGTGCCCAAGCACAGGAAAAAGTAACTGCATACCTTTCCAACAAGGAGATATTCAGTCAATTGAAATCATTTAAGGAGAGCGGGAAAATCAAGGATCCTGTTTTGGCCCGCCAACTTGATGTAGTCTACAACCAATTTCTCGCTAACCAGGCAGACATTGCCCTTCTCAACAAGATCATTTCAAAATCGACCAATCTTGAGAGAATGTATGGAGAGTACCGGGCATCACTACGTGGCAAAAGCATTACCGATAATGACGTTGAGAATATCCTCAGGACCTCTACCGATAACACTGAACTTCAACAGGTATGGGAGTCGCACAAGGGAATTGGAAGAGTAGTTGAAAAGGATCTTATTGAACTTGTAAAGATGAGGAATGAGGTGGCACAGTCACTTGGATTTGAGAACTACCACTCAATGTCGCTTGAACTGTCGGGACAAGATCCAAAGCAGATTACTGCAATTCTTGATGAACTTGACTCACTTACAAGAGATGCCTTCTCACAATTGAAGGATGAAATGGATGAGGCGTTTGCAAAACGTTACAAAGTAAAAAGAGAGGAGTTGATGCCTTGGCACTATCAGGGCAGATATTTTCAGGAGGCACCTAACCTCTACCCTATTGACCTTGACAAATTCTATGAAGGAAAGAATCTGGAGAAACTCACTGCAGATTTTTATCATTCAATTGGTCTTGACATAAATAAAATGATGTCAAAGAGTTCTCTATATCCACAAGAGGGCAAGAACCAGCATGCATTCTGCATCGATATTGATGGAGACGGTGATGTAAGGGTTCTTTGCAACCTTGCATCCAATGAACAGTGGATGGGTACAATGCTTCATGAATTCGGTCATGCTATTTATGCACAGACACATGATGAAAACAGGTCACTTCCATACTCTTTGAGGGATGCGGCACATATCTTTACCACAGAGGCTGTTGCAATGATTTTTGGACGTCTTTCAAGAAATGCTGCATGGATGCAGAAGAGCCTTGGCCTTACTGATGAACAGAAGGAATCTATTGAAGAAGAGTGTTTCAAATCATTGCGCTTGCAACAGGTTGTATTCAGCCGTTGGGTACAGGTTGTTTACCGTTTCGAGAAGGAGATGTATGCTAATCCCGACCAGGACCTTAACGGTTTATGGTGGAATCTTGTAGAGAAATACCAACAGATACGCAAGCCCGAGGGAAGAAACGAGCCTGACTACGCAACAAAGATACACATTGCACTATATCCGTGCTACTATCACAATTATCAACTTGGAGAGATATTTGCGTCACAGATGCACAACTATATTGTTACAAACATCTCAAAAAGCAACGATGTGAAGAATGAGTGCTACTGCGGCAACAAGGAGATAGGAAAATGGATGAGCGAAAAGATATTCTCTCCAGGAATGTTGCTTGAGTGGGACAAGTTCATTGAAAATGCAACAGGCGAAAGACTTACTGCAAAGTATTATGCAGAACAGTTTGAATTTGACGTTGCAGAGTAGATGAAAAAAAGAGGGAGTTATTCAGACTCTCTCTTCAAACTCAAAAATATCAGATGCTGTCCGGCGAGGCAGTGGCAACAGAACCACATCCCGGGCAGCATCTTTTGCTACGCTCTCAAGGGCCTTCTGTGCATATTTTTGGGCAAGAAACGGAGTGTTGTTATTCTCGCTCAAATGGCACAGAAATATATGGCTCATGTTGTTATGCCATGCTCTTTTAATTATTGAGCATGTCTGTTCGTTGCTCAAGTGACCGTTCCCCTTTGTAATTCTCAACTTGAGTTCAGGAGTGTACCCGCCACCAAGGAGCATGTCAAGGTCATAGTTGCTCTCAATGATCAATGCATGGCACATAGATGAATATTTTACTATGTCATCTGTAATATTGCCTGCATCTGTAATGAAAGTGAATTTTACGCCGTAGAATTCTATGTAGTAGCCTACAGTCTGTGTGGCATCATGCGGAACAACAAATGGAATGAACCTGATATTTTCGTCATAAACATTAAATTGGTCAAGGAGGGTCTTTTTTGCACAACCGCTCAGTTTTCCACGTGTGCAGAAATGGTTGCTCAACGCTGTATGGAGTTTTGCAGAGGCATAAACCGGAATATTGACCCTGTCGGCCAGAATACCAAGACTCTTTATGTGGTCTATATGGTCATGGGTAACAAGGACAAACTTAACTGTATCCATAGGAATCCCTCGCTCCAACAACCTCTTCTTGATGGTTCTTGGACCTATACCGGCATCAATGAGCAGGCCGGTATATTCATTTCCTATGTAATAGCAGTTGCCGTTGCTTCCGCTTGACAGACTCACGAATCTAACCATTTTCCTTATCCAAATAATTTAAGAGTTCCTCCTCAAGGTTTTTGTTTATATTGTAATAAAGTGTCTTGAAACCCAATTTTTCAGCCGCCTCAATGTTTGCAGGTGCATCATCAATGAAGAGGCTCTCCTGCGGAACCAGTCCTCCCCTTCTGATTACCTCCTCATAGATCTCTCTTCCTGGCTTCATCCTGTTAAGTCTGAAAGAGAGGAAACAGTAATCAAAAACCTCATCTACACTCTTGCCGCAAATCTTCTCAAACATCTGGGCAGATCTCTCCCAACAGATATTATTATTGTTGCTCAACACATAAAGATTGTACTTTTCCTTAAGCGTGAGCAACATATTGACTTTATATTGAGGTATCTCTTCAAGAAACTGATAAAGTGCATTCTTTACATCATCATCTGTCACATTCTCCTTCACAGAGAGTTTCCTTACACATCGGCAGAACTCCGCATCATCAATATCTCCATTTTCATATGCAGCAAAAAATCCTTTCTGAAGATATGGTGTAAGATATTCGCTGAAATTGGGCACGCCGGCCACAACATCAAATGCATTGAGACACTTCTCCTTATCAAGTGTAAGAATTACTCCTCCCCAATCAAATATCAAGTTCCTGATCATGGTACAAAAGTTTAATAGAGTCGTGAAATAAGTTCTGTGAAGAGTCGTGTCATTTTATCGGCAGCCGCATCAGCCGCTTTTACAACATCATCCCCGTCATTGAAAAAGTCCTCGGCATAATCATCATGTGCCTCATTTGTAATTACAGACATTCCAAATACTGGAATTGATGAGTGTCTTGCAACAATCACTTCAGGAATAGTTGACATTCCAACAGCATCAGCACCTATTGTCCTGAAAAATTTATATTCAGAAGGAGTCTCATATGTAGGGCCTGTGCTTGCAAGATAAACACCCTCCTTGAGTTCAATTCCTTCAAAGGCAGAAATCTCCTTGGCAAGTCTTATGATGGCAGGCTCATATGGTCGGGTCATATCAGGGAACCTTGGTCCGAACTCATCAAGGTTTTTGCCAATCAGAGGATTGGGCAGCAGATTGATATGATCTTTGATAATCATCAGATCACCTACGTGAAAATCAAAATTGACCCCACCGGCTGCATTTGAGACAAAAAGATACTTTATACCCAGCAGTTTCATGACCCTTATAGGCAGAGTAACCTGCTCCATAGGATACCCCTCATAGTAATGGAACCTGCCCTGCATGGCAACCACATATTTGCCGCCAAGAGTACCGGCTATTATATTGCCTTTATGACCAGCAGCAGTAGATACTGCAAAATTTGGTATCTCCTTATAGGGAATTGTTACAGGATTCTCAATGCAATCGGCCAATTTGCCAAGTCCGCTTCCGAGTACAATACCTGCAAAAGGAACATTCCCGCCCAATCTCTCCTTTATATATTCAGTTGAATCATATATACGTTGCAATCTCTCTCTATTTTCCATATTTCCGACAATTTAACTAATCAGTTTTTTATATAACCTGTTTACATTTTCAAGAATTTCAGCCTCACCAGCAACTCTTCTCTTCTCCATCACAATTTTGCCGTTACAGATAACAGTATCAACACATGAACTGTTTGCAGAATAGATAAGATTTGCAAGGAAATTGATATTTGGTGTAAATGCGTAGTTATCAATATCAATAATACAAAGGTCTGCCAAAGCCCCCGCCTCAATCTTACCGGTATTCAGTCCAAGGGCCTTTGCGCCATTGACTGTAGCACAATCCATAAGTTGGTCAAGCGGCATCGCTGTAGGGTCATAATTTACACCCTTCTGGAGGAGAGCAGTTGTCTTCATGGCCTCAAGCATATCGAGATTGTTTGAAGAGGCACAACCGTCGGTACCCAGGCATACGGTCAATCCGGCATCATGTAACTTGCGATATTTGAAATTATAGCCCGAAGCAAGTTTTAGATTAGAATTTACGTTGTGGACAAGTTTTACATCATGGTCGGCAAGAATCTTGATATCCTCATCATCAATCCAAACACAATGCGCAGCAATCATTTCAGGTCCTAAAATGCCAAGTTTCTCACAATATCTCGTTGGAGTCATGCCGTGGAGTTCAATGGAATCCTGGTTCTCCTGTTGGGTCTCGGAAAGGTGCATATGAACGAGCAGATTATGCTCACGTGCAAAATCACTTGCCCATTTCATGCTCTCCTTGCTTACACTGTATGGGGCATGTATTGCTATGGCAAACCTGTTGAGACTGCTCCAACTCTCACTCAAACGGTAAATCTTTTCACACTCCGTCTTTAGGGCAGCAGCCTTGGCACTGTCATGCAGATCAAGAATCACATAAGGATTAAGAGAACGCAATCCCATCTCTTCTGTGGCCTTTACTGCTGTATCAATCATCCAGTACTGGTCGTTGAAGCAGGTAGTTCCGGTCTTAAGCATCTCAAGACATGCCAGTTTAGTTCCCCAATAAATCATCTCCTCGTCGAGACGCGGTTCAATTTTCCAAATCATGTCAAGCCACTCTTTGAGTTGGGAATCCTCATTTACGCCTCTCATGAGAGTCATGGCGCTGTGGGTATGCATGTTTATGAGCCCGGGGATAATTGCTTTCTTTGTTCCGTCAATGATTCTCAAGGAGCCCTCTCCCTCAAAATCAGACAAATCTATATTATCTTCAATTCTTGATATAAGATTATCTTCAATCAAAATATCTCTCTCTACTCCGTTGCAAAGAACATTCTTGATAAGTATCCTTTCCATAACTCAAAAATATATTTTTCAAAGATACTCAATTAATTTGTAAAAATTGACCATATATTGCTCCCGACAAAAATTTAATGCTATTTTTACAATAAATTTTACACAATGAATATTACTTGGCTGGATATAAACGCATCCTACTCACACTCATCACTTGCACTTCCCGCGCTGGAAGCGCAACTTGAGCCACAAACGAGGAAAAAATGTGCAATCAATGTAGTATCGGGAACAATAAAGACCCCAATTGAAAAGACAATAATCGAAATCATTGATTCCAACCCTGACTATATATTGGCAACGGCATGGCTCTTCAATATCAATTGCCTTCTCTCTGTACTTTCCAGAATACACTCCATTAACAAGAGCATAAAAATTGTATTGGGCGGCCCTGAATTTCTGGGCGACAATCAGGAATTTCTCTTGAAACACAGATTTGTGACGGCAGTTTTCAAAGGGGAAGCAGAGGAGGTGTTCAATGATTTCATTGAACTTGCATCAAAAGACCCCGACAATCTCCACTGGCTCAGATTAAATGGCTTTGAATATATTGCAGATAATATCTACCACACTTCGGAACCTGTTGCAGTCAACTGCTTCAGTAAACTTGCACCTCCCGAAGATTCCCAGTTTTTCAGATGGGACAAGGCATTTGTACAACTTGAAACATCGCGGGGATGCTTCAACAGATGCAGATTTTGTGTAAGCGGTATAGGGGCTGCAAAGATCCAGGACCTTTCTGTCAGCACAATAAGAGAAAGGTTGCAGAATATATCTTCAAGGGGTATAAGGGAGATCCGTATTCTTGACCGTACATTCAATGCCAACAGCAAGAGGGCTGTAGAGATGCTTTCGATCTTTGAAGAGTTTGCCGGCAGGCTGAAATTCCATCTTGAAGTGCATCCTGCTTTGCTCTCCCCTGCAGTAAAGGAGAGGATTTTGACACTGCCGGAAGGGCTTCTGCACATTGAGGCAGGAATACAGAGCCTCAGAGATGAGGTTATAGAGGCCTGCGACAGGAAAGGATCATGCAGCAAAGCGATTGAAGGTATCAAATTTCTGCTTTCTACAGGAAAGTTTGAAGTACATACCGATTTTATTGCGGGTTTACCCGGATATACCCTTGAAATGTTGCTCGAAGATGTAAAGGCAATGATTGCAATCGGACCGCATGAAATACAGTTGGAGTCGCTCAAACTGCTGTCGGGCACACATTTGAAAAAATATTCAGATGAGTATGGAATACGCTACTCTCCCGAACCTCCATATGAAGTGTTGTCAACAGATTCCATCTCCTATTCAGAGACATTCTTGAGCAAAGTCCTGTCAAAAATTCTAGAGTATTGGTACAATGATCCTAACTGGAGGGAGACATTCAGGCAAATTGTAATGAATGACATGAATTTCTTGAATGATTTTATATTGTGGCTCTGCAGCACATCGTTCTATGAAAAACTATATAGCCATGAATCAAAATCATTGCTGCTCTACAACTTCTGCCAAATGAAAAGACCTGAACACCTCGACCTTGTGATTCTGGCGTGGATAAAGAGCGGCCTCTCACTCAAAAAAGAGCCCGCATCGGGTGTCGTGCATTGGAACATAAAAGACAAAGAGATGGTCAATAACCCGATTTTTGATCCTCAAGAGTTCACAAATTCATACTATTACTATGATTCACAAAATGTAAGGTACTGGTTTGCATTCAACAAAAACAAAGATAGGTGCAAACCAATAGCACATGCTACTCAAATATTAAAAAATTGTAACCATAGTTTTTAATTTTATTAATTATTGTAATTATTATTGGAATATTACAATCATTTCTTTACCTTTGTTGTGCTCTAAACTAATATTAATGGTATTATGGTAACAGAACAATTGATTTCTCCCAAAAGCATTGTTGTAGTAGGTGGTTCTGAAGATACGACAAAGCCAGGTGGCAGTGCTCTTAAAAATCTTATAAACAATAAATATACAGGCAAATTATATGTAGTCAACCCGAAAGCGGAAAACGTTCAGTGGCAAAAAACATACAAATCTGTTGAAGATCTTCCGCAGGTCGATTGTGCAATTCTGGCAATTCCTGCAGCAATGTGTGTACATGCCGTAAAGGAGTTGTGCGAGAACAAGGGATGCAAGGCAATTATAATCTTCTCGGCAGGTTTTGGAGAGGACGGTCCGGAGGGCGCAGCATTGGAGAAGGAGATTGTTTCAATTGTAAACAAACATGGAGCATCTCTCATAGGGCCTAACTGTATAGGTGTAATTACCGGCAGATATTCCGGTGTATTCACCCAGCCCACTTCAAATATATCTCCCGACGGAGTTGACATCATTTCAGGCTCCGGAGCAACAGTTGTCTTCATTATGGAGGCTGCAATAAAGATGGGGCTCAAATTTGCCAATGTCTTTTCAGTAGGAAACAGTGCCCAACTTGGTGTTGAGGATATTCTTGAGTATTTTGACAACACTTATGTTCATGGGACAAGTTCTCCGGTAAAACTGCTGTACATTGAGAATGTTTCAAATCCACAGAAACTTCTCAAACATGCACAGTCACTCATTTCAAAGGGAGCACGCATTGCTGCAATCAAGGCAGGTTACAGTGAGGCAGGCAGCAGGGCGGCATCTTCACATACAGGAGCATTGGCAACACCTGATGTTGCAGTGAATGCACTCTTCAAAAAAGCGGGAATAATCAGGGCATACGGAAGAGAAGAACTTGTAAATATTGCTTCTGTACTCTCCCTTCCTGCTCTTAAGGGCAAGAAAGTGGCAATAGTAACTCACGCCGGCGGCCCTGCGGTAATGCTTACAGACGTATTGAACACAAATGGCGTTGACATACCTCATATATCCGGAGAGAAGGCGGATGAACTGCTTCAGAAACTCTTCAAGGGATCATCGGTAAGCAATCCAATTGATTTCCTTGCAACAGGAACACCAGAGCAACTTGACCATATTCTTGATGCCTGTGAAAACGAGTTTGATGTAGACGCTTCGGTTGTTATTTTCGGAAGTCCCGGACTCACAGATGTTTACCCTGCATACGAGGTACTGCAGAAGAGAATGAAACAATCAAAGAAACCTATTTATCCGGTATTGCCGTCGGTTATAAATGCTGGTGAAGCAATTGACAAGTTCCAGAAAAAGGGTGGAGTATCATTCAATGATGAAGTATCATTCGGCAAGGCGTTTGTAAAAGTGGCAAACAACCTTACATTCCCTCAGGCAGAAGAGTTTGATGACATTGACACTGACGCAATTCGTTCTGTAATTGACTCAAGCAATGACGGATACATCTCTCCTGACAAAATCCAGACTCTGCTGGATGCAGCAAAGATCTCAAGAGTCAGGGAGTTTGTGGTAAATTCAATCGGGCAGGCATGCGCAGCAATGAATGAGATATCGTATCCTGTAGTAATGAAAGTCATTGGTCCTCTTCACAAAACTGATGTAGGAGGTGTTGTGCTTAATGTAAGGGATGAAGCAACCCTACGCACGGAGTTTGACAGACTTATGGCAATAAAAGATGCCACAGGAGTACTTATCCAACCTATGCTCAGCGGAACAGAGGTGTTCATAGGAGCAAAAAAAGAGGGCAATTTCGGCACTCTTGTAATGTGCGGACTTGGCGGAATTTTCATTGAAGCGCTCAAAGATGTACAGACAGCAATTGCACCTGTTTCAAAGGCTGAGGCTGAAAATATGATCAGATCACTCAACGGATATAAGATAATCAAGGGTGTCAGAGGTCAGGAGGGTGTAAATGAAGAGGCATTCAATGAGGCGGTAAGAAGAGTGGCCGCGCTATGCTGCATTGCACCTGAAATTTCAGAAATGGACTTGAATCCGCTTTTGGGAAACAAAAATGGTGTTATAGCAGTTGATGCAAGAATCAGAATAGAGAAAAAATAACTATTTTTACGCAAATATGTTAAAAGACAAGTTCAAAAAAATTTCCGAAGGCTTCAACAATCTCTCTCCAACCGCCCAGGGAATGATTGTTCTTGGGATTGTGCTTGTTATAGGCATAATCCTCAGATGGGACTATATTCTTGAAGAGGTCAAGAGAGGGTTCGGTTTTTTCAGTGGTAATTAATTATAAATTGATATAGAAAATGGCAGTAAAAGGAGCAATAGTAGTAGATATAGAGAAGTGCAAGGGATGCAGCGTTTGCATTGCAAACTGTCCCACAAACACAATTGCGCTTTCACATGAAGTTAATGGTAAAGGATTCAATTTTGCCATAATGGCTAATCCCGACAACTGTACAGGTTGTACAAATTGTGCAACAGTTTGTCCCGATGCAGTTATAACAGTTTACAGAGTAAAAATTTAAAAAGATATAAAATGGCCGAAAAAATATTGATGAAAGGAAACGAAGCCATAGCATACGGTGCAATCAGATGCGGTTGTGACGGATACTTTGGCTACCCTATTACTCCACAGTCGGAGGTTATGGAGACTTTGATGATGGAGAAACCATGGGAGACTACAGGAATGGTTGTTCTCCAGGCTGAGAGCGAGACATCATCCATCAACATGCTGTACGGAGGTGCATGCACAGGAAAGAAGGTAATGACATCGTCAAGCAGCCCGGGAATCAGCCTTATGTGTGAAGGTCTGACCTATCTTGCCGGTGCAGAGTTGCCTTGCCTTGTGGTAAACGTAATGCGCGGCGGTCCTGGCCTTGGTACAATCCAACCGTCTCAATCTGACTATTTCCAATGCGTAAAGGGAGGTGGACACGGAGATTACCACATGATCGTACTTGCTCCGGCGTCGGCACAGGATATGTATGACTTTGTTGATGAGGCATTCAATCTTGCATTCAAATACAGGATACCTGCCATGATTCTCTCTGACGGTGTAATTGGCCAGATGATGGAGAAGGTTGAGATGCGTCCTATGAAACCAAGAAGAACAAATGAAGAACTTCTTGCAGAGTGCGGTTCATGGGCTCTTACAGGCAGAACACCTGACAGAAAAAGAAATCTCATCACATCATTGGCTCTTGAGCCTCATGTAATGGAGGCGCACAACAATAAACTTCAGGCCAAGTACAGGGAAATTGAGGCAAATGAGGTAAGATACAGCACCTATAAGGCAGAAGATGCGGAACATCTTATTGTAGCCTATGGAAGTGTATACAGAATTTGTGAAAGTGTTGTGGACATGGCACGTGAAAAGGGAATCAAAGTAGGTATCATCCGCCCTATCACACTCTATCCATACCCTGAAAAGGAACTTGATGCACTTATTCCTCAAATGAAGAGCATCCTTACAGTTGAAATGAGTGCCGGTCAGATGGTTGAAGATGTAAGACGTATAGCGGCAGGCAGAGTGCCTGTTAATTTCTACGGACGTTATGGCGGAAGCATTCCGTCGCCGGAGGAGATTCTTGAAGCGTTGGAAAACTATATTAAATAAGCAGGTTATGGAGATAAAAGATATAATTAAACCCGAGAACAAAGTATACGGAAAGTCTCCGTTGCTTACCGATGCAGTCATGCACTATTGCCCAGGATGTACCCACGGTGTAGTCCATAAAATTATAGCAGAGGTTATTGAGGAAATGGGAATTCAGGACAAGACAATCGGAATATCTCCGGTTGGTTGTGCTGTACTGGCCTATAACTATATTGATATTGACTGGGAGCAGTCGGCACATGGAAGGGCTCCTGCACTTGCCACAGCAACAAAAAGACTTAACCCAGACAAATATGTCTTCACATATCAGGGAGACGGAGATTTGGCATCAATCGGCTGTGGAGAGGTAATGCATGCCTGCAACAGAGGTGAGAACATTGTAATCATCTTCATCAACAATGCAATCTACGGTATGACCGGAGGCCAGATGGCGCCTACCACACTGCTTGGTCAGGTTACAGCAACCACCCCTTACGGAAGAAGGGCCGATTTGAACGGCTATCCTATGAAGATTACCGAAATTGTAGCACAATTGGAGGGCACATGCTATGTTACCAGACAGTCAGCCCAGAACCCTGCCGCTGTAAGAAAGGCTAAAAAGGCTATCCGCAAGGCTTTTGAGAATTCAATGATGAATAAGGGAACCTCATTCGTTGAGATTGTGGGTACTTGTAATTCAGGCTGGAAACTTACACCTGTCAAGGCAAACAAATGGATGGAGGAGAATATGTTCCCATTCTATCAGTTAGGAGACATAAAAGACAGATAATCAGTTAACCTTTAAATATTACAGCAATGAAAGAAGAAATAATTATAGCGGGATTCGGCGGTCAAGGAGTGTTGTCAATGGGTAAGATCATTGCATATTCCGGCATTATGCAGGATATGGAGGTTACCTGGATGCCATCTTACGGACCTGAAATGAGAGGCGGTACTGCAAATGTTACAGTAATTGTAAGTGAGAACAAAATCAGTTCACCTATATTGAGCAAATGCGATACTGCAATTATTCTCAACCAGCAGTCAATGGACAAATTTGAGAATATGGTCAAACCTGGAGGTCTGCTTATATATGACCCTAACGGAATTACACGCCATCCACAGAGAAAGGATATAAACATTTGTACAATTGAGGCTGCAGAAGAGAGTGCTATCATGGGTAATACCAAAGCATTCAACATGATAGTATTT
The DNA here is from genome assembly GCA_015060245.1 of Bacteroidales bacterium. GTDB lineage: Bacteria > Bacteroidota > Bacteroidia > Bacteroidales > UBA932 > Egerieousia. The sequence goes on along the minus strand of SUYU01000008.1, from coordinate 115,937 downwards.
GGAGCATTCCTTAAGAAAAAGCCTATCCTTACCATGGAGAATGTGGTCAAAGGAATAAAAAAATCAATTCCTGAAAGACATCACCATCTCATTCCGATGAATGAGCAGGCAATAAATCTCGGTATGGAGAAGGTCAAGGATGTGCAGTCTGTGTAATTGTAATGACATTATCTGATAGCAAAAGGGGAGATTAACTCCCCTTTTTTGTTGCTTAGATTATTGCAGAATTTAAAATATCTATTATCTTTGCGAAGATAATTCATTAATATGAATGAGCAGAGCCAAATAGTAATCAACAGACTTAAGGGGCATATAGAGACGATTATTTCCTCTTATGAGGTTGCTGTGTTCGAGAAGAGGGAACTTGAGGGCAAATTGAATGACACAAAAGAGAGGCTTGCTGCAGCACAACAGGAGTTAGAAACAAGTAAAAGGACAGTTAAGGAGTTAAGAGAGAAGATAGATATGTTACAGTTGACGAATGCCTTCAGGGGTTCGTCGCAGGATGTAAAGGAGGCCAAGCAGAGAATTGCCAGGCTCGTTAGGGAGATAGACAAGTGCATCTCTCTATTAAATGACTGATAATGAAGCAAAAAATAAAAATAAATATTGCTGATAGAATTTACACTCTTACAATTGAGGCAGCCCGTGAGGAGGCCATGCGTAAGGCAGTGAAGAATATCAATGAGGCCATCAGCAAATACAAGTCAAGAATGTCAAACATTGACGAAGTTGATGCCTTGTCTATGGTAATATTGCAATATGCCATGAGTCTTGTAGAGATAGAGCAGAAAGATGAAATCGGTTCTGTCGTGAATGAACTCAGCGCTTTGAACAAACAGTTGGAAGATTACATTCAGTCGTCTGGCCGCTAGACAGTTGCTCTTTGCGAAAATCAACATTTTTAACAATACCGGGTGAACCGGCTGACAAAAACAGGCCTAGGTGACCCTTCGGGGGATTCCATTTATGGGACGTTGGAAGTTTGCGTCTTTAACCGGAGCCCAAATCTTATTTTATAAGGTTTTTCAGAAAACAGCATTGTCTGGCGGTCTTTTTTATGAACTAACACTATATATATATTACAAAATGGGAACGCTAACAATTATAATTTTGTCATTGCTTGGAGCAATAGCAGGATTCGCTGTGGGGTACTATGTTGTAAACAGCGTGGTACTGAAGAAGAAGAAAGAACAGGTTTTGAAGGATGCTGCTCTTGAGGGTGAAAATATCAAGAAGGAGAAGATATTTCAGGCTAAAGAGAAGTTTTTGCAACTAAAAACTGAGCATGAGCAGTTCATCAATGAAAAGAACAATCAGATCCAGCAGATAGAGAATAAGGTAAAACAGAAAGAACTTATTGTCAGCCAACAGAATGCAGATTTGAACAAGAAACAGTCAGAGATTGACAAGATCAAGGATAACCTCAATCATCAGTTGTCAATTGTGAACAAAAAGTCTGAAGAGTACGACAAACTCAAACAGCAGGCTATTGAGAAGATTGAGAGCATTGCTGGCATGACTGCTGCCGAGGCCAAGGCCCAATTGGTACAGACAATGAAGGATGAGGCAAAAACCGAGGCAATGTCCTATATAAATGATGTAATGGATGAGGCGCGTCTTACAGCATCAAAAGAGGCTAAACGTATAGTAATCAACACAATTCAGAGAACTGCACCTGAGACCGCAATTGAGAATGCCGTTACAGTTTTCAATATTGAGAGCGACGAAATCAAAGGCAGAATCATTGGCAGGGAGGGTAGAAACATCAGGGCTCTTGAGGCCGCTACAGGTGTTGAGATTGTTGTTGATGATACCCCGGAGGCAATTCTTCTCTCTGCATTTGATCCTGTACGCCGTGAGGTTGCACGACTTGCCCTTCACCAACTTGTTACTGACGGCAGAATACACCCTGCACGTATTGAGGAGGTTGTTGCCAAAGTTCAGAAGCAACTTGAGGATGAGATCATGGAGACCGGTAAACGTACATGTATTGATCTTGGTATACATGGCCTTCATATAGAACTTATAAAATTGATCGGTAGAATGAAATACCGTTCATCGTACGGCCAGAACCTTTTGCAGCACTCGAGGGAGGTTGCCAACATCTGTGCTACAATGGCATCTGAGTTGGGGCTTAACCCTAAAGCGGCAAAAAGAGCAGGTCTTTTACACGATATTGGAAAGGTTTCTGATGAGGATCCGGAGTTGCCACATGCAATTTTGGGTATGAAACTCGCAGAAAAATATAAAGAGAAACCGGAGATTTGCAATGCAATAGGTGCCCACCACGAGGAGATTGAGATGACCTCCCTCCTATCACCGCTTGTATTGGTAGGTGATGCCATTTCTGGTGCACGCCCTGGTGCAAGACGTGAGGTGATTGAGTCATACATCAAGAGATTGAAAGACATGGAGAACATAGCACTTTCATATCCTGGAGTTACAAAAACTTACGCAATTCAGGCAGGACGCGAACTTCGTGTTATTGTAGGAAGTGAGCAGGTTTCCGATCAGGAGGCAGAGAACCTTTCAGTAGAGATTGCAAAGAAGATTCAGGACGAGATGGTTTATCCAGGTCAGGTAAAAATTACTGTAATCAGGGAGACACGTTCAGTAAGTTTTGCAAAATAATAATATGCAAAAATCATCCTGTTTCTGGTCCAGATGGCCACAAAACAGATAAGCAATGTATAGGGTATACAAACCCCGAAAATAAAGAACAGCGGGCCCTGCGGTCCGCTGTTCTTTATTTATAATGAACTGGAGAACAAGCATAGATTAGCATACGTATGTGAGTAGCCATAATAATGCACGTATGTAATATGCAGATAGTATGCACATACTTATTATAGTATAGTAATGTGTGGCATTATCTTGATTCACCAAACAGGAGAGCCCTGTCGCGCTTTGCAGCACTTGCAACAAACGGTTCAGGTACAAATTTCCATTGGGCAGAAATCATCTTATTACTCTGTTGGCCGCTCCTGTAAAAATCAAATATCATACCTCTGATATCATCCATCTTGTTTGTAATGATTGCAGGGAGTTGCTCTTTAGGGATACCGGCACCTTTTGTCAAAAGATCACCGCCTCCATTGGCCCTGTAGGAAGACATCGCAACACTGTATGTGCGCTCAAGGTCAAACTTGGTACCATCAGACATTGACTTGATCTTTACTCGTTTGCCGAAAGGCTCCCTTACGTCAACATCATAAATTATGCCTGCTGCCGAATCAAAATTGTAAGCAGGAAATACAAAAGAGTAATTGCCTCTTTTGGAATCAAATTTTATTCGCATAAGATGGTCACTTTGTGATGTCATTGTATTGATCCATGTGTCGTATGAGTATTCAAGACAATCAAGAATTTGCTTTCCTGTCAGTTTTAATACATACAACTGGTTCTCAAACGGATAAATTGTAAAGAGATCGTGGTATATAAGTTTTCCGGCATCAATGTGGCCATTATATGTCAAAGGTGCAGCCATAGAGATATCTGCACCAGATTGCGCCAACTGGACTGAATGAATGAGGTTGATATACGCACTTGGCCCGAAAAAGGCATCAGTAGTATTGATATCATTGTTCAATATTCCTATTTCCTGATTGGTAAATGATTTGGTCTTTAGGTAATCTGCCCTAAAATTATTTACATAATCTTTATCAACAGCAATGGAGTCCATTGGAAGAAGTTGGCCGTCAAAAGATTTTGAAACGAGTTCACCTTTATTGAATTTTAAGGCGGCATCAACCTTAATGAGGTATTTTACCCTTGAGCCACCCTCCATAAGAAGGACTGAATCCTTACCATTCCAGATTTTTTCGCATGCAGTCTGGTGGTCATGTGAAGAGAATAGAATGTCTATTCCCTTGGTATTTGCAGCAAGATACCTTGCAGGATTCTCAATATCTTCTGATGTGCCGTCGCCCAAACCGGCATGAATGGCAAGTATTACTATATCTGGAGAGTATTTTGAATGCACCTCTTCAACCAAAGAGTCTGCCAATGCATCAATAGGAAGGAACTCCATGCCCGACCAAAGTTCTTCGCCCAACCACTTCTTTATATTAGGATTAGTCATTCCTATAACTGCAATTTCAAGACCATTCTTTTCAAATATTGCATAGGGTTTGAAGTAGGAGTTTCCACTCTTGATATCAATTGCATTGGCTGCAAGATAAGGGATTTGTGTCTCAGCCATAATTTTGTCATATACAGGATGTCCCGCCTCAATATCATGGTTTCCTACCACCATGGCATCGTATCCCAAATACTCCGCAACACGGGTAAAGAGGTGTTTTTGAGCAGTTGCAGTATCAATATAATTGGCATAGAAAACAGAATTGTCACCCTGAAGGGCATCGCCCAGATCCACCATGGCAACTGCATCTGAACCTATCTGAGATCTTCTGTTTTTCAGGTATTCGCTTACATTGGCAAGCGAGTGGCTGTTTGCTTTGCCTTCTACATATAAACTGTCAAAAAATTTGCCATGAACATCATTGAGAGCATAGATTTCAACTTTGTAAATTCCATCTTTGGTGGTGCAGGAAAAGGCTGTAAAGATCAAGACAGCAACTGCAAAAAGAGTCTTAAAACTATTCTTTAACATTTCTCAATATAATTTTCTATAAATTCAGTTAAATCTAAAGCATAATGCCAAATTTGTCGGCATCCATCCAGGCAGGGAACTTTTCTCTGAAACTTCTTAATGCGACAATATCAATATCTGCATTTTTAACGCTCACACCCGAACAATTCTGTACATCCCCAATATTCTCCCCTTTGAAATCTACGGCAAAAGAACTCTCAACGTAACTGCATTGCGGATCAGTTCCAGTCCTGTTTACAAATAGCATGTACGAGAGATTTTCAATTGCCCTTGCCTTGCACAACGGTTCAATGACCTTTACTCTTGAGGCAGGGAAATTGGCCACATTGATCAGAACATCATACTCATTGGATATATTCCTGCTCCAGACAGGGAATCGAAGATCATAACATATATTAAGCGCAAATCTCACCCCCTTGTACTCGACAATACACTTCTCCTGGCCGGGGCTATAGTGGGTATTCTCCTCTCCCATCCTGAAGAGATGTCTCTTGTCATAAAACTTGAAAGAGCCGTCGGGAAGAACAAAAAAGGCCCTGTTTACAATATAATTAACCTCTGAAATATTATCCTTAATTGATACCGGGAATGAGCCTACGAGGGCAAAATTGTGCCTTAAGGCCATATCCTGCATCCATTTGAGAGTGCGGGAGTCCTGAATGCTCTCGGACATGGAGTGATTCATGGTAAAGCCTGTAGAAAACATCTCCGGAAGAATGACAAGATCTGTATCAAATGAGAAACTTGAGAAGAGTGACTCCAGATTCAAAAAATTGGAGTCTTTATCTTCCCAAATGATACCTGTAGAACATAACGTTGCAACCATTATGCTATTTTTTGTATATTTTATCAACAATCAACGCAATTGCACCATCTCCGGTAACATTGCATGCAGTGCCAAAACTGTCCATTGCAATATACAGTGCAATCATAAGTCCTTGAGTATTCTCGTCAAAACCAAGCATTGATGCAAGGAGTCCCAAAGCGGCCATGATAGCACCGCCAGGAACACCAGGAGCCGCTACCATAGTTATACCCAACATGCAGATAAATCCGGCAAATAGAGAAAAATCACCCGGAAGACCCAACATCCAAATTATTGCGTATGCACACGCAACTATCTTGAGTATACTTCCTGCAAGATGTACAGTAGCACATAGCGGAATGACAAATCCTGCTATATCATGGTTAACACCATTTTTCTTTGCCTGTTCAAGAGTAACCGGTATTGTAGCGGCAGATGACTGGGTTCCAAGCGCAGTCATGTAAGCAGGCAACATTGTTATCAATGCCTTGATTGGATTTTTGCGTGAGACTGCTCCGGCAATGCAAAACTGGAATAGCAACAATAAAACATGCATCACAAAAATGATTGCTATCACTTTTATAAAGACCTGAAGCACAGAAGCAACCTGCCCCTCTACACCCATTTTTAGGAATATGCCAAAAATATACAATGGCAAAAATGGTATTATTGCATTGGAAATCAATTTTGTAACAAGATCCCTGAACTCAATGAGCACACTCTTGAAATATGTTCCGTTAATAACCGCCAAACCCAATCCAAGTATAAACGACAGAATGAGAGAGGTTGTAACATCCATCAATGGAGGCATATCGATTGACATGTATGGCTCTATTGAGAGAGCATCCAATGCCGATCCCTGACCGAAGGAAGGGTCCCTGTCGAGCACCATAGGATAACTCCACCGGCATGTAAAATAGGAGAAGAAACCAGAAATGAGTGTGGAGAGATATGCAATCAGCGCAGTTATACCCAAAAGTTTACCCGCACCCTTTCCAAGTTCTGCAATACCCGGTGCAACCAGTCCAAGTATAATCAGGGGTATTACAAAAGTGAGGAAGTTGCCGAATATGCCATTGATTGTAACAAATGCCCTGGTAAGAAATTCCGGAAAAAATGTAGAACATACAATACCAAGTACAATTGCTATAAGAATTTTGGGCAAAAGTCCCAATTTGAAACTCTTTTTCATGAGGTTGATTACAGCAGTTTAAGTTAGTATGATTTGCCGTTATGTGACATTTTTCTCCAGACAACGATTATATATGCCAATACAAATGGGATTGCCAGTGAGGCAAATGACATCACTGTAAGGGTAAATTTGCTCGATGAACTGTTGAATAATGTCAATGAATCCTGCACCGATACCAGAGATGGAAAATATGCGGTATTATTGTAGGCTGCACATATCAGCAGTGACCATACAGCCAGTACAGTACCGGCCCCGGTAATGTAGAATGCGTATCTGTTCAAAGGTTTGGATTCATTTAGCAGAATTGCTCCTGCCAGACCGGCAAGCACAAGCACCACTCCAACAAGAAGCATGGCTGCAGGCCATACCAATTGCAGCATATTCAGAAGATACTTATATTTTACCGGTGCAATATAGCCTGTGGCCTGGTCTACAGAGTATCCGGTCCTGAGAAACAGCATCACAAGAAACAAGACAAACAACAATACAAAAAGGAGACCGCTGAGAGTCAAGGATTTTTTGCAACGTTGAAGGGCGAGTGAAAACTTTGAGGATTCATGGCGCATATCTTCAATTGTGAAGAGAAGTCCCAATGTCCTCGCTGCAAAGAGAAGCACCAACCCGAGAACCACATTGAACGGTACTGCAATGGACTCAAGTCCCATCCAACTGTTTGACCAGGTAGAGATGACGTTGGAGGCTCCGTTAGTTATGTTGATTTTATCCATAAAGTACGAGCCGCCGGAGAAGAGAGTAGCCACAGCAACGCCCAATAGGAAAGTACCCAAAGATCCATTAAGGAAGAGGAATATGTCATATCCTCTCTGGCCAAGAAGATTTCCCGCCTTATTCCTGAATTCAAAGGAGACAGCCTGTATTACAAACAGGAAGAGAATTGACATCCATAGCCAGTATGCTCCACCAAAACTGGTAGAATAGAAAAGCGGGAATGATGCAAAGGCTGCACCTCCAAAAGTAACCAGAGTGGTGAATGTTATCTCCCATTTGTGACCGAGGGAACCAATGATCCGCTCCCTTTCCTGATCGGTCCTGGCAACTCCAAATATCAGGGTTTCACCTCCTTGTACAAACATCATAAAAACCAACAATGCACCCAATAGCGAAATCAGTGCCCACCAGTAATGCTGCAAGAAATATAGAGTATCCATAACTATCAATTTGAGGTTAATATTAAGACAAATTTTCTGGGCCTCTCTTAATCTGATTGAACATTATCTTCAACTCAGCAATAAGAAGAACAGTAAACAACACGAAGAATATTGTAAGGGTAGCATAGATGTTGCCCGGAGCAACAGCCGATACTGCCGCCTGTACCGGCAAAAGATCCTGGATTGTCCAAGGCTGTCGGCCAACTTCTGCGACAATCCAACCCGACTGCGAACAGATATATACCAACGGTATGCTCAAAATGAGTATCCAGTATATGATCTTGCTATAAGACTCCTTCATTGAGATAATTCTCCCCTTAGAAGTGAGAACAAGAACAGCAATGAAGAAAAGTATGAAGTAGCCACCGAGTATGACCATTATTCTGAAAGCATAGAAAGTAAGTGCAACAGGTGGAATTGCTTGCTGTGGAGAATCGAGGAAACTGTAGCCAAAGTATTTGAAATTCTCCTGAAGTTGCGAATAAGATGCCGCTTTCAGCGAATCATTACCTGTTTTCAAGGATTGCTGATACTCCCTCAATCCATCAACCGCCAATTTTCCTCTCTCCCTCTTCTGCTCAAAAGAGAGGGCTTTTGATGTAATGCCATTTTCATCAGTAACATCATAGCCTCCATTTATTATATCCTCTATACCCGGCACAAATGAATCAAATGACCTGTTGGCCAATAACGACAATGCTCCTGGTATTGATATGTCAAACAGATATGGGTCTTCATCATTGGTTATCTCCTTTTGTGGATTAAGTATTGCCATTCCAACAAGAGGTGCCTTGTTTTCACCTTTGTAGAGGCCCTCCATTGCGGCAAGTTTCATGGGCTGGTGTTTTGCCACAAGGTATGCAGAACCGTCGCCCGAATAGGCAAGGACAAGTGCAGATACAAGACCGAAAATTGCCGCTATTTTCATAGACTTGATTGCAAACTCCACATCACGTCGTTTTAGCAGATACCATGCACTTATACCTATTACAACCACTGCGCCCAACATGAAACCGCTTGTTGAGGTGTGCATAAGTTTGTTTAACGCAACAGGAGAGAAAACCACTTCCCAGAAATCAACCATCTCGTTACGCGCAGTATCTGGATTGAAAACCATTCCTACAGGATTCTGCATCCAGGCATTTGCTATAAGAATCCATACAGCAGAGAGGTTTGCACCTATTGCAGTCAGCCATGTTGAGGCAAGGTGGAATTTTTTGCTCACTTTATCCCATCCAAAGTACATTACAGCAAAAAAGGTACTCTCCATGAAAAATGCAAAAATACCCTCAATTGCCAGAGGGGCTCCAAAAATATCACCAACGAACCATGAATAATTGCTCCAATTGGTACCGAACTGGAACTCAAGAATAATTCCGGTAGCGACACCTATGGCAAAATTGATGGCAAAGATTCTGCTCCAGAATCTGGTGGTCTTTTTCCAGAATTCTGTATTGACTTCATTGCCCGGCTTCTTGCTCTCAAGAAAATACTTTGTTTCCATAATGCCAATTATTACTGCAAGGCCCAAAGTAAGAGGAACAAATATCCAATGGAACATTGCAGTAACTGCAAACTGCAGTCTTGACAATCCGATTGCACTCATTTCTAGTATCATAGTCTATTATTTTAGAAGATTTTCAATTACTGCGCCGCTCTTCTCCTGCTGAGTCTCATATTTTCCCAGTTGACTCTGGAAGAAAAAGAGTTTGAGAATTACAAACATTACAAACAGTTTTACAATAATAAGAAGCCAAAGGGTTTTGCCCACAGTCATATCCCTGAAACCCTCATAGTAAAAATTGTATATACGTCTGAAAATATTCATGGCAGGAGTTTTATGATGTAACAAAATAGAACGGCTTATGCGCAAATATACCAAATTTTCAGAGAAAATAATAGAAAAAAGGGCGTCAAAATGACGCCCTTCAGAAGATTTGCTCTATTTTTCTTTAGCACTTTGGAGTGTATTGCTCAGGAGTGAGACAATTGTCATTGGACCGACACCGCCCGGAACGGGTGTTATCCAGGAGCATTTAGGAGCAACGCTCTCATAATCTGCATCACCTGAAAGTCTGTAGCCACTCTTTTTAGTTGGATCAGGAATTCTTGTAATTCCCACATCTATAACTATAGCACCCACCTTTATCATGTCAGCCTTAAGGAATCCTGGGCTTCCAAGCGCAGCAACAACAATATCGGCATTACGGGTATACTCTTCAATATTTTTGGTCTGGCTGTGGCACAATGTAACAGTACAATCTGCATATTTGCCCTTATGCGACAAGAGGTTTGCCAATGGCCTGCCCACAATATTGCTTCTACCGATAATTACACAATTTTTTCCTGCTGTTTCTATGCCGTATATCTCAAGCAACTTTATTATTCCAGACGGAGTAGCAGGTAAAAGAGATGGCAAGCCCAAAGTCATTTTACCGACATTTGCCGGATGAAAACCGTCTACATCCTTCTTTGGATCTATTGCCCAAATAATCTTGTTCTCATTTATGTGAGACGGAAGAGGAAGTTGCACAATAATGCCATCAATATTGGCATCATTGTTCAAGTTGTCAATTACCTCAAGCAACTCACTCTCAGTAATTGTATCCTCAAATTTGAGTACGGTCGAATCAAACCCGACCTGATGACAAGAACGCTCCTTATTACCAACATACGTCTGGCTTGCTCCATCATTGCCTACAAGTATAGCAGCCAAATGTGGACACTTGCCTCCATTATCCTTAATGGACTGAACTTCTTTTGCTATCTCCTGTTTGATCTTTTCTGATGCAAACTTGCCGTCTAAAATACGTGTTGTCATTGTATGATAATTTTACCTTCTCCTTTTAAATGCACCCATGGCACGCATTGCTTTCTGCGCCCCGCCTCCTGCCATGGTCTTCATTATTTTGCGGGTATCCTCAAACTGTTTGAGCAGCCTGTTTACCTCAACTACAGTTGTACCACTACCCTCTGCAATACGTCTGCGTCTGCTGCCGTTAATGATTGAAGGATTGTTTCTCTCATAAGGAGTCATTGAAAGAATGATTGCCTCAATGCCCTTGAAAGCAGAGTTGTCTATATCAACATCCTTAAGCATCTTGCCCATACCTGGCAACATTGAGGCAAGATCCTTGATATTACCCATCTTCTTGATCTGCTGAATCTGGTCATAGAAATCAGAGAGAGTAAACTGGTCCTTAATGAGTTTTTTCTGGAGTTTTCTTGCCTCCTCCTCATTAAACTGCTCCTGTGCCTTTTCTACGAGTGAAACAACGTCACCCATACCCAAGATACGGTCAGCAATACGTTTTGGATGGAATACATCCAAAGCCTCCATCTTTTCACCGGAACTTGCAAACTTGATAGGCTTGTTCACAACCGCCCTGATTGAGAGTGCCGCACCGCCTCTGGTATCACCGTCAAGTTTGGTAAGTACTACGCCATCAAAGTCCAATCTATCATTGAAAGCCTTTGCAGTCTCAACTGCGTCCTGACCAGTCATTGAGTCAACTACAAAAAGTGTCTCTGTAGGGTTTACGCTTTTCTTGATTGCCTCAATCTCATTCATCATCTGCTCATCAACGGCAAGACGTCCTGCTGTATCTATGATGACAAGTGAGTATCCCTCATTCTTTGCTACCTTTATAGCATTGTTGGCAATTGACACAGGATCCATTGACCCCTCTTCAGTATAAACAGTAACACCAATCTGTGAACCTAGCACCTTCAACTGCTCAATAGCCGCAGGACGATATACGTCACCTGCAACCAACATTACCTTCAGCCCTCTCTTTGACTTGCAGTTCAATGCGAGTTTACCGGAGAAAGTAGTTTTACCGGAACCCTGAAGACCTGCTACAAGCACAATGCCCGGTGTACCTTTTATATTGATGTCGGTAGCCTCGGAACCCATCAGTTTAGTCAACTCGTCATGAACTATCTTGACCATCATCTGGCTTGGCTTGACAGATTTGAGCACATCCTGGCCCATTGCAATCTGTTTTACATCGTCACAGAACTTTTTGGCAATCTTGTAACTGACATCGGCATCAAGAAGAGCCTTTCTTATATCTTTAAGAGTCTCCGCTACATTAATTTCCGTAATCTTACCCTCTCCCTTGAGAAGTTTGAACGAACTCTCTAACTTATCAATTAAATTCTCAAACATATATTACTTTAAATATGATTCCAATATATCCAACTTATCTGACCGCACAATGGAATAGAGATGATGCCTTACCAATTCCGAGTGGTATTTGCTGGAGTTTTTTATAAACCTCTGTGTATGACCTTTCTTGTAGAAAAGTTCAATTGCTGAGGTGTAGAAAATTGTACAATATTCAATATCTATATCGGTTCTGTAAAAACCCTCTTCAATTCCTCTGACCAGATTATCCTTTATTACCTTGAAATAAAAACTTGAGCGGTTGCTGTGTTCAAACATGTCTATGCTCTCACTGGAAATGTCATCAATGAGTGCACGCCCCAAGTTGTCAATCTCCGACCTTATTATCTCAACAATCTTGATCAAAGAATCAATGGCATTCTCACTTGTTTCAACAGAGTCCAATATCTTCCTTTCAAGACCAAAGAAGAAATGATCCACTACTGTAGTGATCATATCTTCCTTGTTCTCAAAGTTGTTATAAAGAGTTTTTTTGGTAATATGCAGATAATCTGCAATTTGTTCCATATTAAGGCGCAAGCCTTTCTCTTTATACAGATTCAGTATCTCTCTTATGTATTTGTCTTTAGAACTTAACCTTGGCATATTTCGTCAGAATAATAAGCTTTAGCCAAATCCCTCTGGTTATACTTCATACCCATAACCTGACCATATGCACCTGCTGTATGGATAGCGATGATGTCACCGCGTTGTGTCTGCGGCAACATGATGTTTGTTCCGAACTTGTCACTTGACTCGCAAACAGGACCAACAACGTCATATCTCATCCTGCGTTTCTCTGAAGTGAGGTTCTCAATTGCATGGTGTGCCTGATACAAAGCAGGACGGATAAGGTCATTCATACCTGCATCCAAAATGGCAAATTTCTTGCGCTGGCCAATCTTCACATACAATACTCTTGAGATAAGGTGACCACACTGGGCAACAATCGCTCTGCCCGGTTCAAAGTGAACATTCTGTCCAGGTTTTACAACAAGGTTCTTGTTGATTACTTCAAAGTAATCCTTGAAGTTGGCAATAGGGTTTTCATTAGGGTTCTGGTAATCAACACCAAGACCTCCACCAAGGTTCAAGTTAGGAATGAAGAAATCTCTGTCTGTGAACCACTGCTGCAACTCGGCTACCTTCTCGCAAAGAAGTTTGAATACGCCCAAGTCTGTAATCTGTGAACCTACATGGAAGTGAAGTCCAACCAACTCAATGTTCTTGCAAGACTTGAACAACTCTGCAACACTCTCAAACATCCATGGGCTGATACCGAACTTGTCCTCTTTTCTTCCTGTGCTGATATACTTGTGAGTATGTGCATCAATATCAGGATTTACCCTTAGTGATATTCTTGCAGTCTTGCCCATTGAAGCGGCAAAATCATTGATGATCTTAATCTCAGGAACAGACTCACAGTTGAAACTGAAGATGCCTGCTTTAAGGGCAGTCTTGATCTCCTTGTCAGATTTTCCTACTCCCGCATAAACCACTTTGTCTGGAGAGAAACCGGATTTGATTGCCAATGCAACCTCATTACCGCTCACACAGTCTGCACCCAAACCGGCCTTTTGAATGATTGACAAAATGCGGCTGTCGGCATTAGCCTTCAAAGCATAGTGCGCATGATAATTATATTTTTTTATCAAAGAAGTATACTCATCCAAAGTTTTGTTGAGCAAATCAATATCGTAATAGTAAAACGGAGTTTGAATGCTTTCGAAAGCAGAAATTGCACTTTTTGTAATCATAATCCTTAGTTTAAATATTAATGCGCAAATTTAAAGTTTTTTTTTAATAAATTTGTGGCTCGTGACCTATTTTTACACTTGTTCTATGGAAAATGACATTTATAACAGCATAAACCGGAGTGTTGAGCACCTTTTTGATGTAATGCGCAACCGCGTAAGTACAGAAGACTTGATGCGCATCAGAAGTGCTTATGAATTTGCAGCAGAGGCACACAAGGGCCAGAAGCGTAAGACTGGAGATCCCTATATCATTCATCCTATTTCGGTGGCAACCATCATAGCAGAGGAACTTGAACTTGGTGCAAATCCGGTAATTGCGGCATTTTTGCATGATGTTGTGGAGGACACAGACTGCACAATAGAGGAGATAAAAAAGAGATTCGGAGATGATGTGGCATTCCTTGTTGGTGTTGTTACAAAGAACAAGAAGCAAAAGAGTGAACAATCCAAGCAGATAGCCAATTACAGGCAGATGCTTGCATCTGTGCACTACGACATACGGGCAATGCTCATCAAACTTGCTGACCGCATGCACAATATGCGTACACTGAGCAGCATGAGGGCCGACAAACAGATGAAGATTGCCGGTGAGACTGACTACTTCTATGCACCACTGGCAAACAGGCTTGGCCTTTACCATGTAAAACTTGAACTGGAAAACCTCTCCTTCAGATACAGGTGTCCCAGAGAGTATTCAGAACTCGAGAAACTCCTCAATGAGGAGAGGCTCAACAACTCGGAATACATAGAATCATTTACCCAGAAAATTACTTCACTCCTTGCAAGCCACGACATAAAAGTACGTACAGAGGTGCGTTACAGAATGCCGTACAATATCTGGAGGAAGATGCACTCTACAAACAGCGACTATTATCATGTGGGAGGCAAACACTACATCCGTATCATCTATCCGAATGATGCACCGCTTTCTGAAAAGGACATGAGCCTCCGCATATACTCAATTCTTACCGATACCTTCAAGGAGCGCCCCGGAAGCGTATCAAACTACATCAATGCGCCAAAGGAGAACGGCTATCAGAGTTTTCATGTAAAACTTCTGAGTGATTTTGGAGAGTGGGAAGAGTTCCATATCTCTTCTGAAAGGATGTTGAGGAATTCAAGGCTGGGATGTGCAGCCGAAAGAACTGAACAGAACGTAAGGCACTGGCTTGAGAAATTCAAGTCAATACTTAAGGATGCTGCAGACCACACAAAGGATGTAGAGTTCATGGAAGGGGTAACAACCTCATTCTACAACGATGACATAATGGTATTTACACCTAACGGAAAGGGTATAATACTTCCAAAGAATGCCACAGTGCTTGACTTTGCATATGATATACACAGCGAAATCGGCGACCACGCGCAATATGCCAGAATAAATGGGCGTCTTGCCTCAATCAAGACTGTACTGAAAAGAGGAGACTGCATAGAGGTAATCACAAATCAAAATGTTGAGCCCGAAGAGCATTGGCTTAAATCGGTATCTACATATAAAGCCATAAAGAGCATCAGACACTACCTGTCGGCAAAAGAGAGGATAGGATATAAAAGATGTGACAAATGCCACCCTATTCCTGGAGATGAGGTGATTGGATTCAAGGCTCAGGACGAATCAATTACGATTCACCGCAGAAACTGCCCTGTTGCAATCAGGCTTGCATCCCAACTTGGAGATTCAATTGTTGCAGTAGATTTTAAAGAGAATGAACACCTCATGTATCCGGTAAGAATAAGAATAATCTCAATTGACAGGTACCACTTGTTGAGTGACCTTATTTACTGCATTACCGAACAGCAACACCTCTCAATGTACAAACTGACAACCGAATGTGAAGACCATATAGTCACATGCACAATTGACTTCAACATCCATTCACAGAATGAACTCACATCAACAATCGAGAGTATCTCTGCCATTGAGGGAGTGGAAGAAGTACAAAGAATTGATATAGAATAGAATAGAATAGAATAATGCTTTGAGGGGAGTTATTGCACAATCTCCCCTCTCCATTCCAATATGCCTTTTTCAAGGTTATAGACCTTTTGGGCACACTTCTTTTCAAGCAACAGGTTGGCAGCCTTTACGCTTCTGACACCGCTCCTGCAATATACTGCAATGGTCGGCAGATTTCTCCCCTCCTTGATTTTGAGGGTTTCAATTACATTGTCAACGAACTTCTTCTCCTTTACATCTATGTTTATCGCCCCTTTAAGATGGCCCTGGGCATACTCTTGTGGAGTCCTTACATCCAGTAAAATGACAAGTTCATCTGAATCTTCGGCATACAAGGCGTGCTCAAAATCATCAGAATTTAGAGAGATAATGCGCTCATCGGGCTCAACGGGAGCGTTATTCTTGGAAGAGCGCTGTCCGCAAGCATAAAGTGCTGACACAAATAGCAAAAGCGCCAGAATTGAAAAAACTCTTTTCATGATTGATATGATTTATATATTGCAAATATAGGCTATATTTATCATATCAGACAACATGAATCACATTTACATCACGGGCATAAGCCTTGGCCGCCAATTTTTCGGGCTCCAATATATTCTCAATACTCATGGCTTTGAGTATTGAGCAGTGTGTAGAATCAATTGCCCTTGCATAAATCTTTTCAAGACCGTTCTCCTTCAGTGCCGCTACAATGCGCAGGGAACTCTCCATGCTCCTCCCAATTGCAACGATGGCACAATCCATCTCTTTAAGAGGGAGTTCAAGCAGGGCATCTTGCCTGGTGGCATCCATGATGTAGGCAAATGATATTCGTTCTTTGATAGAGTTTATGACTGTTTCATCATAGTCTATCCCCACTACCTCCACAGAGAGATCTGTAAGTTCTTCGGCAATTGTACGGCCAAACTCGCCCAAACCTATAACAAGTACTTTCATATTTTATACATTCAACTATAAGTTAAACAACCTTCATAATTGATAAGTTTACAGGAAAGAGGGGCAACTCATCTTGGAGATTTGCAAAACTGCTCACCAATGAAAAAGAGCACAATAAAACAGTATTACGTCTCTCCTATTCGACAATTCTTCAGTTTATGATAACCTTTTCAACAGGATATTTATATGACAACTTTCTGCCATTGTGCATAAGACTCATAAGTACAGTCATGAGCCCAACCCTTCCAATGAACATGAGAAGTGATATGAGCAATTTGCCAACTGTCCCTAACATTGGAGTTACATCAAGCGTAGACCCTACGGTACTGATTGCGGAAACTACCTCAAAAAAAAGTTTGTATGGCCGTAGTTGCGGTTCAGCAACAATCAGGGCAATCCAGAAGATGAAAATGGTCGCAAGAGAACCGAAGATAATTGCACTTGCTCGTTTGACACTGTAAGCGTCAATCTCACGGTTGTAGAGTACAATACTCTCCCTGCCCTTAAGGATTGAACGGAAATTTGCAACTGCAACCATTATGGTATTGACTTTTACTCCACCTGCTGTAGATTGGGATGCACCCCCTATCCACATCAAAAGTGTATAGAAAATTATTGAAAGTGGAGAAAAGAGAGTGAGGTCTACTGAATTGAATCCTGCAGTTCTGGGCGACACTGAATTGAAAAAAGAGTGTACAAGTTTGCCGGAGGTGGTCATCTCGGCAAAAGCGCCATTCCATTCAAGAAGGGCAATGATGATTGTTCCGCCAATGATCAGAAAGAGGGTAGCATCAAGCACAATGCGGGTATTCAGATTTTCAAGATGACTGAATTTCACGCTTGTTGAACTCTTTAAGAGGGCTGATTTGAAGATTCTGCGCATGATATTCATAATTATATTGGCAAGATTGACCATTGTAGGAAAACCTATTCCGCCAAATATGACCAATATGGATATTGTCAAATAGAAGATATTATGCCCATGTATAAGTGCTGGATTGCCTAAATTTCCGCCAAGAGTTGAAAAACCGGCATTACAGAATGCAGATATTGAGTGGAAAGCAGAAAAGAAGAGTTCCTCTCCCACACTCATCCCTAAAGTGTTGTGTATTGAGAGCCATATGGAGAAAAAACCTGCAGTCTCAATTGCAAAAGTAAAACCAAGGATATAGAGAAGGGTTGATATCAATGAGGAGAAGGTGTCAGAGCCAACAACATCACGTAAGGCAAACTGGTTGATGATAGAGGTTTCTCCCATAAAGAAGAGCGCAAAGGCACTTGTTATGGTCATTACCCCCAATGCCCCAATTTGAATTAGAAAAAGGATAACTGTTTGTCCGGCTACAGTAAAAGTTGAGGAGATGTCGACCGGTGAAAGTCCGGTTACACAGAGGGCACTTGTTGAGACAAACAGTGCATCTGCCACTGAAAGCCTCACATCTGGCAGTGTGGACCGGGGAACCAGAAGTATAATTGTTCCTATAGCCGTTATAACCAGAAATGCTGTTGACAGAAGAAGTGCAGGATTTGTCTTTTTGCCAATGAAATTTACAATTCCCCTTGAGAGTTCAACAATTGAGAAAACAAGCAATGCAGGGGTCAAATGATTGGAAATGATTGCATAAATGAGCAACAGTGCCATTGACACAGTCATTATGATAGAGCGCTTTACTATCTGTTTTCTCCTGAAAATGACAATAAGAAGATATAGTACAAAATAGAACCATATCGAGAAAGTGAAGATAGCATTGATTGCCGCTTTTTCAACCTCATCCAATTGAAAGCCATATTCAATTACAAGCGCACACAAAAGAATAAGGGAGACCAGGAAGATGACTGCCCGTGCAATGGCAGTCAACCTTGTCTCCCTCCTTTTATCTGTATGTCCACTCTTGATTGTCATGCAGAATCTTTACCTCATAATACAATCTGCATGGACAATTGTTTATTGGCAGATGGGGCTACTTGAGCAGTTGGCTCTCTATTCTTGCCTTTAGAAGATTCTCTGATAGTGCTCCTTGGGTAAAGAACGGCTCCGAACCAAGAGGGCACCACAAAAGTGTAGGAATAGAACTGATGCCAGATGAGAGTTCACTCTCCTTGTCTACGTTTACCTTGTATACAATAATTTTTCCTTTATACTCCTCGGCAAGTTTCTGCAATGTAACAGAGAGAGTACGGCATGGACCGCACCAGTTTGCATAAAAGTCAACTATACAAGGGATTGACCCCTCGTATACCCATTCTTTTGGATTCTTTTCATAGTTGTATACCTTCTCAAGGAACTGTGCCTTGTTAATTTCAATTACTGCAGACTCCGAATTGTTCTGTTCAGAACCGGAAACAGACTCCATATTGCCATTGGTGTTATTGGGTCCATGTGCAAAAGAGATTGCCACGGAGAAAATTGAAATGAATGTGAATATCAAGAGATTTTTTTTCATGACACTATATTTTTTACGAGTTTTAAACTTTGTAAAGATAAGATAAATAAATTAAATTTGTAATTTAAAGCAAATAATATGGCTGCCAATTCAAACGCCCTACTAAGACATAAAATAATTGACAATTGTTTACGCGACACTCAGAACAAATATACATTAAAGGATTTGATTGATGAGTGCAGCAAGGCTCTTCAGATAAAATACAACAACAGGGAGCAAAAGGCTTCTGTCCGTACAATACAGTTGGATATACAGTTCATGCGTGATCCAGACAACGGTTACGGGGCACCTATTGTAGTATATGACAACAAATACTACAGATACTCAGATCCCTCATTTTCAATCAACAGATCTGAATTGAACAGGAACCGTCTGCATAACCTCAAGGAGGCAGTCAATATATTGAGGGAGTATGGAAGTTTCAATGGTTTTGAACAGATAAAGGAGATTGTAAGCGTACTTGACGAAGAGATTCTCTCAAAAAACAACAGCAGCAACAGGGCGGTATCGTACGAGAAGAAGAAAAATCCCCTTGGACTTGAGTATTTCAATATCATATATGATGCTATAATCAACAAGAAGGTGCTTTGCATCGGTTACTACTCGTCAAGGTCAAACAATATAATGCCCATTATTTTTTACCCTATGTATCTGAAGGAGTATAAAGGCAGGTGGTATGCACTGGGATACAAGGATGGTCTCAGAGGCGTATACAAACTCCCGATTGACAGGATAAGGGATTTCTCCTATGCAATACTTCCATTCCCTGAAGAACTTGAGTTTGACGCAGAAAAGTATTTCAAAGATATAATAGGTGTTACAAAACTGTCGGGAGAGGTAAGGTGCATAAGGTTTCTTGTAAAAAACAGACTGGCACCTTTTATAAAGATAAATCCACTGCACCAGTCCCAAAGGGTTGTGAGTGTACATGAAAACGGAAACATAGAGTTTGAAATGGAGATAATTCCCAACAGGGAGTTCTACAATACAATCTTTGAGTATCAGCCATATATACAGATTATCTCACCAAGGGATATTGGTTTGCAGGCAAATGCTACCGTCGTGGATCTGATTGAAGAGTTGCCGGACTACACAAAACAGAGCGGCTCTGCAGGTGAAAATGCAATACCTGATGATTGGGATGACGGCTTCAACCTCTTTTCTGAACTCAACAAATAGCGTATACCTGGTTTGTCATGCAGAAAAATAACCGTACCATAATAGATTACAATACTTGGGATAGAAGAGAGAATTATGAGTTTTTCAAAGAGTTCCTCAATCCCTGCTACTCCGTTACATGTGAAGTGGAGTGCACAAGCGCCTTTGAAAATTCAAAACGAGACAAATCCTCATTTTTCATCAAATACCTCTACGCAATCCTAAGAGCCGTAAACGAGATTCCTGAATTGAGGTACAGAGTTGAAAGAGAAAGAGTCACAGATAAAGAAAGCGGCAGCCAGAATGAGGAAGAGGTAATAGTCCTGTATGAAACTGTATCGGCAATTACTCCAATATCTGTAGGGCCAAACGGGAAATTCCACTCTGTAAACATACCATACAGCAGGTCATTTGATGAGTTTGCCAAGAAGGCTGGCGAAATCATTTTAAAAATTTCAGGCGAAACAAACCCATATGCCGCCGAAAAGAGCGCAAAATCAGGTCCCCATCAATATATGGACATGGTACTTGTAGCAGCAAATCCAGGGTTGGCTTTCACCTCCATGACATGCACACAATCATCGGTACAAGGCAACAGAAAACCGCTCATAAATGTAGGCAAGGCAACATGCAGGGAGGGAAAGTATCACATTCCCGTATTCATTAGCGTGCATCACGGATTATGTGACGGATACCACCTCACACAATTCTACAGACTTGTTGAAAAATATCTTGGAGAACTTTAAATAAAAGAGATGGACCAGCCAAAAGTAGAGCGGATGTTAAGACTGATGAAACTTCTGACCGCCAACAACAGATATACAATTGAAGATTTGGGCAACATGCTTGAAATGTCGCAAAGAACCATATACCGGTATATTGATACATTCCGCGAAGCAGGATTTGTGGTAAAGAAGAGCAACGGCTTCATAAGGCTCGACAAACAGTCAAAATATTTCAAGGATATCTCTGAACTTGTACATTTTACCGATGAAGAGGCTTATATTCTCAAAAGCGCCATTGAAAGCATAGATGAGAACAATATCATAAAGCAGAACCTCAAGTCAAAACTATACAGCGTATATGACTACAAGATTCTGGCAGAGTGCGTTACAAAAGGAAGCAATGCCAAAAATGTTAACAATCTTGCAGAGGCTATGGAAAACCATAAACAGGTAAGGCTCAAAGGTTACCGTTCGGCAAGCAGCAACAGCATATCAGACCGTTTAATTGAACCATACAAGTTCACCACCAATTACATACAGGTATGGGGCTATGAAATTCCCCTTCTTCCCGACGGCTCTCCCGATCCTCATGCAAAGGGAATGAACAAGATGTTCAAGGTATCACGAATCTCCGATACCGAGGTGCTGGATAGCGGATGGCAGTTTGAACCTGAACACAAAAGTGCCTATATAGATATATTCAGAATAAGCAGCCATAATCAGTTCCCTATCAAATTGAAACTTGGACTTAAGGCCGCTTCCCTACTGGTTGAAGAGTTTCCGCTTGCCGAGAAAGACCTCACTAAAATATCTGATACTCAATACATTTTAGAAACAAAAGTATGCAATTATGAAGGAGTGGGGCGATTTGTACTTGGGCTTTTGGATGATATAGAAATACTGGAATCAGAAAAATTTATAACATTTCTTAAGCAAAGAGTATCAATATTAAAAAATTAATGCTACATTTGCAGAACAAACCGTGGCAATGCCACAATAATTTAATGATTATGCAATTTACATCTTTCAATCATCTGCATCACCACCATCACGAAAAGCAATGATGGCAGGTTTCTGTTGCATATGGTTAAAGAATTGAGACTGTATACGTATAAGGAGACTTGCAATAGAGTCTCCTTTTTTTGTACCAATTTATAAGCACCAATTTTTATATATCATGATACGTATAGCATTACAGGCCAAAGGAAGATTGAATGAAGAGAGTTTGGCACTGCTCAGAGAATCAGGAATCAAGATTGAAGAGAGCAAAAGGAAACTGCTTTCAAAATCAGGCAACTCCCCAATTGAAGTATTATACCTTAGAGACGACGACATTCCGCATGCAGTATGCAACGGAATAGCCGATATTGGCATTGTAGGAATGAACGAGGTTGCAGAACGCGGATTTGATGTTGATACACTCTATAATCTGGGGTTCGGGAAATGCAGGCTCTCGCTTGCAATACCACAAAATGAAAAATATGATAATCTCGACTACTTCAACGGGAAAAAGGTAGCAACATCATATCCCAATATACTTTCTGAATTTTTCAAGGCAAAAGGCATTCAGTGCCAGATAGAGCAGATTGCCGGCAGCGTTGAGATAGCACCCTCCATTGGAATGACAGATGCCATCTTTGACATAGTAAGCAGCGGAGGCACACTTGTTTCAAATGGACTTGTGGAGGTAGAAAAGATTATGGATTCCCAGGCAGTACTGATTGGAAACAAATCGCTCTCCCAGGAGAAGATGGCAATAGTCTCAAAACTTATATTCAGATTTGAATCTATCATAAGGAGCAGAGGCAAGAAATATATCCTTGTAAATATTCCAAATGACAAGATTGAGGCTGCTCTGCAAATATTGCCATGCATGAAGAGCCCTACACTTCTCCCGCTTGCAGACAAGAACTGGAGTGCAATGCACACAGTAATTGATGAGGATGAAATATGGGAAAAGAGTGAACAACTCAAGAGTATCGGCGCAGAGGATATCCTTATTCTCTCAATGGAAAAAATGATTTTATAAATTCATGGATCAGAAGATTATGGAAAAAAGAACAAACATCATATACAGACCTCAAAAGTCACAATGGCAGAACATACTCAAAAGGGAGAGAAAATCCTCAAAAAATGATTACGGCACAGGCCTGATTGTAGAAAATATTGAGAAGGGCGGCGACAAGGCACTTCTGTCTTACCTTAAAATATTTGATTCGCTCGATATTGAGGCTTCGGAACTTGAGGTAAAGCCTGAGGAGTTCAAGGAGGCGGAATTGTCAATATCAGAGGAGTTGAAAGCCGCTGTAGATTGTGCAATTTCAAATGTGAGAAAATTCCACGCAGCACAAAAGAGCCAAGATATAGCCATCGAGACCATGCCAGGTGTTGTTTGCCGACAGAAAAATGTCCCAATCAACAGAGTTGGCCTATACATTCCCGGAGGTACTGCACCTCTCTTTTCAACAGTAATAATGCTGGCGGTGCCTGCACAGATTGCCGGTTGCAAGGAGGTTATACTCTGTACGCCTGTGGGGAAAAGCGGCAAAGTTGCACCGGAAGTGCTTTATTGCGCCAAATTATGCGGAGTAACAAGAGTATTCAAAGCGGGTGGACCTGCTGCCATTGCTGCAATGGCATACGGTACAGAAACCATACCTGCGGCAGATAAGATATTTGGTCCGGGAAACAGTTATGTTACCACTGCAAAACAGATAGTATCAAAAGAGATCTGCGCCATTGATATGCCTGCAGGACCATCTGAAGTGATGATACTTGCAGACTCAACTGCAGACCCCAAGTTCATAACTGCAGACTTCCTTGCACAACTTGAGCACGGAAAAGAGAGTCAGGCAGTGCTTGTAACAACATCTGAAAATCTTGCCCTGGAGACGCTCAACGAACTTGACCGGCAGATGGCAACACTGTCGCGCCAGGAGTACATAGCAGAATCATTGGGCAGAAGCGTAATTGTTGTGCTTGACACTCAAGAGCAGATGGTTGATATGGCAAATGAATATGCTCCGGAGCACCTTATAATTTGTACAGAAAATTACAGGGAGACCGCTGAAAAGATAACAAATGCTGGAAGCATATTCCTGGGCAACTATACCCCTGAAAGTGCAGGAGACTACGCATCTGGAACTAACCATACACTCCCTACAGGCGGTTGGGCAAAATCCTTCAGTGGAGTTAACCTTAGCAGTTTTACAAAAAAAATAACAATACAGGAGATTACCCGTGAGGGACTTCAAGGCCTGGGCCCTGTAATAGAGACAATGGCCAACGCAGAGGGACTCGATGCGCATGCAAATTCTGTAAAGGTAAGATTAGGATAGTTCACATAAAGATGACTAATATGAAGAAAGATGATATATATGGTTTGATAAGGGAGAATATAAGGGCACTTGCACCCTACTCCACTGCCAGGGATGAGTGCAAGATTGACATGGAGGTTTACCTTGATGCCAATGAGAGCCCCTATGAGACTGGAGTGAACCGCTACCCCTCTCCCTTTCAGGAAGAACTCAAAAGAATGGTCTCTTCAATCAGAAGAGTGCCGGTAGAGAATATTTTCCTTGGCAACGGAAGCGACGAGGCCATAGATCTGATTTACAGAATCTTCTGCACACCTGGAAAGAGCAGTGCAGTGGTTGTGGCACCAAGTTACGGCATGTATTCGGTTGCGGGAAACATAAATGATGTAAAGATTATATATTCTGAACTCGACAGCGAATTCCAACTCAATGCAACAAAACTTCTTTCAGATGTTCAGGATGACACAAGAGTGGTTTTCATTTGCTCGCCCAACAATCCGTCGGGGAACTTGCTTGATAGAGAAGAGATAATCAGGATAATTGAGAATTTCAATGGTATCGTTGTGGTTGACGAGGCATACATCGACTTTGCGGAGAGTCAGAGTTTTTCGGAACTGATTGGACGTTATCCAAATCTGATTGTGCTCCAGACACTCTCAAAAGCCTGGGGAATGGCGGGTTTGAGGCTTGGAATTGCATTGGCCGACACAATCACAATTGGCACAATGAACAAGGTCAAATATCCTTACAACATAAGCATAATCAATCAGCAGAAGGCAATTGAAATGCTCAAGGATTGCGTTGGTACAGTTGAAAGGATAAGGGAAATAAAAGAGAACAGGTCTAAACTTGCAATGGAACTCTCACAAATGGAGTGCGTTTCAAAAGTCTACCCGTCGGACGCCAATTTTCTGCTTGTAAAATTCAAAGAGAGAGAAAAAGTATTCAAGGAACTCCAGGAGCGCAAAATAATAGTCAGGGACAGGTCATCACAACTCCACTGCAAGGATTGCCTCAGGATTACTATGGGAACAGAAGATGAGAACAGAAGACTCTTGGATGCAATAAGAGAGATAACTGGCGAAATTGAGAGTAAAGCAGGCCCCTCATCAAAAAAAGAAGGATGCATAACCGAAGGCAAGAAGTGCAGAGTTGGCAAAGTATCGAGGTCTACACGGGAGACATCAATACAGGTGTGCATTAATCTTGATTCCTTTACAAGGCCATATGTCAGAAGCGGTTTGCCTTTCTTTGACCATATGCTCGAACAGATAGGCTACCATGGCGGTATTGGAGTTGATATAATATGTTGCGGTGACATTGCTACCGGCTGCCACCATACTGTTGAAGATACAGGAATTGCCCTTGGCGAGGCTCTTGCTCAGGCATTGGGCCCCAAAAAGGGAATAGAGAGGTATGGTTTTGCACTTCCAATGGATGAGGCTGATGCAATGGTACTTATTGATCTTGGAGGGCGAATAGACTTCAAATGGGATGTTGAGTTCAGGGAGCAATTTGTTGGAGAAATTGATACCCAGATGTTTTCACACTTCTTCAAATCACTTGCAGAGAATCTTAAATGCAATCTTCACGTAAAGGCAAAGGGTGAGAATGACCACCACATAATTGAGGGAGTCTTTAAGGCATTTGCAAGAGCATTGAAATGCGCCGTGAGGAAAGATGAGTTTTCATATGGAGTGGCAAGCAGCAAAGGTGTATTATAATTGAATGAATGGTTATGGTAGGAATCGTTGATTATGGAACCGGCAACCTCAAGAGTGTGCAGAATGCCCTTGGGAGGATTGGTGCAGAAAATATTGTTTCATCAGATTTTGACACATTACAAAAGTGCAGCCACATAATATTGCCCGGGGTAGGAAGTGCAGGGTGGGCAATGGAGAATCTTGTTGCAACAGGCCTTGCCGGTCAAATTGAAAAATTTACCCAGCCCGTAATGGGAATCTGCCTTGGAATGCAGTTGATGTGCTCCTATTCAGAAGAGGAACAGACAAAATGTCTTGGCATTTTTCCCAATATTGTAAGAAAAATGGGAACTCCGGCAAATGAGGCTTCGGGCATCAGGTTAAAGATACCGCATGTAGGATGGAACAATATCAGACCGCTTGGAATTGATCTTTTCAAAGGTATTGGCGAATTGCCGTTCGTCTATTTTGTACACTCATATAGTGCCGATGTAAATGACAGGACGATTGCCGTATGCTCTTACGGAGATGATTTCAGTGCAGCAATAGGCTACAGGAATTTTATAGGGTGCCAGTTTCACCCCGAAAAGAGCGGATATGTGGGAGAGCAGATTCTAAAAAATTTTCTTGAAATGTAAATTATGATTAAAGTAATACCGGCAATAGATATAATTGAAGGAAGATGCGTCAGGCTCAGCCAGGGCAATTACAATGCCTGCAAAGTATACTCCGGCAATCCGCTTGAAATTGCAAAGGAGTTTGAGGGTTGCGGAACAGAACTGCTTCATATTGTAGATCTCGACGGGGCAAAGGCCTCCTCTCCTGTCAATCTGGCCCTTCTTGAGCAGATTGCATCAAAAACCACCCTCAAATGCGAATTTGGAGGCGGCATCAAGAGTTGGGACTCACTCTCCGACGCTCTGTCAGCAGGTGCATACAGAGTAATTTGCGGAAGTATTGCATGCAACTCACCTGAACTCTTCATTGAGTGGCTCTTGTCAGCAGGTGCAGAAAAGGTTGTATTTGGTGCTGACCTCAAGAATGGTGTGCCTGCCGTAAACGGGTGGCTTGAGGATGGCAAAAACAGCATTGAATCACTTCTGGAAGAGTTTATAGGAGCAGGCCTGAAGAATACTATAGTTACTGACATTTCACGTGACGGCATGCTCAACGGACCATCCTTTGACCTTTACGGCAAACTTATGGGAGAATTCAAGGGGCATAACTTCATTGCAAGTGGAGGAATCAGCGGAATTGGCGATATACACAAACTGCATGAAATGGGAATAAGGGAAGTAATTGCAGGAAAGGCCATTTATGAAGGGCATATAACAAAAGCACAATTGCGGGAACTAAACTCAATGAAGTAGAAAAAGCAGGAATCAGTAAAATTGTACAAACTTAAACGTTTCAATATGTTGGCTAAAAGAATCATTCCATGTCTTGACATAAAGGAGGGAAAGACCGTCAAAGGAGTAAATTTTGAAAACCTTAAGAGTGTCGGTGATCCTGTAGAAATGGCACTCAACTATTGCAGGGATGGAGCAGATGAACTTGTATTCCTTGACATAAGCGCAACTGTAGAGGGCAGGAAAACATTTACATCACTCGTAGAAAAGATTGCTGCAAATATAAATATTCCATTTACCGTTGGTGGTGGAATCTCTACAGTAGAAGACGCAGAAAGGCTCCTTAAAGCCGGTGCCGACAAAATTTCAGTAAACAGTGCCGCAGTAAAGGACCCCTCATTTATAGACCGTCTCAAAGAGAAATTCGGCAGCCAGTTCATTGTAGCGGCAATAGATGCCAAGCAGATAAATGGCAAATGGATGGTAACTACACATGCGGGAAGAGTGGTAACAGAGAGGGAACTATTTGAATGGGCTGTGGAGGTTGAAAAGCGTGGCGCCGGGGAGATACTCTTTACCTCAATGGACCATGACGGCACAAAAAACGGCTATGCATGTGAGGTCTACAAAAGACTCAACTCTCTATTGGGTATCCCAATAATAGCATCGGGAGGAGCAGGAAACGGGGAGCATATTAAGGAGGTACTCGGAAGCGCTGGTTGCGCCGACGCTGCATTGGCCGCATCAATCTTCCACTACGGAGAGGTAAGCATACCTGCCTTGAAAGAGGAACTGCACAAGAGCGGAATACCTGTCAGGAGAATAAAGAATAAAGAATAAAAATAAGTGTTAGGAAATAGAAAACGGCAGATAGAAAACAGAGAATAGAGAACATCGAACAGAACACAGATTATTACAAAACTGAAATACAAATATTGACATGAAAGATTATGCACAATTCATAAACGAAGTTGATTTTGACAAGAGTGCCGACAAACTTGTACCGGCAATTATACAGGACAGTTCAACACTCAAGGTTCTGATGCTCGGCTATATGAACAGGGAGGCCCTTACAAAGACCATAGAAGAAGGAAAGGTTACCTTCTACAGCAGAAGCAAAGAGAGATTATGGACTAAAGGCGAGACAAGCGGCAACTTCCTTTACATTGAAGATATATCAAAAGATTGCGACAACGATGCCCTTCTTATAAAGGCAAAGCCTTGTGGTCCTACTTGTCATACAGGTTCAAGCAGTTGCTTCAATACATCAGACACAGAAGGTTTTATAAGAAAACTGATGAGTGTTGTGAAAGAGAGAAAAATAGAGCGTCCGGAGGGGTCATACACAGTTCATCTCTTTGACAAAGGAACTAACAAAATTGCCCAGAAGGTTGGCGAGGAGGCCGTTGAGACTGTTATTGAGGCAATAGACTGCAATGATGAAAGGTTGATATACGAAGCATCGGATTTGATTTATCATCTTCTGGTTCTTCTTGCACACAAGAATATGGATTTGTCTGACATTGAAAAGGAACTCTATAAAAGACACAGGTAGTGTTCTTACTACTTTGTACCTGACAATAATCCACGTGCTACAATTGGCACTTCATTGGATTGTTTGGTACTCAATACATATATAATTATCCCGACAGCAACGGGAGGCGTGCTGTCGGGAAAGATTAGGTATTATTTTAAATAATTATTCGCGTGGGTATGAGTTAACGTACGTCCCAATTCTTACCTTCAGCAATGGCTTTTTGTTCATCAGTCAATTTGTTAGGAGCAGTTGATAAATTAATGTAACCTTGGGAATAATATTTTCTATCATGCAAACCATTTACAACGGCAGTCATATTATCACCTTCAATTAGGTTTTGTCCACACCAAACATCCTTCAATCTTCTATTTTTTTCTTTATCAATAGCCAATGTCACGATTTCATTAGCTGTACAGTCTAAGGTATTCAAACTATACATATTTGTAACGTCCAATGAAGTTATATTCTTAAACGTAGCTTTAAAACGCTCTATTACTCCATTAATCTTAACAGTTTGACTTGTTAGCTTAAAGGTATAAAATTTACTTTTTCCGTCCGAACTTAAAGATTCCTTAATTTCGGTGGCACCCTCTATTGATGTGATTTCGTCAGTAGGTCGGACTGTAAAGGCAGTTTCAGCGCCTACTTCTAAGCTAGTTGTATAGGTAATGGATCCGCTTTCAATTTTGACGCGGGTAGTATATAATACCTCCCAATTCTTACCTTCAGCAATAGCAATATCTGAAAGAAGAATTGCGCTTTCGTCGTCTTCATCAGCAATTTTTAAGTATAACTTACCCGTTTCTTTTCCTGTCCTATCAGGCAAACTTTCTACAAGAGCAGTCATATTCTCACCAGTAATTTGGTTTTCATAGAGCATAATTTCCTTTAAGTTTTTATTATGGCTAAAATCCACTTTAGTGAGGTTATTACCATGGAGATCAATCTCT
The DNA here is from genome assembly GCA_015060245.1 of Bacteroidales bacterium. Lineage (GTDB taxonomy): Bacteria > Bacteroidota > Bacteroidia > Bacteroidales > UBA932 > Egerieousia. The sequence continues at coordinate 86,155 of SUYU01000008.1, read as the reverse complement.
TCCAAAGCAGTTAACTGACTAAGGTCTATTTCTATTATTTCATTTCCATATATATCAATAACAGTCGGATTTCCATCAAACGTAAGCTTAATAGGATTATCATTATTCGTTCGTTCATATCCATAATGTGTATAGCCCATAGTACCACTAGTGTTTGGATAGCCATTTTGAAGACTGACTCCCTCTGCAGTTTTTATTTTGCAGGGTATGACACTGACGTTAATATCTTTTAGTAGCTCAGTTGTAAAGGTAATGGATGGGGTTGTACCTTCGCCACCGGAGCCGCTACCGCTACCGCCACCAGCGAGTGCACCGCTTTCCAGCAAGGCAATGATTTCTGCCAAAGCATCTTCCTGGCTCTTGTTTCCGGCTTCTACTGCTTCTGTAATCTTGGCAATTTCATCAGAAAGTGCTTGAAGTTTGTCGGCAATGGTTTCTTCATCTGTACCAAGACGGTCGGCAATGACTTCAAGAGCGGTTTCGAGAGCAATGATTTGGTCACTATAGTCAGGAATGCTCGGGATGGCATCCTTGATGGCTGTCAACTGGTCGCCGTAATCAGGCAAGTTTTCGATGGCTGTAATGAGCATGCCAATCTGGGTAGCAAAACTTTCATTAGAGGCAGCGATAGCCTCCTTGATTTCTTCGAGAGCTGTGGTATAGTCCGGAGCATTCTTGATGGCAGCTTCGATAGCGTCCATCTTTTCGCTGTAGTCTGGAATGTTCTTGACTGCTGTTTCTATAGCAGCAAGTTTGTCGCTATAGTCAGGCATACCCTTGATAGCCGCTTCAATTGCCTTCAACTGGTCGGTGTAATCAGGTAGAGCCTTAATGGCTGCTTCGAGCAAAGCAAGTTTGTTTTCCAAAGCCAAGGTTTGTGCCTTCATGGCAGCCTCTACAGCAGCAATCTTTTCAGCCAAAGTAGCAGATGTGCTTTCAATGATTGATTTGATGGCATCGAGTTTTTCTTCAAGACTACCGCTGATATTGTCTATGGCAGTAGCAAGCAATTCGCCCATTTCTTCCTGTTTCAATGTCTGGTTATTAACTGCCAAAGCCAACAGATCAAACTTCTGCTCCATAGAGAGAGTCTGTGCCTTCATGGCAGTCTCTATAGCAGCGAGTTTCTCAGCCAAAGTAGCAGATGTGCTCTCGATGATTGCCTTTAGGCCACTGTAGCCATCAACAATAGCATCCTTTAACGCATTGATTTCGTCGGTATAATCAGGCAAAGCCTTAATGGCAGCCTCAATCAAGGCGAGTTTCTGCTCTAAAGAAAGAGTCTGTGCCTTCATAGCAGCCTCAATAGCAGCGAGTTTCTCAGCCAAAGTAGCAGATGTGCTTTCAATGATTGACTTGATGGCATCGAGTTTATTTTCAATACTTCCGCTGAGGTTATCAATTGCAGTAGCAAACAACTCTGCCATCTCTTCCTGCTTCAATGTCTGTGCTTCAACAGCAGCAGTCAAAAGATCAAGTTTTGTTTCCAAAGCCAATGTCTGTGCCTTCATAGCAGCCTCCATAATGGCCAACTTGGCATCCAAAGTACTAGCCAAAGTATTGATTGCTTCAATAATAGCCTGCAACTTGGCAGCCTGGTCACCATTCATCTTTTCGATGGCTGCAGTGAGGGCTGCAATAGCCTCGGTCTGCTTCATTGTGCCATTATTGATGGCGTTCACTACTTCTGTAAAATCATTGTTCACGGTAATGTTTATAGTGTAGTTGATTTCGGGAGCATCTTCCTGACATGATGTGAAGACACCAATTGTTCCCACCAGTGCGATGATGGCAAACAAGAATGAAAATATACGTTTCATATCAATTATTATATTTATAATTATTATTCATTTGTTATTCAACAGTGATGGTAACACGGCGTACCTCCGCTGCATCAATGCCTCTCTGTGATCCTATAGCAATGCTTGGTTTGAGGTCTTCAGCAGCAAATCCAATCTTCATAAGAGCCTTGGCAACTCTCTCCAAACGGCGTTCACTCAATAGTTGGTTATATTCTTTAGAACCCGAACTGCTTGCTTCGGCAAGCAAAGAGAGTTTCTTTCCTTTGTATTGCTGTGCAAATGCTTTCAGTTCCTCTGCCTGCTCCTTTGTGAAATAAGAACTGTTATTGTCGAAAAGAACAGTATGTTCCGGTTTTTCAACTACAACAGTTGCCCTGTTCTGCTGACAATCGTTCAACTGACGTTGTAAGTCTGCATTTTCCTGTGCCAAACGCTGACGTTCTGCTTCGGCTTTGTCGGCACGTGCTTTCTCGGCATCTGCTCTGCGTAGAGCATCAGCGAGATTTGCATCCATCGTAGCCAAACGGCTGCCGTAATGCTTCTTCATCTTCTTTGCCTTTCCAGGAACGAAATTATAACGAAGAGTTACAAGACCGAATGCAAGGTTTTTAGGAGCAATATCCTTACGGTTCATCACAAAATCCATTTCACCCTTCAAACCTATGGTTACCTGACGGCTGACATCGAATTCCATATGCAGTGATGCAGGGATATAGAAGCGGTTGAAAGAGGAGTGGTCGTTGGTAGTGCGTACATTACCCTGAATGCTGACACTTGAATTGTTGTCAATATTGATGTTACCTGTTGCCGGCTTTGATATGCCGTTTTCAGTAATGGTAGTGTTGAAATAGATACCATACTCATTACCTTTTGCCATCATATAGCCAGCACCTGTACCTACCCAGATATTGAGCCATTGAGCCTGACGGCGAGGCCAGAACTCCATAAAGTTGAAGCCTGCACCCAATTTGGCATTGTGGTAGTTCATCTGATAATTGCCATAAGCCTTGATAGGCATCTGTGCTGCATCAAGTGATGACAGACGCTGCTCACGGCGGTAGCGAGACCACATATACTCTGCACCGACACGTACCCACGGACGGATGGTGTAGTCCACTCCGCCACCAACTGCAGGTGCCATACCGTAACTCTTCTTGGCATTTACATTCTCATACCATACACCGGTAGCCCATGAGAGACCGCCTTGTGCATAGATGCTCCATGTTCCTGTGCGCACGTCCTTATTATATTCGCTCTTGTCCGGCAAGCCATTTTCATCCGTCTGTGCCGAAGCGGTGACAGAGAATATGACAGAGAACAAGGCGACAAGACACACGCTTGCTATTTTAACCCTATCGGGCAGTAATAGCGGAATCAATCGTCTTTTTTGCATATTGTTGATATTTAGGTTATTAAAAATTTTCTGTTAACATGTATATTATATTATACTATATTGTGGAAGAACGTCACGTTCCGAATCAGTGATAGCCACACAAATCTTCTTTACAATGAACTGAAGTTCAGAGCAAAGTGGTATTGTAAACATCATCAAGTGAAAGATGTATGCACGAAATACTGAAATATAGAAACTATCGTACCCCATAATGTAAAATTCAGAAAGTTAGAAATGAGGGTACATATATGACAAACCTTGCAAAATAGCATTTACACCACTTTGCAGATTGGTTGACAATTAATAAATTATCGCGCGAGGTATGGGCGGTGAGAATGTGTGTGTGTGTGTGTGTGTGTGTGTGTGTGTGTGTGTGTGTGTGTGTTTACACCTTTTTTTGTAACTACCAAATTTTCAATAGAATATTTTGCGGTAATATTTACATTACCACACCCGAAACCGGTGTTATATACTACATTGTTTTGGTACATTATCAAAAATTTATCACGATAATACCACAAAAGTAATTAAAAATTATAATATAATTCGTAAAAAAATACTATAATCTACAAGTTGGCAACATACTTTGTCCGTTCAGTTCTGTAAATGTACTATAAATCGCTTGCAGACAACTATTATTCCCGGACTTTCCCTCTCTTTTGATTTTTCTTACTATCTTTGCCTCAAATGTGAATAATATATGGAAGAGAGAGAGAATTTGCCTATTGTAGCACTTATTTATGATTTTGACGGCACATTGTCGCCAGGAAACATGCAGGAGTACTCATTTATTGGCGCAGTTGGAATGGAGAAAGAGGAATTTTGGGCGGAGACCGCAGTAATGGCAGAGAATCAGGATTCTGACAATGTGCTGGTATACATGCTCCTGATGCTCGAAAAGGCCAAACAGACAGGCAAACCAATCAGGGAGGAGAGTTTCAGGGAGTTCGGAAAGTCAGTAGAACTCTTCAAGGGTGTAAAGGAGTGGTTCAAAAGGATTAATGAGTATGGTCTTGAACATGGAATAAAGGTTGAGCACTACATCAACTCATCCGGAACCAAAGAGATTATAGAGGGTACTTCAATTGCCAATGAATTCAAGACAATCTTTGCCTGCTCTTTCTATTACGACAAAAACGGTGATGCAATCTGGCCTGCTGCTGCAGTAAATTACACCAACAAGACCCAATTTCTCTTTAAAATAAACAAAGGTATCTTCAGCATCAGGGATTCGGTAATGACAAACTCCTCAATTCCTGAAGATGAGAAACGCGTATCGTTCAACAATATGGTCTATTTCGGCGATGGTGAGACCGATGTACCATGCATGAAACTGATAAAACAACTTGGAGGCACATCTGTTGCAGTCTATGAACCGGGCAATGAAAAGAAACTGAATATTGCCCAGAACCTTATGAAACAGGACAGGGTCAACTACCTTTGCCCTGCCGACTACTCAGAAGGAGGCAAACTTGACACTCTTGTCAAGACTCTGATAAGAAGAATTAAAGCAGACGAAGATCTTCTGAAGATCAGGAAATCTGAAATCAGCAACTTCTGAAACTAACATTGGTTTTGTGTAAACAGAGCAAGCAAAAGCGCATGATAAAAACAGCAGCAGTATATCTTGGATCAAAGAGCGGTATAACACCTGACTTTGCAGAAACTGCAAAACAGATGGGGCAGGCACTTGCCGCAGCAGGAATAGCAGTTGTATACGGAGGAACCAACATTGGTACAATGACCGCAATGGCCGATGGTGCACTAAATGCCGGCGGTAAAGTTACGGGGGTAATTCCGCAAACATTTGACAGTAGAAGCATTACTAACGATAAGGTCACCCAATGCATTAAAACTAAAGACCTTAAAGAGAGAAAAGAAGTAATGGAGTCTTTGAGTCAGGCTGCTATAATCCTTCCAGGAAGTTACGGCACAATGGATGAACTTTTTGAATATGCCGTCAATAACCAGTTGGGCAAACTCAATCGCCCGATATTCATACTCAACCACAAAGGCTTCTATAATCCGCTGCTGCAGCAACTTGATATAATGGTAGAGAGAGGTTTCCTTACCGAAGAACTAAGGGAGATGATGCACAACTGCTCCACACCTCAAGATGTTATCAAGCAAATAGAAGAGTTCAACAGAAAATGCCTGAACAGCCTGTAGGTTGATATAAAGCAATTTGGCCAAACGATTATGAGAAGAGATAGAAAAACACCTAAAGAAAAGAGTAAGATATGGAATTCATTACCGATATTGTAACCTTTGTAAACAACATCCTTTGGAGTTATGTGCTTATAGCAACACTTATTGCATGTGGGCTGTGGTTTACATTCAAGACAAAGTTTGTCCAGTTCAGGATGATTGGACACATGTTTAAACTATTACTTGAAACGGGTGCTGATAAAGTAAAAGGTAACAAGCATTTAAACAACGGAAATAATGAGAGAAAAATCTCATCGTTTGAGGCTTTTGCCGTTTCAATTGCCGGTCGTGTGGGTACCGGAAACCTTGCTGGAGTTGCAACTGCAATTGTAATTGGCGGCCCCGGAGCAGTATTCTGGATGTGGGTCATGGCACTGATAGGTTCTGCAAGCGCATTCATAGAGTCTACCCTTGCCCAAATGTACAAATTGAAGGGAAAAGACTCTTTCCTTGGCGGACCTGCATACTATATTGAAATAGGATTGAAAATGAAGTGGTTGTCTGTTGCTTTTGCTATATTTACAATCCTTACATTCGGATTTGCATTCAACTCAGTACAGAGCAACACCCTCAGTGCGGCACTGGGGCAGGCATTTGGATTGAGTCCTGTACTGATAGGTATAATAACTACCGTTCTTACAATAATTGTAATCTTTGGCGGAATACAGAGTATAGCAAAGGTCAGCAGCGTGATTGTGCCAATAATGGCAATAGGCTACGTACTTATTGCATTAATAATTATTGCCATGAATATCACGCAATTACCTGATGTTATCAAAATCATCGTTTCAAATGCGTTCGGTATTAAACAGGCTGTTGGCGGAGGTATTGGTGCCGCACTTATGCAAGGTATCAGAAGAGGACTTTTCAGCAATGAGGCCGGTATGGGTTCTGCACCTCATGCTGCAGCAACTGCAAATGTTTCACATCCTGTTAAACAGGGATTCATTCAGGCTTTAAGTGTTTTTACAGATACCCTCCTGATTTGCAGTTGTACCGCATTCATCATTCTCTTCAGCGGTTCGCCTCTTGACGGTTCAATCAATGGCGTTCAATTGACCCAATTTGCCCTTAACAGCAAGATTGGCAGTTTTGGAACATACTATATCGGATTTATACTTATATTCTTTGTATTCAGCAGCATTTTGGGCAACTATTATTATGGAGAGGCCAACGTTACATATCTTGTCAAGAACAGGGGATCTGAAACCCGCAAAAAGATAATCTTCCTCTACAGGGTGCTTGTTTCTGCAAATGTTATGGCAGGTGCAATAATGAGCCTTGACCTTGCCTGGAATATTGCCGACATCACAATGGGAATGATGGCCCTATGCAATATGGCCGGTATAGTATTGCTCGGCAAATATGCAATCAGACTGCTTAAGGATTACCAGAACCAACTTAAAGAGGGCAAAGATCCTGTATTCAACAAGGAGATTGTACCGGAGATTAAAAATCAGTTGGAATGCTGGTAAACAGCCATTCCAACTGACTAGAATTTTAAAGGGCCAAAAATCTCTCCCTTATATGCCCTGCGATAATTTCGGCACATTTGTCGGTGCCATAGAAACTTGAGTCGAGGCATAGATTGTATGCCGATGAGTGGCCCCATTCCTTATATGTGTAGTAGTTGTAGTATTCTGCACGCTTTTTGTCCTCCTTGCGCATGTGCTCAACAAGTTGTTCATCTGAAAACTGCTTGAAGCCATCCATCTTTACACTCCTGCGAAGACGTGCAATCCTGTCGGAATCAGAGGCGGTGATGAATATGCTCATGCAGTTTGGCTCTTCCCTCAAAATGTAGTCGGCACATCTTCCTACAAAGATTGCCGGGCCTTTTGATGCAATTTCTGCAATTATTTCGCTCTGAATCTTAAAGAGTTCCGACTCGTCAAGCACAGACGATGAGCCTCCAAAGTTATTGTAGGCCATATTTGAGAAAGAGAGGCCGAACAGCCCTCCCCTGCTCTTTCTTGGGCTCTCATCAGCCTTTTCAAAAAATTCCGGAGATATGCCGCTCTCTTGGGAAGCAATTTTAATCAACTCCTTGTCATACATAGGAATTCCAAATATTCCCGACAGTTTTTTTGCTATTTCAAGCCCGCCGGCACCCAACTGGCGGCCTATTGTAATGTAATATTTAGAATCCATTCTCCTGTGCTTTAAATTTCTTTATCTGGTTAACTAAAAGGAATGATGCAATTATGCTCGACATTGCATCTGAAATAGGCATGCTCCACCATACTCCATTGACTCCCAAGAAAGTAGGAAGTATCAGCAGAGATGGCAGAAGGAAGATCAGTTGTCGGGAAAGGGAGAGGAATATTGCCTTTCCAGCCATTCCAACACTCTGGAAAAAGTTTCCTGTTACCATCTGGAACCCGACAATTGGAAAGACCGCAAATACAATCCTTGTTCCTGTTTTGCAGATATTTATAAGTTCCGGATCTGATGTAAACAAAAGAATGAATGCATCCGGTATGAACTGAGCAATCAAGAATCCTGTAGTTGTAACACAGGTTGCACATATAATTGTAGTAATCAACACTTTATGCACCCTATCAAATTTCTTTGCTCCAAAATTGTATCCTGCAATAGGCTGCATGCCCTGGTTAAGTCCCATCACAATCATAACAAAAATAAAGGCTATGCGGTTTACTATTCCATAGGCACCTATTGCAAGGTCTCCTCCATATTTCTGAAGTCCCTGGTTAATTACAATTACCACAAGACATGCTGCAAGATTCATTGAAAACGGAGCAGCACCAATAGAGAGGATATCCTTGACTATACGTCTGACAAGTTTATATGACCCTTTTGCAAAATGCACCACATTATTTTTGTTTGAAAACATTTTTAGAAGCCAGCATAGGGCCAGGAACTGCGCTATTATTGTTGCAATGGCTGCTCCCCTTATCCCCCAGTCAAAGAGGTAAATGAATATGGGGTCAAGAATAGTATTTATTATTACGGTAAAGATAGTAGCCTGCATTGCCTGTTTTGGAAAGCCGGAGGCCCTTTGAACTGCATTCAGACCCAAATACATGTGGGTCACGAGATTACCCAGCAAAATTATTTCCATATACTCTCTGGCATAAGGGAGTGTCTGGTCACTCGCTCCAAAGAAATAGAGTATCGGATCAAGGAACAGATATACCAGAACCATATACACAACACCTATCATTGTATTGAGGGTAACCACATTTCCCAATACATTGCGGGCCATTTCATAGTTTTTCTGGCCAAGGAGAACCGAAATTGAAGTTGAAGCACCTACACCTACAAGAGAGCCGAAGGCTGCACCAAGATTCATCAGTGGAAAGGTAAGGGCAAGACCCGCTATAGCAAGAGTTCCTACGCCATGGCCAATGAAAATGCTGTCAACCATATTGTAGAGAGAGGAGGCTGTCATTGCAATAATGGCAGGAATTGCATATTGCCTTAAAAGTTTAGGAATGCGTTCAGTTCCCAATTCGGTTGGAATAACCGTCTTTACAGTCATATATCTTCATTTATTTTTGCAAAATTACCAAAAAAGAGTTTAGTGCAAACAAGAATTTTACAAATAATATTAACTTTACAGGTCAAGAATTGTTCTAGAAATTCCAGCAGATTTCTCAGACATATTCTAAAAAATGTTGTACTTAATTTGACTAAAGATGGAATCTATTGGATATAATCCGCTGACTGGCTTGAAAAGGACCAATTACAGAATACTTATGGAGAAGAGGATAAAAAGGGTTCTTATGATTTGCAGCAGTTATGATGCGTATACTCTTGAAGAAGATGGACAGATTGAGGTCCAGTTGTACAGGGAGTATGTAGACTTGAATATAAGCAATCCGCCGGCATTCACATGGGTTACCACTGCAGATGATGCAAAGGAACTGTTGCTCAACGGCAATGAATTTGACCTTATTATCAGTATGTTCAACACTGCTGACACCAATATTTTCCAGTTGTCGGGATACTTGAAGAAAAAAGGAATTGAGACACCATTCGTACTCCTTACCCACTTTTCGAAAGAGGTATTCAAACGTATTGAAAATGAAGACCGTTCAGCAATCGACTATATCTTCAGTTGGAACGGCAATGCCGACCTCATTCTTGCAATCATAAAACTTATTGAAGACAAGATGAATGCCGACAACGACATTATTACGGCCGGTGTGCAGTGCATTCTGCTTGTAGAAGACTCCATAAGATACTACTCGACATACCTGCCAGCCATATATAAACTTGTACTCCAGCAGAGTGCAGAATTTTTGAAGGAGGCGCTCAATGAGCAGCAGCAGAAGATGCGAAAGAGGGCAAGACCAAAGATCCTGCTTGCGACAAATTTTGAGGAGGCAGCAGAACTTTATGAAAAGTACAAGAAAAATATTCTGGGTGTGATTTCTGACATAGGCTTTACAATGAGAAGGAATGAACCCTCTTCGGCCGAGAATCTCGAAGCGGGTCTTATGCTTGCGCAGATGATAAAGGAGGACAATCCTTATATTCCAATCCTGCTCCAGTCAAGCCAGGAGTCGTTAAGAAGCAAGGCTGAGGCACTTGGATGCGGCTTTTTGGTAAAATATTCAGTTACATTGCTGCTCGATTTGAGTGAATATATAAAGGAGGAGTTTGTATTTGGAGACTTTACCTTCAGGGACTTGACAACTGGCGAAATTATTGGAGTTGCGAAAGATCTCAAAAGCATGCAGGCCATTCTCAACGAGATTCCGGACGATGTGCTCTACTACCATACATCAAGAAACAGAATTTCAAAGTGGCTCTTCTCACGCGGTCTCTTTATGCTGGCACGAGAGATTAAAGGACTTGGTTCAAAGGAGTTTGATTCAATTGATGAAATAAGAAAGAGCATTATCCGCAAATTCAAGGATTACAGAATGCTTGTAGGACAAGGTGTTGTTGCCAAATTCAACCCTGCCACATACAATAAATATATATGGTATGCAAAGATTGGAGAGGGTTCATTGGGCGGCAAAGCGCGTGGACTTGCATTTGTAAACAGTCTTCTACAAAAGAATGATATGCTTACAAAATATGAGGGAATGAAGGTAATGATTCCCCGCAGCCTTGTAATTGCCACAGACTATTTTGACTGGTTCATCCAGAACAACGGACTCCAGTATGTCATAAATTCAAAGATTTCAGACTCCGAACTTCTTTCAGAATTTGTAAGTTCACGTCTGCCTGAAGATTTGAGCATAAAACTCAGGGCCTACCTTGAGACTGTTGACAAGCCTCTTGCTGTACGTTCAAGTTCAAAACTTGAAGACTCACATTTCCAGCCATTTGCAGGCATATATTCAACATATATGATTCCGGTTACCGAGAACAAGGACCAGATGCTCAGATTGCTTGAGAAGGCAATAAAGAGTGTATATGCTTCTGTATTCTTTGCTGCAAGCCGTTCATATATACATACTACAGCAAATATGCTCGGAGAGGAGAAGATGGCAGTTGTAATTCAGGGTGTGTGTGGAACTGAAGACCAGGGATATTATTTCCCTACAATTTCAGGTGTGGCCCGCTCACTCAACCACTACCCTATCTCCGATGAAAAGCCCGAAGACGGTATTGTAAATATGGCGTTCGGTCTGGGCAAACTGATTGTTGAAGGCGGACAGGGATTGCGCTTTTCACCAAAATATCCTTCAAAGATACTTCAACTCTCAACCCCAAAACTTGCCCTGCGCGATACGCAGAACATAATGTATGCTCTGAACCTTGAACCTGAGAAGTTCAAGACTTCAATTGATGAAGGTATCAATATCCAGAAATTTACAATTCCACAGGCAAGCAAGTTCAGAAACATAAAGCATGTTGCCTCATCATGGGACATGTATAATGACCGTATTGTCCATAACTCATTTGATGATACCGGATACAAGATCATTACTTTTGCCAACATCCTCCAGTTCAACAAATATCCTGTTGCAAAGATAATCAGGGATTTATTGGAGATATGCGAACAGGAACTCCGCAGCCCGGTAGAGATTGAATTTGCGGTAAATCTTGATGTCCCATATGGTAAGGATGCCATTTTCAATGTATTGCAGGTAAGACCAATAACAAATTATCAGGAGAACAAGGAGACTCGTGAAATTACCCAAGAAGATATTGACAGCGCATTGATTTATACACCTCTTGCATTGGGCCCCGGACATATAGAAAACATTACAGACATCATATATGTAAAGAGTGACTCATTTGACAAGTCAAAGACCGAGGATATGGTCAAGGAGATAAGTGCGTTGAATACGAAGATTAAGGAGCGCAGAGGTTCATATATCCTTATAGGCCCTGGCAGATGGGGCTCGAGCGATCCTTGGCTTGGTGTACCTGTGCAATGGAATGACATCTCAGAGGCTAAAGTTATAGTGGAGACTGCACTCAAATATTTCCAGATCGAACCGAGCCAGGGAACACATTTCTTCCAGAACATAACTTCGCTTGGCGTAGGATATATGACTGTAAATGAATTCAGTGGCGACGGTTTCTTCAAAGAGGAACTACTCGGGAACCTGCCGGCAGAGTACGAAAGCACATTTATAAGGCATATCTCTCTGGAGAAGAGCCCGTCGATATACATAAATGGAAAAGAGGGCAAAGGAATTGTAACGTTATAGGATAAAGAGATAGCGCAGGGAGATGGCAAAGATCAACAAAACCAATGTAGCCAGAATACTGGACTCAAAGAAAATATCATACGAACTGATTCCATATACTGTAGATGAAAACAATCTGGCAGCACAGCATATTGCAGATGAACTCAATGAAGATATCAACCAGGTATTCAAGACTCTTGTACTTAAAGGAGACCGCAACGGTCACTTTGTATGCGTAATACCCGGCAATCATGAAGTTGATTTGAAGAAGGCGGCCAAATTGAGCGGAAACAAAAAGGCAGAAATGATTCCAATGAAAGAACTCCTACCGGTAACAGGCTATATAAGAGGCGGTTGCAGCCCTGTTGGAATGAAGAAACCTTTCCCTACATGGTTCCACGAAACATGCAGAAACTTTCCTTACATCTACGTGAGCGCAGGTGTACGCGGATTGCAGATAAAAGTTGACCCACAAGAGTTGGTTGCTCTTGTGGGTGCATCTGTTGCCGATATTACGGCAGAATAATCCATGCTGACTAATTTTGGTACGCACCCATTCTCAATAGAGTTCGGTGCGCCTCCTCGCGGAGTCTTTGAGGAACTTGAAGAGATGACTCATCGAGCAATCTTCTGCATAGTGCTACAATTTCATGATTCCTGTATGACAAGTTGAACCATGCGAGCACTTCAAGTGCAGCAACTCTTATTGCTAATGGTTTTGACCCATTTTCAACAAACTCAATAATATCAGGAACAACAAAATGGCAATTATAGTTCCTTAATTGAGTCAATATTCTCAAAGCAAAATCATAATCCTTTTCTGTTACGCCAAAGACCTCTGCAAAACCACTCTGCCCGCCTTCAGTGCTCTCTACCACATACATAGAGTCAAGAAGTGAAAACATCCTGGCAAGGTTATCATCTGACCATTCGCGTGCTGAAAGAATTGAATTTTTGATTTTGTCGGGAGCAAGAAGATGTGAAGACTCTGCAATTTGTTTGTCGAGTTCGGCAACAACTGCCTCCCTGGGATACAATTTCAAATTGTTGACTACATTAAATTCTATACGTGCCGACATCCGGTCATTCAATGCTGTAGTTACAAGTAAAGGCAAAAGTTCAGGATCTCCCAAAGTGCCTGAATACTCCGTAGCAAAACGTCTTACAAGTTCATAAGTATCGTTCCTTGCCATGCCCAACATCTTTACAATCAAAGGAGATCTGAGATTATAAAGAACTTTCAGGCACTCCATCCTCACGTTTCCGAATGGGGATTTTTTATAAATGTCAAAAGCAAGTTGATCAATACCAGAATATTTGTTTTCATACAACATTCTTATTGCCAAAGCCTTAAGATCACTTCCGCAGATATTTTCATCATATTCCTCTGCAAAAGCGGAATGTGAGTCAGATGTTGGCAAAGAGAGGATAGAGAGCCACAAATCATTGTCTGAAGAGTTGAGAACAACAGTTTCGTTTATATCTTTATCAATTCCAGATGTGTTGGCAAACCTGTATGTGGGATCACCAATGACATGTGCCCCCAAGAAGTTCTGGGCATACCTCGACCACTGCCCTACCCTCAAACCATGAGCCAACAATCCAATATAAGCATTGGGATGTTTGTCTTGAATGCTGCCAATGGAATTGCCCTGGGTAACAACAGTACCGCCGTCACTGAAAATATAGGCACTTGCAATACAGTCATCCAAATGGAAGGAGCCGTTGTCGCAGGCATCAAACATCACAAATCTGGCAGATGGCTTATATTCATAAATCTCCTCTATATGAATATCCTTTGCATGAGCATACTCCTGGTCAAGGGCACGCTGTGCGGCACTGGTATCAATCCAGTTTTCAGGAATACCATACTCTGCAGCATATCTCTTTACTGCAGCCTTCTTGTCTCTTGAACGCCAGACTTTAGCACGTGCCTGTCGGGCTACAAGTTCAATAGCCTCGGAAACAGTGTGTGCCTTCATGTCATCATTCAGGTATTGGCGCGTATCTGAACCATGGTGATGCCCAACAACAACATCAAGTCCCGGACGCCTCAAATACTCAAGAACATAAGGCTTCACCGGATAATATGTATCAAAATCTACAAATCTGACTGTTGAACCCGGCATAAAAAGTTGAGGAAGTTGCTCCCTCATAACAATCTGCTCGCCGGACCAACCATCGTAAGTCTCTGAATTGTAGGAAGTGCCCCTGAACATAAAGAGATTATCCAATTTATTCTTCTCATTATGGGCAGCAACCACCTTTTTAAAATATTTGTCAAGTTTGGAATACTTTTGCTCTCCCGTAGCGCGGATTCTCGCAGAATAGATATCAGTTTTTACGGTTTGGGGAGAGTCAAACCGCAAAGTGTAATAGAAACGTGACTTATTGTTTGTATCCCGACAGATAAAATCCCACTTCAAATCGAAATCATCATAAAAGCGGTCTGTGGCAATGGTGGACTCTGTAACCACATCGCTTTGGCGCGCGGTGAATGCAGATGCCATATGCTGTGCATCACGCGACATCACAATAGGAATATCTCCTACAAATACAGCGCCCTCCAATGGAATAACACCTTTTGACAATGTAACGAGTTGAGCCTTGACATCATCGGGAGTTGCCCAGTTGGCGGCAACAATATATGTTCCAAGCCCATCTCTCTCAACAGCAGCCCTGTATGCATCAATACCTGAACGGACATTGGCATAGGTCAAACTGTCGGTGATAATGGCAAAAGCAGTTTTAGAGGTTATTGACGGCTCAATTACCAACGGAGAGACCTCCGCTTTTGAACCTGGATTTGAATCAATGGAAACCATTGCCGGTGCAAAGACCGGCAATAGGATAACCATTAAAAGAATAATATTAATTCTTATAAGAATTTTCATAATTTAAATCAATATTATACTGTTGCACAGAGTGCACATTAGTTTTGAAGACGTTTGTATGTCTTCTCTGCCTCGTTCTTCAACTCTTGTGGAGCATCAGACTTCATTATACGTTTGCAAGCCTCTGCAATCACCGGGTTCTGGTATGAAGCGTTGAACCAGCCCAAAGCCTCAATTGCATCAACTCTCAAATCGGTTGGTTGTGAAGCATCCTCAATGAACTCTATAATCTGAGGAACAATATGATGATAATTGTAGTTCCTTAGAGAAGATATGTTATGTGCACGCTCCTCATGCGGAACACTCTTGTCTTTCAAAGAGGCAAGCGTTCCCTCTACACGTTTGTCAACCCACTCCCTGTCTTTAAGGATTGCAGCCAAACGGGCGTCTGCATCAATGACATGAGGATTATGGGCAAACTGCTTTCTCAATTCTGCCTCAGCCAATTCTTTAGGATATATCTTGAGATTGTCCTCTGCCCTGTAATGAACCCTGACGGAGATTCTGTCATTGATAACTGTATTTACCAAAGCAGGAAGAAGTTCTAAATCTCCGCAAGAACCTATATAGTCAGCACAGAAGCGGCGGACAAGTTCATAACTGTCATTCAAACCAAGAATAAGAATCTCGTTTCTTGTTGAGGCATTCTTGTCATAAAGTGCTTTCAGACACTCCATTCTTACGCTTCCGTAAGGTGATGTTTTATAAACCTCCAATGCAAGTTGGTCAAAATTCTCATAGTTGTTGTCGGCCAACTTTCTTACAGCCATTGCAACCCAGTCAGAACCTGTTGAAGCATATTTGTTGTTCTTGATAATATCCAACCAGAATTCATTGTTAGTGCCCTCTACAGCCAGAATCTCGTTGATATCAACCTCTGGTGTAGAAGTGTTGGCAAACCTGTAGGTAGGGTCACCAAGAAGGTGCGCCCCCAAGAAATTCTGTGCATAACGTGCCCACTGGCCAATACGCAAGCCGCTTGCCAAAAGGCCCAAATATGCGTTAGGATGCTTGTCCTGTATACTGTTCAAAGTATTGCCATGAGCAGCAACTGTATTGCCGTCGCAGAAAAGATATGCATTTGCTACGCAATCATCTCTATGGAATGAACCGTTGTAGCAGGCATCGTGCATAATGAATCTCGGATTTGGATTATTTGCATAAATATCCTCCAAATAGATATCCATAGATTTCTGACGGGCTCTGTCGGCATCTCTTGTTGCAGCAGTTGTATCTATCCAACTTACAGGAACACCTGCCTCGTCTGCCCATTTCTGCATTGCTGCAGCAACATCACCCTTCTCTCTGCGAACTCTGGTACGCAAAAACAATTTAACCATCTCAATCGCTTCAGAAACCTTTGCAGCATTCTGGTTGTCGTTCAAATATTGTCTTGTCTCTGAACCATGGTGGTGACCAAGTGCAATATCCAAAGTAGGACGTTTCAAATACTCCAAGAGATATGGTTTAATCGGATATTTGGTCTCAAAATCAATGAAACGTGCGGTGTTGCCGTAAGTGAACAGAGAAGGGATCTGCTCACGAAGAGTAATCTGCTCTCCTGCCCAGCCCTCTTTGGTCTCAGAGTTGTATGCGTTGCCTCTGAAAATGAAGAAGTCATCAAGTTTATTGTTTTCAGCATGCGCTGCAACAACTTTTGCAAGATATTTCTCATATTTTGCATACTTGTCGTCACCTGTAGTCCTGATACGTGCAGTGTAGATGTCGGTAGAGACTTTTTGAGGGCCTCTGTGGCTCAATGAGTAGTAGAAGAAATGAGGAAGATCCTCATCTTGCTTGATAAAATCCCACTCAAGGTCAAAATCATCATAGAAACGGTCAGTACCGGCAGAATACTCTTTCCAGTCCTGATCCTGGTCTCCTTTGAATGCCGAAGCCATATGCTGTGCATCACGCGACATTACAACAGGAATGTCTCCCAAGAAAACCGCACCCTCAATAGGCATCTTGCCCTTTGCAAGTTGCATAAGTTGGGCCTTTACAAGATCTGGAGAGGTCCAGTTGTCGGCAACAATGTAAGTAGCCAATCCATCCTTCTCAATTGCATTTCTGTATGCCTCGATACTTGGTCTGATAGCCTGGTAAGTGGCATTGTCAACAATGATTGCAAAAGAGGTAGTACTCTTGATTGTAGGCTTCACTATGGTTGGCTTTGCCAGTGCAAGCACCGGCAAAAGCACAGCCATAATAACTAAAATATTAACTTTTCTTATCATTATCAATATCAGATTTCAAAAGTTATTTTACTCTGTTGATAGTCTGGATAAGTTCAGCCCTAAGTTCCGGCTCAATTGTCTTGTCCTCCAAAATCTTTGCACAACCCTCACTGATAGTTTTGCAGTGCATTGATCTGTCAAACCAGCCCAACATCTCAACAACATTCAATCTCAACTCCAAATCCTCACTCTTATCTGCTGCAAGTTCAAGGACACGAGGAATCAACTCATGGTAGGTATAATTTCTCATACCACGTGAAGCGGCAATTCTTGCACTGAGAGGCAACTTTTTGTTGAAAAGATTCTTTGCGGCCCTGTTTTTAGCAGCCTGCTGTGTAGCAATCATATCCTCAGCATTCTTGATCGCTTTCTCCATATTATAGTCAGTCATTGTAGGAATAACCTTCTGAAGAGCCTCTTTCAAAGGAGCCTCAGGATACAATGAGATTGCTTTCTGAATGTTGTAGTTTACACGCTGAGACTCAGGATATTTTACAAATACATCCATAATGGCCTCTGAAAGTCTGGCATCACCTGCCCTCCAGGCATAATCAACTGCATTTCTACGTGTAATCTCGTAACTGTCATACATACCGGTCTTGATTGCCTCAATGTAGTTGTCGTCACGGAAACGGCTCAACAATTTGATACACTCCATACGGGTTGAACCGAACTCACATCTCTTCATGTGTGAAAGGATGTCAAATGACTCAATGGCTCCCATATCAGTAAGTCTTCTCAAAGCCAAAGACTGGATGTCAGCATATGGAGATTCAAGAAGTGCCTCCCAGTAAGCGGCATCATTCGCTTTGGCAACAGCATCTTGTCTAAGAGTGCTACCCTCCTGCTCCTTGAAGTGGAAAGTAGGGTCACCAATGATATGGCCCTCCAAAGAGGCAATCATTCTGTTATACTCACCAATTCTCACACCATGAGAGATAAGACCTACCATCTCATATGTCCAGCGGTCTTGAAGAACATTTACAGTATTACCCTGACAAACGACTGTTCTGCCGTCGCCAAAAATATAGTAACCTGAAACATAACCTGGTCTATGGAATGAACCGTTGTAGCATGCATTGAACATTACAAATCTTGGGGTAGGTTTCAACTTCTTGATATCATCCAAACTGAAGATTGTAACATTCTTGTCACCTTTAGCCTCAGCGACGTCAGGAGTATTATCCTTAGCCTCTGCAGTAAAGAAATTCTCGTTCAAACCATAGTCAGCCAAGAATTTCTTTTTAAGTTCTTCGCGCTGTGCTTTAGGAACAAAGGCCAACTCACCTTCTACCTGCGATCTCAATGCTGCCAAACGCTCTTCAAGAGAGTGTACAAACTCCGGACCACCTGAAATGTGCTGTTTGTCAATTGAACCATGCTCATTGAAGAAGAATGCATCAATGTCAGGTCTCTCAATCTCATCAAACAACTCATATTTCATATAAGGAGACATTCTGAAACTCAAATGTTTTTCGCTCAAATGATCCTTGCCCAAGAATGGGAAGTTCTCATTCATTGCAATCTTCTCATCCTGCCATACCAAAAGACAGTCACCATTGTAACCGTGTCCGGCAAAAGTAACCATCTTGTCAAGAAGATCAGGATTCTTTTTAGCCTCGACCGCTTTTCTCAAATATTTTGAGATTGCCTCATATTTGTCGCCACCCAACATAGGAGGATAGAAAATACGGCCAGAGTAGAATGAAGGGTTCAAATGTTGAGGAGATGTCTCTTTAAGTTTGTACCAGAATTTGTTGCTGTTTGTAGAATCTTTTTCAAGATACTCAAACTCAAGGTGCAAATCATCATAGAAACGGTCTGAACATACAGAAGACTCATCAATAGGGAACTTCTTCTCATCCATTTTGAACGCTGTAGTCATGTGCTGTGCATTACGTACCATTACATAAGGAACATCACCAATAAATACCACACCCTCAAAATTCTTTGCCTTTGCATATACTTTCTTGATCTGGGCCTTTACCTGATCGGGATTCTCCCAAGCACCGGCAATGATATAGGTTGCAAGACCGTCGGCCTCCAAAGCATCTCTATACTCCCTTACAGCATCGCCACACTTTTCATAAGTAACATTATCAATAACAATTGCAAAAGAATTGTTCAATTTAGTGACAGGCTTTGTAACCTTAACCTGCTGCGCAAAAATCTGACCTGTGCAAACAATTGCAACTATAAACAATAGTATTCTTTTCATAACCACCTCCATTATTTCTCTGATTTAAGTTTTGCGCATGCACGTTTCAACTCCTGCTCCATCTCTGGAGTTACAAATTGTTTCTCTGCAAGCATTTTCTCCATTACAGAAAGAATTTCATTTGATTTGTATGATCTTCTGAACCAACCCAAAGACTCAACAAGATATTGTCTGAACTCAGGTGCAGCATTTGCATCCTGAACAAGAACAAGCATCTCATCAATATTCTGGTGGAACGGACGGTTACGCAATGCTTTTGCTCTGTAGATCTTGTCTTCAACGCTTACCTCAGGATTTTTCATATCCTCAAGTGACCTTGCAGCAGAGTTGCCTTCAACAACCTTAAGAAGTTCTTTCTTGAATCTTTCAGTAAGGAATCTGTCTCTTCCTGCAAAATACTTCTCAATTTCAGCAACAACAAGATTCTTGTCAAAACATTTCAAAGCCTCTTCAATGTTGAATTTGATACGCAATGCATTGTAATCCTCTACAAAAGCATTGATCAAATAAGGAATGAACTCTACATCACCGCAGAAGCCCATTCTGTTCACAGCAATACGTCTTGTAAACTCAAAGCCGTCATTTGAAGCAACCTTAAGAGCCTCACGGTACTCAGGGCCGTTAAGTTTCTCAAGCAATTTCAAAGCATTGTATCTTACGATTGCATAATCTGAATTTTTTACTCTCTCCAAAAGGATTGCAGGCGCACCCTTATAGTTGTTCTCTACAAGTTTGATTAGTGCAACATTCTGAACTTCAGGATTCTTTGCATTCATATGAGCCAACCAGAAATCAACATCATTGTTGGCCATCATATCATTGATCTCATGTGAGTGGTTATGGGCACCCTCTCCATGAGCATGACCATGACCGTGAGGAGCGGTATAGTGGAATGTAGGGTCGCCAATAATATGAGACTCAAGAATATTGTTGTATTTTGCCCAGTTACCCAATCTGATACCCTGGCCAAGAAGACCCATCAAATCAAAAGTAGAACCATCCTGAATCACATTAACACTATTAGCAAATGCTGCAACAGTCTTACCGTCTGCCATGATATATTTACCAGCAATAAAGTCATCGTATCTGTAGTCACCGTTAAAACAGCAATCCATGATAATAAATCTTGGATTAGGTTTTACATCATTGATATCATCAATAAGAATTTCTGTCTGAGCCTTCTCTGTAGAGTCTTTTGCAAGTACCTCAGGAGTATTCAAACCGGCATACCAGGTAGAATCCAAGCCCCATTTCTCAATTATGGCCTTGGTACGCTCATTAGCACCTTTACGTGAACTTCTCAAACCCTCTCTTACCTCATAACCAATATATGGAGTATGGTCAAAATCTCTCGACAAGAAGTTAGGAATTTCACACAGCGCCTGTTTGTGAGGAAGACCGTGGGCATGAATTACCATAAAGTCCAACTCAGGACGTCTCATCTCCCTTAACAGATAATCCTTTGTATAAGGATCCATTGAGAAGCGGATGAATTTTGCTGTATTGTATTTTGTAAATACGCCAGGGAACTGCTCATGCAAAATCTGCTGCTCTGCTCTCCAAGCCTTCAAACACTCAGAGTATGAACCATAACCTGTATATGAAACAAACTGGTCAAAATGGTTGTGCTCTTTATGTGCAGCAATTGCCTTGTTCAAATATTTGCTTATCTGGGCATATTTGTCGCCATTGCCGGCAAGAGGTTTCAAACGGCCGGTATAAATGTCACACTCAATATATTGTGCTGACTCCGGATCCATCTGGTAAAAATGTTTCAAACCATCGGTAGAATCCTTGATAGGTTTGAATTTCAAGTCGAAATCATCGTAGAATCTGTCAGTTGGAATAGAGGCTCTACCCATTGGATACTCTCTCTCATCCATCTTGAATGCAGTAGCCAAATGGTTTGCTCTTGTTACCATGGCAATTGGAATATCACCAATAAGGAATGCACCCTCAAGGTTATTCTTCTCATAAAGATCCTTAAGAACTGCCTTAATACAGTCAGGGCAACACCAGTTTCCCGACACAATAAATGTAGGAAGACCTTCGCTCTCTACAACGGCTTTATAACCATCAATTTCAGCCCTGCACTTTTCAAGTGTGGTCTGGTCTACAACTACAGCAAAAGAGGTTTTGCCCTCAATTGTAGGCTTCTCAATATTCTGTGCATTTGCAGTAATGCCCATAAAGGCAGCAGCAGCAAAGAAGATTGATGCAAAAATAGTTTTACGCTTCATTTATCTAAAATTTATTTAACAATTATAAATTGGAATATTCTCACTTTATAATTAACTCCGATAGGGGTAAAAAAGGGTGGCCAACAAACTTTAGCCACCCTCTTACCGCCATTATTTTTTCAAACAACTGGGTTGAAATTCTTAGAATGCCAAACCAATCTTGAAGTTGCTGATTGTACGTTTGTCAAACTCGTCAGAATCTGGTGAATAGTGATCCAAAGCAACTGTAAAGAACAAAGACAATGAATCATTTCTCTTGAATCCTGAGTATGAGTATGACAACTCACCGCCAAACTTAACGTAATTTGTAGTCAAGTAGTTGAAGTCTTTCAAAGTAAACTCAGTCCAACCAACATTATTAGGTTGTGTACCAGGTGCTTCATAAGTACTTGATGCCTCACCGTTGCTTGAGTATGCACCATTAAGTTTTACAGTAAGTGAATTTTTGTCATTGAATTGGATATGACGTGATGCATGTACACCAAAGATGCTGTTGGCAACATTTTGACCTGCTGAAGGCAATATATAAGCCCAGTCATAAGTTCTGTTTGCAAAGTTAACACCAAACCACCATTTGTAAACATTACCGTCATTTACAATATAGTCAAGTTTTACATCTGTATGAACTCTGTCAATTGTAGAACGGATATATTTGGCTTTAACTTCCCAAGCCTGCACCTCATATTCTGAGTTATATTCCTGGAAATACTCAATGCCATCTACATGTTTGTCGGCATAAGAAGCATTCAAAGCCAACATATTACCATTGTTGAAAGTATAGTTTAGAACAACTTTACCGCTCCAGGTATCTTGAACTACAGTACCTATCATCTTTCTTCCGGTATATGGGCTAGAATCCAAACTCTCATTATTAATATCTTCAACAAGATGTTGGTATTTACCCTCCAACAAGAAGTTCCAATGATCATTCTTGAAACCATATTGAAGAGCACCATTCATCAAATGAGAATGGTTATAACGTGAAGTTACCAATGAACTGAACGAACCCATCTCAGCCTCTCTAAAGAAACCAGGTGCTACATAATCCCATGCTCTTGAAGTGAATCTGGAGTTAGAAATCATTGTATAACCATCTTCACGTCTGTTCTGATGGTTGAACTCCATACCAATATGGTGTTTGCCAAAACTCATTAAAATTGAACCGCCGATACCAAATCTTGAAACATCTTTCTGAGTTTTAGGATCATCCTGTTTTGCAGACAAACCTGTCATATAGTTACCAGTAACACCCAAAGTAAGGAAATTGAACAACTGTGGAGTTGCAATCTTCATGCTAAGATCATATTGCTGTCTAATCCATTTAGAAGTGTTTGTATCAGCCAAAAGGAACGGAATATCTCTGAATGGATCATACTCCAAAAGATTGAATCTCGACTCCTTGATAACATCACGGGTATATGACAACTCGCCATACATAAACATATTTGACAACTTCTCATATACTCCACCACCCTCAGTCTTCAACTGGAATTGATTATTGTCTTTTCCAGCCTGAGTCATTGAAAAGTCACCTTTATCCATCTGATAACCCAAAGATGAAATGCTGTAGACTTTTGAAGCATCAACAACACCTGCTGCAGCATTTGTTGTATTGTTCATCCAAATATTCTGCATCTTCAATTTTTCAACTGAAGCAGGAGTCTGATTCTCCTGAGCAAGAACTGGATTAAAGGCAGTTACCACCAAGGATAAGCAGCCTATAGCCTTAAATATATTTTTTATCATTGCTATTAATCTGTTAAGTTAATACCTTGGTTATTATTTATTGGTACCATCCCATGCAGGGGCTTTGGTACCATGTCTTCTGATCTGAGGGTAAAGTATAACCTCAAAGTCCTCAGTAGAGTTATTGGTATCAGCGAAAATTGGAGTACCGTCTGCTCTCTTGCCAACAACTTTTCTTGAAACAACTTTCTGACAATATGTCTGCTCAACAGAAGTACCACCAGCATCTACAAAACCTGGGATACGTTTCTTGCTCATTAGACTCATATCAGCAAGAAGTTCAACACCATCGTAAACCCATGAAGCAGGAATTTTTGCATAGCGGGTTGTCTTATTAACCTCAGTCTGAAGATTCTCATCTTTCTCATAATAAGCAGCGTCTACGACTGTTCCATCATCTGGTTTATACAAACAGAATGCTGAACCAAATACAGATGTCAACCATTGCATCTTGTTCAAGTTTCTTGTAAAGATTGCAGGCATATTTGCAACATCTGGATTATTTCTACCCTGGTTACCAGACCAGCACTCCCAATTGGCCATTGAGTTGTCGAATGAATCTGGGTTATTCTCTCTATGGTCCCTTGCCTCCTGTACTACTACAACAGACTCTCCCGGCTCTAACGGATAATCTTTACCATTACCAGGGAACTGCCAAACAACATGACCAAAAACATAGTTGTCAACACCAATCTCATCAGGCCAAATAGGCAAAGTTGATGAACCTGATATAGTTGCAGGATGCAATTGAGCAAAACATACACCATCCAAATACTCGGTTTTATTACCATTATTTGTGATATGGTAAGTTTGGTCACGGAAATAGTAGTTAGAAGCACCACAATAGTAAATCTCACTGATGATAAGCGGAGCAAGTTTAGATGGGCGGATTACTATCAGCAAATCTCTACGACTCATAGCCTCCTCTACAGGAACAGTCTTTACAAGAGAAGTCTGTGGAATAGTTCCGTTCATCATGTATGTAAAGCCTTCAAACTCAACACTACCTGATACTTTAATTGAATAGTCACCAGGAATAATATTTACGGTAACCAATCCATTGGCATCAGTAGTACCAACAGTAATAGCATTAGTCTGCAACTCAAGAAACTCTACCTTTAAACCTTCAACCGAAAAATTTGGGTCAGGAATAACCTCCCCATTTTTCTCCTGGAAAGCAGTTGTAGCAGCAATTTTATATGAAACCTCAATTTTTGACACTTCAGGCACATCCTGTGCGTTATCCATCATGCTTATGCAAGAGGAGATAAAGGCAATTAAGGTCAAACTGAATATTAATTTAAAATATCTTTTCATAATTGTATCTCCTAAAATTATTTAATTGTAGCATTTAACTGAAGACCAAAGTAGAATCCGCCGCCGCCATATCTTCTCAAATCACCAGGACTAGCAGTTAATTCTTTCAAACGGCTGCTACGGAACATATTCTGGGCAAAGAATGAAATATCAAAATTATCACCAAACTCTTTAGTAATGTTACAACCAATTGTAACTGTAATAGGATTACGAGGTTCATGAATATACAAAGTCTCCCAGTTATAAGAATCTTTTGCAATCAGATATTGGAATTTCTCGTAATTAGGATTCTCTGGATCTGCCCACTCTTTTTTGAATTCATACATTCCAGTTATATTACCTTTACTGTCTACTTGTGGTTTATACTCAACGCCATCTACAATAGTAGTGGTACGTGGAATCCACCAATGAGGAATTGTCAACAAATCACGGTCATGTGAATAGTTTTCCCAAGATTTTGTTCCCCAATTGACATGAACATTGGCAGAAACAACCAAACCGATGTTAGGAATATTGTGAACTGCAGTCAAATTGGTTGACATGCTCTCTGAATAAAATACTGGCTCAATCTCCATATGTGAGAATACTCCAATATCAGGGTATTTGCTATAATCACCAGTAGCACCTGCTGGGATTCTGCTTAGCATTGTATAAGTGTCATTAGGAGGGGTCTTTGTAGTGAAGATCTGACCATCAAGTTGGAATGTTGTTCTGATTGCATCAATTCTACCAAAGTTCAAAACATACTCCAAACCTGTTCTCTTATATCTTTGTCTATTACCAGGTTTGCTTGCCATAATTAGGTAAGGGTTTCTTGCAGATTCAACAAGTGCAGGCATACCATTCTGGCCCAAAAGCAAATCACCGGTATTAGGATCAAATTTTGTCTTATATTCTACATAATCTACTATACGATAATCAGTCGGATCAGTATAGAAATCATATCCATTATCTACCCACTCTTCATAACCTACAACCGAGAAATACATTTTGCCGATATTTGCAGAAAGGCCAACCTCTATTTTATCCTGACGCATCATTTCAAGATCAACTGTCTCACGCTCAAGAACATGAGTAGTAACAACCTGCATCTTCTTATCGTCCGGAGTAGTAGATGATGACTGATTGTTGAAGTTGACAAAATCATAATATTTGTTATCAGGATACAAAAAGTGAAGTGTTGGAGCCTTACGTGTAATACCGTATGCAGCATGAAGGTTCAATACTCTTGGTATCAACTCATACGACATATTGACACGAGGTGAAATGCCACCACCAAAATCGAAGGTATGGTCATATCTCACACCTGCAACAATCTCCAACTCACGTTTTGCAATTTTTGCAGAGAATGTCTCCTGGATATATGCACCAAACTGGTTGACGAAAGGAATATCCTTAAATGCCCTATCTCTTGTGGTCTCAAAGTCGCTACCGTCACGGTATGGAGGGAACTCAGGATCAAATACACGACCCTCACCTACGTTACCGTCACTCTTGAAATCAACACCAACTACCAATCTGTGATTAGTTTTACCCCAGTCACCGGCAAAGTTTGCCTTAACTTTGGCAAAGGTATTCAACTCCTTACCATAGATGTCATACTGGCTCCAGTAAGTTGCAGGAAGCATCCATGCTCTGTTGTAATCTGATTTAGAAGGATCATATTTGGTAATTTGATTACCATTCACATCATAAACATGACCATTAAGAATACTTGAAATGACATCACCGTCAGTCTTTGAATATGAATATGCCACATCAGCATTGATTAGTTCATCCTCATAGAAACTGTGACGGTTTGTATAGTTGAAAGTAACGTTATATTGCAAACTCTTGAAGAAACCGGCATTGGCATTATACTGGCCATTATGGGCAAAACGGATACTCCAGTCCTGCTCATAAAAAGTCTCTTTATCGTCCTCATCATTAGGATTAGGATAACCTCTATCATAAGTATAGATGAAACTCAAAGAGTTATTTGTATAAAACCTTCCAAACGTATTGGTATAACCAACTTTAGCAGTTACACGCTGATAATAGTCATAACCTTCAGTAGGCTCATCAACTGAATAAGCATAGTCAACACCATAGTTGATGTTACCTGCCTTCTTACCAAGTGCAAAACCTTGTGTTGCTGAAATTGAGTAAACATTAGGGTTAACATTGAACTTAAGAGTAAGCGGCTGATAACCTGCTTTAGAGTTTACAATCACAGCACCTGCAGTAATGTCACCATACTCAACAGGGGCAACACCACGGATAACCTCAACACTCTCAACGTTATCGGTTGTAACAGTACGAAGGTCAATACCGGTTGTTGGATTTACTGAACCAGTTTGTGAAGACTTACCTGTTTTAAGGGTCTGCAAGTTTGCATTGTTAGACATTGGCGCACCATCGACAATGACTGCAGTACCCAAAGAACTACCACCACGTACAGAAGCAGTAGAAACACCCTGCAAGTCAGGTTTCTGCTGAGTAGCACCTGGCATCAAAGACATAACGTCTGCCAAAGATGTTGTCTGCAAGTGCTCCATAGCATTTTTGTTGATGATAGATGAAGTTGCAGAACCTGCTTTGGAAACCTCTGCAGTTACCACAATCTCATCCATACGGAAGTTACTCTCCATCATTGTGAAGTTGAAAACATCACGGATAGCAGACACATGAATTACTGTATCAATAGTAACAAAACCCATAGATTGAATGGAAACTTTATACTTTCCTTCAACCATATTAGGTAGATGATAAACGCCCTCTGCATCAGATGTTGCAGTTACGTTAATCTCAGGCAAAATGATAGCCGCAAACGGAACAGGATACTTCTCTGTTGCATCAGCAGTCGCTACTGAGAAAATCTGCCCGGAAACGTTTATCCTTGCCTTGTTCTGCGCTGCGGCGTCAATACAGAAACTGAACACCAACGCTACGAACAAACTGAATGAAAATAGTTTTTTCATAGGCATAATTTTAAAAATTAATAAATATTGATTTGGTTAGAATTTTCATTAAAACAAATTGTGGAAATTAATTCTTCAATTACTACAACAATTTATTTTCTATAACATTGTATTTGAAAATAAATTGTCATACAGGCATTTAATTAAAAATGGAACTAAGAGCAAAACTCTCACAAAAAGATCCTGTATGGTAATACAACCACACAGTTAGCACAGAAAAGTGCATAGAAGGTCCGGTGAAGTACCCCGTCGCAGCAAAAAATGGGAAATGTCACAGATAATATCCGTAACAACACTGCTTGAAACCGAACAAAAATCACAAGGAAGAGGAAGAAGAGCCAAAATCTCCACAAGATATAGAGAAGGAGCCTGCAAATTATCCTCGTTGCTGTAGTTTACACCATCCATTGAGTAGACTGAGTCACCGCAACATTTGCGTTGCTTTATAGTATGAACACCTTCCAAGTCTTCTGCTTCATCAGTATGATTGATATATGCTTTTTGCGAATTGTGAGTATAAGCATTTAATATTGAAGAAGTTGTCTTGAAGGTTTTGGAGCAGCAACAATGACTCAAAGTAAAGCCGGCTGTACCAAAAATGTACGCGAACATTACTGATATAATCATTATATATTTGATTACTGCTTTCATGAATTATCAATTTGTTGCCTAAAAATCCGGAAACAATTTTACATATCAAATTCAAAAGTAGCACAAAAAAACAATATTACAAAATATTTCTATAATTAATTATTAACCAATAATCAACAGTATCGGATATGGAAATGCCGAATTTATAGAGAATACGCATTTGACTAAAGTTTGGATGGTGAACAAATCAAAACAACACACCCCGCCAATCTGCTTTTGAATTGACAGGGTGCGCCCAACTTAACCTAAACTTAAAAAACTATTTCGTATAAATAACAACGTAGAGTGTTAAAAGTTCAGTAAATTATAATTATTTACAATTTTTCCACATCTGAAACTGAAAGTCCTGTACATTCTGCTATGAGCAAAAGATCCAACCCTTTATTTTTCATTGATTTGGCTATTTGAAGATTGCGGTCTGCAATTCCTTGTTCTAGACCCTGCTGAATACCCTGCTCAAGACCCTGTTGAAGCCCCTGTTGAATACCCTGCTCAAGTCCTTGTTTGGTACCTATGTCAATACCTTGGATAATGCCCTTTTCTATTGCATAATCCAAACAGGCATGGTTGTCTCTATACCTTTTAAGACGTGCCTCATATTGTGCTTTGTCAGTTTTGGAAAGGGAAGCCAAATTTGCCTCCTCCAATACATTTAGAAATGTATCACGTATCTCCTGATTGAGACCATGCTCATAAACCTCACGTTTCAGTTCCTCAATTGTTTTCATACCTCTCTTCATTTGCAATAGCAAAAATAACAACTTTTCGTACAACTCGTTGCACTCTTCAATACTTTTTGCCTGTAAACATGGAAGTTGAAGCATTATTATATGAATCCGGTCAGTAAGTATATTTGCAGTTTGCGGCTCACACAAGAGAAAATCCCTTCTCAAAACAGGTTCCGGTTCATAAGCAAAATTCATAAGACAAATACTGTAAACCTTGTCAATTTCATAGTTCCACTCCTTTCCAACTTGCCCCATCTGATCAATAAGCCTGCATGTATAATAAAGCATTCTGTTTCTAATATATCTCAAATCAGCATTTTGAACCTCAATAAGAAACCTGGTTCCATCCTCATCTTTACATAGAATATCAAAAACACACTCGCGTCCATCAGCATCAGTTGGAATTGATTCGTTATTAAGAAATTGTAAATCCACAAGAGGTGATTCCAACTCCAACAGAATATTGAGAAAAACTATAAGATTACCCTTATTGCGTTCAGTGCCAAACAGATACTTAAAGCCCCAATCAACAAATGGGTTCATTACATTGCACAGATGATCATGAGATCCAACACCTGCGCACAATTGCGTCACTTTTCTTTCACACTTTTTCATAATCTCTATATTTTAAATGGTTAAGCAGCATTTGGAACGACAGATAGAATCTCAAACCAATATAGAGTGCATTTATAATTGTTAAAGCACAAACCTGATCGCAGAAATCAGCATATCATTCCAAAACCTGCAGAAATTGAGGGACAAAACTATGTAAATGATATAGAAAAGTAATGCAAGCAAGACAAAATTACCTGTTTTACACTAGATTATATTCAATACAAGAATTATGTATAAAAATCTGGAAATTGGAGAGAGAACTCAACTGGTATAAATAGTAAAATTTACATTTTAAAACGTAAATTCTATAACAGTAAGAGTAAATTTTACCTTTGTAAATAACTATAACTCAACCTTTACAATTGCAACACCATACTCATTTAGTGGAAGATGAATGGGAGTGTCGGGAGAAAGATTAAGAATGATTGACTGGTTATACCTGTTGATTGCGCCTCTTGCCGCCTGATTTGGAGAATTTAAACTCATGTTTTCAAATGCAATATCTGCAACAGTTCCTGCAGGTGCAGAAAATCCGGCAGGCAATGCCTCTTCTGGAAGGAATGAAAGGTTTTGCATATTGTAATGCCCCGATTTAATACTCCAGAACTCAAATAGATGCGCTGGCAAGAGTACAGGCATAGAGTTTCTGGTTTGGGTAAAATCAACAGCAATAAAAACAACTGAATCGGCACATTTTCTTGCAAAAGCAAAACAACTGCCAGGATCAAAACCTTGAGTATGGAAATTTGCATACTCCAAATCGTAGGTCGAGCCGCTTCTTAAGGCCTCCTCCCCCATTACAGTTGAAAAAAGGTGCCGGTACAGAGCATAGAGTCTCTTTTCTGCCGGATAAAGACTTTCTTGCTCTACCAATGAGCCATGTTGCAGCCCCTTCAAAAACCTCACAACCGACGGAGCAGAACAGTAATCAAATATAGAGGTACGCCCATCTATACCACTGAATCCCTCTGAAAGCATGCCCCGTTCCCCAAACTCCTGACCAAAGTATATCATAAAAGGGGCACTGTTGAGCATAAGAGATACTGCCAGTTCAGGAATTGCCTTAAATGGATTGCCAATATTAAAATCAGATGCCACACGCTGCTCGTCATGGTTTTCTAGAAAATTAAGCATTGAATACTGCATGTCGCCTATACTTTGCCATGAACCTGTAATGGAGTGTGCAGGTAAGTTGCCTTGAGTAATAGCCTTAAGATTATCGTATAGACCTACCTTATCATACAGATAATCAAACCCACCAAAATTGAGATAAGAATCATATAGTGAAGGATTATATACCTCCGCAACAAATGTCAGATTGGGATATACCCTCTTTACTGCAGCAATAGCCCAATGCCAAAACTCAACAGGAACCATCTCTGCCATGTCACACCTGAAACCGTCAACACCCTTGGATGCCCAGTAAAGAAGCACATCAAGCATCATCTCCCATGTTTTAGGCCTCGGATCAAAGTGCTTTGCACCACCCCCACAATAGTCAACACCATAATTCAGTTTAACTGTCTCATACCAGTCATTGACTCCGGGTTTTGGAGTAAAACAATCATTTCCAGTTGCTTTGGCAGGTTTCTCAATATATTTGACAATTTTACTGCTATCAATATCAACTTCCCGACAATCTGTCACACCACCAATATCTCCTGGCAAAATATTTCCCAAATCCAAATCCTCTCCCCACAAATAGTAGAAGTTATTTTGCGGAGAAAATGCAAGATTCATATTGTCACTCTGCCCGAATGACTCCGGCGGTGTATTTTTTGAAACAATTTGAAGCGGTGCAGAGCCATCCAGCGCCAATGTCCCAGTAACATATGGATTGTAATACCTGTCCGTAGGAAGTGAATCTGAATTATACTCCCTTGCAAGGTGATTTGGTACAAAATCAATTATCACTTTGAGTCCTGCATTGTGGGTACGTTCAACAAGTTGCTCAAACTCAGCCATTCTGTCGGGAACAGAATTGGCAAGATATGGATTTACATCGTAATAATCCTTGATTGCATAGGGAG
Organism: Bacteroidales bacterium; assembly: GCA_015060245.1. Taxonomy (GTDB): domain Bacteria; phylum Bacteroidota; class Bacteroidia; order Bacteroidales; family UBA932; genus Egerieousia. Next base: position 54,499 of record SUYU01000008.1, on the reverse strand, counting down.
AGCCTGCCTCTCCCTTAATTACTGAGGGGTTATCCCTACGTATGCCGTACTCCTCAAATGAGGTCTTTGTAGCATGCTCAATAACGCCTGTGTACCAGACATGTGTAACCGCAAGTTCCTTAATTTTGTCAAGCACCTTGGGAGTAATGCTGCTGAACTTGCCGGTTCCATTAGAATGGAGAGAGCCTCCGGAAACACAATTTTCATTTGTATTTCCAAAGACTCTCAACAATATTTGATAAATGATAAACTTGCTTGCCTGTCTCATAATTCTAACCAACTTTTATTTTCCGCTCCAGTAATTGCACTGAACCGGTTGATTCAGGCAAGAACCAATTTACCAGTTAAGTATCTTCTTGAAGTCATAATCCTCAGGATTAGCCACATATTGTTTAGCAGCCTCATAATCCTCAGGAGTAATATAATGCATCAAGTAATCAAAAATCTGCTGCACTTTATCTGTATGGATATTTACACCACGAGGCGGGATCTTGCCTGTCTCAGGATCCTGCATATCCTTCAAGTACAATGATTTTACATTACCGTTCAAATCAACGTAAACCATACATCCTGTTGTACCTTCAGTAAAGAGTTTGTAAACACCCATACCCAACTGAGAACAGTACATAAGGTCATAAGCAAAAGGAGTAACGCACCTTACCTCATAACCGATCTCTACCGGACGAGATTTAACCTTTATTTTCAATGCATTAAGTTTATTCTCCAACATCTCGTTGAACAACTGTGCCTTTGACACCTTACCAAGTTCAGGATGGCCATGCTCATCGTAAGTGAATTTAACACCGCTTGCCTCAAGTTCCTCATGACTCAACTCGTGGAATACACCCTCTGAAATCATGATTGCACCGTATGAGATTCCCATGATCTTTCTCTTGATGATTGCAGAAATTGCCATGTTGATGATCTTCTCTGCAGTAATCTTTGTTTTGTTGAACATCTCAGGAATTACAATCATAGGATAGTGACAAGTGGCACCGATACCCAAAGCCAAGTGACCTGCTGAACGGCCCATGGCAGATACTACAAACCAGTTGCCGCTTGTTCTTGCGTCTTCATAAATTGTAGAAGCAATCTTTGTACCCTCGCCTTTGGCAGAATGGTATCCGAAAGTAGGGATATTCTGTGGAAGAGGAAGGTCATTATCGATAGTCTTTGGAACATGGATATTTGCAATAGGATAGTTCTTTGCCTCAAGGAATTTTGCAATTCTGTTTGCTGTTGAAGCAGTGTCATCACCACCTACTGTTACCAATAGTTTGATATTGTTGTCTTTAAAGAAATCCAAGTTGAAGTTTACCTCAAAATCTTCGTTGGTAGGTTTGTAACGGCTCATCATCAAGTATGAACCACCTCTGTTGAAAATCCAGTCTGCAGTTACAAAATCCAACTCACAGAAGTTAGGATTTTTGGAAAACAGGCCTTTATAACCTCCATGAAGACCTAGGACCCTGTAGTCGTTCTGAATAAATGTCTTTGCAATACTGCCTACAACAGTATTCATTCCTGGTGCTGGACCACCACCTGTTAGAATTACAATTGATTGTTTCATTATCTTAAAAACCTCTTTTAAATTCGGGCGCAAATTTATCATAAATAATTAAAAAATGCCTACTTTTGTTTAATAATTTTTACTGCTGTGAAAAAATCAGAGGCAAAAAAGAGGATAATTCTGCTCTCCAACGAACTTAAATTGCACAATTACAACTATTACGTGCTCAACAATCCTGTAATTACAGATTTTGAGTATGATATTCTCATGCACGAACTTCAGGAACTTGAAAAACTCTTTCCTGAGTTTGCTGTAGCCGATTCTCCTACACAGCAAGTAGGCAGTGACCTCTTTTCTGATTACAATTTGACACAAAAAAAGAGTGTCGCACAAAAGGCAAATTCCACTCTTCCCGACAATATTGCATCTGCAGCAGCCTCTTCCAACACACCACAGGCAGCATTTGTCCAATACCGGCACAAGTATCCCATGCTCTCTCTTGGAAACACTTACGATATGGAAGAACTCTATGCTTTCAATGAGAGAATCCTGAAGGGGGTATCGGATGAGTATTCGGGTGGGGTCACATACAATTGCGAACTAAAATTTGACGGCACAGCAATTTGCCTTACCTACAAAGGGGGCAAACTCTTCAGAGCCCTCACCCGTGGCGACGGAACTTCAGGAGATGACGTTACGCTGAACGTACTTAATATTCCGTCAATACCCAAAGAACTTGAATCATACGCCGCTTTTTCTGAACGCAACTGCAACATCGGTCTTTTCCAAAACGAAAATGGAGGGAAATTGTCTGCCCAGGAGTGGATACAATGGCCTGATGAGTTTGAAATAAGAGGTGAAATATATATGCCTTACGCGGCATTTGAGAGATTGAACAGCCAAAGGGAAAGTGAGGGAGAGACTCCATTTGCCAATCCGCGCAATGCTGCTTCCGGTTCACTTAAACTACTGGACAGCAACCTTGTAGCAGAAAGAGGACTTGAATGTACACTCTACCACGTCATTGCTCCGGACATGAATTTCAAGACCCATACCGAAGCACTCGAAGCAGCACGTATGTGGGGCCTTCCTGTGTCGGACCTCTCAAAAGAGTGTGAAAGTATTGATGAGGTTATAAAATACATTGTACTTTGGGATATTGAGCGTAAAAAACTGCCGTTTGCAACAGATGGAATAGTGATAAAGGTAAACAGGCTGTCACTGCAGAAGAGTCTTGGTTTTACGGCAAAATCACCTCGTTGGGCCACCGCTTACAAATTCAAGCCGGAAGTGGCTCTGACCAAACTGGTTTCTATTGACTATCAGGTCGGACGCACCGGAGCAATCACTCCTGTTGCAAACCTTGAACCGGTGCAACTTAGCGGTACAGTTGTAAAAAGGGCATCATTGCACAACTCTGAGCAGATGGATCTGCTTGACATTCACATCAATGACTACGTATACGTTGTCAAGGGAGGTGAGATTATCCCCAAAATTACAGGAGTTGATTCAAGCAAACGCCAACCCAATGCAACTAAAGCAGCATTTCCAACTGTATGCCCCGATTGTGGTACACCTCTTGTCAAAGATGCTGAAGAGGCAAAATCATTCTGTCCCAACTCCGATGGATGCCCTATGCAGATCAAGGGCAAATTCATACACTTCATAAGCCGCAAGGCAATGAACATCAATGCCGGAGAGGCAACAATAGAACAACTCTACAACAGAGGTTTGATAAAGAATTTGAGTGATTTGTATCTTCTTACCAAAGAGCAGTTGCTTACTCTCGACAACTGGAAGGAGAAGTCTGTGGCCAACTTCCTGTCATCTCTTGAATCAAGCAGGGGGAACAACTTTGAGAGAGTTCTTTTTGCACTGGGCATCAGATATGTGGGCGAAACCACTGCTAAAAACCTGGCCGGATACTTCAAAAGCATGGATAAACTGTCAGCAGCCACAAAAGATGAACTGCTCGAGGTAGAAGAGATTGGCGAAAAACTTGCAGACTCTATCCTCGACTATTTTTCAAAACCTGAACACCTTGAAATGATTGCACAACTCAAGGATGCAGGACTTCAAATGGAGATAAATGATACCGGCAACCAATTCCTGTCTGACAAACTCAAAGGAAAGACCTTTGTTGTTTCAGGCACCTTCTCCATTTCAAGGGAGGACCTCAAGATAACAATTGAACGGCATGGAGGCAAAATAGGCAGTTCTGTAAGCGGCAAAACAGACTACCTTGTAGCAGGAGAAAAGAGTGGAGATAGCAAAATGCAGAAGGCGGCCAAACTTGGAGTTGCAGTCATATCGGAAGAGGAACTTCAAGTGATGTTAAATTCATGATTTTCCACCACCCCCTATAACCTCTACAAAGCCCCCTGCTTTATCTGCGTACAACAGAACATACGCCAGAATCAAAATCAACAAAGCAGCGTTTGCCAATTAAAGAAATTTGGCAAACAGATTCATTTTCTTTGCTGTTTCTATAAGATTAGTTATCTTTACACGATTTATTTACTACGTAAATAAGGCCCCTTTGTTGAGCAAGGCACCATTTTTGCCCTCAATGGGTAATTGAATTAATAATTGATTGAATATTATATATTTACAAAATGAGAGAAATTAAAATTTCAGACCATATCTGGTTTGTTGGCGAAAATGACAGACGTAAAGAACTATTTGAGAACAATTGGCCACTGCCTTATGGCGTTTCTTTGAACACCTATTTGGTCAATGATGAAAAAACTGCTCTGATAGATACCATTGAGTTTGGTGTTGCAGCAAACTATATCTCTAAAATACGGAGAGTATTGGGCGGAAAGCCACTTGATTATTTGGTTGTAAACCATCTTGAACCGGACCATGCAAGCATGATTGAGGGTGTGTTGCAGGCCTTCCCTGGAGTTAAAGTTGTGGGTAACATGCAGACATTCAAAATTCTCCAACACTACTACAACATTCCTGAAGAGAACAGGGAAGTTGTTAAGGATGGAGATGAAATTAAATTGGGAGAGTCTGTGCTTCAATTCTTTACAGCACCCTGGGTCCATTGGCCGGAGACTATGGTAACATATGAAAAAAATACCAGAACTCTCTTCTCTTGCGATGCATTCGGTGGTTTCGGCGCACTTGACGGAGGCATATATGATACAAACGCAAATTTTGAGGCCCACTATTTGAGTGAAATGAGAAGATACTACTCAAACATCGTTGCCAAATACAGCAATATGGTACAGAAGGCTTTGGCAAAACTTGGAGGGTTGGATATAGCACGCATATGCCCGTCACATGGCCTTGTTTGGAACAATCCTGCAAAAGTCATTGCGCTGTATGACAAATGGAGCAGACAGGAAGCCGAGACAAATGGAGTTGTAATTGCATACGCATCAATGTACGGCAACACAGAGCAGATGGCAGACCATATTGGAAATATCCTTGGCGAAAAGGGCATTGAAGTGAGGACATTTGATGTCTCAAAAACACATGTTTCGTACATACTCAATGAGATATGGAAATACAAGGCTGTAGTTCTCGGCACATGTGCATACAACACAAAGATGCATCCGATGATGGAGCATTTGTGCAATGAAATAAGCCTGAACGAACCAAAAAACAAAATATGGTCGCTGTTCGGCTCATCAACCTGGAACGGTGCGGGTGTCAAGGACCTTAAGAAATTTGCAGAAGAGGCAAAACTTGAAATTTGCGGTCCTGTAGTGGAAATGACCGGTGGTGCATCACCTGAAAAGATAGAATCCCAGGCTGAAGAACTTGCTGCTGCAATTATAGAAAAACTACAATAATTTTACCTATGGTCCCCCCTGTCGGGACAAAATAAATAGATATAACATGACACGTGAAGATATAAAAGCAGGGCTGCAGAACCGTGCAGAGATGATTGTAACAGAGAATGATACTGCTGCCACCTACAAGTCAGGCGCTCTTGATGTATTTGCAACACCCGGCATGATTGCGCTTATGGAGTGCAGTGCTTTTAGTCTGCTGGAGAAATATGGAGCAGCAAGTGTGGGCACTGAAATTAATGTTCAGCACTTGAGGGCATGCCTTCCAGGAGCAAAAGTATGGGCAGACGCCACAATCACTGAAATAAACGGCAACTGGGTCAAGTTTGATGTAGCCGCATACGATGAAAAGGGTGAGATCGGAAAGGGTACACATACGCGTTATATTGTTGATGCTGAGAAATTCATGGCAAAACTGAACAAATAGAGAGTATAAAATTGATATGCGCGACCTCTTTGAAGAGATACGGGATTTGTACCGCTGGCTGGTAAAGTTCATAACGAATGACCTGTGGCATCTTGACCTTGACGATTTCAGCAAGGCAAAGAAACGTGCGCTCAGGTATTTGAAAGTTGCCATAATAACCATAAAGAAATCTGGCAATGACCGGCTCGGACTATATGCAGTATCATTGAGTTTTTTTGCAGCAATGAGCGTTGTGCCCTTTGCTGCGGTTGCGCTTGCAGTTACCGGAGGAATAGGTTTTTCACAAACATTGAGGGAGTTGCTTTATGAGAATTTTGCCGGGAACCAGGAGGTGCTCAACTGGATTCTCCAATTTGCCGACAATATCATACAGAGCGGCCAAAAGGATATTTTTGGAGTTATAAGTGCCCTCTTCTTTGTGTGGATTGTAATATGGATGATTCTCAACATAGAAAAGTGCTTCAACGAGATATGGAATGTTGAGCGTGGAAGATCAATAGCAAAGAGATTCCTTTACTATTTTGGCATTCTTGTTACAGCCCCCTTCATGATACTCATATTCCTCTCGGTCTACTCGGTATTTACAAACCAGATGAAAAGCATTCTTGGAATGTGGCACTTTGAGGAACTGGGAATTTTAATGCAGTGGCTTCTCTTTTTTGGAATAATTCTGCTCATGTTTACAGCCATGTACAAATACATTCCAAATGTAAAAGTGAGGTTTTCTGCAGCATTCAATGCTGCTGTAATTTCGGCAACAGCCTTTGTAATAATGCAGTATCTCTACATGGAGACCCAGATTCTGGTATCAAGAATAAATGCTGTATACGGTGCATTTGCCGCAGTGCCGCTCTTTTTGATATGGATGAATATAAGTTGGGTAATAATTCTTATTGGAGCAGAGATTTCGCATGCCTACCAATATGCAGAGACACCGCCGTCGGAAATGCCAAAACAAATCAAGCAGTTATATCCCGACAAATAGCATCCTGCTTCATGTATTGTCGGAATCATGGCAACAGTGCAAAAAAGGATTGAAAGCAAATAAGGCACAGATAGGAAGTTTTACACTTCATTACTGAAGATATGAGAAAAAGAAAATGACTATGGACAAGGAGAAGATGAGCAAATTGATGAATATGGATATGAGTTTGAGCAAGAATGCAGTAGATTTCATAGATGACAAATACCTGCACTCACTCATCGAGAATACCAAAGAGGATATGGTGAGAAACCGTGAAATCTTCAAGAAAGCACTTGGCAAGCAGCCGCTTTCAGTTGAAGAGACGGCATCACTTCTTGCTATTACCTCAAAAGAGGGCCTTGAGGAACTGTATGAGGCAGCCAGAAGCCTTAAAAGGGCAGTTTATGGCAACAGGATTGTACTCTTTGCACCATTGTACGTGGGCAACTACTGTATAAACAACTGCAAATATTGCGGATTCAAAAGTAGCGCAAAGGGCACAATAAGAAAGACATTGGGCAAAGATGAACTTATAAAGGAGATATATAACCTTGAGGATGAAGGACATAAAAGACTCATTCTTGTCTTTGGAGAGGCTCCGCAATACTCGCCCGAATTTATTGCAGATTGTGTAAGGACCTGTTATGCAACAAAAAAGGGAAATGGCGAGATCAGAAGAGTAAACATAAATGCTGCGCCACTTGATGTTGCAGGCTATAAAATCGTAAAAGAGGCCGGAATAGGAACATTCCAGGTATTTCAGGAGACATACCATAAGGAGACCTACGCCAAATACCACCCGGCAAATACAGTAAAAGGTGATTACATGTGGCGTCTGAATGCAATGGACAGGGCCTTTGAGGCGGGTATTGATGATATGGGCATAGGAGCGCTTTTTGGACTCTATGACTGGAGATTTGAAGTTCTGGGACTTGTATCACACGCACTTCACCTGCAGAAGAGCCATGGTGTAGGTCCGCACACCATAAGTTTCCCAAGAATACAACCGGCACAGGATCTTGATATGGATCTTCCATACAGAGTTACAGATGAGCAGTTCAAGCAACTTGTAGCAATATTGAGGCTGGCCGTTCCTTACACTGGACTCATTATGACTGCCCGCGAAAGCAAGGAGATAAGGGATGATGTGATTGAATTTGGTGTTTCTCAGATAGATGCAGGAACAAAACTTGAGATTGGCGGTTATCAGAAAGATAAAAACAAGGAGCAGGAACTTAACAAGGAGCAATTCCAGATTGGAGATACCAGGGAGTTGGATGAGGTAATCAGGTGGCTCCTTGAGAGGGAGTTCATTCCAAGTTTCTGCACATCGTGCTACAGGGTTGGAAGAACCGGAGAACACTTTATGGAGTTTGCCATTCCTGGATTCATCAAACGTTTCTGCACACCTAATGCAATGCTTACATTGGCAGAGTATTTGGAGGATTATTCGAGTCCAGAGACAAAAGAGGCCGGTTACAGGCTTATCCAAAAGGAACTTGACCAGATGTCTGAAAGCGGCCAGAAACAGCAGGTAATTGCAAAATTGGAGGCAATCAAGAAGAGCCAGAGAGACCTGCTCTTCTGATTGTGGCACGACAGACTTTTAAAGACGTAATGATAATTTTTGGGAAAAGAGAGTACCGTCAATCATTATGACACATATTTGAGAACAGAGAATAGAAAAGAGGTTGGGAGTATTTACATGACATTTACAGAGGAAGACAATAAACTTATTGCGAGTGAGTTTGAGGCCTTGAGGGCTGCAAGCAGAAAAAGGTGCGCCAATGACGAGGAGTATGAGGAGGTGATAAGAGCCTTTGAGTTTGCCAATGAAGCCCATAAAGGAGTGCGCAGACGCTCCGGTGAGCCCTATATAATCCACCCTATTTCGGTGGCAAGAATTGTTGTCCAGGAGATTGGTCTGGGCTACAAATCCATTGTCACAGCACTTCTGCATGACATAGTTGAAGATACCGAATATACAACAGAAGATATATCAAGGCTCTTTGGCGAGAAGATTGCCTCACTTGTAGATGGTCTCACAAAGATAAAGTCGGCAATGGACGGCAGCCACAACAAAGGGGAGGCCGTATCTTTTGCCCAGATGAGCGAGAATGAGGAGAAATCGCTCCAGGCAGAGAACTTCAAACGAATTCTTCTCACATTGAATGATGATGTAAGGGTTGTTCTGATAAAACTCGCTGACAGGCTCCATAACCTCAGGACCATTGCAGCCATGCCCGAGCGCAAAAAGGACAAGATCCTCAGCGAGACCATGTATATCTTCATTCCTCTTGCCCACAGGCTCGGTCTCTACAGTATAAAGTCGGAGATGGAGAACATCTGGCTCAAATACAGACAACCTGAAGAGTACAATCAGATTACCAAGAAAATAGCAATATACAGCCAGAATAAGGAGGGTGATATTGACAAATTCATAGAGCCCATTGAGGCAATACTCAAACATGAGGGCTACAACTTCAGAATTACCAAAAGGACCAAGACCCCCTATTCCATCTGGCGTAAAATGATAAACAAAGGGGTATCGTTTGATCAGATATACGACCTTTTTGCAATCAGGATTATCTTTGAGCCTAAACCCGACATAACAGAGAGGCAGCAGTGCTACGATATCTTCTCGCTCATTTCAGCCAACTACATATCCAAACCCGACAGGCTCCGGGATTGGGTCGGAAGGCCAAAATCAAACGGATATGAGGCACTCCATTGTACTCTGATGAGCAATGTGGGCACCTGGATGGAGGTGCAGATCCGTTCACGCAGAATGGATGAGATTGCCGAGCGCGGACTCGCCGCACATTGGAGTTACAAAGGGGTTACAAAGAGCAATGAAAATGAACTTGACAATTGGCTGAACATGGTGCGTGAGGTACTTGAGAACCCCGATGTGAGTGCACTCGAGTTCCTTGACAAATTCCATACAGGCCTGCTCTCGGCCGAGATATATGTATTTACTCCAAAAGGAGAGTCAAAAAAACTGCCCAAAGGCTCCACAGCCCTTGATTTTGCCTTTTACATACATACCGCTGTAGGCAGCAGGGCCATTGCTGCAAAAGTGAACCTCAAACTTGTTCCCCTTTCACAGAAACTGCGCAATGGAGACCAGGTTGAGATCATTACCGCCGAAACCCAGAAGCCAAAGAGGGAGTGGCTTGATTTTGTAACAACATCAAAAGCCAAAAACATTATCTATGACTCGCTCAAGGCTGATATAAAGAATACCATCAAGGAGGGACAGATTATTCTTGACAACGCCCTTGCCAATCTTGGAGTGACTCCACAAACAAGAGTCTTCAAGAAGTTGTTGCTTGCATACAACCTCAATAACAAGGATGAACTCTACACAAAGATTGGAGCCGGCCTTATTGATTTGAGTGACCTTGAAAAGATTCTCAAGAAGAACACCGAGAACAAATTTGTAAAATACTGGAACCTGCAATTCTTCTTCGGAAACTCAAACAAGGATAATGATCAGGCAGAAGACTCCTCATCAGAGAAGCGGTCCGCCGGCCCTGAGAGAAAGATTGACAAGAAAAAGGATTATCTTCTGCAGGAGAATCCCCTTGACAGTACCCTTTCATACAAGGTGGCAGAGTGCTGCAACCCAATCCCCGGCGATCCGATCATCGGGTTCCTTGATGAAAACGACGAGGTTGTAATACACAAGAAGGTTTGTCCAAAAGCAATATCCCTTGCATCATGGCAGGGTGGCAAGATTGTAAATGCCAAATGGACAAAGCACACTATTCTCTCATTCCTTGCACGCATTGAGATCAAGGGTATTGACAGAATAGGAATTGTAAACGACATAACCAAATACCTTACGCTCGTACTCAGCGTAAATATAAGGAAAATACATTTTGAAACCCACGACGGGGTCTTTGAAGGTTACATAGACCTATACGTCCACAACACTGAAGACCTTAACGGAATAATGAAGAGGATTCTTGAGACAAAGGGCGTTGAAAGCGTAAACAGAGTAGACATTAAAGAGTAAAGAGAACCTAAGACTGTAATGAAAAGAGTATTGATGATTAAGAGATATCTCGCAAATTTTGCGGCATTTGCACTTGTAGCAGCCTACTGTCTGCATACATCATCCTGCGCCAATACCAGTGGTGCGCCAACCGGTGGACCAAGGGACTCCATTCCCCCGGTGATTTTGGCAACCATTCCCGATACAAATGCAACTGACGTTCCTGTTGTAAAGACTCAAATTGTACTGACATTCAATGAATATGTGCAACTCAAGGAGGCAAACAAGAACATTTTTCTCTCGCCTCCACAGCAGAAGGCTCCAAAGACGAAGATCAAAGGCAAAAGCGTTGTGGTAACATTTCCTGAAGACCTTGACAGCAACAGGACCTATGCCCTCAATTTTGGACCAGCCCTTGCCGACAACAATGAGGGAAACCCTATTGAGAATTATGTATTCAGTTTCTCTACCGGCAGCCACATCGACTCAATGCTCATTAGCGGCACCATTCTCGACAATGCCTCGCTCCTTCCAATGAAAGGTGTCTCGGTAGCCCTTTATGAAGTGCCCACAGACTCCTGTATGATGAATACATTGCCAAGCGCAATAACAAGGAGTGATGATTGGGGCTATTTCTGCGTAAGGAACCTCAAACCTGTTCCATACGCCGTTTATGCATTCACAGATGATGTTTCAAACCATAAATATGACCAGGGAACAGAGTTTGTGGGATTCATTGATACACTTGTAACTCCAAAAGTTGTAATGCACCCGGGATTACCTGAACTTGGCATGTACAGTATGAAAGATACCGTAGCCTGCCTTGCAAGACCGAGCGAATACACAATATATATGTTCAAGGAGCGTACAACACTGCAATATATCTCAAATTACAAGATGTTCAGCAAGAAGGGCGCATACATAAAATTCAATGCCCAAGATGCAGTAATTGAGAAATTTGAGATATCAGGTATTGGTGAAGACCAGATACTCAAACAGTTCAACATGACCAATGACAGCCTTGTATTCTGGATTAATGCCAAAATAAAGGAGCGTGACACACTTACTCTCAAGATAAGGTACCACAAGACCGACTCGCTTGGCAAAAATGTTCCTACAGATGAGGAACTCAAGTTCACCCCTCCTATTGAAAGCAAGGATGACAAGGAGCCGCAAAAAGACAGGAACGGCAGAATAATTAGGAAAGACCTGCTGCATTTTGAATTGAAAGCAGAGCCTAAGATGATTGAACAGGAGGGTTATGTATTTGAGTTCAAGGAGCCGCTTATGGAGGCCAGGTTTGATACCATATCACTTGTTTCCAGTACACCTAAAGGGGTAAAGACGCAAGAAAAGTTTACTGTTATACAGGACAGCATGAATATATGCCGTTATGTTCTAAAGCCTGAAGTGCCTTTTGCTGTGGGCAATGACTATATCCTGAAAATTCCTGAAAAGATCTTCAAGGATGTAAATGAGTTTACAAATGACTCACTTGAAAAGAAGATAATTCTTCCTACTTCAGACAATGCATGTTCTATCACTCTTGAGTTGACCAATGTAAATGCAAGATATATCGTAGAACTGGTAAACGAAAAAAGGGACAGAGTCTACAGGAAATTCATCATTACAAAAGATTCGGAACTTCTCTTCCCTTACCTTGACAAAGGGAAATATTCTATAAGGATAACAGAGGACAAAAACAGCAACGAACTGCTTGACCCGGGCTCTGTACTTGAAAAACGCCAACCTGAAATGGTGCGTCTGTATACGCTTCCCGACGGCCAGACTGTAATTACGCTCGAAGAGAAGACCGATCTGGTCCAGTCAATTGATGTACAGCAACTCTTTGACACAAACAAATAGGCACTATCTCCATTAACCGCAAACACGCAACTTAAATGAAAAAAATAGTATTGACCGGCATACTCCTGATTACTGCAGCAATACACCTGTCGGCACAGGAGCCGCAAACAAAAATTGATACAACAAAAAAGGTTGATATTTACAAGGAGTTTGACATGAACTCCTTTGCCGACGCAACAATAAAGATCAAGGACAGTTCTGTATTGAGCCAGCACCTGATTGGAATCAAGGCCGGATACGGAATGCCCAATGTAAGTTTCAGCCAGGATATTGACCATAAGGGCTTCAGGACTCCAAAGAATTTTGGACTCTACTACACCTACTACCATTCACTCTGGAAGAGTATGCCCTATTTTGGCATTCAGACCGGTATTGAATATAATGAGATCGGATACACCCATCTGTACGAAATTTCAAAAAATCAATTTGAGGAGCATGACCAGATTTACCAATCGGTACAAATACCATTTCTTACCCAGTTCAGGGTTGATTTCTGGAAGATGAGGGTGATGGTTGGACTTGGACCATACGGTTATTATCTTCTTTCAACTGACCTTGAAGGTGGCATTCCTGAAACCACAAATAAACTTGGTGTTGGAATTATGGGAAGCGGCGGACTGGCCTTTGTGCTCAAACCTGTGGAATTCCATATTGAAGCAAGTTACAAATATGCACTCTCATACTTTGTAGATCCCAAAATATATTCTGAAGATGCTTGGACATATACTCACTCCAACCAGTTGCTGATAAGTTTCGGAGTCTTCTTCAGGCTTGGCAGATAAATGGCTGGATATTGCAATGAGGCATAAAACTGTCGGAACAAATTGATATAAATAAAAATTGATACGAATTGTAAAGATGAAGAGCATAGAGGTTAAGGTAAAGGATTTGACTATTGGAGGTACAGCACCCATTGTTGTGCAGACAATGTGCAATACCCACACTCAAGATATAGAGAAATCGGTAGAGCAATGCATTGCAATGATAAAAGCAGGTGCAGAGATGATAAGGCTTACAACCCAGGGCATGAAGGAGGTTGAGGCCCTTGGAGAGATCAAACGAAGGCTGACCGCAATGGGATACAATACGCCTTTGGTTGCAGATGTACACTTCAGTTCAGATGTGGCTATTGCTGTTGCTTCAGTTGCCGACAAAGTAAGGATAAATCCGGGCAACTTTGCGAAGGAACACTCGGTTGCAGAGAGCCAGTTTGCAAAATTCATTGAGGTATGCAAGGCAAACGGAACAGCAGTAAGGATTGGTTTGAACCATGGCTCACTTGGAGAACGTATAGTAAATCTTTATGGCGATACCCCACTGGGAATGAAAGAGGCAGCAATGGAGTGGCTGAAAATGTGTGCGGCAAATGAGTTCTACAATGTTGTAATCTCCCTCAAGGCCAGCAATACAATAGTAATGGTTACAGCATACAGATTGCTTAAAGAGGAGATGGACCGGCTTGGAATGCCGTTTCCTGTTCACTTGGGAGTAACCGAAGCGGGCAACGGCGATATGGGCCGGATCAAGTCTGCGGTAGGAATAGGTGCGCTGCTTGCAGACGGAATTGGCGACACAATAAGGGTTTCACTTACAGAAAATCCTGTAAATGAAATACCTGCAGCACAGACTATAGCCGATTACTTTGGCAAAAAGGGAATTTCATCACAGAAGGAAAGTAACGGAGTTGAGGCTGAAGGAGAGTATTGGGAAGCAATAAAAACAGTAAATGCGCAACTTGAAGCAGGCTCAAAAGTTCCTGAGTACCATTTTAAAGAAAAAGAGTGGAACAGTTTCATAATAAAGGCATCGTGCCTCTTTGGACCGCTTCTGCTTGATAAAAAGATAGATGACTTTAACGTTACCTGTAAAGTTGCAGAATGTGGGGAATCTGCTGCCGGATTCATCTTGTGTTCTCAAGAGAAGATTGCTGAGTTCAAGGATAACCTGATGCAGGCAGCAAGGCGCAAGTTTACCAAACCTGAATATATAGCCTGCCCAGGGTGCGGCAGAACGCTCTATAATCTTGAAGAGACATTCAATAAAGTAAAAGAGAAGACAAGCCACCTGAAGGGGCTGCGGATTGCCGTTATGGGGTGCATAGTCAACGGTCCCGGAGAAATGGCCGATGCCGACTACGGATATGTGGGCGAGGGTGCCGGTAAAGTTGCAATTTACAGGGGTAAAGAGCCGGTTTACAGATCTGTTCCACAAGAGAAGGCAATTGATGTGCTGCTGAAACTTATTGAGGAGGATGGTAGAGCATAAAACTCATTTGCAACCATCGGGAAGAAGAGAAATAAATGTAGGGGTATGTTCAAGAGTGATCAAAATTGAAGTTGATGCCACAAAAACAATCCGTAATGTTGCCTATTTCATGGGTTGCAGCGGAAATACACAAGGAATTGGTGCGCTTATAAAGGGTATGAAGGTAGAAGAGGCAATCAAAAGGCTGGAAGGAATAAGGTGCGGGCAGAAGAGCACCTCCTGCCCCGACCAACTTGCCCAGGCTCTCAAGAATTTTCTATAGAGAGCAGTGCCATTTATAGCCTTATGGCTTTAATTTGCTTAGAATTATATTTTTACAGGCTCTGAGGTTTGCTGACAATCTCCAGAGCCTTTTGTACTTCAATATCGTCTGAATTGAGAAATCTTATATACTCATTGAAATCAAAGATATTGCGAAGTATATATGCCTTGATGTATTTTTTCAGTTCCGGTCCTGAAGTGGCCAAAACCCGCTCAGAAGTGAGTGTTGCCTGAACATCTGTTCCACTATCACCGTTATTGGATGATGTAGTGTTGGAAGCATCGCCGTATGTTTTTGCAGGGTCAACACCTTTGCTTTTGCAAAGTGCAAGGAACTCTCCAAATAATTTTGGCGTAACTTCAAATGATGCGATGAATTGTGCAGGAGTCTTGTATCTCTTCTGCAACTGCTCCCTATGAGTATCTACATAACTGTTCACAAAGTCTGCAAGAAGCCCCTTACGCACTATCTCTCCAAAGAAAGGAGTATAGTGGCTCGTGTCGGCCGGAATAAATATGTCAGGCATAATTCCTCCTCCACCATAGACTGTACGACCGAGTTTCAAAGTCTTGAATTTCAATGAATCAGGAAAATGAATACTATCTTTGCTGAAAGTTTCTCCTTTAGAATACCTGTCGTAGAAGGCCTTGTAGTACTCCTCCGCTTTGCCCTGCTGGTAAGGAGACTGGATTACCCTTCCACTTGGTGTGTGGTAACGCGCAACGGTAAGTCTCAACTGCGATCCGTCAAAAAGGTCAAACTGCTGCTGCACAAGCCCCTTTCCAAAGGATCTGCGGCCAATTACAGTACCTCTGTCCCAATCCTGGATAGCACCTGAAACAATTTCACTTGCAGAAGCCGAATTCTCATCTATAAGTACCGCAACAGGGATATCAGTAAGCAATCCTCTACCATTGGCATACTCGCTCATTCTCCTTACAGTACGTCCCTCTGTATAGAGCATCAATTGTCCCCTGTCCAAAAACTCATTTGCAATCTGGAGCGCAGCAAGCAGATAACCGCCACCATTGCCTCTCAAATCCAAAATGATGCCTTTTCTTGGCCCCTGATGTGAGAGCACAAATTTCATTATCTCCTGATAGGATGTTGCCGCAAACCTGCTCAACTTGATATATAGTATGCCTGGAGCAATCTCATAAGAGGCATCAACACTGTTCAAAGGAATCTTGTCCCTTGTAATTACAAAATCTATAAGTGCAGGCTCTCCCTTTCTTGCTACACCGACTGTAACCTTTGTTCCTTTTGGTCCACGCAAATATTTGTGCACCCTTTCAATTGTAAGCCCTGTGCCTGAAATTGTCTCACCGTCAACCTTTACAATCTTGTCTCCCGCCTTTATTCCTACCTTTTCACTTGGTCCGCCTGGAACAGTTGCCTGGATTGAAAGAGTGTCATTTATAAGGGCAAACTCAACGCCGATACCGTCAAAATTACCCTCAAGTGGCTCGTTCATGGCCTTTACATCCTCTGCCGAAATATAAGCCGAATGGGGATCAAGGTTAGAGATGATTGACTTTACAAGTTCTTCAGAAATACCTTTGAAGTTAACTGTATCAAGGTAATACTTGTTTATGTTCAGGAGGGTATGCCCCACTTTCGCTACAGCCTCCTCCAACTCCTGCTCCTTCTGGTCCACAATGGTGTATTGTGCATGGAGAGAATTGGGCAAAACAACTGAAAGAAACCCCAAAATAAGGGCTATAAGAGAGTTTGAGAACTTTTTGGAACAGATGATCATTGAATCAACAATTTTACTCATATCAAAATCTTTTGTACAACATATATCCACAACATAATAACCGTCAAGGTTACTATATGTTTGATTTTTTAAGTGGTATATCAAATTTGGTGCCCTCTTTTGCAGGAAAAGTATCAGCAAAGATCTCCTTTGCCTGATCTACAAGTGAATCAATGCTTTTGTATCTTGAGGAATAGTGACCTATAACCAACTTCCCGACAGCCGCCTCCTTTGCACACCTTGCCGCATCCTCTGCAGTTGAATGGAAGGTTTTGGTTGCCATTTCCTTCAATTCCGAACCATACGTCGCCTCATGATAAAGAAGGTCTGCACCCTTGACCCAATCTGCCAGTTCATCAAAAGGGGCTGTATCGGAACAATAGGCAAAAGACCTTGGCTGATAAGGCAAATAGGTAAATTCCTCCGATTCAAGCACCTGTTGATACTCAATGCCGCCTTCTGATACTGTTCGTGTAACATTCTCCCCCTCCTTGAGGCGCGCAATCTCATAGAGCCCCAATTTATATGGCTCAATCAGATGTTTGTGGATATTTCTTTGCGGCAACTTCTCCTTGAAGAGATATCCGTAAGTCTCTCCCCTATGCTGCAATGGAAAAGCGTACACCTCAAGATTATTCATATCAAGAATCATCCTTGGTTCCTGGCATCTGACAGGTTTGTGGATTATATCATATTTGATTCCCTCTCCAAAATGCTCCTTGAAAAACTCAAGTATAACCTCCATCCTATATGGTGCATATACATACAAAGGAGCACTCCTTCCCATCATTGCCAATGTGGAAAGAAGCCCGAAGAGGCCAAAAATATGGTCTCCGTGCAAATGTGATATAAAAATATTGTCTATTCTGGCAATTGATACCCCTGCCTTTCTCAACTGCATCTGGGCTCCCTCTCCGCAGTCTATCAAAAACAAACGCTCACGAACCGTAAGGATGTGAGCGCTTGGGTATCTATTGGCAGTGGGGAGGGCCGAAGCCGTCCCCAATGTCATAAAAGAAAATTCCATCAATTATTTTGAAGATTTTTCCATTTCGCTTTTTAGTGCAGCAAGAGCATCAATGTCACCAAGAGTAGTCTTCTCAATGTTTGCTTTGATCTTCTTAACTGCTTTCTGAGTAGACTCTACCTCTGCAGCCTTCTCCTTGCTCTCTTTAACCTCAGCCTCTTTCTTTACATCCTCTGCAATTCTTGAGTGAGAAAGAACAATTTTCTTGTTTGATTTGTTGAACTCAATTACTTTGAACTCCAACTTCTCCTCTGCTTTAGCAGTAGTACCGTCCTCTTTAACAAGTGCTTTTGCAGGAGCAAAACCCTCGATACCATACTCTAGGGCAACAGTAGCACCCTTATCATTGAATGAAGTGATAGTACCCTCGTGAACTGAACCTACAGTGAAGATAGTCTCAAATACATCCCAAGGATTCTCCTCAAGTTGTTTGTGACCAAGGCTCAATCTTCTGTTCTCCTGATCGATCTCAAGAACTACAACCTCAAGGTTCTCGCCGATTGAAGTGAACTCTGAAGGATGTTTAACCTTCTTGGTCCAAGAAAGGTCGCTGATGTGTACTAAACCGTCAACACCCTCCTCCAACTCAACGAATACGCCAAAGTTAGTGAAGTTTCTTACAATTGCATTGTGTTTTGAACCTGCAGGATATTTCTCAACGATAGTAGCCCATGGATCTGCTTTCAATTGTTTGATGCCAAGAGACATCTTTCTCTCCTCTCTGTCAAGGGTAAGAATACAAGCCTCTACCTCGTCACCTACTTTCAAGAAGTCCTGTGCGCTTCTCAAGTGAGAAGACCATGACATCTCAGATACGTGGATAAGACCCTCTACACCTGGCTGGATCTCGATGAATGCACCGTAGTCAGCAAGAACAACTACTTTACCTTTAACTTTGTCACCAACGTTCAAGTTAGCATCCAAGTTGTCCCAAGGATGAGCAGTAAGTTGTTTTAGACCAAGAGCGATACGTTTCTTTGTGTCATCGAAGTCAAGGATAACAACGTTGATCTTCTCGTCAAGTTTAACAACCTCCTCTGGATGGTTGATTCTGCCCCATGACAAGTCAGTGATGTGGATAAGGCCGTCAACACCGCCAAGATCAATGAACACACCGTATGAAGTGATGTTCTTAACTGTACCCTCAAGAACCTGACCCTTCTCAAGTTTGCCGATAATGTCTGCTTTCTGAGCCTCAAGTTCTGCCTCGATAAGTGCTTTGTGTGATACAACAACGTTACGGAACTCATGGTTGATCTTAACAATCTTGAACTCCATTGTCTTGTTGACAAAGATATCGTAGTCACGGATAGGTTTAACGTCGATTTGTGAACCAGGCAAGAACGCCTCAATTCCAAATACGTCTACGATCATACCACCCTTAGTGCGGCACTTGATGTAACCCTTAACGATCTCATCTTTGTCAAATGCCTCATTAACTCTATCCCATGAGCGGAATGAACGTGCTTTTTTGTGTGAAAGGATAAGTTGGCCTTTTTTGTCCTCAGCATTCTCAACGTATACCTCTACTTTGTCGCCTACTGCCAACTCTGGGTTATATCTGAACTCGCTAATTGCAATGATACCCTCGCTCTTGTAACCGATGTTAACCAAAACCTCTCTCTTGCTGATGGCAACTACTGTACCCTCAACAACCTCATTCTCTATAACTGTAGAAAGAGTCTGGCTATACTGCTGCTCAACCTCCTCTCTTGATACACCGTACTCAGTACCGCTCTCAAAAGCATCCCAGTCGAACTTGTCAACAGCAACAGATGCATTGCTTTTACGTTTTTTAGTTGCGTCTACAATCGCAGGAGTCTCCTCTACAAAAGCCTCCATTGACTCTTCTTTGCGCACTGAAGCAACTACTGGCTCCTCTGCGTCAATAATCTGATTTTCTTTACTCATTGTTTAAATTGTTAAAAATAAGTGGGTTAAACATTATTTATAGACTCAAAAATTTTGAGTGCGCGAAAGTAGTGATTATTGAGCAGTTATCCAAATATTTTCAATATATTTTATTCCAATTTTATACATATCTTTGCATTCCCGACAACTGGATATAAAAAACAGCATTTCAAGAAATTGCAAAAGTGAAGTGAGAGTATCCGCCAATACCGTCGGGAAGACAATTTTACAAATCTAAATTTAACGGAATGAAAGACAACAAAGGTTTTGAGCGCAACTTTTGGGTTGCAATAATCATGGAATTTTTTGAGAGGGGAGCATACTATGGAGTATTGTCTGTCCTTTCTGTATATCTTGTAATCAGCGGCGACGAGGGCGGATTAGGCTTCTCCAAAGCACAGGCAGGAACCATTATGGGTACAATACAACCCCTGCTCTATTTCCTTCCCATTATAGCAGGAGGTATCGCAGACCGCTTCGGATACAGAAGAATCCTGTTCTTTGCATTTACCTGCATAACAGGAGGCTATTTTCTTACAGCAATCACAGAATCATACATACCGGTATTTGCATCACTTCTTCTTATGGCCGTTGGCGCCGGCTTCTTCAAACCTGTAATATCAGGCACAATTGCAAAATCTACCACAGAAGAGAACTCAACTCTTGGTTTTGGAATATTCTACTGGTCAATTAACCTTGGAGCATTCCTTGTACCGCTTATCCTTGTTCCTATGCTGAAAGCACAAGGATACCACTACATTTTCTATATGGCTGCGGCTGTAGGCTGCATACTCATGTTTATAAACACATTCATATACAGGGAGCCAAAAGCCAACCTTGAACTTCAGAAAAAACTTGGCGGCGAATCTGTGGGACAAAGCCTCAAAAAACTCTTTGTAGGAATTGTGGAGGTGCTTAAGGATGTAAAGTTCATTGTTCTGATATTCTTGTATTCAGGCTTCTGGATTCTCTATTTCCAGATGTACGGTACTGTTCTTTGGTATCTTAAAGAGCATGTCGACATGACTCCTGTAAATGATGCGGTAAACTCCTTCCTCTCTATTTTTGTCGCAGACCCAAGTTGGAAATTTGATACAGAGCACGTTACAGTAATTAATGCTGGTGTAATCATCTGCCTTCAACTTATAGTGTCAAAACTTGTACAGAAATGGCCTGCCCTACCGACAATGATTATGGGTATAGGCTGCGGAACTCTTGGAATGTTCATTTTGAGCCTCGGAAGCACTCCTTGGATCTTCATTGCAGGACTCATCATCTTCACACTTGGAGAGATGACCACACATCCAAAATTCCTCTCATATATTGGTATTATTGCCCCTCCCGACAAAAAGGCTCTATATATGGGATACTCCTTCCTTTATGGCGTAATCGGAAGTTCAATCGGTTCATTCCTTGGAGCAAGCCTTTACCAGAAAATAGTTGAGCAGATGAACCAGCCACAACTCCTATGGCTCATCTTCAGCGGCATTGGAGTATTGAGCATCGTAGGACTGCTGCTGTACAACAAGATTGTGAACAGGAAAAAATAAGTGATATTACAGCCAAAAACTTTGCTTTTATATGCAAAGACGGGGATTGGCACTTTGCTCCTGCTTATGACCTGCTGCCAAGCAACGGACTGAATGGCTATCACACAACATCAATCAATGACAGTATTGTACCATCAAAAGAGGACTTGATGGCAGTAATAAATGTTTCTGATTTACTGCACATTTTCATTTGTTTCCTGGCGGGAAAATAAAACAATCGCAGAATTGAGCGAACCGATTCTATCAGATACCGCAACTGATGCCTCTAAGCCACAAACTCCCATTAAAGCGGTGAAAGTTGCTTAACGCTGAAGCGCGATTAATTATTAAAGTCATTCACCAACAGTTCTGACGTGCACTTAACTGAAAACCATAATGGTCTGCCGGACCTCCTTCCTACGCAAGAGAATGACCAGTACGGAGAAATGAGCGCATCAGGTGGTAGTATGGACATCAATCCTGAACCTTTCGGCATGCAGAATGGCACTGCTCCTCTGCAATACGCTCAATAATCCGCCTACAAAGAAAATAAAATTACTCAAATCTACATATCATCTTCCTTATATCATTAAAAATGATAGACATAAAAGGCAACAAATGTGCAAAACCAAGACCTATACTATAGGTAAAAAATTCTCAATCCGGATAATCAAACAGCGGACCAATCCCGCTGACGTTGAACATCAGGATTGAGATAAATAGTTTCAGATTGACTCAATACAGTAGACCTCTACAGTCCCATTCGCATTGATAACACAAAACTCATTCAGACACAAAGTTAGCAAATTAAATTTTAAAGCAAATGATCATAAAGGAATTTAAGTTTGAAATTTATTTCATTTAGAATCCAAAAAGTATAATCTAATGCTAACTTTGCATACTTTCTAAAACCAAAATACGCGCTACAAATTATTTAATATTATCTTTTATAACCAAAGAAAATAATGGACAAGCAACTCAAGAAAGTTTATTTAAGTCAAGGAGAGGGACCTGACGAGATATACATGGCAATAAGATTGCCAGAAGATATAATAAGCAAAATGGCAGAGATCAGACGATCAGATCCCAAGAAATGGTTGAACAGGGAACTGAATCTGCTCAGGTTAGCCGAAGAGAAACTCAAGAACCAAGAATCTCAATAGATAATTAAAAAAAAGAGAAGGGGCGTTTCACATCGTGTAATGATTCTCTCTCAAGAATCCAGACACTCTACGTTCTAAACGGATGAGGCATACCCCTATGGTATAAAACAAAGCCCTTTATCACTTCAAATCCAATATCAAGTGAATCTTTAGAAATAAAGGACTTTAAATATCTCTACAGCATCTTTCTCTTTCTGAAAAGGAACGAGGCCACAAGAACTGATACAAGCATGACACCGAGTACAATGAAGAAATCGGACATATTTCCCAAAAGCGGCAAGTTGACATTCATACCGAAGATACCAGAAATTAGTGTAGGTGGCATGAAAAGCAACGAAACAAAGGTAAGAATCTTCATGATCTTGTTCTGGTCAAGGTTGATAAGACCCAGAACAGTGTTCTGAAGATACTCCAATCTTTCGAAACTGAAATTGGTGTGGTTCAAGAGTGATGAAATATCCTTGAGCACAACCGTAAGTTTTGTATGCACATCCCTCGGGAACTTGTCACTCTTGAGGATTGCAGAAATCATACGCTGCTTGTCAATCACGTTCTCACGCACGAGCATTGTATTTTCCTGCAACTGGTTGATATCCAAAAGGAACTCCTCATTCACATTCTCGCCCACACTTACACGTTTGCTGAACTGGGCAATCTCCTTGCTCATCAACTCAATCATATCTGCATCAAGGTCAATCCTGTTCTCAAGAATGGCTACAAGAATGTGATAGCCTGTAGGATAGAGTTTTGATGCGAGTTGCACCCTGCGCTGCATGTCGGTAAATGTACGCAAAGGAACCTGACGTATAGTTACAAGAATACTTTCAGAAATGATGAAAGAGACGGTCTCCATCGAATAGTCATCGGGACCTGGGATAAGGAAGTTGGTATTGGCAAAGATTGTTGTTTCAGTCTCTGAATAACGTGATGAACTCTCAATCTCCTCAGCCTGGGCCCTGCTCTGCAATGTTGTCTCAAGGAACTCCTCTACCGAGCGTTTCTCCTCACCTGTAGGTTCAAACAGGTCAATCCAAAGAACATCGTCCCAACCCAAATCGTTCAACAAAGCCATCTCATTTGATGGAAGAACCTGTCCTTTAGACTTGTAGAAAATCTCAATCATACCCGTTCTACCTTAATAAGTTCCTAACTAACACTTTATAACCTGGACAAAGTGCACATATCCTTGCAAATATAATAATTTTTTTCTCCCGATAGTTACTTATGAATTACAAATTTGTGCAAATTAAAGCAACACGATGCCACCCCAATGGGGTTATTTAGCAATTTGAACAGATGCAAATGGAGAAATTGACCTTGCTATAAAAAGAGATGCTCAATGAGGATTTTCAGACCAATAAGAAACAAAATGACACCTCCCAATATGGTAGCCTTCTTGCCAATCCTGGCCCCTATCTTGCGCCCGCTCTCCATACCTACGAGTGAAGCAAGGGCTGTAAAAATAAAGGTAAAAAGCGTAACAAAGAGTACACGCATAAGTGAAAGGTCTACAAAAGCCAGACTTACACCAACAGCAACCGCATCAATGCTTGTTGCAATGGCAAGAATTGAGAGAGTCCTGAAACTTTCAAGGTTTACCTGGGTTGGGGTCTCCTCTTTTGACTCTTTGACACCAATATTCTCAATTATCATTTTTCCGCCTATATAAGCAAGAATAACGAATGCAATCCAATGGTCCCATCTGATGATATAAGGTGCAAAAAGGGCACCTGCAGCCCAACCGGCAAAGAGAAGCGAGGCCTGAAAAAAACCAAAGAAGGCCATAATGAAGGCCTTCTTTGAGAATTTATTGTTCTTTAATCCCATACCTCCGCCCAAAGAGACTGCAAATGTGTCGAAACACAAACTGATTGCAAGAATCAAAAGTTCAAACAGACTCATGTCTCTAAGAGCGAAAAAGAGGGTGAAAAACTATTTCTTTCTGAAAATCAACAGACCGAAGAATGTGATTGCTGCACAGACTGCAATTAGCGAGAATCCGAAACTGAATACAAAATTCTCAATCAAATAACAGATTACAGGTGCTGCAACACAAACGTAAGGAACAACTTTGTCGTTGATTTTTGCTTTAGTCAGGATGCCCAACATGAACAATCCCAAAAGCGGACCATAAGTGTATGATGCAATCTGGTAAACCATGTTGATTACAGCATCATTCTTGAGGATATTGAATGCTACAATGAGAAGGACAAACAGAATTGCCATTACATAAGTCACATTCATTCTCACCCTCTTCTTCTTCTGGTCATCCCAGTTGTGCTTCTCAATTCCAACAATGTCAATACATGTTGAAGTTGTAAGAGATGTCAAAGCGTTTGCACAAGTTGGATATGCTGCAGAAATAAGACCTACAAAGAAGATAACACCAACAACAGGTCCCAATGAAAGTGCCACAGTAGGGAAGATCTTGTCGGCCTCCAATTTGCCTGCTCCAGTAGTTACAGCCTCAATAAGTTCAGGATGGCTCTGCATGAAGATTGCAAGCACTGCACCAAGAGTAACAAATAGAAGGTTTATAGGAATCATCATAAGGATTGATGTCATCACATTCTTCTGTGCCTCCTTGATATTCTTGCAACTCAAACTCTTCTGCATCATTGCCTGGTCGAGGCCTGTCATTGCAATAGGAATAAGCACACCGCTCAAGAAACGTTTGAGCCAATGTGTAGGAGATGCTGTATCCTTGTCAAAAAGGTTTGAGAAATCACTGTCATGGACATTCTTGAGCATGTCACCCAAACTCCAGTCCAACTGGTTGCAAATAACGCAAACAGAGACAACGATTGCAACAATCATGAATGTTGTCTGAATTGTATCTGTATAGATAATGGTCTTTACACCGCCCTTCATTGTATAGAGGATTGCCAGACCTACAAAGATTATGGCTGCCACAACAAACGGCACGCCAAGTGGTTCAAGAACAAAGTTATAGAGCACAAAAATCACAAGGAATGTCCTTACTGTCGCGCCCAAAAGTCTTGAAATGATAAAGAAAGTTGCACCGGTCTTGTAACTGTATGAACCGAACCTCTGTTCAAGATAGGTGTAAATTGAGGTTAGGTTCAATTTGAAATAGAGAGGCAAAAGAAGCCCGGCAATTATGGCATAGCCGAAAAACATACCAAATACCATTGGCATGTAATAGAAGTTCTCATTGATCACATTACCAGGCAATGACATGAATGATACTCCCGACATTGAAGAGCCAATCATTCCAAATGCAACCAAAAACCAGTTTGAACTCTTGTTTCCTGTATAGTAAGTCTTGCTGTCGGTATTCCTGCTTGTAAGCCATGCAATAAAGAACAGCAACAAAGTATACAGCACAAAAGTGATTAAAAGAATAGTAGTATTCATATAAGTTTTTTAAGTAGTTTAAAGTTTGAACAGATGTCTGTTTTCTATACTCTTTCCGAGTGTAAGTTCATCTGTATATTCAAGATCGTCACCAAATCCCACACCTCTGGCAATGGTGCTTATCTTGACCTGGAGCCCCGAGAGTTTTTTGTATAGGTAAAAAGAGGTAGTCTCACCCTCCATACTCGTACTTAAAGCAAGAACAACCTCTTTCACTTCACCTTCCTGCACCCTCTCGACCAATTGTGCAATTGGAAGATCAGAAGGTCCTACACCGTCTATAGGAGAGATAATGCCGCCCAAAACATGATACAGGCCATTGTATTGCTGTGTGTTCTCAATGCTAAGAACATCACGTATGCTCTCCACAACACAAATTATGCTTCTATCCCTTTGTACAGATGAACATACAGAACAGACTTCATTGTCTGAAATCATATTGCATACCCTGCAATACTTGACACCGTTCCTCAAAGCCACAAAAGAGTTGGAGAATCTCTCCACATTCTCTTTGGGTTGCTTGAGCAGATGCAGGGCGAGCCTCAAAGCGCTCTTCCTGCCCACTCCAGGCAACGATGCAAATTCTTCTACAGCCTTTTCGAGCAATACCGAAGAATAATTCTGTTTGAACATTATACTTTTAGCGGCAGATTATCTGCTATTTATGTGTATTGTAAAAATCTACTGCATTTCTTACAGATCCATGCTCCAACAAAAGTGATTTTGCATACTCATAATCTGTAATCTGAGCCTCCTCCATAATCATTCTGGTACCTCTGTCAACAAGTTTGGCATTGCTCAACTGCATATCAACCATCTTGTTGCCCTTTACGTGACCCATTTTGATCATTGTTGAAGTAGAGATCATGTTAAGGATAAGTTTCTGTGCAGTACCTGATTTCATACGTGTACTTCCTGTAACGAACTCTGGGCCTACAACAGCAACAATTGGAATATCAACCTCTGCAGCAACAGCAGCACCTGGGTTACATGTAATACATGCTGTAAGGATACCGCGGCTCTTTGCCTCCTTTACTGCACCGATAACGTAAGGGGTTGAACCTGATGCAGCAATACCTACAACAACATCATTCTCACCTACATTGTAAGGAAGCATATCTTTCCATCCCTGCTCGAAATCATCCTCTGCATTCTCAACAGCCTTTCTGATAGCAGTATCACCGCCAGCAATAAGACCAATAATCAAATCAAACGGAGCACCGTATGTTGGAGGTATTTCAGATGCATCAAGGATACCAAGACGGCCGCTGGTACCTGCACCAAGATAGAAGAGTCTTCCGCCCTTCTTCATTCTCTCAACTATACCGTCAACCAATTTCTCAATTTGAGGAATGCAGTTCTCTACGGCAACAGGAACCTTCTTGTCCTCATTGTTCATATTCTGCAGCAACTCTGCAGTAGACATCTTATCAAGATTTGCGTAATTAGATGATTGTTCAGTAACTTTCATTTCAGTTATATTTATTAATTATTAATTCTTGTGGAATTCAATCAATCCCTCAATAGGGGTCTTCAAAATCTTGCCAATCTTCACTCCGCGGGTAGCCGCCACTTCCTTCAAAATGTCCTGATAGTAGAAAGCAACAGAACCTACAAGATTTACCTCAAGATTCCTGTAGTCGTAATGGAAAATGTTGCGGGTAAAGAACTCGTCAAAACTTGTTCTCAAAAGATTGTCAATGTGCGGATGATTCCTGAACTCGTTGATGAATGGTGAGAAAGAAGCCAAGAAACGGCTTGGAAGCGGCTCCTTGTAAACCTTTGCAACAATTTTAGGATAGTCAAGGTCATATCTCTTCACGAACTCCTCCTCAATCTCTTTAGGAAGAAGACCTTTGATAAAATCAGATACAAGTTTTCTTCCAAGAACTCCACCGCTGGCCTCATCTCCAAGGATGAATCCTCCGGCCTTTACATTGTCCCTGATTTCAACGCCGTCGTAGAAGCATGTATTTGCTCCTGTTCCCATGATGCAGGCAATACCTGCGTTGTGTCCGCATAGCGCACGTGCAGCAGCAAGAAGATCTGAAGCAACATTGCATTTGGATTTAGGAAAAACCTCCTTGAAAGCCTCTGCCAAAATATTAGAAAGTTCAGCAGAAAGAATGCCTGCACCATAGAAATGCACATCTTCCACATCTGCACCTATTTCAGGCAACAATTTGGTTCTTAAAATCTCAACAATATATTCTTTAGTCTGAAACACTGGGTTGATACCCTCTGTATGTACCGATTTTACAGTACCGTCTTCATAAATTGCTCTCCAATCTACCTTGGTAGATCCGCTGTCTGCTATTAATTGCATATTCTTTGAATTAGTTTTTATACAAGTATTTTAAGTGCGCCGCAAATTTACTAAAAATATGCGACAAATGCACTAATTATTTTTCTTAAACGGACTCAATTTGGATACCCTTTTTCTTCCAATGGAAAAATCCGTAGAGCGCTGATAATGCGTATATCATGTAGAGAACGGATGTCAGGTACAATCCTTGGGAAAGAAAGAGTCCCACACTTACAACGTTTACAACAATCCACATAATCCACTGGTGGATAAAAGACCTGCTCAGCCATACCGTTGCCACTATACTTAGTGATGTGGAGAAAGCATCGGCCACAGGCATAGGATCACCGGTCATGTTTCTCAAAAACGTAAGCATGAGTGTAAAAATGAGACTGAATGCGAGAAGGCTTCCAACAAGCCATTTTACGGTAGGGTATCTGTAGACTATTCCATTTTCACCGGCACTGGAATCGGATATGGAAGCAGTTTCTAATGAATCAGAGTCAGCATTATCTTTGAGCAAAGAGTCTTGGACCGGATCAGGGGTGATCCTTTTGTCACGCTGCCACGCCCAAAAACCGTAAATGCTCATTAGCACATAATATATCTGCAGTCCCATTGCTGCATAAAGACGGCTCTGTGCAAATACCACAGCATACGCTGCTGCGCAAAGAAGATTTACCAGCCACATATATTTGTTCTGAAAAATCTCCAGAACAAGATAGGCGATACCGGTAATAAAAGCAAATATCTCCATCCGCTGTTATTGTTTTACAAGTTCAATTTTATAGAGTTTAGGCCAATTTTTACCTGTCAGATAGAGCGATTTGTCCAAGGGATTGCAGGCAATGCCATTAAGCACATCCGTATTGGCGTTGCGCAAAGAGCGTGGAAGCAAATTCCTGCAATCAACCACTCCCCTTACCTTGCCGGTCTGCGGATTGATTATAACAATTGAATCATCACCATATACATTTGCCCAAACCTCGCCATTGATATATTCAAGTTCATTGAGATACTGGACAGGTTTGCCATTAAGTGTAACTGCAACCTTCTTCTGAACAGTAAATGTCATCGGGTCAAGAAAATAGAGCACAGCCGAACCATCAGTCATTATGAGGCTGGTGCCGTCGGTGGTCAGGCCCCACCCTTCTGTGGGATTCCAGAGTTCCCCAAGATACTTGAAGGTCTTTATGTCGTATACAAAACATTTGTTTTCCTGCCATGTAAGCACATAAAGGTTGCCGTTCAGCACACACGCCCCCTCGGCAAAATAGTTCCTGTCAAAATCAATTTTCTGCAATACACGTCCGGTCTCCAGATCGTTTTTTCTGAATGATGATGAGCCATACTGCCCGCAACTTTCATAAAGGAGATTGTCATGAAAGAAAAGGCCTTGCGTATATGCAGCCCTGTCGTGCGGATAAGATTTTAGCACTTTAAAAGTATAGTAATCAATCTGTTGAGGATAAAGGAAATTTATGGCTCCCGACAGCAGAAGCACCACCGCCATAACAATCATGCATCTCAATATAAATGACCTGCCCAATATTTTATTTTCTGTTGACATATCTGACCAAATAAATTGCCGTTATGCAAAACTAATAACAAAAAGTTTACCATACCAAAATTAGAGTTGAAAAATATCGGTACCTTTGCACAAAAAGAGTAAAAAGCAATATGAACGGATACAAAGAAGAGAGTACAATACTTTGGCATAACGTTGATCTGAGGCAGGAACTCAAGCCGTATGCCTTTCTGAATCTTACCCAGGAGATAGCAGGAAACCATGCAAACAAACTCCACTTTGGATACAATGACCTCAAGGAGTGCGAACAGACTTGGGTACTGAGCAGAATTAAAGTAAGGTACAACACCTACCCCAAATGGCAAGACCAGGTAACTCTTGAGACATGGCATAAAGGCATGCAGTCGCTCTTTGGATTGAGGGATTTTATTCTGCATGCAGAAGATGGCACTCCGGCAGTAGTTGCAACCAGTTCATGGCTGATTATGAACAGCCGCACACGCAGGATTGAGAGAACCAACAACTTTTACAACAACCCCGAAATACTCAATCAGGCCAATCTGAGAAATGCCATTGATGAGCCTTGCGACCGTCTGAAGGGGCAACAGGAGATGACTCTGATGCGTGAGCACACTGTAAAGTTTTCTGACCTTGATGCTCTTGGACACACTAACAACGCCAAATACTCCGAATGGACAACCGACAGTATCGATCCCGAGATCTTCAGAAATTTCAGAATCAAGGAGTTCCAGATAAATTTCAATGCAGAAACACGAATTGGCGAAAAAATAGAAATCTGGTGCAAGGAGATTGATACACCCGGGCAGATTTGCATTACAAACGAAACTACCCCCGAAAAGAGCCGCACATTCTATTTTGAGGGCAAAAGGGACGGCAAGAGCGTATATGAAGCAATATATACATTTATAGCGGTATAATTTGTCCGTTAAGGATTTAAACACTAATTTTGCACTCTCGGCAGGTCGTTCTATCGCTCAAGAAATTGGGAGGAAAGTCCGGACAAGATAGGGCATTGCACTGTGGAAAGCACAGACGGGCGAAAGTTCGTGCAAGGGGTAACAGAAAATAACCGCCGCAAGGTAAGGGTGAAAACGCGAGGTAAGGGCTCACGGGTAGATACGGCAACGTACTTACAGTACTCCACTGCAACTTGCAAGGCCATGTATACCAACATTCAAGGGTTGCCCGCCCGTTGTTGGGGGGTAGGCTGCATCAGATAAATGATAGAAACTTCTTAGGGTAGCAATACCAGTCTGAAGTACAGAATCCGGCTTATAGATCTGCCCAAAATTCAGGAGGCTGGCCACGCGGCCAGTCTTTTTTTTGAAAAAAATTAAGCAACCGAAATGAAAATACATACAATCCTTTTCAGTGCCACAGGCGGAACGCGCAAGGTTGTGGAGGAAATTGCCAAAGGAATACAGGAATCATGCAATTGCGCAATATACTGTCATGATTTTACTCTGCCCAAGGGGCGCGAGAGCATTCCATACACAACCAGTGCCGATATCGCTGTTGTAGGCACTCCCGTTTATGCCGGACGCGTTCCAAATCTACTTTTGAAGTATCTGCAGACTCTACAAGGAAATGGTTGCATGGCAATCCCTATTGTTACCTATGGCAACAGGAGTTTTGATGATGCCCTGCTGGAACTGCATGATATTCTTAAAGGGTGCAACTTCAGGCCCGTTGCAGCGGCAGCATTCGTCTCCCAACACTCATTCTCAACCACATTGGCGGCAGGCAGACCAAATGAAGCCGATCTTGAGAAGGCTTATGGGTTGGGGAGGGAAATTGCAGAAAAATATATATCCGGTCGCTACAGCACGCTACTTCACAACACCTCCGTAGAAGACCTTCAAATACCCGGCAGAAACTCGCAGGAGAGGAAATATTACCAACCGAAAGACTCATGCGGGAATCCAATCGACATAAGGAAAGTCAAACCTAAAACTTCAGAAAATTGCAATGCATGTGGCCACTGTGCCGCAATCTGCCCTATGGGAGCAATTGATGCAGCCAATCCCAAATCGGTACCGGGCATCTGCATCAAATGCAATGCATGTATAAAGGAGTGTTCGCAAAATGCCAAATATTTTGATGACCCGGGATACCTCTACCACAAAGAGGATCTTGAACTCAAATATGGAGAAAAAAATGAAGCCCCAAAAATCTTTTTATGATTCCCGGGGCTTTACATGATTTACCGATGTATTGTCTGCAATCCTGCACAGGTTGAAAACTATACTACTTTGACACCATTATATCAAGTATCATCTTGTCTGTAACCTGCATTCCTTTTGAACCTATTGTTCCGAGGTTATAAATGGTCTTTTCAATGCAATCCTCTATGATTCCGTCATTTGAAGAGATGCAGATATTGTCAAGCGCAAGGATCGCAGATTGTACAGATGAAGAGACACCTGATGCGACCTTGAGCGCACAACCTACTTTTGCACCGTCGCAAACCATACCTGTGATATTGCCCACCATATTCTTGATTGCAGAACAAATCTGCTCATAAGTTCCACCATTAAGATATACAATGCCGCAAGAAGAACCTGTAGAGGCAATTACACAACCACAAAGTGCCGACAATTTGCCCAAATAGCCTTTGATATGAATTGCTATAAGATGACTCAACACAAGCGCCCTTGCCAATTTTTCTTCAGAGACCTCCATCTTTCTTGCCACGGCAATTACAGGCACAGTAACTGTAATTCCCTGATTTCCGCTACCTGAGTTGCTCATTGCAGGAAGAAGGCAACCGGCCATACGTGCGTCAGAAGCCGCAGCAGTTGCTGCCATTGCATATGTCATTACAGAAGAACCAAATATGCCGCTATACTGTGAAGCACTTATTGTCTTGCCAACCTTAAGGCCATAATCATTCTTGAGTCCCTCCTCTGCCAGAGCATAGTTCAATTTTACAGAATCAAGAATGAATGCTATGTTTTCATAACTTGCCGACTCCGCAAACTCAAGTATCTCCTTCACACTCAATTTATAATCAAGAGTAGTCTTCTCTGCAGCAGGTTTAGGGGCCGAGGCATTGCAGGCACACTCCTCTCCCATTATATAATTCTCTTGGCCATTGGCTGCTGACGGTTTACCATCAACAGGATTTCCATTCAATGTAACGCTTATTATGGAATCATGGTTATCCTTGATTATTGTTTCTGCCCTGTTTCCGCCATTCACTGCAGTAGCCTTGATGTAGAGTTTCACCAATGTATCAGCAAGGGATATCTTTACATTTCCGTCGGCCACCATCTTCTTTGCAGCAGCAAGAGTCGCATCATCAAGATCCTTCAAAACTTCAAGTTTGTATTCCGACTTTCCGCATGTTGCTCCAAGAGCCGAGGCTATATGGAGTCCCACCATGCCTGTACCGGGTATTCCTACACCCATACCATTCTTGAGGATATTGGCACTAACCTCCACCTCAAGCGAGGCAGGCTCTCCAAAACCTCCGTTTCTCAATGTCTCACAGGAAGATGCTACCGCCAAAGCCACAGCAATAGGTTCGGTACATCCCAAAGCAGGTTTTACCTCCTTTTTAATCAATTCAATAATTTCAAGTTCTCTTTCAATAGTCATAAGTCAAGCACCGTTATGATAAATGGGGCAAAATTTTACAATCAGTTTAGTTTATATAAAAATAAATCAGCCCCTGACATGGTCAGGAGCCGAAATGTACTATTTTTCAAAGAAATTGGCAACCTCTTCAATCAAATGGTCAATCTGACAACAACACTCAAGTGTTTCAATAGGGAAGCCAAATGAAACAACCCTATATTCACCCTTGTATGCTACAGCGGCAGAGATGTTGTTACCCGGATATCGGAAGATTGTATAGGCATCTTTTGCAGCAGGCAGCAATCCGTCCGGAGTCTCAACAATGTAAATCTTGTCATTCAATTTATTGTTGAAAGTGAATTTTCCGCTAAAGCCGAATGGGTTGGCAACGCTCTTCACCACATTGTTCCTTGAAGCAAAATGGTTTGACCATTTGAATTTAAGCACATCCTGGGCGAACTTCTTGCCCTCATCTGTTACGTTGTATCCGTCCCACAAGTCAGATCCTATATATGCACCTGATACAAGGATATTTCCACCTGCTGCGGCATAATCGGCAATGGCCTTCTGGAGTGCCACAGGGAATGTCTCATATCTTACAGGCTGTCCCTCCACATCAATTCTGGTCTGAGCCTGTTTACCCATAATGAAATCGGCAATGGCATAATCCTCAAGTTTTACATTTCCAGCCATCACAGCACCGGCTGATGCAGAGACAAATGAGTAGCCCAATTTCATGAATGCCTTTCCGTGGACGTACGGATAATCAAATCTATTTCCTGCCACAACTTTATCCTCATAGTCTGAATAGGAAGCGGCAAAACCGGGATCATCGTTTGTAATCCACTCTTTCTCCCTTCTGAATTCATACTGGTCTCCTGTATATGTCAAATCATACATGTATGGAACTCCATGATCCTTTTCACTGTAAAAACCTGCCAAAGTAGAATCCTTTGACTGGAATGATGCAGGACCGCTCACTCTGTTGAAACCATTTACAATCATAACGGCACCCTCTTTTGCTGTTGCACCCTCAGCAATACCTACAGAGAGTATTTCAGAAGGGAAACTCAAACCACCCTCATTCAACGCCGCTACCTTGAATGAGTAGATTCTGTTGCTCTCAACAGGAATAACCGCCTCTGGAGCATCAACCACAACACCATTATCAAAAGATGAACCGTTTATCCTTGTATACACAACATATCTCTTTGCAGTGGCTGTAGGTTCAAGCCTGTCCTCTACAGGAGTCCAAGTCAAGCGAACCCTGTTCTGTCCCCCATTCTTCTCAAGAACAGCAGCAAAATCCTTAACCGGAAGGGGTTGGACAACATAAGGAATACCATCCTTCATGCTGAGGAATTTGAGCATACCTTTGTATATTGCCCGGCTCACAAGGAATCTGAAATCGGGGTCATGGCCAAATTTCATATCTGCAAAGTTCTGGTGCGACAGGAACTCCAAAAGTACTGCAGGCACATTAGGCATGCGCGACTCTGCATAAGATCTGTCCCAAAGGCCTCTTCTTGACCATTTCTCATGGAAATTGGCTCTGATGTCATCCACAATCTGTGTCTGTACTATGTCGGCATACTCCCTGGCCAACATCCTGCTTTCTCCTGTAGGATACTTGTCGGAACCGTTTGACATTTTTGTATAGATCATCAAAGTACCTACAATTGAGTCATCAAGGAACGTACCTGCATCAGTATGGAATGCAAACGACAAATCAACGGGCACTTTCAAACCCTGAAAATCAGGATTCTTGCTTGAACCGCCGGAAAGCACATTTACCCAACGGCCTCTTGATGCGTAATCGTCGGTATAATCATTAACGTTATTTGTCTGGGAGTAGACAGTATCGGCATATCCGGCCCACTGCAACCAG
Source organism: Bacteroidales bacterium (assembly GCA_015060245.1). Lineage (GTDB taxonomy): Bacteria > Bacteroidota > Bacteroidia > Bacteroidales > UBA932 > Egerieousia. The sequence goes on along the minus strand of SUYU01000008.1, from coordinate 19,311 downwards.
ACTCTTGATCCCTCTGTAAACCTTGGATGACCGCTTACAAAGGGCTCAACCTCATACGGAAGTTGCTTTTCGGGATTTACGGTTCGGGCAATATTTCCCATTCCACCTCCAAACTTTACAGCATCTGCAGTCACAACCCTAACCTCTTTTGATGCCTTAAGGTCCTTATTTAAGTTTGTCAAATAGACTCCCTGATCTGCAGAACCCTTATCAAAAAGGAATGTTCCAAGGTAAATCCATGTACCGCCACCCATCTGCTGGTTTACCTTGAATTCACGCTCGCCATCCTTGAACTTTACTGTGTAATATGCAGCATCTGTACTGTTAGGAAGAGTCTTGTATGATACATATACTGAATACTCCCCGGTTTCAGGGACCGAAGGGATCCATTCAGCAACACTCTCGCTCTTTGCAGATTTTCCCTTCATATCCTGTTGCGAGAGCACTCTTGCAATCCTGTAGGTACCCATGGTAAAAGGATTCTCACCGTGCAGATAAGTCTCTTTAGGGTTAGCAAAACCAAAAGATTCCCCATTGCTCCACATATAAGAGCCTGAATCCTCTGTGTATCCGCCCAAAACCTTGTCATTGTCCACTATAACCTCATTCTTCTGGATATCCCTCTCTCGAGGCAAGAAGACATTTGCTCCGGCATTCTCCAGCATTGGCACAATGAAAGGGATTACATAACCCTGGGTGTACTTGTCCTCCACAGTCTGGAAGAGCCGGCACCTCTGCCACTCCCAACGCTGTGTTGTCTGGTCAAAATAGAGTCCATGGCTGTGCCAAAGGGCAATATGCCTGTCCTGCAAACCCTTGCTTATGCCATATGGTTTTGTAGTCTCCTCCACGATTGAAATAGAGGATCTTGCCACACTTTTTTTGGCACTCTTCTTCTTGGATGCCTTTGGATCCTGTTCCCTGTAGAAATTGCTGCTCAACTCCTCAAGAAGGGAACCGTTTGCATGAATGCGTATCTTTTTGTCTGGAAAATGTCTTGAAGCAATGGCATATATGTCAGACACATGATTATCTCTTAAAGGATAGTCGCTCACAAGGCTTGAAAGATAGATATCCAAGTTTTCTCCATCAATTTTTGCATCTTCTACCGTTACCTTGACATTAATGGCTGCCAATGGTTTCAAATAGGCTGCAATCTCACTTCCGACAGGTTGGTAGGCTGCAGGATCAAAAGCACTCTGCGCATACGCGAGGCTTGAAAGGAATAATAGACCTGCTACAATAGCAAACAATTTACGACGTATCATCTTCTTTTTATTAAAATTTTAGCAAATGTACTAAAAAAGGGTTATTTTTGTAGGTATATGCTCAAATAATTTGAGACACCAAAGGCATTTTTTTAACAAAATGCAAACAGATTGACCTTACTTTTTAATTAAAACAATTAACCAAACCATTAATTAAAAATAACAAAAGATTATGGAGAAATACAACATTGCCAATCTTCCAACAAAAATCTACAAACTTGAAAAGTTTTCCAAGGAGATGAACGCAAATGTATGGATCAAGCGCGATGATCAAACTGGTTCTGAAGTATCCGGAAACAAAATAAGGAAATTGGAGTATCTTGTACAGGATGCCATATCAAAGGGATATGACACCCTTATAACATGCGGTGGAATACAGTCAAACCACTGTAGGGCAACAGTTGCCACAGCAACACTATATGGATTGAAATCTGCAGTTCTTCTAAGGATATCCGATACACCTCCTGTAGCAGGCAACTATTTCATTGACAGACTTCTTGGAGCGGATGTAAAGTTCTGCACAAGGGAGGAGTACAGCAAACAAAGGGGTGAGATAATGGCAGAAATGGCAAAAGAGTATGAAAAACAGGGCCACAAGGCGTATATCATTCCCGAAGGCGCATCAAATGCTATAGGCACACTCGGTTACTACAACTGTATGAATGAGATCCTTGAGCAGGAAAAAGAGATGGGAATCAAATTTGATACTATCGTTGTTGCCACAGGATCAGGCGGAACATACGCTGGCCTCTACGTAGCCAATGAGGTAATGAACCTCGGCAAGAGAATTATCGGAATGGCTGTCTGCGATGACACAAACTATTTTACTGAAATAGCGCACAATATCGGAACAGAAGCCCTCCAGTACATACCTGAGCACAAAGAGAAGAGTCTTGACAAATCCCACATTGAAATTAATGACAAGTACGTTGGAATCGGATATGCGTTGAGCCGTCCGGAGGAACTTGAGTTCATAAAGAAGTTTGCCCGTCAGGAGTGCGTAATACTTGACCAGGTGTATACAGGCAAAGCAATGTACGGTCTCTACAATGAGTTGCAGCCAGGCGGCAACATAAATAAAGAGAGCAACATATTATTCATCCATACAGGAGGATTGTACGGTCTGTTCACCATCAGCGAGAACTTCCCGCTTTAACCGGAATGCACAAGGCAGGGGCTGTCGGCCAACACTTGAAGAAAAGGATTATTAATTGAATACATTAACGCAATATGGAAAAGTCAAAAGTCTATTACACCAATCTGCGCACAAAGCCAGGAGTAAGCCTTTTGAAGAAACTCCGAAACCTTGTCAAACAGGCAGGCATTGAACAGATTGATTTTAAAGACAAGTTTACAGCGGTAAAACTTCATTTTGGAGAACCCGGCAATATGGCATACATACGCCCCAATTATGTGGCTACAGTTGTTGACATACTTAACTCTTTGGGCGCCAAGACATACCTTACAGATGCCAACACATTGTACAAAGGCAAGAGGGACAATGCAGTAGACCACCTCAAAAGTGCGACTGTAAACGGATTCAACCCTCTGCAGGTTAACTGCAACGTCATAATTGCCGACGGTGTAAAGGGTACAAATTATCAGGCAATACCTCTTGAAGGAGCAAAATATTGTCCTGCCCCAAAGATTGGCCAGGCCATTGCTGATTCCGACATCTTCATAAGCATAAGCCACTTCAAAGGGCATGAACAGGCTGGCTTTGGCGGTGCCCTCAAGAATATTGGAATGGGAAGCGCAAGCATAGCGGGCAAACTGGAACTGCACTCCTCTTCACAGCCAAAAATCAACATGGACAAGTGCATAGGATGCCGAATCTGTGAAAAGAACTGCAACCATGGTGCAATAACCGTAAACGAAACAAGAAAGGCAGTGATTGACTATGACAAATGTGTAGGTTGTGGACAATGCGTTGCATTATGCCAGTATGAGGGCGCTGTACTTGCAGAGTGGGATACCTCTGAGGTTCTTAATTATAAGATAGCCGAATACTCAAAGGCCATACTCAAGGAGAAACCTCATTTCCATATAAGTCTGGTAATGAACGTATCGCCAGAGTGTGACTGCTGGGGTCACAATGATGTGGCAATTGTTCCAGACCTTGGAATGATGGCCTCATTTGACCCTGTGGCACTTGACCAGGCATGCGCAGATCTTGTAAACAGCGCTCCTGCCATAAATACAGGCTGCTACAACCATGGCAATGGTCACAACCACAAAGATGAGTGCTCATGCCATGAATCTGAAGACAAATTCAAGGTTCTGCATCCCGACACAGACTGGAAAGCAGGACTGCGTTATGCCGAAGAGATTGGCATTGGAACACGCCAATATGAACTGATAGAGGTGAAATAGGAACCTGCTGATAACCTTATCTTCAAGTTTAGGCAAAGTTCCACACTGAATGACGGATCCCTGCCGGAGTCTATTCCGGCAGGGATTCACTTTTTGTCTGCAACTCCATTTCCATTACATAGTCGTCCATCACATATCCCTCACCGATATCTGCAACCTGCTCACGCACAACAGCAAATCCAAGATGCCGGTAAATTGCTATAGACTGGGCATTACCCCTGTTCACCGTCAACCACACAGATTTTGCTCCCCAACGGGCACCCATCCCCTTCAAAAGTGAAAAGGCATAACTGCCTAATCCCTTGCCACGTGCAGAATCCAATATATAAAACTTGCTCAGAAAAATTCTTTCATTCTCAAATTGCACACCCATATAACCGACCGGTTCAGCACCATTCCCATGATTATTACTGGCACCAACACATAATAAATAATAAATGTATCCCCCGGTTTGAATCTGGTTCCTTACAGCAACTTCTGACTGGAACTTGTCAAGCATATAATCAATCTGTTCAGCAGGGAGCAAATCTCCATAATGTTCTCTCCATACTTGAGAAGCCAAAGAGGCAATCAGACCAGGATGGTCAATTGGATTGGCTTGTATAAACGAATATTCCATAATGGACTCTTGTTTGAAACTAATCTATTATACGATAAATCAATGGTTACAAAGATAAAAAAATTGTGTAAAAATGCAAATTGAAAAATTGAACTGAATATTATATGCGCAAAGAGTGGGTAAAACTATTATAATTCAGCAGATAATGTCTGTAAAACGAATATAGTTGCACAATAACGCACCTTGAACAAAATTACAATCCTTAATAAAAACAAAATATATTATTATGATTTTAAACCAAAACACAACAAAACAAAAACACATAGACAAAATTATTTGAATTTAAATTAAAAACACCTCTTTTTAAGCAAATTGGAGCGGAAGAAATTTTAGATAAAAAAAGTAATAATTTGTTACAACATATTGAAAATATTTATACATTTGTGCCACTTAACTGAATATGAATTCTGAAACTATGATAAATAATGCAAACAGAACATTCGCAGCGATAAGTTCATTGTCGCGCCTGCTCGGTAGGATGAGCGGGCAGATATTGGACGTCATCGTGGTGGTGGTGCTGTCAGTCATTATTATTAAATAGTGATTCAGAATCCATTATGTAAATTACTGACTTGCTTAATGGATTTCCATAGGCAAGTTTTTTATTTGGAGACCAACTGATATGAGACCACTTAGAAGCAGCATTTCCACAACCGGAAGGAAGATGGCTGGAGCCCGCGCACTTTGGAGAGCAAATGGCATGAAAGAGGAGCAGATGGGCAAGCCTATTATAGCAATAGTAAACTCATTTACACAATTTGTACCGGGACACACTCACCTTCATAATATAGGACAACAGATCAAACAGCGTATTGAGGAACTTGGTTGCTTTGCTGCTGAGTTCAATACAATTGCAATAGATGACGGCATAGCAATGGGTCATAACGGCATGTTATACTCGCTTCCTTCAAGGGATATTATTGCCGACAGCGTCGAGTACATGTGCAATGCCCATTGTGCAGATGCTATGATCTGCATCTCAAACTGCGACAAAATCACTCCTGGTATGCTTATGGCCGCAATGAGGCTGAATATACCTGCTGTTTTTGTTTCCGGTGGACCTATGGAGGCAGGTGAGGTAAACGGAGAGTCTTATGACCTTGTTGACATTATGGTAAAGGGTGCCGACACCACCATTTCTGAAGATACACTTGAGCAGATTGAGAAAAAGGGATGTCCTACATGCGGTTGCTGCTCAGGAATGTTCACAGCAAACTCAATGAACTGCCTTACAGAGGCTCTTGGAATTGCGCTTGTTGGAAATGGAACAATCCTTTCTACACATAAAAACAGAAGCGCCCTCTTCATGAAGGCTGCCGAACTTATTGTCAAGAATACATACGAATACTACAATAATGACAACGAGAGCGTGCTTCCTCGCTCAATCGCAACCAAAGAGGCATTCCTCAATGCAATGTCACTTGATATAGCAATGGGCGGCTCAACCAATACGGTCCTTCACCTCCTTGCAGTTGCACACGAGGCCGGAGTCAACTTCACAATGAAGGACATTGATGCACTTTCACGCAGAATTCCGGTATTGTGCAAGGTCTCTCCCAACTCAAAATATCACATTCAGGATGTCAACCGTGCAGGCGGAATCATGGGAATTCTTGCAGAATTGTCAAAAGGAGGCTTCTTGAATACAGGCACTTACAGGGTTGACTACCCTACAATGAAAGAGGCAATTGAGGCAAATGACATCAACGGTGCAAAGAGTTGCAGCGAGAATGAGCAGAAATATCTGTCAGGACCATGCAACCACTACAATATAGTATTGGGCAGCAGCAACAACTACTACAAAGAACTTGACAGGGACCGTGCAAATGGCTGTATAAGGGACATTGAGCATGCATATTCCAAAGATGGAGGACTTGCGGTACTGTATGGCAATATTGCACCTGACGGATGTATAGTAAAGACAGCCGGTGTAAATGAGAAAATTTTGAAATTTACAGGAAAGGCTGTTGTTTTTGAGTCACAGGAAGAGGCAGTAGATGGAATTTTGGGAGGAAAGGTCAAGGCTGGCGATGTAGTTGTAATCAGATATGAAGGTCCCAAGGGTGGCCCTGGAATGCAGGAGATGCTCTACCCTACTTCTTACTTGAAGAGCATGAAACTCGACAAGGAGTGCGCCCTGCTGACTGACGGACGCTTCTCTGGAGGCACATCGGGACTCTCAATTGGACACGTCTCACCGGAGGCCGCAAACAGAGGCAACATTGCCCTGGTTGAAAATGGCGACACAATTGTAATTGACATTCCGGAAAGAAAGATAGATTTCATGGTAAGCGACGAGGAGATTGCAAAAAGAAGGGCTGCCATGGAGGCAAAGGGAGAGAAAGCATTTCAGCCTGCCGCAAGAGAGAGAATCGTAAGCAAATCACTTAAAGCATACGCCCTTGCAGTGTCATCGGCCGATAAAGGTGCGGTCAGAATGATTGACTGATTTGCCGGAGTCTGCGAAAACACAGGCCGCAGGAAGAGATAAAAAGAGAGCATGGGAAGAAAAAGAGAATAAGATTAGAAACATATAGAGATTTTATCAGAAAGATTTATGGAACAGAATATGGTAAGAGGAACTAAAGCGTTGTTGCTTTCACTTATGGAAGAAGGTGTTGACACCATCTTTGGATATCCTGGTGGAACAATTATGCCGCTTTACGATGAACTTTACAATCATACCGACAAGATAAATCACATCCTTGTAAGACATGAGCAGGGAGCGGTACACGCTGCTGAGGGTTACGCAAGAACCACCGGAAAAGTTGGTGTCTGCATGGCTACAGCCGGTCCTGGTGCAACCAATTTTGTAACAGGAATTGCAGATGCAATGATGGACTCAACTCCAATTATTTGCATAACAGCACAGGTCAATGCCGACAAACTTGGAACCAACTTCTTTCAGGAGGCAGACATGATAAGCATAACACTTCCTATTACAAAGTGGAGTTATCAGATTACCAAGGCAAGTGAGATTCCTGAAGTTATTGCAAAGGCATTTTACATTGCACAGAGCGGTAAACCGGGTCCTGTTGTTATAAGCATTGCAAAAAATGCCCAGGTTGAAATGACTGATTTCAATTATGACAAAGAGGAACTGATTAAGGATATAAAGATCAGGAAAACTCATGCCAACAGCAACGACATTGATTTGGCAGCCAAAATGATAAATGAGGCAAAAAGGCCTCTTGTAATAGCGGGACACGGTGTTGCCATATCAAATGCAGAGGAGACATTGAGGGAGTTGTGTGAGAAGGGTAACATTCCGGTAGCGGCAACACTTATGGGCGTATCTGTAATGAATTCGTTCCATCCCAACTATATCGGTGCTGTAGGTATGCACGGAAATATTGCTCCCAACAAAATGACCCAAGAGGCAGATGTTATAGTGGCAGTCGGAATGAGGTTCAGCGACAGGGTTACCGGTGAAACAAGAGGATATGCCCCTAAAGCAAAAGTAATCCACATAGAGATAGACCAGTCGGAGATAAACAAGAACATCAAGGCACACCTGCCACTAAGAGGCGATGCTGGAGAGATTCTCAATGAATTGGTAAAGAAGATTGAATTTGTTGAGAGAAAGGAGTGGTTCGACCTCGCAAAAGAACTTATTCTTGAGGAGGACAAGAGAATCTTCAATCCTAAATTGAACAGCACTGAAGAGGTTCTTATGGGACAGGTTGTAGCAAAGATTACTGACTTTACAAAAGGAAATGCCATTATTGTTACTGACGTAGGACAGAATCAGATGTTCAGCGCAAGATACTCAAAATTTGTCCAGCACAAGAGTTTTGTAACTTCAGGAGGCTTGGGAACAATGGGATTCGGTCTGCCTGCCGCAGTTGGAACCAAGGTTGGAAATCCGGACCGTCAGGTAATTGCAATTTTAGGAGATGGCGGATTCCAGATGAACATGCAGGAACTCGGTACCATCATGCAATCGGGCATTGACATAAAGATAGTACTTCTCAACAACTCTTTCCTTGGAATGGTAAGACAGTGGCAGGAGTTGTTCTTCAACAGAAGATACGCTTTTACACACCTCGACAATCCTGATTTCCAGAAGGTTGCACAGGCCTACAATATTCCGTCTTCAAAGATTGCCAAAACATCGGACATTGAGGCTGAAGTGAAGAAGATGCTTGAGTCAGAAGGCACATATTTCCTTGAAGTTGAGGTTAAAGAGGATGAAAACGTATTTCCTATGATTCCGGCGGGCGCAACCCTTGATGAGATGATTTACGAGAAACCACAAAAATAGTTCAAAGATACTTTATAGAGAACCGAATTTAAGAAAAGATATATGGAGGCACAAAAATTTACAGTTACTGCATTGGGTAAAAACAGGATTGACATTCTAAACAGAATTACGTCGCTATACCTGCAGAAGAATATTCCGGTTGAGAGTTTTGTACTTTCACAATCGGAGGATGGCGAGAGCAGATACCAGATCTGTGCAAGCACATCACAGGAAGCCATTGAGAGAATAGTAAGCCAGATGAACAATATCATTGACATCAGAAGTGTCCAATACTCTGCCATGGCGTAGCAAATTTCAACAAACAGGAAAAAGGATTTATTAATTATATAACCAATTATAAATAATTATGGCAACAATGAATTTTGGCGGGATTGAAGAACAGGTAATGACCCGCGAAGAGTTCCCTTTGAAAAAAGCTCTTGAAGTACTTAAAGACGAAACAATTGCAATTATCGGCTACGGAGTACAAGGCCCCGGACAAGCTTTAAACCTTAAAGACAATGGATTCAACGTAATCGTTGGCCAGAGAAAAGGATCAAAAACTTGGGATAAAGCAGTTGCCGACGGTTGGGTTCCAGGTGAAACTTTGTTTGACATTGAGGAGGCATGCGAGAAGGGTACAATTATCGAGTACCTTCTTTCTGACGCTGGCCAGATCTCAGTTTGGCCTACAGTGAAAAAGCACCTTACCCCTGGCAAAGCGCTCTATTTTTCACATGGCTTTGGTATAACATATTCAGACAGAACAGGAATCGTTCCTCCAGCAGATGTAGACGTTATCCTTGTTGCACCTAAAGGTTCAGGTACTTCACTAAGAAGATTGTTCCTTGAGGGCAGAGGTTTGAACTCATCATATGCAATCTATCAGGATGCTACAGGAAAAGCATTTGAAAGAGTAATCTCTTTAGGTGTAGGTATCGGCAGCGGTTACTTGTTTGAGACTACATTCAAGAAAGAGGTTTACTCAGACCTTACAGGTGAGAGAGGTACACTAATGGGTGCTATCCAGGGTATCTTTGCTGCACAGTACCAGGTATTGAGAGAGAATGGCCACACTCCTTCTGAGGCTTTCAACGAGACAGTAGAGGAGTTGTCACAGAGTTTGATGCCTCTAATTGCAGAGAACGGTATGGACTGGATGTACGCAAACTGTTCAACTACTGCACAAAGAGGTGCTTTGGACTGGTGGAAAAAGTTCAGGGATGCTTCACTTCCTGTATTCAAGGAGTTGTATGAGGAGGTAAAAACTGGCCGTGAGGCTCAAGTTTCAATTGATTCAAACAGCAAACCTGATTATAGAGTAAAACTTGAGGCTGAACTTAAGGAGATGAGAGAGAGCGAGATGTGGCAGACAGGCGAGGTTGTGCGTTCTCTTCGTCCAGAGAGAAACAAATAATTTTGAAAGACAATGGACGTAAGCAGATATTTTCCAAAGTTGCAGGATATCTCCAAAGCAAAGATCACTTTGTCTGAGGTAGTTACGCCTACACCACTGATGCATAACATGCACTTGTCAGATGCTTATGGTGCCAACGTATTTCTAAAAAGGGAAGATCTTCAGATTGTACGCTCCTACAAGATAAGGGGAGCGTACAACAAGATCAAAAGCCTCACACCAGAACAACTGGAGTGCGGAATTGTCTGTGCAAGTGCTGGAAACCATGCACAGGGCGTGGCTCTCTCTTGCAAACTGCTCAATATAAAGGGCACAATCTATATGCCTACAACAACGCCTAAACAGAAGATAGAACAGGTGAAGATGTTCGGCAATGGTTGTATTGAAATTATCTTGAGCGGAGATACATTTGATGCCTCAAATGCAGAAGCAAAAGAGTACTCAAGCACTACAGGCAAGACATTCATACCGCCTTTTGACGATCCAAAGATCATTGAAGGACAAGGCACTATAGGAATGGAGATAATGCAGGACAGCAAATTCCAACTCGATTACATATTTGTGCCAATTGGCGGCGGCGGCCTTGTATCAGGTATCGGTTCCTATATAAAACAGATAAGCCCTTCAACAAAAATAATTGGTGTTGAACCGGCAGGAGCAGCCAGCATGAAAGCATCGCTTGAAAAGGGTGAGGTTACTGAACTTGACCATATCGACAAGTTTGTAGACGGTGCCGCCGTAAAAAGAGTGGGAAACTATACATTTGAAATCTGCAAAGAGGTGCTTGACGATATTGTTGTAGTTCCCGAAGGTGCAGTCTGCTCAACTATACTTGACCTATACAACAAAAATGCAATTGTTGTTGAGCCGGCCGGTGCAATCTCTGTTACTGCGCTCAGGTTTTATGCCGACAAGATCAAAGATAAAAATGTTGTCTGCATAATCAGCGGCAGCAATAACGATATAACAAGAATGGAGGAGATGAGGGAGAAATCCCTTCTGTTCGAGAGATTGAAGCACTACTTCATAATACGCTTCCCTCAGCGTTCAGGAGCACTTCTTGGATTTATAAGGGATATACTCGGGCCAAATGATGACATCACGCATTTCTCCTACATAAAAAAGACAAACAAGGATGCCGGCCCTGCTGTAATAGGCATTGAAGTGGCCTGTCCGGAAGATTATTGCAGCCTCGTCAAGAGAATGGATGAACAGGGTATAGTTTATGAATACCTGAACGAGAAAAAAGATCTTTTTGAGTTCCTTATTTGAAATTGAACAGCAGTTCACCAGGTATGGAAATGATACAATCTTCAGATAATGGCGCAAATCTACCTTATCTGAAGATTTGCTTTTACAAAGAGCGTTTTGCAATTGTTAATATAAAGATAATTCGTAACTTTGAGGTTCAGTCTGACATTTCTTTGCAGGAGCCAATTCCGGTAAAGAGAGTCTACAGAAAATAAGTAGAAGAAGGCAGACATATTATCAGGGAGAATTGATTTAATACTAAACATTATTATTATGATAGAGTGGAATAACTTGGGTTTCAACTACATCAAAACCAATACAATGGTTTGTTCCCACTACAAGGATGGAGCATGGGGACCTGTAGAGAGCAGAACAGATGACAACATTACAATAAGCGCACTATCTGCATCACTGCACTATGGCGTTGAGTGCTTTGAAGGATTAAAGGCTTTCAAATGCAAAGATGGTAAAATCAGAATCTTCAGACCGGATGAGAATGCAAAACGCCTTATCCGCTCGGCAACATATCTTGGTATAGCAGCACCAAGCGAGGAGATGTTCGTGGAGATGGTAAAACAGGTTGTGCTTGAGAACGCAGACTTTATTCCTCCACATGACACAGGCGCATCACTATACATCCGTCCTACCCTTATAGGAGTTGGACCTCAATTGGGTGTAAAACCTTCTGTAGAGGCATTTTTCATGATTATGGTTGCTCCAGTAGGCGCCTATGCAGGTGGAATCGACAGCCCTGTAAAAGCAGTTATTGCACGTGAATATGACCGTGCAGCCCACAAAGGCAGCGGTTCATACAAAGTTGGAGGAAACTACGCAGCATCATTGTTTGCAGGTCTTGAGGCCAAACGTGCTGGCTATCCAGGCGTTCTTTACCTCGACCCTAAAGAGCACAAATACATTGATGAGTTCTCTTCATCAAATTTCTTCGGTATCAAGGACAACACATATATAACTCCTGATTCACACACCGTATTGCCTTCAATCACAAACAAATCATTGGAGCAAGTTGCCAAAGATCTTGGTTACAAGACTGAGCGCAGACCTATTCCTGTAGAGGAACTTGCTACCTTTGAGGAGGTTGGCGAGTGCGGCACTGCAGTGGTAATAACTCCAGTGAACCAGGTTGATGACAAACCTTCAATTGAGGGTGCAGAATTCAATGCCATTTACAAATATGCCAAAGAGTGCGGTCCTGTAAGCCGTAAACTCTACAACACTCTTGTAGGCATACAGCGTGGCGAGGTTGAGGATACCCACAACTGGTGCGTAATTCTATAACAAATTGTTCAAATTTTGATAATTTGATAGTGACCACAAAATCACATCAAAAGAGACTTATCCCTGTTAGAATTCTCTGACAGGGATATTTCTTTAACGGATATTCGCGCTATCAAACATTTTGAGCATACACATTACGAGCAAGCAGATATGCACTTTTCTGCGTGATTGCCAATGAGCAAATAATCATATACGTAACATTGTATTAAGTTAAGACCCCGAATCCTACAGAATTACACCTTCAGACATCTATTATTTGATTTGTTTTGTTATCTTCGCAAAAGGAATTCTGCACATGCATTCAGTTCTCTGCAAAATAGAATTCTATATAAGATTTGACATTACACACAAAAAGAACAGTAGCAGTACATATATTGGTTACAGAGAGCAAATTGAATTGAAAAACGTCTAATTGATAATACTATGAATAATTTATCGGGATTTATAAAGAGAAAAGGAGTTTTGGCCCTTATTCTGCTGATGGTACTTGTACAAATAAAGGCATGCTCACAGACACCTTCCAAATCAGAAAATGATGGCGTTAAATATGATGCCACATACAGCAAACTGATGAAAGAACTTTATAAGTACAGGGAACTGCCTGCAAATGATCTTATTCTCAAGGCAGCACTGCTCAGACAAGGAACACCATATGTGGCAAACACTCTTGAAAATGGTGTTAAAGAGGAACTTGTTGTAAATCTTGATTCAACAGACTGCATTCTCTTTGTGGAATCATGCTTTGCATTGGCACAAACCGCAAAGAGCGATGATACATCATACGTAAATTTCTGCAAAAACATTCAGGATTTCCGCTACAGGAACGGTATAGTTGACGGTTACACCAGCCGCATTCACTATACAAGCGAGTGGATTCTCCAGGCCGAAAAAAACGGGCTTGTAAAAGAGATGAGCAAGGAGATTGCAAACACACCTCTTGACCAGAAATTCTCATTCATGACCAGAAAGAGCGACCGGTACAAACAACTCAAGGAGAACCAGGAGAATATTGCAAAAATTGCAGCCGTTGAAAAAGAACTCAACAGCCACTCTTACTACTACATTCCAAAAACAGAAGTGCCAAAATACCTTGAGCAGTTGCAGCCGGGCGATATGATTGCCTTCTGCACAGCAACAGAAGGCCTCGACCTCTCTCATGTAGGAATTGTGATTGAGAACAACGGCAAAAAGACCTTCATCCACGCCTCAATGGATGCCATGAAGGTGACAATTGACCACCGTACAATTGTTGAATATATCAACGGCATCAAGAGCAACGTAGGAATCAGAACAGTCAGGGCTACTTTCTAACTCTTCGGAGTCAAGTATCCCAAAACCGCCACAAAATCACTCACAAAATCGCTTATTTTAGTGTTGCAACTATCAATACAGGATTACTCTCTTCTGTAAGAGTTGCTGCAATCTCTTTCATCTTTGGGGAATTGCTCATATGAGCATACTCTATAAATTTTTCGGCTTGTACCGGCTGATACATCTTGTTGCCACTTACAAATATCGGTACAAATGGAACTCCCTGGTCAATGTCATTGGTAAAGCCATCAAGTGAAAAATCATAATTGTACGGAATTGTAAAGAGTTCATTTGTCTCTTTATCAAGATACATGGAAGTTGTATGACCACGTTTGCCCCGATTCTCCGGATATATCTTGGTCATAGATTCCCAAGAGGCGCTTACCTGAAACTTAATAAAACTATCGGTCTCAATATTCCATCTGTGTATGATTTGCGCACCATTTTCATTGATATCAGGTCTGAGTTGTCCAAAATCAAAAATATGGTTGGATATCACCTCCATTTGGTCATTAAAAACCATCAAAGAATCTCTGGACTCCATTCCTGTGCTCATTCTTAAATTGCCGTTGTAGGAGTACGCAAAATGACCTCGGTCATAGTATTCTTTATGTGTAGGCTTACTGATTGCCAACACCTTCTCATATAGCAGTTTTCCTGTAGTATCAATAATTGTCAGTTTCCGGGAGTCGGCTATTGTCTGTCGCTTTTCTCTGTCTATCACATAAGAAGCAGTTACAATCGCATATCTTCCATTGCTGATATATGCACTGGAAGTGATACGGCTTCTTTTTGGAAGATTAAGGTTAACCTCTCTAACGCAATCCCCATCTACGTTATATGAGAGAATTCTGGCATCAGCAGTAACCAATGAAATATAAGTTTTTTGCAGATCTTTCTCAAGATGAAAATCCAAAACACTCGTATACTCCCCAGGTCCTCTGCCGTTTTTGTCAATCTCATTGACAAAATGCCCCTGCATATCAAAAACATATACTTTCTGAGGAGCATACTTACAAAAAGTGTATAGCAGTTCTCCATCTGTATCAACATCTGAAACCGCTTCCATTACAGAATTTCTGTTTGTTTCCAATGGGAGATATTCAATTTTTGATGCATAGGTACTCAATGGCATATCTTTGCAATTGTCAAGTGCAAATTCAATTGAATGGGCATCATTGCCATCTTGATTGTTGCAGGATGAAAATATCAATAAAAGTGCTATTGAAAAGGAGGTAATACTGGAGAAAAATCTTATTGATGGTTTCATGGCTGGTTTTATTGGTTTTATTGGTTTTATGTCCAGGTGCCCCCTTTTCGCCAATACTTACAACTTTTTGGTGCACAAGTACCATTCAGAGCAGTTTATACCTTCCTGGGCACAACGCTCCTGAGCCTCGTCGGTGGTAATTGGTGAATGGAGAACTGCCTCCTTGCCGGGAACCCAATTGGCAGGAAGTGCAACGTCGTGGGCATCTGCAGTCTGCAGAGCAATGATTACACGTTTGATCTCATCAAAATTACGTCCCAACACAAGCGGATAGTAAATGATTGCCCTCACAATATTTTTGGGATCAATGAAGAATACAGCCCTCACACAAGCATTGTTGCTCTCCCCGGGCATAAGCATGCCATAGAGATTTGACACCTTTTTGCTCAAATCAACTATTATAGGGAAGTTGATATCCACATTGGCATTTCCATCCCAGACTATCTTCTCCTTAATGTTCCGCACCCATGCTATATGGCTGCTCAAACTGTCAACAGAAAGGCCTACAATCTTGGTATTCAACTTCTCAAATTCCTCCTGCATGTTTGCAAACGCAATAAACTCGGTAGTACATACTGGAGTAAAATCGGCAGGATGACTGAAAAGTATTTTCCAACTGTCACCATAATCCGATGGAAAATTCAATTTGCCCTTTGTGGTCATGGCCCTGAACTCAGGTGCAGGATCGCCAATACGCGGCATTGACCAAACCTGGTTGGTATTCTGGTTTTGCAACTCGCAATTCATATCTTAAACTCTAAAAATTTAACAACTTTTTTCAAAGTTAAACAATAGTTTTAAAAATGGAGTTATTTTTGTAAAAACAGTTAAGCAAAAAGAAAGAATATAGCCATGTATAATTTTCATCCCGACAAACTTGCAAAATACAGCAAACACTACACCCAGGAGGCATTGTGGAAGAAAATAAGAAGGTTTACCGAGCGCCAGGGCAGAAAACCGGTATACTATGCCCTACTGCTCTACTATATTCTTCAGGACAAAAGCGTTTCAAAAAGCGACAAGGCCACCATATTGGGCGCATTGGGATACTTTATACTGCCACTTGACCTTCTGCCCGACATTACTCCAATAATAGGCTTTACAGACGACATCGCCGCCCTCATAGCATGCACAAAGAGCATTATTGCAAACTGTACCCCAGAGGTCAAAGAAAGGGCAGAGCAGAAAGTCAATGAATGGTTTGGAAAGATAGAATTGAACGATTGAACGATTGAATAATTCAAAGTTTAAAAATTCAACAAATGAAAAGAATGTGAAAACTGCCACGAATTGCATAAATTACGACAAAGTGTTCACAATTGCACAAATTGCTCACATTGCACAATTGCTCAAAGCAGACAAATTACACACACTGCTCAAGTTGCACAAATTACCACAAACTGCACAAACTCCACAAACTGCTCACATTGTACATATTACACAAAGTGTTCACATTGAACAAAATGCACACTGTTCACATTACACAAATGTGCACAAACTCCACAACCTGCACACATTGCACATATTACAGAAAGTGTTCACATTGAACAAAATGCACACTGTTAACATTACACAAATGTGCACAAACTCTGCAAACTGCGCATATTGCACATATTACACAAAGTATTCACATTGAACAAAATGCACAAACTGTTCACATTACACAAATGTGCACAAACTCTACAACCTGCACACATTGCACATATTACACAAAGTATTCACATTGAACAAAATTCACAAACTGTTCACATTACACAAATGTGCACAAACTCCACAAACTGCGCATATTGCACATATTACACAAAGTGTTCACATTGAACAAAATTCACAAACTGTTCACATTACACAAATGTGCACAAACTCCACAAACTGCGCATATTGCACATATTACACAAAGTGTTCACATTGAACAAAATTCACAAACTGTTCACATTACACAAATGTGCACAAACTCCACAAACTGCTCACATTGCACATATTGCTCAATTGCTCAAAGCAGACAAATTACACACACTGCTCAAGTTGCACAAATTACCACAACCTGCACACATTGCACATATTACACAAAGTGTTCACTTTGAACAAAATTCACAAAGTGTTCACATTACACAAATGTGCACAAACTACAAAACCTGCGCACATTGCACATATTACACAAAGTGTTCACATTACACAAATTGCACAAAAATCCATATAGGGATAATGAAGATACAGAATCAATAAAAGAGTTCGGCATCATCAACAATTCCAGCCTCCGATGCGAGTACCAGAAGTTCACACCTCCTTGATTTTGGAACTACACCCTTCTTGACAACGCAAAAATATGAGTGCCTTATCTCCCTCTTTACAACCTCATCAGGCAACTGGGCAACAAGAAGATCATTCCAATGCCTTTTATTGAAGTGCCAGGCAGGAGTAATTGCTGAATAACGGTCTCTCAAGATAATTGCTCTGTCGGGATTACACTTTACAGCAAGGTAGCCTCCCCTACTGAAAATCACAACAGCAAACCATTTTCCACCAATTTTATAAACAACCACTTCATCATCAAACGACTGACTCTCCTCCACTTCAGGCAAGGAGAGAATATAATCTCTGCAATCCATCAAATCCATAATGCAAAAATAGGAAAGAAATACCAATAGGTTACTTTAATATTTCCATTCACTTACTCAGACATATAGAAGATGATGAGGTACTTACAATAGGAATCTCAATTAATTCCTAAAGAAGGCAACACTTTCATTAGCGACATGAACATCAATCCCTAATACCAAGTCCAGGACCTTCAGGTTAATGAATCCCGTTCAAACAACCAGGACCATTCCCTGACCACCGACCTCACAATGCTAGCAGCCGACCTCACCATTGGTCTCATAGCCTCCGGCCAGGAAAAGAAATCCGAGGAACAAGACCTCGCACCAAATAAGAAACGAGGTCCAAGATTATAGAATTATAAGATTATAAACATATAAATCCCAGACAATTATGGCAAAACAAAATAACTCACTCACAGAACTCCAAGCCCTCGAAGGCATTTACGAACACCTTTCGATCATTGACGATCTTGCAAAGGAAGTTGGAGCAATTTCAACAAGGCTTAGAAAGATAGAAGAGAGGCTGAAAGAACCTACGGAAATCACCGATACAATCCTAAACCCAGGACATTCCCGAGAATATTCACGCGATATGTGTATCTATGGCGCATTAATAAAGTCCATTGAGGCGTGTATTGGATTGACCGAGCAGAAAAATGTGCTGAAAGACATTGTTTCAGATGTCAGGCACGTCAAGTCAGCATTAGAAACTATCAAGAAAGATCAGGCCAAGCAAAACAGCGCATCGGAAGATATGATGACATCAATCAAAGAGAACGCAGAAAACATCGAGTCTAACTATAAACTCATATTTGCTATGTTCTTTTTTGTGGTAATCGCTCTTGTTATGCTTGCGGTTGCATTAAGATTATATTTGTTATAGATGAATAAGGGCATATTGTGAAACATTGATGCAACAATATATTAAAGCAAACCCGTAACCAATAGGTAGAATACCGGATTTTTCTTAAATTTGTTGATTCCTTAGAAACCAAATCTATGCAAAGCGAAAAATTCACCACGACATCAATGACAATCAGTGCCATTCTGGGACTGATTAAGGCTGAAGACATTGCAATCCCTGAGATTCAGAGGCCATTTGTATGGAAGAATAAACAGGTACGTGACCTTATGGATTCACTGTATCAGGGCTACCCTGTGGGATATATCATTCTTTGGAAGAATCCTAATGTGAAACTTAAGGATGGATCTATTTCGGCTGGAAAGAAGGTCTTGATTGATGGCCAGCAGAGGGTAACCGCATTGATGACAGCTATTGCTGGACGAAATATGTTCAATAGCGATTATAAATTGTGTCGTGTGAAGATCGCTTTCGATCCGATTGCAGCTTTGAAGGATGATCCGGAAGCTGAGATTTTTGCCGTACAGACACCGGCTCACGTAAAGAGCAAGAATTGGATTCCAGATATAGCAGAAATCTTCGATGACAATTTCAGAAGCTATAAGTTTATCAATGAATATTGTACGAAGAATCCTGAGATGAATCCAGATGATTTGGACTTCATTATTGGTAAACTGAAATCAATCTGCAACCAATCTATCGGTATTATCGAGTTGTCCGATACTCTTGAGATTGATGTTGTTACTGATATCTTCGTACGCATTAACTCTAAGGGTACAACTCTTAATCAGGGCGACTTCGTAA
>SUYU01000017.1 GCA_015060245.1 Bacteroidales bacterium | reverse complement strand
GGTTTGACTTTGTTGAACTGAAAAAGGCACTTAAGGAGAAAAAGAGCGGCAAAAGGGTCAGGGGTGCAAGTACAATTTCGCAGCAGACAGCAAAGAATGTCTTCCTGTGGCCCGGAAAATCGCTCTTAAGAAAGGGGTTGGAGGCCTATTTTACACTTTTGATAGAACTTGTGTGGGGCAAGGAGCGCATAATGGAGGTCTATTTGAATGTGGCGGAGATGGGAAAGGGGATATATGGAGCGGAAGCAGCCGCAGAGAGGCTTTTTCAGACAAGGGCGTCAAAACTGGGCAAATATCAGTCGTCACTTATAGCCGCATCTCTTCCCAATCCCATAAAGAGAAGGGCCGATTTGCCCACTTCATACCACAAGAAAAGGGCCTCCGACATCAGGCGCCTGATGAATAATCTCCAGACTCCGGAGTGGTTGAAAAGGTAACATAAGTGGAGTTAAAGAATAATTTTTTAATTTTGGGGCTGAATTGGGTTGTGGCCCTTAATGAAGAGAGATGAAGAGTTTTTTTTATGGAGCAGCGGAAACGCTTGGCAGATTCAAAAGATATATACTGGTACTTACCATGCTTGTTGTGGCATTTGGGGCAACTGCCCAGTATGACATCAACCAGTTCTTTTTCAGGGGACGCCAGTTTCTGATAGATGGAAAGTATGCAAATGCAATAGACAATTTCAATGTACTTGTGCGTCTTGACAGTACCCTTTATGATGCATATTATTTCAGAGGTATTGCAAAGTACAATCTCGGTGATTTTATAGGAGCAGAGAGAGATTTTGACAAAGCCTTGAAACTCAACCCTATTTATACCCCGGCTTACCATTACAGGGCAATCACATTGAGCCGTACAGGCAAGTATGACCTTGCCCTCAAGGATTTGGCTGAGGCCGTTGACTTGAGACCGAGTTATACCGGCCTCTATTTCAGCAGGGGAGTTACATATTTCCTTTCGCAGCAGTTTGACAAAGCCATTTCTGACTTCAACCGCTTCATAAAGGCCGAACCAAAGATTGCTGATGCCTATCTGAACAGGGGTGCATGCTGGCTCTACATGAAAGATACCGTAAAGGCCCTTGCCGACTACAACAAGGCAATCAGACTCAATATGTTTGACCCCGAAGGATATATAAGGCGTTCAAGGATCCATGCAATGCAGAACAGGAACGATGAGGCAATCAGCGACCTTAACGAGGCTCTTGACCTTGACTCCACAAATACCTTTGCCTTCTTCAACAGGGCACTGATACGTTATGACATGTCTGACATAAACGGTGCGCTTGCCGATCTCAACAAGGTGCTTGACTATGATCCTGGCAATGCCCTTACCCTTTACAACCGCGCACTTATCCGTTCACAGATTGGAGATTACAACAATGCGATTGATGATTATGACCGTGTGATTGCAGTAAACCCGAACAATGTGCTTGCATATTTCAACAGGGCAGGTGTATTTCTTGAGTTGGGCAGGTTCAGGGATGCCATGGATGACTATTCGCAGGCCATAAACCTCTACCCCGATTTTGCCAAGGCATACTATAACCGTTCTTATGTAAAGAACCAACTTGGGCAGTTTACCTCTGCAAAGAAGGATTACCAGATAGCGGAGGCCAAGGTAAGGGAGTACAGGGCAAGAACCAGCGACAGTGCCGGTGTTGCCATGTTTGCCGATACCGCAAAGAAGTATGACAGGCTGCTCGCCCTGGATGCCGATTTCGCAAAAAAAGATTTTGACAATGAACTTTTGCAGCACAGGGATGTGGATATACGTCTTAAACCTCTCTTCAGATTCAATATAACTGAAAAGGAGAGGGGGCTCATTGCTCTGGAGAGACGTTATGAGGAGAGGAGTATGGATGAGTTCATTGAGTCAATGGTCATGCCTGTTGAACTTGTTGCAAGCAAGGAGAAGAGGGGACAACTTACCAATGGATGGGAATCAAGGATTGGAGATGCGCTTCAGGATGTTGGCAGAAGCGGTATGACACATGAACAAAAGGAGAAGGCAACCGGCCGTCTGATGTTTGCCCAGGCTATTGTTGATGGCGAACAGAACAAGTACAATTCGGCACTCTCATATTATGACAGAGCCGTTGAAAAGGAGCCGGAGCAGACCTTCTACTACATAAACAGAGGTGCACTTCAGGCAGAGATGATTGATTTCATTTCATCAATAGAGAGTAACGTCCAGGTCTTGACACTTGACAATGCCGGTGCCACACGTGCAAGGGTTCAGGACAAGTCATACATGAGTTATGACTATACCTCGGCAATACATGATATGAACAAGGCTGCTTCCCTTATGCCGTCATTCCCGTTTGTATACTATAACCTGGGTAATCTCTACTGTTTGTCGGGAGACCTGCCTGAGTCAATAAACCAATATACCAGGGCTGTTGAACTCTATCCTGCACTTGCCGAGGCCTATTTTAACAGGGGACTTGTTCTTATCTATTTGAAGGACAAGGCAAAGGGCTGCATCGACCTGAGCAAGGCCGGAGAATTGGGCATAGAGGAGGCTTATCCTACCATCAAGAAGTATTGTATGGAAGATGAGTAACTGATGTAAATCAGTCACCTATTCAACTTTCAATGTGGTTGCGGGTGATATCCTGCTTATCATTCTGCATGGAATGAGCATTATGAGCATTATTATAAGGAAAGCGGCAAGGTCAATGCCTGCCACTGAAAGAAGGCTTATATCTGCAGGCACATGGTCAACAAAGTAGTTTGTGGGATCAAGAGGTATGAACCTGAACCGCTCTTCAAGCCAGCAGAACAGCATCGCCGTTATGCTTCCCGGTATAATGCCTGCCATTACTATTGATGCGGCACGGTAGAGGAAAATTTTGACTATATTGCTGTCCCTCATACCTATAGCCTTGAGCAGACCTATTTGTGAAATCCTTTCAAACAGGATTATAAGAATGCCTGAGACCATATTGAAGCCCGCTACTGCAATCATCAGGGCAAGGATTATCACAACATTTATATCCAGCAGATGCAGCCAGTCAAACAGAAGCCAATAGCGGTCAGAAAGGGCCTGTGGAACAACAGACGGATCCTCTTCTGTGCTGTATCTGTAGATTGCCTCATCAATCTTTCCGGTGTATTTGGCTGCGCTCTTGCGGTGTCTGTTATCCAATGAAATTTCGTATCCCGACACCTCCCCATTTTTCCATCCGTTAAGATGAGAAATATGTCGGGTATCTGCAATTATCAGGGCCTTGTCCATTTCATCAAGTTGGGCGTCGAAGATACCGCATATGGTAAGACGTCTTAAAGTGACATCATCATCCACAAAATAGGCCATTACTTTGTCGCCGACACCATATCCAAGAAGATTGGAGAGCCTCTTAGATACAAGTATGTCATTTGATGGAGGGAGGGTGTATCCTGTGGAGTCCCTCTTTATGGTATAGTCAGGCAGCGTGCCTTCAATCAGGCACTCCTTGAAGAAATCGAGTTTATTGCTCCCTTCAACTCCCTTGAAGAGAACTCCCTGAATCTGGTTTTGTGATTTAAGCAGTCCGGTACGGTACCTTACCGGCTCAACAGATGCAACTTCTTCAAGAGTCTCTATCTTGTCAATGCAGGAGAGCGGTGCAATGGGGTAGAGGTGGTTTGTTATCTCAACTCCTGGGGCCTGCAGAGTTATGTCTCCACTGAACCCTGATGCCTTTTTCCAAATCTCGTTCCTGAAGCCTCCGGCCACGGCAAGTGAAATTAAGATAATGGCAATGCTCAATGCTACGGAGATAGAGGCAATAATATTGCTTATTCGGCTCAATTTGCCCTTTGCTGCCGTTTTTTTGCCTATTCTTTGTGCTATCAGGATATTTAGATTCATTTATACGAAATTTTTACTACATTTGCAGAGTCTGTTGCGGAAATAGCTCAGTTGGTAGAGCATCAGCTTCCCAAGCTGAGGGTCGCGGGTTCGAACCCCGTTTTCCGCTCGCTCTTAACCACAAAAACAACAAAACTAAACTTCAGGAAGCAGCCGCCCGTCAAGGCGGCTGCTTTTCTGTTCCTATTGTGCAAGTTTGTCAAGAGCCAATTTAACGAGTTTTTCCACATAAGGCTTATAATCTGGAGCGGCCCCCTTGTGGTAGCGGTTGGCTATTGCGCAGCAGACTGTTCCGGCCCTGTGTCCCAACTGTTTTGACAATCCGGCAAGTGCCGAACCCTCCATTTCAAAGTTGGTGATCCTGTACTCCCCAAAGCGGAAGGTCTCAAACTTCCCAACCATGTCAGGCATGGCAAGAGGCAGTCTTACAACCCTTCCCTGCGGTCCGTAGAAGCCGGAGGCAGAGATGGTTACACCTTTGACAGTATCATCCTTGAAGAGATCTACAAGTTCATCGCTTGCCCTTATGAAATATGGCACAGGCAGATGCTTGTCCCAACCGGTATGTTTCATGAAGGCCTCTTCCATATCGGGAATGGTTACATTTTCCCTGTTGCCGTACCAGTTGAGCAGGCCGTCGCAACCTATAGAGATATGCGAAAATATGAAAGAGCCTATAGGAATATCAGGCTGTATGGCTCCACATGTGCCTATTCTCAAGATACGCAGGCTCCTCTTCTGCTCCTTTATCTCCCGTGTTCCAAAATCTATGTTTACAAGTGCATCAAGTTCATTTACAACAACATCAATGTTGTCTGTGCCAATGCCGGTAGAGAGTACGGTCAACCGTTTTCCCTTGTATGAACCGGTAACTGTCACAAATTCCCTTGACTCCCTGCGGAACTCTATGGAGTCAAAGAAAGAACTTATCATTTCAACCCTGCCAGGGTCGCCTACAAGTATGATTGTGTCGGATATTTCATGTGGTTTGAGGTGAAGGTGAAAAATTGAACCGTCACTGTTGATAATAAGTTCAGATGCTCCTATTTTGCCCATAATTTCTAATTTTAAAGTTTGCCCGGTCCGGTTTTTGTCTGGGATTGAATATTCCAAAGATACAATTTATTTTATGGAATCTATCAAACAATCACTATTTTTGTGCTCCCAAAATGTATAAACAAATATTATCGGTATGATACAGAGAATACAGTCACTTTATCTTTTTATAGCAAGCGGATTGCTATTTTCAATGTTCTTTTCAAAGGTCTGCTATGCACCTGGCATGGAGCCTGTCATGTATACAGATTATACTCCTTTTGTAATCTTTACAATAGCGACTTTTGCAATAAGTCTCTTTACAATCTTCATTTTCCACCACAGGATGCTGCAGATCAGACTCTCCATATTCAATATCCTTCTTCTTCTCGGGTATCAGGGATGGATTGCCTTCAAGTTCTTTACCAGGGAGCCGGGAACTGCTTTCTCTTTGAGCGCAGTATTCCCTATAGTGGCTGCTATACTTGTATTTACGGCAATAAGGTATATTGCAAGGGATGAGGCTATGGTACGTTCGGCCGATACTATCCGTTCAATAAGGAAGAAGAAATAGGGAGCATTGGGCGTAATACCGGATTATGGCGCTGTCTCAATATATTTGAGATAGCGCTTTTCTATTTCCTCCACATATTTGAGAGTCTCTTTACCCTTGAAACGGCCATACTTTACGGCAGGGCTGTTATAGTATTTTTCATCCTTCATGAGAGGAATGGTCTCTTTAATGTCGCTCCATAGAAGCGGGTTCCTGCTCTCCTGGCTTGCCAGTGACATGCAGTCTGACATACGGCCTTCGCCGCAATTGTATGCAGCAATGGCAATCTGACGGGCATTCAGAGAGTCTGCTCCCATCTTGAGGTACATTCTCTGCAGTCTGTTCAGATGCAGTGTTCCTGCCTTTATGTTTTCGCCGGGATTGTAGATGTCGTCAATTCCATATTTTTTGGCCACAGCCTCCTTTATCTGCATTAGTCCGATTGCACCGCGCCTTGAACTTACACCTGCCTTGAATTTTGATTCCTGATAAATGAGTGAGGCCAGCAGATGCCAGTCCCATCCGAGAATGCGGCTGTTCTCCTTTATCAGATTGTCGTAAGGGGATATGTGCTTTCCGGTCATTCCGGCAGCCTGGTCCATGCTCCTGTAACTCCTGAAGAATTTTGATTCCAGACTCTTGTATTCAGGGGTATGTTTGAAGAATGTGTACCAGTGGTTGAAGACCTGCACCAGTTGGTAATTATCCTTTTCAACTACTATTATATCTTCCGACGGGTTTATAGGGATGCTCGATACAACCTCATCCTGAAAAATTGAGGGTACAGTGTCCCGTTGGGCATTGATTACAAGGAAATCGGTCTTTCCGGTAGCAAGTTTGACCCATGATGCAAAATAGTTCTCCTGCGGCTGTATATCGGTATAGCACATCTGTGATTTGTCAAGATTGCTGAAGAGTTCATATACATAACCCAAGGTATACCCCTTTGCTGCAATGGAGTTCTGGATGAAGACTATGCAACTGAGGGTGTCGCCTGCAAGGAATCTTGGGGAGGGTGTGTCTTTCTTGTCCCTCTCCCATTTTGGTAACAGGAAGATGAAGAAAGCACCAAATAGTGCCACCGTGTACTGGAAATATCTTTTTCTCCAGAATCTGTGCATATAGAGGATTATTTTATATAAAATGGCCAGTGGACACCAAATTTAAGTGCCTTTTGAGGCCTGAGGTATCTGTTGGCAGAGAAGTAGTCACTTGTAGGCCAGTCTTGAAGGGCATTTACATATTTCACAAATATGCTTGCCCTTTTCCACTGCATGTTTATGAATACATCCATGTATGGATTCTCGCCAATCTCCTCTTTGCGCTGGTTGAAGAACATTCCAAGTGCAGGAGAGTAACCCTGGGCGTAGAACTTGGTGGTAAATGTAGCATCAACACCCAATTGGAGGGTAAGCACATTCTTTACAAGCGGAGCCTGCAGATAGTATCTTAAATTCAATGCCAGTTCAGGTAGCGGAACAACCTCCTGCTTTGATGAGAGTTGGAAGAGCACTTTATGGTCAAAATGGAATATGCTCGCCTTGAAATCCTTTTTAAGATAGGCTGTAAGCACGCTCATTGCCTCACCATTCTGTTTGAGGTTGCAAAGTGTGTCAAGATAGAGATTGTTGTTTAGGAGCGAATAGCCGAAGAAGAGTTCCAGTTTGTAGTCCGGAATCTCAAGTTTGCCCTCTATTCTGGTCTCAGTAGTCTTGTCAAAATCATTGTTCCAGGCGTAGTGGTTTGAATAGTAGTTGTTGAAGAAGAAATTTGGCCTCTCCCGCGACACATCTATACGGCCTGTAAGGTGGATGCCCCTCTTGAGAGGATAAGCCGAGAATTTCAACTCTCCTCCAATCCTGAAATCATTGCTGTTGTATCCTGCAAGGTTATATTTGGCAAATCCCTCCCACGCAAAATACTTTTTCAACTCTCCTGATGCTCCAAAGTAGAGATAGAGGTTGCTTTCACTTCTGTTTTTGTTTCCCGACAGAAAGAACGAAGGGTCAAAACTGTATATGTTCAGGTACTGGTATCCGATGCCGCCGTCAACTTTGGAGACAATTGCCTCTTTGGCCCAAGGCTGTATCCTTATGAAGAAACGGTTATCAAGGTTCATGACCCTCGCAGAGTCGGCAGTGGTAGTAGGGTTGATGAAGAAATTGTTGTTGTACAGGTTTCTTCCTGAAGTGTCACTTAGTGCAATCATATCCTTGTATGAGTGCGAGTATGTGGTGAATTCTCCCGTGTGGCCGATATAGGCCATTGTACCTTCGCCATATCCGAGTGTATCATTCTCGGCCTCAATCTTCTTGAAGCGGAACGGAATGCCGTATGAGTGAGTAATGAAGAGGGTGTTCTTCTTCAATGCACTGCTGGCGCTGGTGAGCCTGACAGGAATCGTACGCGCATCAACAATTGTATCCAGGATCATGGCCGGGTCTGCAACACCACCGTTCTCCTTCCTTTTGACTCTGTTGAAGATGTAACCTCCCTGGGCAACATATCTCTTGCCTATGTAGTTTCCTGTAATTGCAAATGTCCTGTTGTCTGTAGACTCATTCTCCAGTATACCCTTTCCTCCAACTCTCTTGTAGAGGATATTGAAGTTAAAAGAGGGGGTTAAGTTTTGGGTGTGAAGAAATTTGACATTGGTCTCCTCCTTGAGTTTTGTAGCAAACAGCGTTCCCCAATATGCAAGTTCGGTATATGGTGTCTTTACATTGTAGAACGGCATATTGTCAATATCATGGGTGTAGGCCTTGTACGGAGTGTAGAAAGGGAATATTTCGCACTCCTCCCTCTTGAAGTAGTTGTAGTACTGCATTGCAGAACCGGCAACTCCAAGATAGGTGGCTCCAACATCATTCTTGAGGTATGGCAATTCGTGGAAATTGTCATTGAATGTGGTGTCGGGATTGAGTTGCTTGGGCTTGTTGAAATATCCGTCGGTTTTCCATAAAAACATTCTCTGGCTCATGATTGAGTCGGGAAAGATGTATGTTGCCAAGAGACGGGGTGTAGCCCTTATAAGGCTGTCCTTGTAGTTGTAAATGCTGTCACGTATCTTTCTCTTAAGGGCCCTTCTTATCTCTCTCTCAGACAATACGACCGCATCAGAAGTGTCTGTGGCAAAGAAGAGTGAATCCCTGTACATCTGGGCCAGCGAGTCCTCACCAAGTGCAACAAGCGAGTCAATCTTTATTGTGAGAAGGGAGTCCCTGATTATCATTGCCGCTGTATCAATTCCTGTTCCCAGAGAATCGGTTGCAATGGATTGTGTATCAAGTATATGTGAATCCGCAGCGGCAAATGGCATGTCAAGAGACTGCTGACCTGATGCCGCAGATAGCGTGTCAAGTGACTGAGCCTCAGTTGCGGCAGACACTGTATCAACTGCAGGTGAATGGGTCGGTACCGGCAATGAACCGAATGCTTCTGTAAACGGACTCTTTGCCCCGGCTGTTTTGCCGGGAACAAGCAGCATTACAGCAACCGCAATTGCAGCAATAGCCTGTATAATGATATATCTCTTGAAACTAACTTTTTGCATAATCAAACTGCAAACATACAAAAATTATGCTTATTTGGTATGTTCACCCCTCATCTTTTGCGAAAAGGCCTTTATCTCCTTAATGAGGTTGTTGACAAGACCCATTTTCATGTCATACAAATCGTCTGATATATCAACCTTGTAGTAGTGCGGATTTATTATCCTCTTTTCAGTTTCGTTCAGACTGTCAAGATTGGCAAGATAATAGGCTCTCTTGTCAAGCAGCGGAATATCTTTGTATATCTGCACTCCATTCTTTATCATAGGAATCTGCAGCATCTTCCACTGGTAACTGCCTGCCGCAAAACTCTTGTTGCGGGTCTCGTCAAACTCACTCCTTATATGAATATTGTCGCAAGCCTCTATTTTGCGGCTCATGGCATCACCTCTCAAACAGGTTATGTCTGCCTTGAATTTGCCGTTTTGGATAATTCTGTATGTTACCTGGAATCCCGGATTTATGAGTTTTATCTTGTCTTCGGATTTTTTGAGGACAGGTTCCCCGTCAATCTCAACAAGTTTGTAGACGTTTCCAAAACATGGGTTGTGTTTGCTGGTAGCAATGGCATCACCAACTCCATAGGAGTCAATTACTGCCCCCTGTCTCTCAAGTTCTGTAATGAGATACTCGTCAAGGGCATTTGTGGCAAATATTTTACAGTTCTGCAGGCCTGCCTTGTCAAGGATCTCCCTGCATTGTCTCGACAGATAGGCAAGGTCGCCGCTGTCGAGCCTTATACCAAATCCCTCCGGGTAACTGTTGCCGATACCGCACTCCTTGTATGCCCTTATTGCATTGTGGATACCGCAGTTGAGCGTGTCGTATGTATCAACAAGCAGGATGAGAGGTTCGCCCTTATGGCTCTGGATATATTGTTTGAAGGCTCTGTACTCGCCCTCAATGGAACATCCGAAAGAGGAGATGTAACTGTGGGCCATGGTTCCCGAGCAAGGCACCCCAAACTTTACAGATGTAAGTACGTTAGATGAACTTGCACATCCGCCAATTATTGCGGCCTTTGCTCCGTAGGTTGCAGCCCATGGTCCGTGGGCCCTTCTTGATCCGAATTCACTCACAGGCTTTTTTGTACTTCTGGTTACTCTGCTCGCCTTGGTGGCAACAGCCATCTGATGGTTCATGATGCAGAGCAGCGGGGTCTCAAGCACCTGGGCTTCAATTATCTTTCCCTCTATGGTAATGATAGGTTGAGTCGGAAATGCAATCTCACCCTCCCTCATGGCATAGATATTACCGGTAAACTTCATTTTTGAAAGGAATTCCCTGAATTCGATATAATCATCTCCAGGAATGAACTTTTCAAAATATTGTGGAGGCTTGTTGCCCAATGCACCAACCATTTCAAGCGCTTCGCTTACGCCCGAAACAACTGCCCAGTTGTTCTTGTCGGGGGCCTGACGGTAAAAGAGATTGAAAATGGCACGTTTCTCCTTCATTCCGGCATCATAGAATGATTTGCCCATTGTATATTGATACTTGTCGGAGCAGTAACTTATATCCATAATATTTAAAATTAAGACGAAGTACAAATATATAAAATTTATTACTTTTGTGTTTTCATTTACGCAGAACAAGTAGAGTATAGTCAGATGAAGCAGATAGAAGAACTTTTTGAAAAGTATACACACCAGAAACCCGATGACATTTATGAACTCCCTTCAAGCGGCAGCAACAGAAGGTATTTCAGAATCAGGGGAGGCGGCATAACACTCATTGGTGCGGCCGGTACATCCATAGAGGAGAATATTGCATTTGTTGAGATTGACAGGCATTTTATGCTCAAGGGACTTCCTGTACCAAAAGTTCTCTGCATGAGTGATGACAAACGCTACTATCTTCAGGAGGATTTGGGTGACATTACCCTCTTCAACCATGTGGCACAGGGTAGGGAATCGGGCAATTACTCCGATTATGAGGTAGGACTGCTCAAAAAGACAATAGCAACTCTTCCAAAACTGCAATTTGAGGGAGGGAAAGGGCTTGACTACTCAATCTGTTTTCCGCAGCCGGAGTTTGACGCAAGGATGATTTTCTTTGACCTCAACTATTTCAAATATTGTTTTCTTAAGGCTACTGGTTTGGATTTCAATGAGATAAAACTTCAGGAGGATTTCCACAAACTCTCTTTGGACCTGTTGAAGACAGTAAGCGGAGAAACCTTCCTTTACAGGGATTTTCAGGCGCGCAATGTAATGCTTGTTGATGATGAGCCGTACTTTATTGATTTTCAGGGAGGAAGAAAAGGTCCGTTCTATTATGACCTTGCATCTTTTGTCTGGCAGGCAAAGGCAAACTATTCCGAAGAACTCAAGGAGATCCTCATAGATACATATATTGAGGCGCTCAAAAAGTATGTTGAGGTGCCACGTGATGAATTCTACAGGACATTGAGGATTTTTGTGCTGTTCAGAACCATGCAGGTGCTTGGCGCTTATGGTTTCAGGGGCTATTTTGAAAAGAAACCCCACTTCCTGCAGAGTGTGCCCTTTGCAATCGACAACTTGCGCAAACTTATAGCCAATGCCCCTTTTGATGAGTATCCGCATCTGAATGAAATTATGGTGCAGTTGACAAACATGCGCCAGTTCTCAGATTTGAGGACCGAAAAGAAACTTGAAGTAAAGGTATTCAGTTTTGCATACAAGAAGGGCATTCCTCTTGATGAGAGCGGAAATGGCGGAGGTTATGTATTTGATTGCCGTGCCATTGAAAACCCGGGAAAATATGACCATTACAAACACTTTACCGGTCTCGACAAGGAGGTTATAGAGTTTCTTGAAGAGGATGGGGGAGTAATAAGATTTTTGGACAATATATATGACCTTGCAGATGCTCATGTAAAGAGATACATTGAGCGCAAGTTTACCAGCCTCATGTTCTGCTTCGGCTGCACCGGCGGACAGCACCGTTCGGTATATTGTGCGCAGCATCTGGCGGAGCATATTGCAAAGAAGTTCAACGTAAAGGTGAAATTGTACCATAGGGAACAGGGAATAGAGCAGGAGTTTTAGTTATGAAGGTGATGATTTTTGCAGCGGGCATGGGAACACGTCTCAAACCGCTTACAGATACACTGCCAAAGGCACTGGTGCCTGTCGGCGGAAAACCGTTGCTCTATCATGTCATAGAAAATCTAAAGGCTGCCGGCTTCTCCGACTTTGTCATAAATGTGCATCACTTTGCGCAGCAGATAAAGGATTATGTAAGGGAGAATGGTTTCTTTGGTGTGAACATCTCCTTCTCTGACGAGACTGACATGTTGCGTGAGACAGGGGGAGGCATTAGGCACGCCGCTGCACTACTCAATGACGGAGATCCGTTTCTCATACATAACGTTGACATTCTCTCAAATCTGGATATTGCCTCATTTTATGCGGAGCACTGCAGCACTCCTGGAAAAGGTATGGCAGATGCGGCAGAGCCGCCGTTGGCCACCCTGCTGGTAAGTGACCGGAAGACCGAGAGGTATCTGCTCTTTGACGCAGATGATAATCTGGTGGCCTGGATAAATTTGAAGACCGGAGAGGTAAAGTCTCCTTTTGAGGAGTTGAGGCGTGAGCCGGTAAAGGATGCGGAAGCGGGCCCAGACGGCACAACTGCCTCTTTTGACCACGAAGCATTCCTCAAGGAGTACGGGTTGAGAAAATTTGCATTTGCCGGAATACATGTCCTTTCACCGGAGGTGTTCAGGCTTATGGGCGACAAACCCGAAAAGTTCTCAATAATAACCTTCTATCTCTCATATTGCCATAAATATAAAATCAAGGCACATGTGGCTGAAAATCTCAAACTTGTTGATGTAGGCAAGTTGGATTCACTGCAGTTGGCGGAGCAGATGGTCGGGCAGTTGTAAATTATTGATGCGATGGCATGGGAATTATGCCGTCAAAAAGAATGGAATATGGACAAGGTATCGGAAAACCCTTTCAAAAACCGGACTGGCAGTGACACGCCTTTAATTACAGTAACGGCACTCTTTGTCACACTCTATCTGGTATCAAACATAATGGCAGTAAAGGTAATAGGTCTCTTCGGCCTCTTCTATTTTGATGCAGGGACAATCACATTCCCCTTTGCCTATATGCTGGGCGATGTCCTTACAGAGGTTTGGGGCTATAAGACTGCCAAGAGAGTAATATGGATCACATTCTTTTGCAATATAGTCATGGTTGTCTGCACCCAGACAGGAGTGTGGATGCCATCGCCAGATTATCTTCAGAGCAATGCATCTGCCTACAATGCAATTTTCAGTTATGTGCCGAGGATTGTCCTTGCATCCATGGTGGGATTCCTGTTGGGAGAACTCTCAAATGCCTGGCTCATGGAGCGCATAAAGATGATGACAAAAGGAAAATATTTATGGTTCAGAACAATAGGCAGTTCGGTAGTAGGCTATTTGATGGATTCTGTACCATTTGTACTGATTGCCTTTCTGGGTGTGCTCTCTACACGTGACCTGCTTCTTATGATTGCCCTGCAATATTTTATGAAATTGGGTATTGAAGTCTTCTTTGGAACACCATTGGCCTATGCTACAATACATGTTTTCAAACGTACTCTGTTTAAGGTGAGGAGTGAGGAGAGGAGATGACCGGCATGGAGCAAAATGGAGATATGCAGAGGTATTCGCTTATTGATGGCTATATGCCCAGGGAGTTCATTCTCCTGCAGGGTACAGGTTGCCGTTGGCGCAAATGTACATTCTGTAATTATCATAATGATGTGAGCGCTGATCCATTTGCGCTAAACAAAGGTGTTCTGGAGCAGGTTACGGGAGTTTATGGTGTTCTTGATATAATAAATTCAGGGTCGGCAATGGAGATGGATGAGCAGACTCTTTCAATGATACGCAGGGTAGTGCATGAGAAGAAGATACATACTCTTTGGTTTGAAGCGCATTACATGTACCGGAACAGGCTCTCCGAATTTGCGGACCGGTTTGCTCCGGCAAAAGTTAAGTTCAGGTGCGGTGTGGAGAGTTTTGATCCTGCTTTGCGTCTGTTGTGGAACAAGGGAATTCCCGCCGGTGTGACTGCTGCGCAGATTGCAGAGCATTTTCAGGGAGTTTGCCTGTTGAGTTGTACCTCCAGCCATACACGTGAGCAGATTGTCAGTGATATAGATATTGCTGCCGAATACTTTGAATATTTCAGTGTAAATCTCTTCTGCAACAATGGTACTATTGTCAAGCGTGATGAGACTCTGGTAAAGTGGTTTGTTGATGAAATCTATCCGCAACTCAAGAGCAATCCAAAGGCTGAAGTGCTTCTGAATAATACCGACCTCGGTGTAGGCTCATGTGAGGGGTAGATTGGCATGTTCGCAGCATACAAGTTTTTCCGTCAGGCAAATTGGCAAATTGCATTAATCCCTCCTTATTGGCCCAATGATGTAGGAGTAGTGCTCTGTACTGCCCTTTTTGGCCCTGCAGATCTCAAAGAAGTGGCTCCCGTCGGTTATCTTTACGGGAGGATCCGATTCTGTGGTACTGATATGCAAATGCTCCCTCAAACGGTAGATGTTGTGCGCCAGAAGTCCCATGGTCATTCTCAGATTAATCTCAACCACCGGATTGTAGCAATACTCTATTGTTTCATCTTTTTTGCATTCATGTGTCTTCGCAGCCTCATGTGTGGCGTACGGCAAATAAACAAACTGGTCAACTCCTATAAAGCCTTCATACTTTCCGGCAATCTTCTCTTGCAGGAACTCCATAAGCCACTCCTTGGCAAGAGCCAATCTTTGCTGCGGAATATATTTTGCAATTTCATTTTCAATCCATAGGTCGGAGGCCAGAATATTTCCCGAGTACATTCCGTTGCGGGTATAAAAGAGCGAGTAACCCACAAACTCTACCTTCCCGCCCCTGCAGCGGAAGAGCATGGCAAACTCC
This sequence comes from Bacteroidales bacterium, assembly GCA_015060245.1. Classification (GTDB taxonomy): domain Bacteria; phylum Bacteroidota; class Bacteroidia; order Bacteroidales; family UBA932; genus Egerieousia. The sequence goes on along the minus strand of SUYU01000017.1, from coordinate 19,003 downwards.
AATACAGGGTTGAACCTCTTTTCCACCACTACGCAGCCATGTTTTTTTATAAGGTTCCTGCACCACCCTTCGTCGCTGTGGGAGAGGCTTCCTGCAACAAACCTTATTCCCTTTCCGCTTCCCGACAGAGGTGCCTTCAGCACCACATTCCTCTCCTTCATGAGGAAATGTTCCACCTCTTCAATGCTCCCTGCGGCAATTCTGTAGTTGTGTGCAGTAAAAATGGGTGTGTGGGCAGAAGAGGAACAGCCGGGTTGGTTGTAATTTGTGTATTTACGGTTGAGATGCTCCAGTGCCTCCATTGCCACCCTACGGTCAGAGAGTTCCCTTATGGCAGCCAGCACTTCATCTGAGGGCAGAAGGGCAGGAGGGCACCCCTGCTTGAGAAGCCTGTCGCGCAACACGGTGTTCCAGCCCCATGGGAAAATCTTTTTTGTGGCACTCCAACTGCAGCCGGCATTATACTGCCCTGCTGACACCACATGTGCCGTTGTATCATGCCGCCCTGCTGATGCTACATGTGCGGTTATATCATGCCGCCCTGCTGACACCACATTTGCCGTTGCATTATATTGCCCCGCAGATGTTACAAGCACCGTTGCATCATGCCGCCCTGCTGACGCTACATGTGCCGTTGCATTATACTGCCCTGCAGATGCCACAAGCACCGTTGTACTTTCAGGAAGTGGCTCATCATAATCTGCCGAATGGTCCAGGCCATACATGAAACGGGTAAGGCAGGCGCAGTCACGGCCAAAGGCGAGAGCACTCTCCGGCGGCACAAAATGGATATCTCCATTTGCAAGACACAAGTCATGTTCTGGATTGAAGATGTACATCAGATCTCCTTTGTAACTTACTATTTTGAGTTGCCTTCAATGATGCGGTTGTCGCTGAAAGAGTATTGTGTACCGTTCATCATCGGGGTCTTTGTATCATACCATACGGCAATGTCGCTGGCAATGTCATATGGTACGGGACTGATTCTTGTGTCGCTCTCTCCAAGCCTCTCCCTCTCTGCCTGCTGGTTATAGGCGTACTGCTCCAGTTCAAAAAGGTCAACTTTCGGCCACTCCTTGACTCTCTCCATTGCACGTGTGATGCTGCGGTTCATCTGACGTGACAATTGAGGGCCGTTCCACGATGAACTGTTGGAGATGAATACCCAACAGTAGTGGTCATATCCGTCGGGAGCGGAGCCTCCTTTGGTCTTATATACCTTGACCATGGCACTTGTACCTGACATGGAACCAGTCCGGTGCCATTCACGTGAAGTTATGCTTGACCATCCTGCAGGTCTCTCATATTTGCCCAGAGGTGTCATGAACTCAATGCTTTCTTGAGAGAGGAAAGACTCCCTTCCAGGATGAGTGTTTATTGCAGCCACAAGTTTGGCCAGTTCAACGGGTGAGGCCACCCAGCCTCCTGCACCGTACAGCCCATGCACGTCATTGCCTCCCAGACTCTTCATAACAAGGGAGTCGCATCCGTCATAGGAAGGTACCGGTTCTGCCTCCTTGACCTCGTAATAACTCACCTCGTTTTCCCTGAATCCGCAGCAGTAATTCTCTGCCAGATGAATGTCGTGGCAGCCTATAGGAGCCAGCACGGAGTCCTTAACATATTTGTGGTAGGGCATTCCGCTCACCTTCTCAATCACTTTGGAAAGGACAATGTATCCGAGGTTGGAGTAGTCAAACCATTCGCCTGGTCTTGCCCTCAGTCTTATCTTGGTAGCATACTCAACCATGTCATCCATACTCAACGGAAGTTCCTTGTCAAGGTATCTGGCCACCAGATCCCTGTTGAATGCGGCATCTCCATGAGGATTGGCAAATCCGCCCTTGTGCCTCAAGAGATGTTCTACGGTCACTTTTGAAATCTTCTTGTCCCTGCAGTTCAGGAATATGCTGTCATTGAGGATGCCGTCAACACCAAAGACCTGGCTTTGTGGGGTAATCTTTCCGCTCTCGCAGAGTCTCATTACGGCAACGGCGGTAATGAGTTTGGAAACGGATGCAATTCTGAAGATATGCTTGACTTCGCATGCTGTGCTGTCCTCAATATTGGCATAGCCATAACCCTTTGCATAGATGAGGCTGTCGTTGCGCATGAGGGCAAAAGAGCCTCCTTTAATACCCCAATATCTCATGAAGCGCCCAATCGCAGCATCAAATTTACGGGTCTGGACAGAGTCGCTCATTGAATTGGTTATAAGGTGATTGAGTGGAGTGGGAGCAGGCTGTTCCGTCTTGTTATGTGCTCCTGTGGCTGTGCTTCTGCCAATGCCCCACATGCGGATGCACAGCGCAGATATGACCACAATGGCCAACAGCCAGATAACCTCCTTATGTTTTCTGATATAATCCATGAGTGACAACAACCTCAGCAGATTGCAAATTTAATAAATGTCGTTGGATTTTTTTTGATTTATTTTCCTGCCCGCACAATTTATTTTTCTGAAAATACCACCTTTCACATCTCCTGTTACAAGTTGAAAATATGCTGGGATGGTACAGACAATAATGCAGCAGGGAATCTCAATTTGCCGCAATGTTGGACACTTTGCCCGATTTTCTCCTATCTTTGCAAATATCTCCCTACAGCCCGGATTTCTCTGTCCGGAGCAGCAGGAGAGTCACATAATACATATCAATAATACATATCATATGCAGAGAGTAAATTCTTTTATTGTAGACCATACAAGGTTGCAACCCGGCATCTATGAGTCTCAAATCAATGGTGCCTATACGTATGATGTCAGGTTTGTAGCGCCGCGTGAGGCGGTGCATAACGGAGTCTTCATGGATCCCAAAGTTGCGCATACCCTTGAGCATTTCCTTGCCGATTATCTGAGAACCAAGACAGATGAAGAGTTTTCGCGCAAGGTCCTGTATGTGGGGCCGATGGGATGCCTTACCGGATTCTATCTGCTTACAACAGAGCCTTTTGATCCACACTTTTTGAGGAAACTTGTTGTTGAGGCTCTGGAACATATCCTTGAAGCGGAAAAGGATGGAATACCTGGCGCCAGTGAACTTACCTGCGGCAATTACAGGTATTTTGATCTTGAAAAGGCAAAGGAGTTCATAAGGGAAGTTGTAATTCCTAACTTTACATCAGGCTCCTTTTCTGTGGTTTATCCATTGATTGAGGCTTAGCAGGAGTGCAGGGCCGTATATGAATTTTAAAGCAGTTTTATGAGAAGATTGAAGAATCCGTGGCTCGGTATCCATGGATATAATTGTTTCGGGTGCGCACCCTCAAATGACAATGGTGTGCAGATGAGTTTTTATGAAGAGGGCAATGAGATAATAAGCATATGGAGGCCAAAGGCCCAGTTTCAGGGGTGGATCAATACACTCCATGGCGGAATCCAGTCTGTGCTTCTTGATGAAATCTGCGCCTGGACCGTAATAAGGAAGAGTGGCAAGTCGGGCGTTACAAGCAGGATGGAGACCCGTTTCAGAAAGGGAATCTCCACACTTGACAAGTATCTATTGATAAGGGCAGAGATTTTGAGCGAAAGGAGAAATCTTGTTGAGATAAAGGCCCGTATCTTCAATGAGGCCGGTGAGTTGTGTTCAGAGGCAAAATGCCAATATTTTACATTTACTCAGGAGCAGGCTCCGCATATGTATTCAAACCCATGTGAGCCGGTTGGTGAGGAACTCACTTTGGAACAGGCTATAGCCCTGCATCTTGGTGCCGAATAGGGCGGAAATCATTTGCCGGCATACGCCATTGCATATGCCGGATGCAATGTGAAATTTAATTTGAAATAGAACAGATATGATATCGGGCGGTTTTTTGATAGCGGCATTTCTGATTGCCATTGCAGTTATGATTCTGGCAATCTCAAAATGGGGAATCCATCCATTTCTGGCCATTATGGGTGTTGCACTCCTGTTGGCAATTTCGGTGGGTTTGCCCCTTGACGATGTTCCCCAGATAATAGGCAAGGGCTTCTCCTCCATATTTGCAAGCATCGGAATAGTGATTATCCTCGGTACTCTCATCGGGCTTATTCTTGAGAAGACCGGCGCGGCAGTCAAACTTGCAGATGTTATTGTCAAGGTGGTGGGACCGAAGCATCCGCAGTTGGCAATCCTGCTTATAGGCTGGGTAGTCTCTGTGCCTGTTTTTTGTGACAGCGGTTTCATAATTGTAAATCCTGTAAGAAAATGGCTCGGTAAAAAGAGCAGTTGCCCGTCGGCTACCCTTACTGTGGCTCTGGCTGCAGGATTGATGGTCTCACATGTGCTTATACCTCCAACACCGGGCCCGATTGCAGCGGCAGGTCTTGTTGGTCTTGAAAGCAACCTTATTCTGGTAATCGGTTTGGGCGTGCTTGTGTCGGCAGTACCTCTGGCAGCCGCCTATTACTATGCAACGTATATTGGAAAGAGGGTAAAATCGGCAGATGACCTTGATGTGGAATCACTCTCCAAGGCGTATAACGGGAATGAACTGCCGTCGGCAACAGCATCAATAATGCCAATTGTGTTGCCAATTGTTCTTATGGCATGCGGCTCCGTTGTAAATTTTGCAGATTTTGGAGAAAAAGTTACCTCTGTTGTAGTATTTCTTGGCAAACCTGTTATTGCCCTTACAGCGGGTCTGCTTTCGGCGCTGCCGCTTCTGGCAAGCACAAAACAGATGAAAGAACTCTATAATATTACGCAGGAATCGCTTAAGGCAGCGGGCCCTATTATATTTGTTACAGCGGCAGGAAGTGTACTGGGGCAGGTTATTGTAGAGGCAGGTTTTGTAGGTTACATTCAGCAGAATGCAGGTGCTCTGCACTCATTGGGCCTCTTTTTCCCATTTATTGTGGCTGCCATTCTAAAAAGTGCGCAGGGCTCATCTACAGTTGCCATTACAACAACTGCCGGTCTTATGGGACTCTATACTTCAACCTCATCGCTGATGTATGCACTCGGTCTCACCACACCTGTTGATGCAGCCCTTGTAGTGATGGCAATAGGAGCCGGTGCAATGACTGTTTCGCATGCAAATGACAGTTATTTCTGGGTTGTGACAAATTTTGGAAAACTTACCCCGCAGGACGGCTACAGGACCCAGAGTGTTGTTACCGGTATTATGGGAGTGACGGCGATGTTATTCATTTGGGTATTGTCGCACATATTATGATATTTAGGTTTAACCGTAAGAATAGATTGTATGAACAGGATCATTTTTACAATATTATTGCTGGTGGCCTCATTTACGGTGGCAAACGGCCAGTTGAAGCATAATGCAATTACGCCAAAGGATCCGGCGGCAGAGACGGTTCCGCATGAGGTCAGGGGAGAGGTGATAGACGGAACCTTTGATTCATCAAAGATATACCCCGGCACACTCCGCAAGTTCCAGATATTTGTGCCGCAGAAGTATGACGGAAAGAGACCTGCCTGCCTTCTGTTGGGCCTCGACGGCAATCTCTTCAATGCCATAACTGTTATGGACAACCTTATCCGTACAGGAGAGATGCCGGTTACAATAGGAGTGTTTGTAGAACCGGGTGTCTCATATCTTCCCGACGGTACTGTTGTTCGCTATAACCGCAGCAACGAGTTTGACCGTACCAGCGGAGAACTTGCGCTCTTCATTGAAACTGAACTGCTCCCCCATATTGAATCTCTGAAGTGTTCAGACGGAAGGGCAATAATCATATCCAAGGACCCCAACGACAGGGCCATTACAGGGGCAAGCAGCAGTGGAATTGGAGCCTTTACAGTGGCTTGGGAGAGACCGGACCTCTTCTCGAGGGTCTACAGTTCTGTAGGAACATTTGTGGCAATGAGGGGAGGAAACGAGTATCCCGCAATAATAAGGAAGAGTGAGCCCAAACCTTTGCGAATCTTTCTGCAGGATGGTGTGAATGATACCTGGAACCATATATTCGGAGACTGGTGGGAGTATAACCAACTCATGTCATCGGCACTCAACTTTGCAGGTTATGAATTTGATTTCAAATGGGACAGGGGTACACATAGCATCTATTACGGGACACGTGCCTATCCTGACGCCATGCGCTGGCTTTGGAGGGGATGGCCGGAGCCTGTACAGATTGGGGAGTCAATGAACGGCATGTTGCAGTCACTTCTTGTTGAGGGGGAGAACTGGAAAGAGGTTGAGGAACTTCCTTTGGAGATTGTGGAGCAAATGGAACCCAAAGAGGCAAGCCCTTCTGTCAAAAGGGCAATCAAGGCAGAGCCGTTCCAGACAACAACCCTTCAAGGCGGAAGGAGATACATCTCAGATTCAAACGGCTCTTTATGGCTTATTGATAATGGTAGCAAACCGTTGAGGCTCAATACTTTGTCTACAGGTGCTGCGCATTTCGCAATATATCCTCACAACAGGTTGCTCATAACTTCAGAGAAAAATTCAAACTGGCTTATAAGTTACATAATCGGCGAAGATGGCACCTTGCAGGCAGGACAGAGGTTTTACTGGCTCCACAACAGTGACAACCACACTCTTGATCCGGTAGGCAATATGGCCTTTGATACAGCCGGCAATCTCTATGTGGCAACCTCCATGGGCATTCAGGTGTGTGACCAGAATGGCCGTGTAAGGGCAATACTGTCGCCTATGGGCCACAGTAATATAGAGGCTGTATATCTGTCGGGAAGCAGAATATATGCCCTTGCAGACGGAAAATGGTATGTACGTACAATAGCCCATACCGGATATGACCCAATGCAGGGCCCGATTGATGTTGAATCACAAGGTCAAGGGTGATATTATGAACCGTAGTCTTATACTTCCGTTTGCGGTGCTCCTTGGATTTATTTTCAATCCTTGGTGCAATACCATAGTGGTAATAGTGCCGTATCTTATATTCACAATCCTGCTTCTGAATTTTACGGCAGTGGATATAAGAAAACTGAGATTGCTGCGCATGACGGGCATGAACATTTCGTTGCTCCTGTTCCAGATTCTTGTAAGTCTGGGCGGTTATCTGATTGTAAAGTCAATATGGGGGAATGACATTATTGCCGAGGGGGTGCTCATTGCTGTTCTTTGTCCTGTGGCTGCCTCTTCTGTGGTCATATCATGCCTGTTGGGTGCAAACAGAGAGACTGTAACTGCCCATGTAATATTGGGTAACCTTATGGTGGCGGTGGTGGCTCCAATTTACTTCTCCTTTATAGGTATTCAGCAGAATATGCCCTTTCTTGACTCATTTTGGCTGATTCTCAAGAGGGTGAGTCCAATCATTGCCTTCCCCTTCTTTACGGCTCTGCTTCTGCAGATTTTCCTTCCGGCTGTCAATGGTTTCATAAGCAGATTCAAGGGGTGGACACTCCATTTGTGGGCCTTGGCTCTTGCAATTACCTTGGGGCAGACAATCAATTTCATATTTGAGCATGGCAAGGAGAATGTCTCAAGCATAATTGTTCTTGGAGTTGTTTCAATCTTCATTTGCGGAATACAGTTCGGATTGGGCAAACTGATAGGAAAGAGATATGGCGATATAATTGCCGGAGGACAGATGCTCGGCCAGAAGAACTCCGCTCTCGGAATATGGATGGCAAATATCTATTTGAATCCTCTCTCTTCGGTCTCAATAGCACTCTATTCAATATGGCAGAACCTCTTCAACAGTTGGCAACTCTACAGGTTTGAAAAGAGGAAAGGGTAAGTGCCAACTTTTTTTGGCAACATTACCCTTTTCCTCTGGGAGAACAGACATCCTCCCAATATATTACCGGTTTATTTTACCTCTTCGAAGTCAACGTCAGTTACCTCACCATCCTTCTTGCCGTCATTTTGAGGACCCTGTTGCGCACCGCCTTGAGGACCTGCCTGTGCTCCTGCTGCATTCTGCATGTCTGCGCTTGCTGCATGCCATGCGTTGTTCAACTCCTCAATAAGTTTGTCCAACTCAGCAACGTTGCCTGCTTTGTGAGCCTCTTTAAGTTTGTTGGTAGCGCTCTCAATTGCCGATTTCTTGTCTGCCGGAATCTTGTCGCCATACTCCTTCAAGTTTTTCTCCGAAGCAAATACCTGTGCATCCGCTGCATTCAATTTGTCAACTCTCTCACGCTCCTCCTTGTCTTTGGCCTCGTTTGCCTTAGCCTCGTCACGCATTCTCTTGATCTCCTCCTCTGACAAGCCTGATGAAGCCTCAATTCTGATCTTCTGCTCTTTGCCTGTGCCTTTATCTTTGGCAGACACATTAAGGATACCGTTTGCGTCAATGTCAAATGTCACTTCAATTTGAGGCACACCTCTTGGGGCTGGAGTGATACCGTCCAAGTGGAAACGGCCGATGGTCTTGTTGTCCCTTGCCATTGGTCTCTCACCCTGCAATACGTGGATCTCTACAGATGGCTGGTTGTCGGCCGCTGTACTGAATACCTCCGATTTGCGGGTAGGGATTGTAGTGTTGGCCTCGATAAGTTTTGTAAATACGCTGCCGTATGTCTCAATACCCAATGAAAGCGGGGTAACGTCCAATAGAAGCACATCCTTTACATCACCTGCAAGTACACCACCCTGAATAGAAGCACCGATTGCTACAACCTCATCTGGGTTAACACTCTTGTTAGGCTCTTTGCCAAAGATCTTCTTCACAATCTCCTGAATTGCAGGAATACGTGTAGAACCGCCAACCAAAAGAACCTCATTGATATCAGAAGCGCTCAAACCTGCATCTGAAAGGGCTTTTCTGCAAGGCTCAATAGTACGTTGGATCAAACTGTCACATAGAGCCTCAAATTTTGCACGGGTAAGTGTCTTTACCAAGTGTTTTGGAACACCGTCAACAGGCATGATGTATGGAAGGTTGATCTCTGTTGAAGTCTGGCTTGACAACTCAATCTTTGCCTTCTCTGCAGCCTCTTTCAATCTCTGAAGAGCCATAGGGTCTTTTGAAAGGTCAATTCCGCCATTCTCATCCTTGAACTCCTGAACCAGCCACTCAATGATTGCATGGTCAAAGTCATCACCACCAAGGTGAGTGTCACCATTTGTAGATTTTACCTCAAACACACCGTCGCCCAACTCAAGTATAGAGATATCAAATGTACCGCCACCCAAGTCAAACACAGCAACTTTAGCCTCTTGAGCCTTTTTGTCCAAACCATATGCAAGTGCAGCGGCTGTAGGCTCATTGATGATACGTCTTACTTTAAGACCGGCAATCTCACCAGCCTCTTTGGTAGCCTGTCTCTGAGAGTCGTTGAAGTATGCAGGAACTGTAATTACAGCCTCTGAAACCTCCTGGCCCAAATAATCCTCTGCAGTCTTCTTCATCTTCTGAAGAACCATTGCCGAGATCTCCTGTGGTGTGTACAATCTTCCGTTGATGTCGATTCTTGGAGTGTTGTTGTCTCCTTTAACCACTTTATAAGGTACTCTATCAATCTCGCTCTCAATCTGGTTGTAAGTCTCACCCATGAATCTCTTGATAGAGAAAATAGTCTTTGTAGGGTTAGTAATAGCCTGTCTCTTTGCAGGATCACCAACTTTTCTCTCGCCATTCTCTGTAAATGCAACTACAGATGGAGTAGTTCTTTTACCTTCGCTGTTAATGATAACTGCAGGCTCGTTGCCTTCCATTACGGCAACACAACTGTTGGTTGTACCCAAGTCAATACCAATAATTTTTCCCATAATCTTTATTGTTTATCTTATTATTTATTTTTCATTTTAATCCCGACAGCCTTTTGTTTCAACTTCGGGAACGCTTTCTCATAGAGCCAAGATTATGCCAAAAGAAAAAACTGACATATTGTCGCATTTCACGCCATTCCTTTGCTTTTATCAATATAAAGTATTTTCTTTGTGCCAAATTATTTCAAATATGTCTACAGGAAGTACAACACGTGTGATTACTACACACAAACTTTTGGAAATGAAGCAGAAAGGAGAAAAAATCTCCATGCTTACGGCTTATGATTACACATCTGCCAAAATAGTTGACCAGGCAGGAATCGATATAATTCTGGTAGGTGACTCCGCTGCCAACGTTATGGCAGGACATGAGACCACTTTGCCAATTACCATAGACCAGATGATTTACCACGCCCAAAGTGTCATGCGTGCGGTAAAGAATCCGTTGGTTGTTGTTGACATGCCGTTCGGTACATACCAAGGTAACCCGAAAGAGGCTGTAAGGAGTGCCATAAGAATAATGAAGGAGTCTGAGGCTGATGCCGTAAAGATGGAGGGCGGAAGTGAGATAATGGAGAGTGTGGAGCGTATTCTGTCAACAGGAATTCCGGTAATGGGCCATCTTGGACTTACTCCACAGTCCATACATAAATTTGGAACCTATGCTGTAAGGGCAAAGGAAGAGGCAGAGGCAAACAAACTTATAGAGGATGCCGTAGCGCTTGAGAAGGCGGGCTGTTTTGCAATTGTGCTTGAGAAGATTCCGGCTGCATTGGCAAAAAAGGTATCGGAAACCCTCTCTATTCCGGTAATAGGTATAGGTGCAGGAAGGTATTGCGACGGTCAGGTCCTTGTCATGCATGACATGTTGGGATTGAACAATTCCTTCTCTCCGCGGTTCTTACGTAGGTACGGTAACCTTTATGAAGAGTATCTCAAGGCTTTCAGAAACTACGTTGAGGATGTAAAGAGCGGAGACTTTCCGAACGAAAGCGAGCAGTACTAGTTTCCTGGTTCCGGCCATATCAAAACCAGATGGAACAAGATGGAAGAGAAGAAGAACAATATTTATAGGGATATACCGGGGGGCGAATTCAATGATATTGCCTCCCGTATTCTGTATGAAGACAATCACCTGCTTGTCTTCAACAAGCGTTCCGGCGAAATTGTGCAAGCCGACAAGACCCATGATGAGTGCCTGAGTGAGAAACTCAAGGCCTTCATTGCAAAGCGCGATTCAAAACCGGGAGCAGTATTCCTTGGTGTTGTACACAGGCTTGACCGCCCAGTGAGCGGAGCGGTGATGTTTGCCAAGAGTTCAAAGGCGCTTGAGCGCGTGAACAAGGCCTTCAGGGAGGGCGATATGCACAAAAAATATTGGGCTCTTGTATGCAGCAGACCACAGCAGCCTGAGGCTGAACTCAAACACTATCTTACCAGGAACGAGAAGCAGAACAAGACATACGCCTCCCTTGTTCCAAAGAGGGATGCCAAAGAGGCAAGGTTGAAGTATACCCTTATAAAATCTACAGAGAGGTATTTTCTTCTTGAGGTGGAACTCTATACCGGCCGCCACCATCAGATCCGTTGCCAGTTGGCTGCAATAGGATGTGTGATAAAGGGTGATCTCAAGTATGGGGCACCGCGCTCCAATCCCGACGGAAGCATCTGTCTCCATTCGAGGTCAATACGTTTTGTCCACCCGGTAAAAAAAGAAGAGATGACCATTGAGGCACCTCTTCTCTCTGAATATTTCGGAAAAATCATCTCCTGAACGGGGAAACCGCCATGCGGTTCTATTTCTGCAGCATTGCAGTTATAGGCTCCAGAGCCCTTGCCGCAATGGCTTCGGGTATTTTTACCTCAAACTTCTCATCCCTGAGAGCCTCGTATACGCTTTCAAGTGTAGAGAGTTTCATATAATGGCATACTATCTTGTCTGATACCGGTATGAACTCCTTTCCAGGGTTATCCTTGCGCAACTTGTGCAGTGTGCCAACCTCTGTTGCAATTATAAACTGCTTTTTGCTGCTCTCTGACGCATGACGCAGGATACCTGATGTCGAGTACATGTAGCAGTTGGGGTTCTCCAATATAACCGGGTCTTCTGAGCATTTGCTCTCAGGATGTATAAGCACATCTGCTTCCGGATATTTAGCCATCATATCAAGCACCATCTCTGTTGTAACCTGGTCGTGGACCTTGCAGCATCCGTTGTAGAGTTCCATCTGGCGGCCTGTCTGTGACATTATATATGAGCCAAGGTTTCTGTCGGGAACAAAAAATACTTTTGCATCTTCAGGAAGCCCCTTTACAATTGAGAGGGCATTGGCACTTGTACAACAGATATCGGTGTGGCTCTTTACCTCGGCAGTGGTATTTACATAACTTACAATGGTGCCTTGCGGATTGGCGCTCTTCCACTGGGCAAGTGCACTGCCATCCACGCCGTCGGCAAGTGTGCATCCTGCTCCAAGTGCAGGGACAAGGACCTTTTTGTTTGGAGAGATAAGGGCCGCTGTCTCGGCCATGAAATGGACACCCGCAAAGAGTATGATATTAGCATCCGCTGTTCCTGCCTTGCGCGACAATTCAAGGGAGTCGCCAAGGAAATCGGCAACATCCTGCACGTCGGCATCTGAATAGTAGTGTGCCAGTACAATGGCATTCTTCTCCTTTTTGAGTGCTTGAATCTTCTCTACCAGTTCCTGTTTGGTCATAGTCTGATTTTTTATTTTTGGACTTGAATGTTCATGCTTATATCCATAGCCTTTACGGTATGGGTAAGAGCACCTACGCTTATGTAGTCTACACCTGTAGCCGCAACCTCCTTCAGACGCGGAATGCTCATGTTGCCCGAAGCCTCTGTCTTGATTGTTGGATTTGCCGCTTTAATGACTGCAACAGCCTCTGTCATGGCTTCATTGCCCATGTTGTCTAGCATGATGATATCAGCACCGGCTGCAATGGCCTCCTTTACCTCATCCATATTGGTTGTTTCAACCTCAATCTTGATGCCTGGGGCAATCTTGCCTCTTACCTGCTCTACGGCTTTTGTGATGCCTCCGGCCATCTTTATGTGGTTATCTTTGATCATTGCCATGTCATAGAGACCCATACGGTGATTTGTTCCGCCTCCATCCTTTACAGCCATTTTGTCAAGAACCCTCAATCCTGGAGCAGTCTTGCGTGTATCAAGCAACTCTGTAGATGTTCCGGCAAGTTCCTTAACATATTTGGATGTCTCGGTTGCAATGCCGCACATCCTCTGGAAAATGTTCAATGAGAGCCTCTCTCCCCTGAGAAGGGTAGGGTAGGATGCCTCTATTTTAAGGATTACATCACCTTTTTGTACAAAGTCACCGTTCTGGAAGTATGGTGTGAACACTATATCTTTCTGGAATCTCTCATAAACCATCCTGACAATTTCCAGACCAGAAATGACACCCTCCTGTTTGGCTGTCATTGTGGCAATGGCATTCATGGATTCAGGAATGATGGATTCAGTTGTAATGTCACCTGTATTGATGTCCTCTTCAAGTCCAAGGTCAATCAGTTTGTCAATCAAATGTCTGTATTGCTGCATACTCGTAAATTAAAAATTCAAATAATCCTTGTTTACAGGGGCAGTTGCAATCTCTTTTCCTATCTGCTGTACAGAGTGAACCTCAAAATTCTCATCGGTACATGGATAATCTTCCCTGTAGTGTCCTCCTCGGCTCTCTTTTCTCAAAAGTGCCGGGTTCATAATGAGTGAAGCCACAATGAGCAGCCTCCACGATGCATCTTCGTAGAACTCCCTGACCGGAACATCGCCCGCAACTTTCCGCTGCATGACAACGCTTGTAGCGAGTTCTTCTATCTTCTTGAGACCCTCTTTAAGCCCCTCTTCGCTCCTTACAATTCCGGCATGGGCATTCATTATGGCAGAAACCTTCTCCTTTAGTCCGGCATAGAATTCCCTGTTGCCTCTGTCCATGTAGTACTGCTTTTCAAATTGCGGGATATTGTTGTGTGGGCCGCTCTTTACAGAATCTTCCACTGCCCTGTGGGCAAAGACAAGACACTCGATGAGTGAGTTGGATGCCAATCGGTTGGCTCCCATAATGCCTGTAGCCGCAATCTCTCCGCAGACATAAAGATGATTGATGTCGCTTTTGCCGTTGAGGTTTGAGGCAACACCGCCTACCGTGTAGTGTGCTGCCGGAGCAACCGGAATAGACTCTGTAAGGTCATATCCGAACTCCTTGCATTTTGCACTTATGCCCGGAAATCTCTTGAGAATCTCCTCTTTGTTAAGATGATTGAGAGAAAGTGTGACATAAGGCATGCCGTCTTTCTGCATCTGCTTGTATATTGAACGTGCCACAATGTCCCTTGGGGCAAGTTCTGCAAGTTCATGTATCGGAACCATGAAGCGCTTTCCGTCCTTGCCCATAAGATGGGCACCTTCACCCCTTACTGCCTCACTGATGAGGAATGCCTTTGGAGAATCCTTCAGGTATAGTCCCGACGGGTGGAACTGTATGAACTCGGCATCTATTATGCGGCAACCTGCCTTGTATGCAATTGCAAGGCCGTCGCCTATTGTAGTCTGTGGATTGGTTGTCCTGGCGTAGATTGCAGATGTTCCACCGGAGGTAAGGAATACGTGGTCTGCATAGATGAGAACCTCATTGCCGTCCTGCCTTTCATCCTTATCCTCTTCGAGTTCAGGATTTTCACTCCAGCAACGGATTCCGTAGCAGGTGTTGTCTGCTATCAGCAGGTCAAGGAGGGTGGTATTCTCATATATCTTGATATTCTCCTTCTCTGAAACTTTGGAGATGACAAACTCGGTAATCCATCTTCCGGTAGAATCGCCTCCGGCATGAAGGATTCTTCTCTTGTGGTGTCCACCCTCAAGGCCGAGGGCCAGTGCTCCATTTTCCGTGTCAAACTTCATTCCGTCTGCAATGATCTCTTCAATTCTGTCGGGACCCTCATTTACAAGAATGTCAACGGCACTCTCCTCACAAAGACCGCGTCCGGCAATAAGAGTATCTGATTTGTGGATTTGTGGATTGTCATCAAGCGACGTAACTGCCGCGATTCCGCCTTGGGCGTTGAACGAATTGCTCTCTCTTACAAAAGATTTTGTAATTACTGCTACGTTACCTTTAAAAGAGGCCTTGTAGGCGGCGTACAGACCTGCAAGGCCGCTGCCTACAACTATATAATCAAACTTGCGCATCTTAAATTGGCTAATATTTGCACAAAGTTATCAAAATCGTTGAAAATAGCAACGCAAATCAGAGAGAAATAATATTGCAATTCCAATAGAGAGTATGAAAAAGCAGGTTGAAGGTGGCGGTCAATAGCGCAGGTGGCTCATATCCTTGCCACTTTTCTCCCCTTCACGAATCATGGTTGATGATATGTCATTAAGCGGAGCATCCAGAAACGTGGCTCCATATTTGGCACACAAGGCACGGGTGTCATATCCTGTACGCGGGTATACCAGCACTTCAAACTCCTTTAGGATATCAAGGCCACGGTACCATTTCTCTATTACTGCAAGATTGTCGGCCCCCATAACAAGCAGGAATGTTGTTTCGGGTTCCAGGGATTTGAGGTGTTGCAATGTGTTATAAGTGTAGTTGGGCCTTGGCAGGTCAAACTCAACCGTGCTTATTTCAAGAAATTTGACCTTTGTACTGGAATCCTTATGGGTTTCTGCATCAGATCGGCGTACGGGTAGGGGTTGTGGATTGTGGTCGGTTGACGCAGTTCTGCCCCCATCCGGTTCTTCTGCTACTTGAAACTGTGCAGCGTACTCTGTGTTGAAACGCTCTATGCTTCTGCCCAAATCCTGCAGACGCAATTGGGGATCCTGCAGAATGGAGTTGTCTTTGAAAGGGCTTTGTGGGCTGAGAACAAGGCGTACGCTATCAACATTGCAATTCTCCATTACATATCTGGCAATTGCAACGTGTCCTTTGTGCAGTGGGTTGAATGATCCAAAGTAGAGGGCGCAGCGCATAGTACAACCTTTATATTGTTTGACTTTTTTGCCGACAGTTAATCTTCATAAAAGGCAGCAACCATATCCTCTGCCTCCTTGAGTGCAACTTCAAGTGAATCATTTACAATGATTTTGTCAAACTTGCCGGCATATGTGAGTTCCTCTGCCGCTTTGGCAACACGTCTCTCTATGGCCTCAGCGGAGTCTGTACCGCGCCCTATGAGCCTCTTGCGGAGTTCTTCAATTGATGGCGGCTGTATGAAAATGGCCATGGCATTTGCGCCGTAAAGCCTTTTCAGGTTTACACCGCCCTTTACATCAATGTCAAAAATTATGATATTGCCCTTGTCCCAAATCCTCTCAACTTCACTCTTGAGAGTGCCATAGTAAGAACCTGCATAAACCTCTTCATATTCAACAAACTCCCCATTGCGGATCTTTGACTCGAACTGATCGGTTGAAAAGAAGTAATAGTGCTTTCCGTCAACCTCTTCACCACGCGGTTTCCTGCTGGTGGCGGAGACTGAAAATTCAAGAAACGGGAATTTTTTCAACAAATGCCCTACAATAGTACTTTTTCCTGCTCCCGACGGTGCCGAGAATATTATTACTTTCTTTTTCATGATTCCAAAATTGATACCGGTTGCAAAAATAGCAAAATATTTATTACTTTTGCGCCCGGTTTGAAGATGTTGCAGATCAACACTTCTCCAAAAGATGTTTTTTTGTTGACGAGTTTTTATAAAATTTGATAAAATGGTATCTTACAAAGAGTTAGGTTTGGTAAACACAAGAGAAATGTTTGCCAAGGCAGTAGAGGGCGGATACGCTATTCCTGCATTCAACTTTAACAACATGGAGCAGTTGCAGGCTATTGTAAAGGCTGCAGTTGAGACCAAGTCTCCAGTTATTCTACAGGTTTCAAAAGGCGCACGCCAATATGCAAATGCAACTTTGTTGCGTTATATGGCACAGGGTGCAGTTGAGTATGCAAAAGAGTTGGGTTGTGAAAAACCTGAGATTGTTCTTCACCTTGACCATGGCGATACTTTTGAGACTTGCAAGAGTTGTATCGATTCAGGCTTCTCTTCAGTAATGATTGACGGTTCTCACCTTCCATACGAGGAGAACATTGCTTTGACCAAGAAGGTTGTAGAGTATGCACATCAGTTTGATGTAACCGTTGAGGGTGAACTTGGCGTTTTGGCTGGTGTAGAGGATGAGGTTTCTTCTGAGCACCATACATACACTAACCCAGAAGAGGTAATTGATTTTGCTACACGCACTGGTTGTGATTCATTGGCTATTTCAATCGGTACTTCTCACGGTGCTTACAAATTTACTCCAGAGCAGTGTACAATTGACCCTCAGACCGGCCGTATGGTTCCACCTCCATTGGCATTTGACGTTTTGAAGGCTGTTGAGGAGAAACTTCCTGGTTTCCCTATCGTTCTTCACGGTTCTTCTTCAGTTCCTCAAGATGAGGTTGAGACTATCAACAAATATGGTGGAGCATTGAAAGCCGCTATCGGTATTCCTGAAGAGTGGTTGAGAGAGGCTGCAAAATCTGCAGTTTGCAAAATCAACATCGACTCTGACTCACGTTTGGCAATGACTGCTGCTGTACGTAAAGTATTCGTTGAGAAACCTGCAGAGTTTGACCCTCGTAAATATTTGGGTCCTGCACGCGACAGCATGGAGAAAATGTACAAACACAAAATCATCAACGTATTGGGTTCTGACGGCAAACTTGAGTGCTAATACCTCAGTTGCAGTTTGAGAATAATACAATTGAACATGATAGATGACTAAAATGTCATCAGTATAAATAAGAAATCCCTGCCAGAACTCATTTCCGGCAGGGATTCTCCATTTGATGAGGAGCCTTTAGAATCACGCTCCCCTGCTTTTGCGGTATGGTATCAATTACCAGAATTTTCCATATACATATCCGTTGTATAGCAAAGGTGGCGTATTGTCTAGTTTGCCGATTATGCTGAAGTATGCGTCTGTCAACTCTTCATAATATTTGGTAAAATCATACTCCTCTACCCAAGCGGCTCCAAAGATGCCGTATCCGCCTGCCACATTTGTGAAATTCGATTTCAAGTCTGCAAAATTGTCAAAACCAAACTCTTGGGCATTCATAAGATATATGTCAAGTTCATTGGAAACTGACATTACAATCTGTTTGTCTGCCTCTCTGTCTACCCTTAAATTCTTGTCGGTTTCAGTTCCTGAAGTCAAATTCTTTCCTGTGTATGGCATCACAAAGAAATTCGGCCCCCAGAATTCACACATTTTCTCTGTGCATCCGTATTGGGGATTATTTTTAATTATATCAAGAATATAGTTGATTTCCAATTCGCACAAATTGACTGATACTGCATATGAACATACGTAAGAGGCAGAATAATATGGATTAACAAGTTCATCATCAAGTTGAATTCTTGCAAAACTCTTGTAATAATCATATTTGGCCTCTTTCTGGAACATATCAGCCTCCACAATTTCTCTGTTTGGTTTTCCCTCAATCTTGTCGGGAGAGACTATTGCAGGGTATTCAATAGTGAAATTCTTGTCGGCCTTGTTGAAGTCATGTGTGTTTGCATGTGTTGAAAAGAGCAAATCAACAATCCTTTCATCCTTCTTGAAGTATGTGTATGCAACAGCCTCCTTGCCATTGCTTGAAAATGTATATGACGGATACTTGTCGAAAAGCAGATAGAATATATCTTCATCTGCAATTCCGTTTATATAATAATCCGATTCCTTATCCAAAAATATAGATTCTCTATAAGTCTTTGGAACAAGAATAGGGTTGCATACAAATTTGCGTTCAACCCTTTTTGGCATAACGGCTTTTGCTTCAATCTTTTTATCTTTATAAGACAACTTGAGAGTATACTCCATGCCCTCCTTAGGAGTATATTGGAGAGTATACAGCGATGCCGATTCATTAAAAATGAACTTTCCAAGCAGATTTCCTTGGGAATGGAGTTCAATCTCCGCATCCTTTACAATTCCATTATTGTCACTCAACTTCAACTCCTGGGTATTGCCATTGGTAAGAATACAATAGATGCCAAGGCCGTTCCAGTCGGGAATATTCTTTTCGGTAAGTTGGTAGTCTGAACCGTTAAATAAAATTTGTGATAAAGCATCTTGATTTTCCGGATCATTCTTACTGCAGCCTATGCAGACAAACAGTAACATTGCAAACAAAATCTTTTTCATAATAACTTACATTAGTGTCCGGTAAAAAATCATAAAAGTTCTTTGAAAATATTGAAAGTTAGGTAGTTATAGAGGTTTTTCGAGTCAACCGATTTGAATTTATCTTTGCCAGACTAACGTAGAATGGCATAT
>SUYU01000016.1 GCA_015060245.1 Bacteroidales bacterium | reverse complement strand
CATCGAACTCGATGGTGAAATCTTCCGGAAGGTAGTCGGCCTCTTTCATCAGCGGGCTGATGATGCTGTACCAGCCGGAGAGTTTGATGACCTGCTCTCCGTTCAGCGTGATGATCTCACATTCCTCTCCGCTGACAAAGTCCCAGCGGGAAGGGAATTCCCCCAATTTCTCACCTTCGACCGGGTCGTCGAAGAAGATCTCGTCGCCGGGCACAAAGTCGGTCTTGGCATAGGAGGTCTCCACCTGCTTCTTAGGGTGGGCAGGAACTTTTGCGTCAGGCATGGCGACAGAGTCCTGGCTGACGGGATCGGCCGTCTGTTTTTCGGCCTTCTCCTTCTTTTTCTTCTTGTCGATTTTTCCGTCCAGGACATCGTTCACGCCCTGTTCGACTTTCTCTCCGAGTTTGTTTTCTACGGCGTTCTTGGCACGTTGGCCCAGCCGTTCCAGCATGTTCTGTCCGTTTGCGTCAAAGCAGGACGCTAGCAGCGCAGAAATGATAAAAACTAAAATTCTTCTCATAACTTTATAGTATATTGTTCATAATCGCTTTGCGCACCACCTCGGCGGAGGTAGTCGCCGAAAACTTCACCAGCAACTGTTTCCGGTACCACTTCACGGTTTCCGGACTCAGACCCAGGTCCTCTGCAATCTGCGGAGTGGTCCGGCCAATGGCAACTTCTTGCAGGATGGACATCTCCCGCCGGGTCAGTTTGATGTTATTTACAGTGGTTTCGCCCATTATTGGTTTTACTTTTTTGCAAATTTCGTCTATTTCAACGTCTTAAACACCACCCTTTCGGGTGGCTCACTCCACCCTAAGGGGTTGAAAATGGTCGGTTTTTATTTAGTATCTTTGCAGTTATGAGAAAAATCGGTATCATATTATTACTGACACTCCTGTCAAGCATCTACGTTTTTGCATACAACGATCACCGCGGTCATAACCTTGATTCGCTTGAGCGCGCTGTCTCCCGCTGGGTCCCCGATGCCATAGATTTGGCATCGACAGAGGAACTGGTAAATCTGAACCGTGCCTTTCGGGACCTTATGTTGGGCTACAGTGCCTTGAATAGCGAGAAATGCGTGTTCTATGCACGCAAGGCGCTTTCCATCTCTGAACCCAGGGGCTGGGAGGAGGCCAATGCCGATGCATACCGATATCTGGGGCAATGTTTCTGGTCTTCCGAGCAGTTCGACAGTTCCATGGTCTATTACCGGAAGGCGCTCGGGGCAGTGGGAAGGATGGCCGGCGGCGCCACCTCACCGACCAGACCGGATGGATATTCGGAAAGGGATGTGGACGACACACGGTCGGCCCTTTACGGAGCAATCGGCAATCTTTACTACATGATGGATTCCATCCCGCAGGCCATGAATTGGTACAGGAAAGCCGGCGCTATCTTTGACAAGTATGGGTGGAACCAAAGCAATGCCATCCTCTATTATAACATAGGTGAAATCTGGGTGGAGCAGGGGGAACTTCGGAAAGCCTCCCAGGCCTATGAGAAGGCCTTGGCGTATGCGCAGGGAGATTCACTCATAGTGGCCATTGCCCAGAAAGGTCTCGGGCGGGTGTATATGGAAGATGGGAAGACCTGGAATGCTCTCCGGTATCTGCATCAGGCCGATGCGTATTTTTCGGCCCATGACAAAGAGGAACTGACCTTCACCAAAGAGAATTACAAGTATATGTCGGCGGCGCTGCTTGCCCAGCGGCGGCAGATGATGCTTTTGGGCGGCGGGGCAATCCTGCTCCTGCTGCTTCTGCTGGCGGTCCTGCTGATTGGAAGGATGCTTCGTCGTTCCCGGAAAGAACATGCCGAAGTGTCGGCCGTTCTGGAAGAAACCATTCAAGAGATGGGACAGCCGGCATCCGACGACAGACTGCCGCAAGTATCTGAGCGTGAAAAAGAGATACTTGAGTTGCTTACCAAAGGCTATACCACACCGCAAATCGCCGACTGTCTGGGCCTCAGCCCGGAAACCGTGAAGTGGTACCGCAAGAAACTCCTTGTGAAATTTGATGTTGCCAACACGGCCGAACTTACCTCAACAGTCAAGGATATGGGGCTGATATAGATGTGCCATTTTGCACTTTCTTCAGTGTAAACCACGAAGAGTGATGACCCAACATCGACTTCACCGAAAAAGCCAAAACCGACGCCAAGGACGCGATGCAAAAAGCGCTGAATGGATGAACTATAACATTGATAATTAGCGAAGTATAAGAAAATAGGACGTCCAAATGTTCCGCCAAACTTTAATTTTTTGAATATATTTTCATATATTTGCATATGACAATAACATTTTAAATATTATTGAATTATGACACTTAATGCAAGAATAAAGAAATTATCATTCCTGACAATGTTTCTACTTCTCATTATTTCTTGCCAAGGAACTTCAGAAAATTCAATTTCAGAACTGAAGTTTGAAGATGCAGTGGAGAATAACCGGGATATTCTTTTGAGCAATTATGCGTCAGATATCGAGTATATTCCACTTGAAACATCTTCAGAATCAATTATGGACGGCAATCAGTCAGATTTTATGATATTTGATTCAAATATATATATTGCTTCGCAAAGAGAACGATGTGTATATTCTTTTGATTCTGAAGGAGAATATTTGGGCACTTTCAACCGTGAAGGCAATGGTCCCGAAGAGTATTCGGCACTGTTTGATTTTGAATTTGAAAACGACGGCAACGGCGGAATAGCCGTACTTGGCCAAAAAGAGGTCAAAAGATATACACTTGATGGAAAATGGGTTGGCAAAATATCAATCGAGGCTCTTGGAGCAAATAGTTATTCAAGACTTTTTTACCTGGGCAAGGGTATTTTTGCTGTAAAGGGCAATTTCGTGAATGAATCTGAAAACTACGACAAACTCATACTTTTTGACCTTCAAGGCAATGAAATAAAATCTGCACGCATTGGAGCCCCCATGGTTGCCCAATTGGGTGAGTTCAAGATAGTGTACCATTCAAAAATGGACCAATTCAGTGACTCTTTCAATGTCTTGAATATCTCCTCTGATACAATCTTCTCTTATGACTTTGACCTCAATATGAGGCCTGCTTTCAGGCTTGATTGCGGAAAATATGAACAGAAACTCAAATCGGATGATTTTACGCAAAAATTGATCTTTGGCGATTATTATCCATCTGTTTCAAATGATAAACTTCTGATAATGAGTTTTTCATATCCTAAAGATGACTTTGCAAACCTGCGTAATAAAAATACTAAAGTAGCAAGGTCTTATGCTTGTTTCTTCTATGATAAATCTACCAGAAAAACCTACATTCCCAAATTTGACACTAAATATGGATTGCAGGGCATGACCAATGACATTGATGGAGGGGCACCGTTCTTGCCTGAATTTTCTGTCGGGAAATGTATGTATGCATTTTTTGATGCCATTGACTTTATGGATTATGCCGAAATATCAGAGTCGGAACAGATGAAGGAAGTTGCCTCAAAACTGACTGAAGAGAGCAATCCTGTACTTGTAAAAGTCACTATGAAATAACCGCTTCAACAATTTATATGTTCATCTGTTTTACAAGAAAATTGTAGTCACGATGAACAGGCCTTTACAGATTATTGCCCTGTTGATTGTAGTTTCAACGGGGCATATTTATTCGCAGCAGAGATTTGACATAAAGGGAAGAGTTCTCTCTTCAAATACTAGAGAACCGGTTGGATATGCTACAATATACATCAAAGGGCTACATGAGCATTATGCCGTATCTGACTCTACAGGATTTTTTCTGATAGAATCTGCTCCTCCGGGGGTGATGATGCTTGAGGCATCGTGCATAGGATATATAAATGAGGTATCTCCCGAATTTCTGCTTGCTTCATCAAACTATTTCATTGAAATTTTTATGGATGAGGATATTTCAATGCTTGAGGGAGTTACTGTAAGGAGCACTCTACTGGAGAGAAGCAAAGATTCAGGACCTTCAAAACAGATAATTGGAGTAGGCGACATTGAGAGAATTCCCGGCGGCAACAGAGATATATCAAGGGTTATAAGATCATATCCCGGTGTCTCATTTTCACCCGTAGGTTACAGGAATGATTTGATTGTAAGAGGAGGAGGCCCAAGTGAGAATGCCTTTTACCTTGATGGTATAGAGATCCCAAATATAAACCATTTCTCTACTCAAGGAGCATCAGGAGGGCCAGTAGGAATCATCAATGCAGACCTGATTGAGCAGGTACACTTTTATACGGGAGCGCTTCCGGTGCAATTCACGAGTGTTCTTTCATCTGTTATGGATATAAGGCTCAAAAACGGAGATCCGTACAACAACACTCTCAAGGCAACTCTTGGAGCATCTGAGGTTGGTTTGAGCGGCAGTGGACACATTGGAGACAGGACAACCTATCTCTTCTCTATAAGAGAGTCATACCTCCAATTTCTCTTTAAATTTCTTGGATTGCCGTTTTTGCCCAATTATCTGGATGGGCAGGTTAAGTTAAAGTTCAGGCTTTCTCCAAAGGATGAGATAATATTCATGGCAATTGGAGCAATTGACAGAATGAGGCTCAATACTGATGAAAAAGGAGAGGAGGTGGAGTATATGCTGAGTTATCTTCCGGTAATTGAGCAGAATACATATACTGTTGGGGCCTCTTATACCCATTACGGAAATAAAAATAGAGTTAATGCGGCAATAAGTTACAGCCTCTACTACAATAGAAATTTCAAATATCTGAATAATGACAACTCTTCTCTTGAGAATCTGATGTATGACATACGCTCACACGAAAGGAGATTCACTGTGAGGATAGAGGATGAGACAGGCAGAAGAAGATGGCGATTTTTGTCGGGAATAAACATGAACTTGATGTGGTACAATAATGCTGATCTGTTGAGCAGATCTGATTTGAACCTTTTGAACTACTCCTTGTATGCCTCCTCTACATATTCGGCTCCCGACAACACCTTTACTGCACGTTTGGGTATCAAGTGTGATGGCAGCACCTTCTCATCTGAGATGAGCCGTTTCTGGAAAAGAGTCTCGCCACGAATCCTTTTATCATACTCGCCTCTGCCGCAATTGACATTCAATGCAAGTTCAGGCATATATTATCAGTTACCGCCATTGACGGTCCTGGGGTATACAGAAGATGGTAATCATGTTAATTCAGACATTGGGTATATGAAACTATTTGAGAACTCGGTTGGCCTGAAATGGAATCCCTCAAAATCTCTTGTTATTGGATTTGAAGGTTTCTATAAAATTTACAGGGATATGCCACTTTCTATATCTGATGGCATTCCTTTGGCTTGCAAGGGGAACGATTATGGAATAACAGGGAACGAAATGGTTGAAAGCGTTGCACGGGGCAGAGCATATGGTCTTGAGGCATCATTGAGGCTTCAAATTGCCGAAAAATTGAATTTAACAGGCTCTGTAACACTGTATAAATCTGAGTATCAAAGCATGAATGGTTTGTATTATCCTTCTGCGTGGGACAACAGGTTTATTGTAAATTGTGGAGGCACTTATAACTTCAGGAACAATTGGAGTGCAGGCGCCAAATTTAGCCTTGTGGGGGGCGCTCCATATACTCCTTATGACATTGAAAAATCTTCACTTAAAGTTAATTGGGACAAACAGGGCAAGGCTTATCCTGACTACTCCAAGTACAATACCTTACGCCTGAAAAGTTTTGCGCAAATTGATGTTAGGGTAGACAAATGGTTCTATTTCACAAAATGGTCTCTTGGCATGTACATTGACTTGCAGAATATCCTTGGAAGCAAGTTAACGCAGCAGGATGCCCTTATGAGTACAGGCGTCATTGTAAACGGTGATTCTCCTTACGAAGAGCAGCAGTATCTGATGAAATATATTCCGCAAGAGGCGGGAAGTATAGTGCCGACTTTAGGGATTACAGTTCTGTTCTGACCTATTCTTCACATATTTTTGTATAACTTTGCGAAAAATATGAAAAGAACCCGAAATGACAAGAAATCTATTAATCATCCTTGCCATTGCATTTATAATGGCAGCATGTACACAAAAGAATGAAACTTCAATAAGTGTAATTCCCTATCCCAACAGTGTTGAAATCAAATCAGGCTCCTTCAATGCAAGCGGTGCATCATTTCACTGCGATTCACTGATTGATGAGACATCATTGGAAATTATAGATGCATTTGCGCAGCAACTCTCTTCGGTAAGCGGTCAAAAGAGCCAGCTTGACAAGAAAATATCTTCGTGTGGATTTAACTTTACTCTTGACACTACACTCGGCAGAGAAGCATATAATTTGTCAATCCGCTCCAATGGTGTTGATGTAAAGGCATCTGCTCTTAACGGATTCAATTATGCAATCCAGACAATCAAACAGATGCTTCCTGAGCAGATATACGGAAAGAACACTGCAGAGGAGATTGAATGGAGCCTGCAGTGCGCAGAAATCTATGACTCGCCCCGTTTTGGATACAGAGGAATGCATCTTGATGTTTCAAGACACTTCTTTGATATTGATATGGTCAAGAGATACCTCGACATAATGGAGATACACAAATTGAACACACTCCATTGGCACCTGACTGATGACCAGGGTTGGAGAATAGAAATCAAAAAATACCCAAGATTGACCCAATATGGTTCAATAAGAAAAGAGACTCTTGTAGGTCACCTATTTGAAAGTGACACATATGACGGCACTCCATACGGCGAAGGAATGTGGTTTTCGCAGGAGCAAATCAGGGAGATAATTGAGTATGCAGCAGCCAAAGGAATTCAAGTGATACCCGAAATTGATCTTCCCGGACATATGCTTGCGGCATTGGCCTCATATCCGCAACTCGGTTGCACAGGAGGCCCATACGATGTTTGGGGCAAGTGGGGTGTTGCTGATGACGTTCTCTGTGCCGGCAATGAGCAGACCATGCGTTTTCTTGAGGATGTGCTTGCAGAGGTTGCCGATCTTTTTCCTTCGGAATATTTCCATATTGGAGGAGATGAGTGTCCCAAGGTGAGATGGGAGAAGTGTCCCCGCTGTCAGGCAAAAATAAAGGAACTTGGACTAAAGGATAAAGATGGTTATAAAGCGGAACACTATCTTCAAAGTTATGTCATGAAACGTATGTCGCAATTTCTACAAGCAAAGGGAAAGAAGATTATTGGATGGGATGAAATTCTTGAAGGCGATATTGCTGAAAATGCAGTTGTAATGTCATGGCGAGGTACAGACGGCGGTGTCAAAGCGGCCAAAAAGGGTCATGATGTTATAATGACGCCAAACTCATTCTATTATTTTGATTTTTATCAGACCGAAGATAAAGAGAATGAGCCTCTGGCAATTGGAGGATATATACCTGTTGAGAAATGCTACTCTTTCGAACCATGTACCGACGAAACCACACCTCAGGAGCAGAAGCATATTCTTGGAGTTCAGGCTAACTTGTGGAGTGAGTACATTACTACTGGAGAGCATCTTGAATATATGCTGCTTCCACGTCTGGCTGCACTGAGCGAGGTCCAATGGTGCAGAGCAGATAATAAAGACTGGAGAAGATTCCTTGAAAGCATTGACGATTTGTGTGATATCTACGACATGGCAGGATATAACTACGCAAAGCATATATTTAATGTAAGGGGTTCGGTAAAGAGCGAGAATGGAACCATCTATGTAAATCTTGAATCACAAGGTAATACACCTGTAAGATATACGCTTGACGGAACCAATCCTACTGAAGAATCTGCACTTTATGAAGCACCTGTGGCAATAAAAGGAACATGTACCCTAAAGGCAAAGGCATTTAAGGAGGGGACAGATACAAAAATCTTTCAGAAGGAGTTCAAAAGCCACAAGGCAATGGCAAAATCTGTTACAATAAATACTACTGCGCACCGCAATTATAAAGATGGCCTTCCTTTTATCCTTACTGATGGAATCAGGGGTACTTTCAATTACCGCAGCGGTGACTGGGGCGGATGGCGAGAGTCTCCATTTGATGTAACAGTAGATATGCAGGGAGAGAGTTACAGCAGTGTGCTTCTTGGTGCAGTGGTGGTCAAGTATGATGATATATTCAATCCTTCCTCTCTTACTGTGCTTGTTTCTGACGACGGATCTCAAT
Source organism: Bacteroidales bacterium (assembly GCA_015060245.1). Classification (GTDB taxonomy): domain Bacteria; phylum Bacteroidota; class Bacteroidia; order Bacteroidales; family UBA932; genus Egerieousia. The sequence goes on along the minus strand of SUYU01000016.1, from coordinate 27,264 downwards.
TCAAGGAGATTGCAAAAGCAGAATATGCTGCTGAAACAATTGATGAACCCAATGAGGTCAAAGAGTATGAGGTGTCATTTGACACAACATCTGCGAGGTATCTGCGAATCGTAGCAGAGCCAATTGCAAGTCTGCCCCAATGGCATGAGAGACCCGGTTCAAGAGGCTTTCTCTTTGTTGACGAAATAGTAGTCAAATAGGAAACGAGAAGATTTCAAACAGTATCTCAATAAACGAATATCCCCGTTGGAACTTGCACATTAATGCAGTTCTTTCGGGGATTTGATATTCATTTATAGATGGTTCCAAGTCTTATGTAAAAGAATAAAACCCAGTTAGAGCGTTTCTAACTGGGTTTTGTAGATTATGAAGACGTCCTAAAAAGTATGTCTTCTATTTTTAAGACTGCTTATGCAGCGAATTTGCTATAGTTGCGGACCTGCAGCAACCAATGCTTTACCAGCCTCGTTACCTGTGAACTTGTTGAAGTTCTTGATGAATCTTGAAGCAAGGTCTTTTGCCTTCTCATCCCACTGCTCAGCATTAGCGTATGTATCTCTTGGATCAAGAATCTTAGGATCTACGCCAGGAAGTTCTGTAGGAACCTCAAAGTTGAAGAATGGAATATGTTTGGTAGGAGCTTTGTCGATTGAACCGTCAAGGATAGCATCAATGATTCCACGGGTATCTTTGATTGAGATACGTTTGCCTGTACCGTTCCAGCCAGTGTTTACAAGGTATGCAGTTGCACCTGATTTCTCCATTCTCTTAACCAACTCCTCACCATATTTTGTTGGGTGAAGTGATAGGAATGCAGCGCCGAAGCATGCAGAGAATGTAGGGGTAGGCTCAGTGATACCACGCTCTGTACCAGCCAATTTTGCAGTAAATCCTGACAAGAAGTAGTATTTTGTCTGCTCTGGAGTAAGGATTGAAACTGGAGGAAGAACACCGAATGCATCAGCAGACAAGAAGATAACTTTCTTTGCTGCAGGTGCTTTTGAAACAGGTTTTACAATGTTGTTGATGTGGTAGATAGGGTAAGATACACGAGTGTTCTCAGTTACACTCTTGTCGCTGAAATCAATCTTGCCGTTTGCATCAACTGTAACGTTCTCCAATAGTGCGTTTCTCTTGATTGCATTGTAGATATCCGGCTCAGCCTCTGCGCTCAAGTTGATAACTTTTGCGTAGCAACCACCCTCGAAGTTGAAGATACCGTCGTCATCCCAACCATGCTCGTCATCACCTATCAACTCGCGTTTAGGGTCAGTTGAAAGGGTAGTTTTACCTGTACCTGACAAACCGAAGAAGATTGCTGTCTCACCAGCCTTGTTTGTGTTTGCAGAGCAGTGCATAGAAGCAATGCCTTTCAATGGAAGAAGATAGTTCATGTATGAGAACATACCTTTCTTCATCTCACCACCATACCAAGTGTTGATGATTACCTGCATTTTCTCTGTTAAGTTGAAAACAACTGCAGTCTCAGAGTTCAAACCAAGTTCCTTGTAGTTCTCAACTTTTGCTTTAGAAGCGGTCAATACTACAAAATCAGGCTCGCCATAGTTTGCCAACTCCTCCTCAGTAGGACGGATGAACATATTCTTAACAAAATGAGCCTGCCAAGCAACCTCCATAATGAAACGAACTTTAATACGTGTGTTCTCGTTAGCACCGCAGAAAGTATCCATCACATAAAGTTTCTTGTTTGACAACTCTTTTTGTGCAATGCCTTTCAATTCATTCCAAGTCTCTTGAGAAACAGGTTTGTTATCATTTTTGTACTCCTCAGAAGTCCACCAGATAGTATCTTTTGATACATCATCCATTACAAAGAATTTGTCTTTAGGTGAACGGCCAGTGTAAACGCCTGTCATAACATTGACAGCGCCCAACTCTGTAACTTGACCTGCTTCATAACCGGTAAGGCCAGGTGCAGTTTCATCCTCAAAAAGTGTCTCGTAAGATGGATTGTAAACAATCTCTTTTACATCGGTAATACCGTACTTGCTTAAATCAATTTTTGACATAATTTTATTATTAAAATGTTAATATTCTTATGTTTTTGTCTTGTCGTAAAATTCGTGCGCGAAGATAATCATTTTAATCTTCACAAGAAACTATTTTACAATTTTTGGACCACAATAATTATGTGCCAAAGTGTCATAATATTCCATGCCTTTCCCGACAGTTTTTCCGTATTTTCTGCACTTTTCTGCCATTACTCCCTGATTATATTAAGATTGCATATCAATTGCCTGAATTTAAGCAAATGCAAAAGCACTATCAGCCTTGGGATTACTATAGACAATTCAGGTACACTTAATTATCTTCAAGTTTTAAATATGTAATTAATCACTGCTCTTTCTATCTGTTTTCTTATGGCAAATAAAGGCTGTCGTTTTGCGCCCACGGATATTATTGGTAAATTCGCAGAATGTTGAAAGGGGGATTATGACATGATACGGGACGTGCTTTTCAAATATTGGGGTTATGATTCATTCAGGCCGGGTCAGGAGGAGATTATAAACTCAGCGCTGGATGGATTTGACACATTGGCACTTATGCCTACAGGTGGAGGAAAGTCAATATGCTTTCAGGTACCTGCTCTCAGCAGAGACGGGTTGTGTCTTGTTGTATCTCCTCTTATAGCACTCATCAAGGATCAGGTGCAGAATCTTAACAGCAAGGGAATTAAATCACTTGCAGTTTACTCCGGAATGAGTTACCAGCAGATTGATGCCGCACTTGACAATGCCATTTACGGAGATTACAAATTTCTCTACGTATCTCCCGAAAGGCTTCAGACCCATCTGTTCAAGAGCAGGGCAGAAAAGATGAACATCAATTTCCTTGTTGTTGACGAAGCGCACTGCATCTCGCAATGGGGCTACGATTTCAGGCCGGCATATCTTGAAATCAAATCAATCAGGGAGATTATAGGCAATGTCCCCACAATTGCCCTTACAGCAACTGCAACCCAAGTTGTAGCGGAAGATATCATCAACAAACTGGGCTTTGGAGAACATAAGGTAATTTCAACCGGCTTTGAAAGACCCAATCTCTCGTATGTCGTACGCAATACTGAAGACAAATATGGCCATATGCTCAGAATATGCAACGGTGTACAGGGTACAGGAATAATATACGTGCGTGAACGCAAGAAGAGCGAAGAGATAGCCGCATTCTTGAGGGCAAACAACATTCAGGCAGATTTCTACCATGCAGGCTTGAGCAAGGAGATGCGCTCTTATAAACAGGACGAGTGGAAAAATGGCAGAATCAGGGTCATTGTTGCAACCAATGCCTTTGGAATGGGCATTGACAAGCCTGACGTGCGCTTTGTAACCCATTATGACCTTCCCGAATCGCTTGAGGCATATTTCCAGGAGGCTGGTCGTGCAGGTCGTGACGGCAAACGCTCATATACAACACTGCTGTGGAACAACAGTGATATACAGAGGTTAAGGGCAATCCATAATATTACTTATCCTTCTATGGAATATATAAAGGAGATATACCAGAAGGTTTTCATTTATCTGAACATTCCTTATGAAGGTGGTAAGGAGAGTGTAAACAAATTCAATCTCCAGGAGTTTGCAAGACGCTTTTCACTCAATTCCGTAAGTGCCTATTATGCCATAAAATATATTGAGCAGGAGGGGTATTGGGAACTTACAGACGAGATTGACAACCCTTCAAAAATAATGTTTACCGTAAACCGCGACGAGTTGTACAAGGTACAGTTGGGCAATGCGCAACTCGATGTATTCATAAAATCACTCTTAAGGCTCTATACAGGATTATTCTCACGGATTACGCAGATTGATGAGGCTTTCATTGCAAAGACAACATTTGATAGCGAAGCAGGTGTAAAGGACAAACTCATTACCTTGAGCAGAATGCACATCATAAAATATATTCCAAGGGTAAGAACGCCGCTGATGATAATGAATTACGAGAGGCTTGTTGAGAGCAATTTCTATCTGTCGCAGAAGAGGTATGATGAGAGAAAAGATATGTTCAAGAAGAGGATTGAGAGCGTGATTTCATTTGTAAATGAAGAGAACATTTGCCGCAGCAGGCAACTTATAGCCTATTTTGGCCAGCATGTTGACAATGATTGCGGTGTGTGTGATGTGTGCCTTGGCAAAAAGAATTCTGCAAATCCCGCTCAGGCACGTAATGCTGCAAAAATGGCAATTATTGGGCATTTTGCTTCACGTGGAATGAATATCACAAAACTTGACCATAACACAATTGACCCCCAATTTCAGGAAATGCTTTCTGAGATACAGACAATTGCCGGAGACAATTACCGGCTATATCTTGATGTTTTTCGAGAGATGATTGACCAATAAAATTATAGGTATAATTGTCAAATCATAACAGTTTGCACTACCTGATTGATATGGTAAAAATGCAAAAAATATTGCAAACTGGAATATTCCCGGTTTCTCACAAAAACAATTCCCATTGGAACGGACTCCAACAGGAATTGCTAATTTTCATAGCCCTATAATCCTTTTTGTTCAAATCGGGCAGTCAGGCAGAATTATATATAAGTCTATTTAAGTGTTGCCACCACAATCACCGGATTGCTCTCTTCTGTAAGTGTTGCGGCAACATCTTTCATCTTCTGTGAATTGCTCTTTTCAGCCTCTTCAATGAATATATCGGCACTCATAAATGAGTACATCTTGTCTGAAGTGACTGCTACTGGCCAGAATGGAATACCATTATCTATATCATTGGTAAAACCCTGATAAGTTGAATTTTCAAATTTTGAAATCCTTTTGGTCTCCTTTGTCTTTTTATTGTATATATATGATGCTTCCCCCATCATTGTAGAGAAGAGAATAAAATCTTTAGTCTCTTGAATTTGAGAACCATCAAAAGCAGTTTCAAGATTTAGGGCCGGCTCAAATCTATCATCTTCAAGATTTCCATAATCAAATACTGCGTATGGAACAAGGTTGCTGCCGGAAAAGGTAAATATGGTATCAATAAAATCTTTAGTTACTCTTGTTTCTCCATTATAATTATACAATGACGATGTGTAACTCCATTCTATCAGTTGTGCTTTACCATATGGCATTGGCATATTAACTCTCCTTTTTTCAGTATCCCACAATCTTCTGGTATTAATTTGAACAGATTCACTATTAATAACTGTAAGGAAATTTTCTTTTTCTTTGGTGTAAAGAATAACCGATGAGCCATTGCCAATCTGGGAAAAGCCTGTAAAGTGATTGATGTCTACAAAGTTGTCGGGAGTAATAACTTTTTCAATTTCACCGGTTTTGGTAGAAAAATAAAGTATCTTTCTGCCAAAAAATACAATAATCGATTCAGGATTTGAATATAAGTTTGTTACCGCTCTATATTCATTTTTAGCTCTTCCCCTTTGACCAACTTTTCTAATGAATTTGCCATCTGAATCAATTTGATAAACTTGTTGTGACCACTTGCAGCAAAAATAGATATAATCATTACTAACAGTTATTTTGTCGATATCAGATACTAGAAAATCACTTTTAGTTTCTATTGGAATATACTGCAGATCTGATACAAACTCACTCAGATTTACAATAACATCATTGTTAAAAGCAGATTCAATATCTATTATATGGTATATATCATCATTATTTTCAGAATTTGAAGTACAACCATAGTTTATAAAGAAGAGAAAAGATATTGATAAAAATATCAGTTTATTCCATTTCATATTGCAATAAGTAGAGTTAATAAAAATAAAATTATTAAAAGAATTATACTACCCCCATTCGTTTATTTTAGTGTTGCCACCACAATCACCGGATTGCTCTCTTCTGTAAGTGTTGCGGCAACATCTTTCATCTTCTGTGAGTTGCTCTTTTCAGCCTCTTCAATGAAGAGGTCTGCACTGACAATGCGGTACATCTTGTTGCCTATAATATAATCAGGCCAGAAAGGCTCACCATTTTCAATATTGTCATTCAAGCCATTTTCAAGTCTGCATGTATTGCCGCTCTCTTTGTCAAACAAGTATTTGTCGCCCTTTAAATTTTTGAAAATGATGAATTTCCCAGTCTCCATTTTTGAACTGACGTCAATAACGTATTCTACGTTGATTGTTGGTTCAAAGCGTTGTTCTTCTGTTATATTGGCATAATCAACAGTTGCATAAGGGTGTTGCTCTGTGCCATTATATACAAGTATTGTATCCATAAATGGTGATATAACCTGTATCTTTCCATTATATAAAGAGAGTTTTGGAGAATATTGCCATGGGAGTGTCATCTCAACAAAAGGCTTGTCAGGGGCTGGACCGTTCATTGAAACAATATTTTGTGCAGGGACAGAAGTTCTGACCAATCTTCTCTGTGTGTCAAATACAATGGAACTGTCAATAATTTGATTATTGCTGCCAATAATCAAAAGCCTGTTCTCTGCACTCTTTTTATCGGCATTGAGAATTGCAAAAGAACCATTGTCAAGGAATAAAACTGAATTGAAATTATTTACATCTGCAATATCAGATGTTTCACAAATACGTTCTATTTCACCCGAAACTGCATTGTAGGTTATAAATTTACTTCCATATTCAAGTGTGACAGATGACTTGTCTGAATATAATGATCTGATTGCCATGTACTCATTTTTTGCCCTTCCGCGGTTACCTATTTTCTTTACCAGTTTACCCTGATGTGACAATTGGTAAAGACTTTGAGTCTCCCTGCACGACACATACAGGTAATCATCTCCTGCGTGGAATGCCTTGATGTCTGCAAGGAGAAAGGTGTCATTGGTCTCGATTGGAATATATTTGATTTCAGAGACATAAGTGCCCAAATCAACTGATGATTCATTATTGAGTGTTGATGCAAAATCAATTACATACTCATCGGAATTAAGGGACGCTTTATTGCCTGAATTGCAACTGCTGATTCCTAACACAAACACCGTGAGTGTGAGGATACAGAAAATGGATTTGAATGATTTCATAAACATTATTTTATTGGTATATGGTACAAATTTAGAATTAATTAATTCAAATTCAAATAACTTGATTAAATACAAACGGCTTCATTTGCCATAATTTGCTTGGCAAATGAGACTCATCACAGACTTATCATCAAGATGAACTATTCTATATTTTCCCTATTTCAATGTGGCAACTATTATAACCGGATTGCTCTCTTCGGTAATTGTTGCTGCAACCTGCTTCATCTTTTCTGAGTCGCTTTTTGCAGCCTCTTCAATGAATACATCGGCACTCATGAATGAGTACATCTTGTCTGAAGTGACTGCTACAGGCCAGAATGGAATGCCATTGTCTATATCATTGGTAAAACCCTGATAATTTGAGCCCTCAAATTTCTTGATTTTCCTGGCAGTACCATTGGTTTTATCATATAAAAATTTGTCACCGTCAAGATTTTCAAACAGCAACAAATTATTTGTTTCCTTCACTTTGGTACTGGTGAACGCCAATTCTGTATTAAGTTTAGGCTCAAAACGTTTATTTCCAAGTTTGCCATAGTCAAATACTATATGAGGCAGCAACTTGCCATCGCTGTAAGTGAATATGGTATCTATAAAATCATTTGTTACTCTCAATGTATCATTAACATTATAAAGTGTGGACATATATGTCCATTCCAATTTCATTATGCCCCCTGTAGGCATTGGTACCTCAACTTTTCTCTTCTTTGTATCCCACAATTTGATTCTTTGCACCTCTGTTGATTTGTCATTTACTATTGAAATATAATTTTCACCCTCATTCATGTTATGAAGAATGGCAATGGAGTCTTTTCCACATAATGCAAAACCACCAAAAATCTTGACATCCTCTATATCATCGGGGAATATTACCTGTTGAATCTCTCCGGTTGAAGCAGAAAAAGAGATTATCTTGGTGCCCATAAAAACAATGATTGATTCAGGCGTAGTGCCAAGTTTACCTACTGCTCTATATTCATTCTTGGCATTTCCTCTTCTTCCAATTGATTTGATTAATTTTCCGTCATTTGATATTTGGTATACCTGTTGTGTTATAAAGCAAGAAATGGCCAAATAGTCATCACATGGCGAAATTCTGGCTATATTTGACAACAGGAACTCATTATTGGTTTCAATTGGGATATACTCCAATTCTTCTACATAATTACTCAGATTAACAATCTCCTGTTCATATAAAGCAGATACAACATCAATTTCATGATATCTGTTTTCAGCGTCCGTTGAATAAGTGGTGCAACCACTGACTACAAGAAAAAATTCTGAAAATGCTGCAACAATGACTGTATTCATTTTCATGTTATAAAGAGAGGTCAGTAATTTATGTATCATGATTTAATTATTTAGTCATGTGCTGTTGGAATATTTGATTTTGAAAAGTATGTCAAATTTACGAAAATAGACTAATTTTGTAATAAAAAATGTATCGGATAAGTATAATTGGAGCCGGAAATGTTGCATTCAGGTTTGCTTTGGCATTCCAGGCCGCCGGCCATACTATAAATTGTGTGTGCACCAGGTCTTTTGAGAAGGCCGACAAGGTTGTACGTGCCCTCAAGAAGCATAGGAGTGATGCCATAGCAGTAACTGATTACTCTCTTGTTCCGGAGAGTGACATACTTGTCATTGCTGTGAGTGACTCGGCAATATCATCAGTTGCAGAAGCAATTAAGGATTATGCCGGAAAATTCAAATTGATTGTACATACCAGTGGCGCAACTGATATTTCAATTCTTTCAGATGCCGGCATTGGCAATTGCGGAGTATTCTATCCTCTGATGACATTGAGCATGAACAAGGATCTTGATATAAAGATGGTGCCTTTCCTTTTGGAGGCCCCGACAAATGATGGAAAGGAGATTCTTGCCGCTCTTGCCACCTCACTAAAGGCGGAATATAATTTCTATTCATCACAAAAACGCCTCCAGATGCATACTGCTGCAGTATTCGCAACAAATTTTATCAACTATATGCTCTCTATGGCGTATGATATTGCACATCCCGATTTTACTTTCTTGCTGCCTTCAGCAATAGAGACTGTAAGAAAAGCCTTTCTTCATACTCCATCAAAGGCCCAGACAGGTCCTGCATTGAGAAAAGATATGGAGACACTGAACAAACATATTGCCCTGCTTAAGGAGAGAGGATTGGAGGAACAGGCCAGGATGTATGAGATATTGTCGGGAGGAATAATTGAGAAATATAGAAAAGAGAAGATTAATTTTTAAATTTATATAATTGACAAAATTGTTTGATTATGAGTAATTATAAAGTTAAATTGGCCAATATCAAGGGATTCGCATTTGATGTGGATGGTGTCTTTACTGATGGTGGTGTAATTGGTACGGCAAGCGGTGACCTGATAAGGGTATATGATTCAAAAGATGGTTTTGGATTGAGAATGGCATATTTGAAAGGTTATAAGACTGCAATAGTAACAGGCGGCAGTTCAGAGTCAATCAAGAAGAGATTTTTGGGAATAGGAGTGAGGGAGGAGGACATTTACCTTAAGAGTAGGGATAAAGTTCCTGATTTTCTTGATTTTTGCAAGAGAAATGGCCTTGAACCTTCAGAGGTGGCCTTTGTTGGTGATGATCTGCCTGATATTCCTATTTTAAAGATTTGCGGACTTGCCGTTTGCCCTGCAGATGCCGTTCCAGAGGTTAAGGAGGTATGCGATTACGTGTCTCAATTCAATGGTGGAAAGGGATGTGTGAGGGATCTGATTGAGCAGGTTCTTAAAGTTCAGGGTAAATGGGTGTTTGATCCGGTTGCATATTCGGGTTAATCATTTCATTTATCTGTTAATTTGGGTAAATTTTCAAATTTGCTTCTGAATATGATTCTTAATGAACTTATTAAATCTAAAAGGATAATTCTGGCTTCTGCCTCTCCACGTAGAAAGGAACTTATGGAGGGGCTGGACCTTAATTTTACAATCGATACCCGCAATAACTTTCAGGAGGTTGTTCCAGATGGCCTTGATGTAAATTTAGTCCCTGAATATCTTGCAAAGGGCAAATCTTATGGTTTCCATAGGGAACTTGAAGATGATGAGATAATCATTACTGCTGATACAATGGTCATGTGCGATGGTAAAATTCTTGGCAAGCCATCTGATAAGGAAAATGCAATGCAGATGCTCAAGATGCTTCAGAGTAATACCCACACTGTAATTACTGGAGTTTGCATTAGAAGCAGAGAAAAAGAGGATTCATTTTCTGTAACCACAAAGGTATTCTTCAATGAACTTTCTGATGAAGAACTTGACTATTATATCGAAAATTACAGACCATACGACAAGGCTGGAGCCTACGGGGTGCAGGAGTGGATCGGTCATATTGGAATAAGCCGTATTGAGGGTTCATATTTCAATGTAATGGGACTCCCCGTGCAGAGGCTCTATACAGAATTGCAAAAGTTTATGGAGAGCAGGTAATCGGCCAGGCATCAGTTGCCGTAACTGCCGCTGCCTGACTCTCCCCTTATAAGCATCATTACCCTTGTGTAGCACTCATATGATGCCAAAGTTGAAGGATGAGAATCTCCAAATGATTTCTTCCTTATATCCAGTGCTTTAAAATAACATTCGAGTGCTTTGCCATACTCCTGTGTAACCTCATGGACAATACCGAGTCCGTTGTAAGCCATTGCAAGGTCGGGGTGCGACTCTCCAAGGAGTTCTGAAAGAATATCTATGACAAGTGTGTAGTATACTACAGCCCTTTCAAAATCGCCGATATCGGAACATACCGTTGCAATTTGCATAAAATTATATGCAACCGAGGTGTGTCTGTCACCAAAAATTGCCCTGTTGATCTCAAGTGCAGAGTAGTAGTACTCCATGGCCTCTTCGAACTCATCAAGATTTTGCGCCACAACCCCCAGGTTACCGTAGGAGTTTGCGACATCCGGATGGTTGCGACCAAAGGTTTCAGTTCTGATTTTCAGTGCTTTCTTGTGATACTCCGCTCCCTTTTCAAAATCATCAAGGTCGCAGTAGACATTTCCTATATTATTGTAACTTATAGCCACTAAAGGATTGGTCTCTCCAAATGAATCAATCTGTATCTTAAGTGCCTTCATGTAAAAACGGAGGGCAGTTTCATACTCCTCCATTGAGTTGTAGTAGTAACCGATATCGTTGAGTGTTACTGAAACATCAGGGTGGTTCTCTCCAAGAAGTCTGATTCTCAAATCAAGAGCCTTTTTATAGTACTCAAGTGACTTTTCAAACTCACCTATACTATTGTATATTGCTGCCAGTTTGTTATAAGTGAGTGCTATGTCGGGATTTTCTGAATCATATATCCTTTTCTGTATGTCAAGAGCCTTGAGCATATATTTCAGTGCCATGGGATATTTTGCTACGGCATCGTAATATGATGATATGTTGCTGTAGATATTGGCTGTAGCCTCACTTTTCTCACCTTGTGAACCGAGTCTTATCCTGAGTGCCTTATTGTAATGTTCAATTGATTTTTTGAATTTACCCAGTTTGAGGTAGTCTGTGCCAAGGTTATTATAACATAGTGAAAGGTCCATGTTGTCCTCTGCGTATATCCTTCTGCCTATTTCAAGTGCCTTCTTATGGCACTCAAGAGCCAGATCATAATTTCCGGTGTTCTCATGCAGACTGCCCAGATTGTTGTAGTTTACATATGTTATAAATTCAAGACGCTTAGGAATATATTTCTGTAGCCCCAGGCTCATATTGTAATACTTTTCTGCCTCTTCAAACTCTCCTTTATAGTGGTAATTGCATCCCAGGTTGTTGTATGTGGTTGCAACAGCATCACTTTTGGCTCCAAAAATCTTTTTCTGTCGGGAAAGAACTTTTTTAAGAAGTTTGATAGCCTTATCATATTTGCCCTGTGTCTCATAGAACGATACAATGAGATTCCAGTAGCCTACAACATCAACATGATTATCCCCAAAGAGTTCTGCTGTAAGTTGAGCAGATTTTGTGTAGGTTTCAATGGCCTTGTCAAACATCTGCCTCTCAAAATAGAGTACAGATTTATAATTGAAACAAACAATTATCTGATGCCTTCTCTTTATATTATTCACTAAATCAGCACATTGGGCAATCGCATGGTATTTGTCAAGACCATCCATTGCTTCATCATATTTCTCAAATACAACCAGAATTTCAGAGAATGCCTTGAGAATGTCCAACTCTATACCATCAAATTTTTCCTTTTCTCTTCCCGACAGTTCTACGGCATCCCTGAAGAGAGTTATTGCGTTCTGCATCCTCTCGGCAATGGGATAACGTGTATCAAAGGCTGCTTCATAAGCCTCGAATGCCTTTGAAACAGACATTGATACTTCCTTCATGCAATTGAAGTTGAATTTGAAGTTGAGCCAGTTATAAATCATGAAATGGTACCTTTTGATATTCTGCACTATTTCTGACCGTCTCTTCAACTCATCTTCGCTGCAGGCAGGTGAGTTCAAAAGAGCATGACCGGCCAACTCTGCAATGCAGGGGTGTTGCGCAAAAAGAGGCACATTGGCGAAATTAACGAAATCCTCCTGTTCTATGGTGAGTTTGTTCTCTTTTATATCAATAAAGTCCGGCAGATTATAGTCAAGTATAACACCGAGTGCAAGAATCATCTGTAGACCAAAATTGTCAATGTCCGTAAATTGACAATAAACGGATGAGTTTTCCTTGTCAATGTAGATGGGGGTTGCAGTTCTCTCGCAACGGCAATCCAATGGTGCATTCCTGTGTGAAAATTGGGTTTCAACAAGAAATCCTTTTGGTCTGAAAACACCATTTGCCTTGGCAATATACTCATCAATTGCAACCCGTTGTTCAGGAGTCACCTGGTTTTCTGAAATAATTATCTTGACTGTCTGCATTTGAAAATGGATGAAACTATAAATAAAAATAACCCCTCAATTTAAATATGAGGGGTTATTCTAAAAAATTGAATACTACTCAACCTCTGGAAGTTCCTCGCTCTTTACAGCGTTGAACTCATTCAAATCCTCTGGTGAGAAGTTCTGGATATATGAGAATCTCTCGTTGTTCCAAGCCTCGGATTTATTTGTATAAATCTTGGCAGAGTTGACAAATGAATCACAAGTTTGAGAGTCAATAATCAACAGATATGACATGATTATGTGTGCAGCCATCTCAACAAGACGTCTTGCATGGAAATCCACATACTCATCACCTTTGCCGGCAACAAGTTCACATGCTTTCTCAAACTGGTCGGTCATTGCAACCAATTTTGCCTTGAGTGGAGCCCATTCAGGTTTGAATTCCATCTGCTCATACTCCCTGATTTTGGCAAGATATGAACCGTTGGTCACGTAGCGGATAGCGGCAACAGTCTGCAACTGTGATGTACCTTCATAAATTGTAAGGATACGTGCATCCCTATAAAGTCTCTCGACTGGATACTCCTTCATGAAGCCCGAACCTCCATGAACCTGAATTGCATCGTAAGCATTCTGGTTGGCATATTCGCTTGACATCATCTTGAGCACAGGAGTGAACATATCTGCATATTTGCTGTACTTCTTGAACTCCTGGCGCTCCTCAGGAGTGAGTTTCCTCTCTTCAGATACTGCATTGTATGCTTTGTAGATATCCACGAATCTTGTTGTTTCGTAAAGGATTGCACGTGATGCCTGAAGTTTTGCCTTCATTACTGCAAGAAGTTCAACTACAGCAGGGAAGTTTATGATTGCCTTCTTGTACTGTACACGCTCATTAGCATATTTCAATGCCTCACGATATGCAGCCTCTGAAAGGCCCACTGATTGAGCACCTACACCAAGACGCGCACCATTCATGAGAGACATCACATACTTGATAAGGCCCAATTTCCTGTCACCGACCAATTTTGCAGGAGCATTCTTGAATACAAGTTCTGCAGTAGGGGAGCCCTTGATACCAAGTTTGTTCTCAATACGTCTTACTGTTACGCCACCCCATGCCTTGTCATATACAAAGTATGAAAGGCCACGGCCATCAGTTGTACCCTCCTCTGAACGTGCCAAAACAAGTTTGATTTGTGCGTCACCGTTGGTAATGAAACGTTTTACACCGTTAAGGAACCACATCTGTTTCTCCTCATCCCAAGTTGCCTTGAGCATAACAGACTGAAGGTCAGATCCTGCATCAGGCTCTGTAAGGTCCATGGAGCATGTGTCACCCTTGTTTATTCTTGGAAGGAACTCATCCTTGATCTCTTTAGAAGCAAATTCATAAATTGTCTCTGCACAATCCTGAAGGCCCCAGATATTTGCAAATCCCGCATCTGCACGTGAAACAAGTTCTGCAGCCATTACATAAGGAACCATACTGAAGTTCAATCCTCCGTACTCGCGAGGAAGATTCAAACCATATACGCCTGCCTGTGTAAGCACATCATGGTTCTGTTGTGTACCTGCAGCGTAAGTAATTCTTCCATCTTTGCAGACAGGACCATCATGGTCAACCTGCTCTGCATTTGGCGCAATTACGTTACCGCAGATGTCACCTACAATCTCCATAACCTTATCGTAAGAGTCAATTGCATCCTCGATGTTTTGCGGAGCGTAGTCAAATTTGCCAAAATCTTTAAAATTCTGCTCTTTCAGTTCTACAATCTTACCCATCAAAGGATGTGAGAACTGGAATTTCAAATCTGTATTGTCTTTATAAAAATTTGCCATAACTATTTGCTGTGTTTTTTGTAAGATGCAATCATCTTAGGTAAAACTTCGTTTAGATCACCAATGATTGAGTAGTCGGCAATCTGGTGAATAGGGGCTGCAGGATCATTGTTGATTGAAATGATCATTGCCGACTGGTCCATACCTGCAGTATGCTGGATTTGTCCTGAAATACCAACAGAAATGAACAATTTTGGTCTTACGGTAACACCTGTCTGGCCAATCTGTCTCTCATGATCGGTAAATCCGGCATCAACTGCGGCACGTGATGCACCTACCTCAGCACCAAGTACCTTTGCCAAGTCAAACACAAGTTTGAAATTCTCCTTGCTGCCAACACCATAACCGCCGGCAACAATAATCTGTGAGTTCTTGATGTCAATCTTTTTCTCCTCAATCTGACGCTCAATGATCTCTACAACAAAATCTGTATCCATCAATACATTGTTTACATTGATGTTCTTGACAGATCCTGCAACAGGAGTCGCCAGAGCCTCTTTCTTCATTACGCCCTCACGCACAGTAGCCATTTGCGGACGATGTTCAGGATTTACAATTGTAGCGATGATGTTGCCGCCAAATGCAGGACGGATCTGGTATAGAAGGTTTTTCCACTCATTTCCTTTAGGGTCTTTGTGGTCACCGATCTCAAGTGATGTACAGTCTGCAGTAAGGCCGCTGTGCAACGCACTTGATACGCGTGGAGCCAAATCCCTTCCAATGCTTGTCGCACCAAAGAGTGCAATCTGGGGCTGCTCTTCTTTGAACAATGAGATTGTAATTGCAGCATAAGGAAGAGTTCTGAAGAACTCAAGTCTTGGATCATCAGCCAAATGGATTGTTTTTGCACCGTACTGATACAATTCATCAGCAAGATTTGCCACGTTATGTCCGATCAATAACGCCTCCAAATCACAATTCAAAGTCTCTGCCAACACACGGCCTTTTGTAAGCAGTTCAAGGCTTACATCACACAACTTGCCGTTGTCAGTTTCACAAAATACTATAATGTTGTTCATATGTGTCTCTTTTTAAAAATTATTCAAAGGTGTCATTAACCGATTGTATGGTTTGTAAGCAATTCTACGATCAAAGAGTCAATATCCTCCTCCGACGCTGTAAGTTTCTTGGCCTCTTTAGCCTGGAAAACAATATTATCAACCTTCTTCACTTTTGTAGGAGAACCTGCTGAACCAAAACTGTTCTCATCACCTCCAATGTCATTTACACCCCACTCTACAATCTTCAACTGCTCATTGCCCTCAAGAGGAAGGAAATAGCAAGTCTCCGGCATTGCATCTTCAGATGCTGTTCTTGCAGATTTGTACTTCATGACCTGTTTTGCATTGCGTGGACGGCAAGGGGCTGCTGTAGCATGAACTGTTACCAAAAGAGGCATCGGTGCAGAAACTGTCTCAACACCTCTTTCAAGTCTTCTCTTGATAATAAGTTTTTCTTCAGTGATATCAAGAATCTCTTCTGCATATGTAACTTGTGGAATATTCAATTTCTCTGCGACCTGTGGACCTACCTGCGCAGTGTCTCCGTCAATTGCCTGTCTGCCGGCTATGATGAGGTCAGGATTGATTTTCTTTACTGCCTGAGAAATGGCATAAGATGTGGCAAGTGTGTCAGCTCCTGCAAATTTTCTGTCTGTAAGAAGAACTCCGCCATCGGCACCTCTAAACAATCCCTCACGAATAATATCAGCGGCTCTACCAGGGCCCATAGTCAAAAGGAGAACTTCTGCATTTCCAGTTTTGTCTTTGATGCGCAATGCCTGTTCAAGGGCATTCATATCTTCCGGATTGAAGATAGCCGGTAGCGCGGCTCTGTTTACAGTTCCTTCCGGAGTCATTGCATCTTTACCTACATGTCTTGTATCAGGCACTTGTTTAGCCAATACAACGATTTTAATCTTTTTGTTCATAATAATTTAATTTCTCTACGCCTTGGCCTTTGGAATGCCAAAGCCCATTGGAATATTATTAATAGGTTCATTTAGTTCAATTGGACCAAATTCACTCTCAAATTTGTTTACATTGTCCTGCAGTGCGTTGATAAGCCTCTTAAGATTGGCAGGAGTCATGATAATCCTGCTTCCTACCTGCGCCTTTGGCAAACCTGGAAGCATCCTTACAAAATCTATGATAAACTCATTTGGCGAATGTGTAACAATTGCGAGGTTTGAATAGCAACCTTGTGCAACTTCGTTACTCAGTTCAATATTGATTTTTTTTTCGTTTTCCATACTCTATTCCTGTAAATATAGAACGTATACTATATAAAAAATGCAAATATAAGATTTTTTTGCTTTTTGGGAAGTAAAATCACAACTACTTTAAACAAATGGGAGTTACTTGTCATTTTAACTTAATAGAATTTTGTAGCCATTTTAAAATAATTAACTTTGTATCTTCAAAAATTATGTACCAATATTAAAGTGTAATTATTTTATGGAAATTCCTGCAAAATACAATCCAGCCTCGGTAGAGGACAAATGGTATTCTTATTGGCTTGACAAAAAATTCTTTCATTCAGAACCCGATAACAGAGAGGCATATACAATTGTGATTCCACCGCCAAACGTAACCGGCGTACTTCATATGGGTCATATGCTCAACAATACAATTCAGGATATTCTTGTACGTAGGGCGCGTATGGAGGGTAAAAATGCGTGCTGGGTGCCCGGTACAGACCATGCTTCAATCGCTACAGAGGCAAAAGTTGTAAAGCGTCTTTCGGAGCAGGGTATCAAGAAGAGCGATTTGACAAGGGAGGAGTTTCTCAAACATGCCTGGGCATGGACAGAGGAGCACGGAGGAATTATCCTTCAGCAGTTGCGCAAACTGGGCGCAAGTTGCGACTGGGACAGAACAGCATTCACAATGGATGAGGAGAGGAGCAACAGTGTAATAAAGGTATTTGTTGACTTGTATAACAAAGGCCTTATTTACAGAGGATTGAGAATGGTCAACTGGGATCCTAAGGCACAGACTGCGTTGAGCAACGAGGAGGTAATATACAAAGATGAAAAAAGCAAACTTTTCTATTTGAGATATTATGTTGATGAGCCTGCAGGCTGTACAGATGGTGAGGAGCAGAATGCCGTTACCCTTAATCCTGAAGATCCGTTTGACCCTACTGTAAAACACCAGATACTTCATAGGGATGAGCAGGGCAGGAGATATGCAGTTGTTGCAACTACCCGTCCAGAAACAATTATGGGTGATACTGCAATGTGCATAAACCCCAAAGATCCTAAAAATACATGGTTAAAGGGCAAGAGGGTAATTGTTCCGCTTGTAGGCCGTTCAATTCCTGTAATTGAAGACAGGTATGTTGAGATAGAATTTGGTACAGGTTGCTTGAAGGTTACTCCAGCACATGATACAAATGACTATATGTTGGGCAAGACCCACAACCTTGAGACTATTGACATATTCAATGCAGATGCCACTTTAAGTGAGGCTGCAGGTCTCTATGTGGGTATGGACAGAATGGATGTACGCAAACAGATTGTCATTGACCTCAAGAATGCGGGTTTAATGGAGAAGGTTGAGAATTATGAGAATAAAGTTGGTTATTCGGAGCGAAATTCAGATACTGCAGTGGAGCCAAGATTGTGTATGCAGTGGTTCCTCAAGATGCAGCACTTCGCTGACATAGCACTTCCGCCTGTAATGAATGACGAACTTAAGTTCTATCCTCCAAAATACAAGACAACATACAATAACTGGCTTGAGAATATCCAGGACTGGTGTATCAGCCGTCAATTGTGGTGGGGCCACAGGATTCCTGCCTATTTCTTGCCTTCAGACAATGGTGCTGAAGAGAAGTTTGTTGTTGCAGAGAACAAAGAAAAGGCTCTTGAACTGGCAAAAGCAATTCCTGGTTATGAGAATATCTGCGCAGAAGAGTTGCGTCAGGATGACGATGCCCTTGACACATGGTTCTCATCATGGTTGTGGCCGCTTTCACTATTCAGACATTTCAGTGACAAGGACAACAAGGAGATAAATTACTACTATCCTACTTGTGATCTTGTAACAGGTCCGGACATCATCTTCTTCTGGGTTGCCAGAATGATTATGGCCGGTTATGAGTACAGGGGTGAGATGCCGTTCAAGAATGTATATTTCACTGGTATTGTCCGTGACAAACTTGGCAGAAAGATGTCAAAATCATTGGGTAATTCTCCTGATCCGCTTGAACTTATAGCAAAATATGGTGCTGATGCTGTACGTATGGGCATGATGCTTTCGGCTCCTGCAGGAAATGATATTCTTTTTGATGAAGCATTATGTGAGCAAGGCAGAAATTTCAACAACAAGATATGGAACGCATTCCGTCTTGTAAGCGGTTGGAATGTCGATGAGAAAGCAAATCAGCCTGAAAGTGCTAAAGTAGCAGTAGAATGGTTCGATGCAATGTTGGCAAAAACAAGTGCAGAGATTTCTGACCTTATGTCAAAATACAGGTTGTCAGAAGCACTGATGGCAGTGTATAAATTGTTCTGGGATGATTTCTGCGCCTGGTACCTTGAGATGGCAAAACCTGCTTATGGTGCCGGTATAGATCCTGCAACATACAAGGCAACAAAAGGATTCTTCGATTCATTATTGAGACTTCTTCATCCGTTCATGCCATTCATAACAGAAGAGTTGTGGCAAAATCTTGAGCAGAGAAAAGATGGCGATACAATCATGTTTGAGGTAATTCCGATGGCTTCGGAGTACAACCACGGGATAATAAGCCAGTTTGAGGATGCCACACAGATTGTAATGAATCTGCGAAATATCAGACAGACTAAAGGTATCTCACCTAAAGAGCCTCTTGAGTTGATTGCACAGGCCCCTTATAACAATGCGATGGACCCTGTAATCATGAAACTTGCAAATGTTTCATCAATAGTTTCCGTTGAAACATTTGATTCAAATGCTCAAGGCGTCAATTTCATGATTAAGACAAGCAATTTCTTTGTTCCTCTTAATGAGCACATCAATGTGGAGGAGGAGATTGCAAAAATGAAGGCTGAAATAGAATATTATGAGAAATTCCTCAAACAGGTCAATGCAAAACTCTCAAATGAGAAGTTTGTAAACAATGCTCCTGAGAAGGTCGTTGCAATAGAGAGAAAAAAACAATCAGATGCAACAGCCAAGATTGAAAATCTTCAAAAGGGCATTGAGGCACTGTTGAAGAGATAATCTTACATATTTGCAATAGAACATGCAACAATACAATGGATTGACCAGTACCCAGGTTGCAGAAAACAGGGCAAAATTCGGAAGCAATGACCTAACTCCCCCTTCAAGGGAGAGTTGGGTTAAATTGCTTTTGGGTAAGTTCAATGATCCAATAATAAAACTGCTGCTTTTTGCTACAGTTCTCTCAATGATTACCGGCTATTTTCACGGATCAATGGTGGAGAGCCTGGGTATTATTCTGGCTGTTTTTCTTGCAACATTCCTCTCATTTATAAATGAGTACAAGGCAGGCAAGGAGTTTGATATTCTCAATAAAGTCAACGATACTGTTCCAGTAAAGGTTTATAGGGATGGAACTGTTTGTGAAGTTCCTAAAAATGAGATTGTTGTAGGGGATATAGTGGTTCTGGCACAAGGAGATGAGATTCCTGCAGACGGCAAACTGCTTGAATCGATGGATCTTGCCGTAAATGAATCAAGCCTTAACGGAGAGAGTAAGGATTCAATCAAGACTCATGTTCCTGTAAAAAGTTTCAATGGTGCGTACTCTCCTAATTTTGTATATAGAGGGACTACAGTATCAGAAGGTGATGGCGTATTTGAGGTTACAAATGTTGGAGACAATACTGAAATAGGCAAGACTGCAAGACAAGCAAGTGAAATTACAGGTTCAGAAACACCGCTGAACAAGCAACTAAATGCCTTGAGTTCAGTTATTGGCAAGGTGGGATTTGGTGTAGCGGCACTCACATTCATAGCACTTGTTGTCAGGGATGCTGCAATAGGAGTTCTCACTTTCGAAGCGACGCTTGAAAATCTTGAGTTGCTTTTGAGTTTCTTCATGATTGCAGTTACACTGATAGTTGTTGCTGTTCCTGAAGGACTTGCAATGAGTGTTACATTGAGCCTTGCTTACAGCATGCGCAAAATGACTGCGGAGAATTCACTTGTAAGAAAAATGCATGCATGTGAAACTATGGGCGCAGCGACTGTAATTTGTACAGATAAAACCGGCACTCTTACGCAGAACAAGATGGAGGTCCAGTACTTCTCCGGTAAACTTGATGCACTCTTTGCAACTCTGGTTGCAGGTAATTCCACTGCATTCCTTGAAGAGGCGCAAGGAAAGGTTTCTGCGATTGGAAACCCAACTGAAGGTGCCCTTTTGGCATTCCTGTCAAAAAACGGGTATGATTATCGTGAATACAGAACCCGAAGCGTAATTGTCCAGAGGCTGCTTTTCAATACACAAAGAAAGTATATGGCAACCCTTTGCGAGTGCAGACATCTTGAAAATTCCTCAAATAAGTACCATTTGTTCATTAAAGGGGCTCCTGAGATAATATTTACCAAATGCGCTAAAGGCAATGTAACAGAAGGTGCTGAACAGGTCAAGAAGTATCAGGCAAAAGGAATGAGAGCGCTTGGATTTGCATATGCAATGATTGACACTTCTGAATCGAAGAAAGATATTGAGGAGATTATATCCAACGCGGAGTTCGAATACAGTGGGTTTGTAGCCATAGCAGATCCTATTAGGGATGATGTTCCGCAAGCAATGAATGAATGTATAAATGCGGGTATAAAGGTTAAGATTGTAACTGGTGACACCTCATTGACTGCAATAGAGATAGCGCGGCAGGCCGGATTGTGGAACGAATATGATACTGATGAGAATTTTATTACAGGATCGGATTTTGAAGCACTTGATGAGGAGGCTGCAAAAGCGGCTGCCATGAGGATAAAGGTCATGTCAAGGGCCAGGCCGTCGGACAAGATGCGTCTGGTAAGATTACTTCAGGAAAGTGGTGAGGTTGTTGCAGTTACAGGAGATGGCACAAATGATGCACCTGCCCTAAACTATGCCGATGTAGGTTTGGCTATGGGTAGCGGAACGGCCGTTGCAAAAGAGGCAAGTGACATTATATTGTTGGATGACTCCTTTGCCAGCGTTGTAAATGCAGTGCAATGGGGAAGGTCTATATATTTGAATATCCAGAAATTTATCCAGTTCCAACTTACCATTAACGTTGTAGCACTTCTGACTGCGCTGATTGGTCCTTTTATTGGCATAGAATTTCCTCTTACAGTAACCCAGATGTTATGGGTAAATCTTATAATGGATACATTTGCGGCATTGGCTCTGGCAACAGAACCGTCGTACAAGGATGTGATGAAGAAACGGCCAAGGAGTGTTAAATCATTTATTGTATCAAGGCAAATGCTGTTCAACATAGTTGACCAGGGAATTTTTTTCCTTGTTGTACTTTTATGCCTTCTGTTCAAATTCAAGGCTGATGGTGAAATTTCAGTATATGAACTCTCAATGTTCTTTACTATTTTTGTAATGCTTCAGTTTTGGAACATGTTCAATGCAAGGACACTTGGAGGCAATAACTCTGCATTTTACAAACTGGGAGAGAACAGATCATTCATTTTTATTGCAATTGTGATATTTGTGCTTCAGATTGTAATTATTGAGTTTGGTGGAGCATTCTTTAGGACATCACCTTTGGAATTGACAGATTGGGTAAAGATTGTAGCCTCCACATCTCTTGTATTGTGGGTTGGTGAAGCGGTAAGGTTAATTAAAAGATTCAAAGAGAAGAGAAGATGATTGTACATGAAACATTTCTTGATGTAAGATACTATGAAACCGATCTTATGGGCATAGTGCACCATTCAAACTATGTAAGGTATTTTGAGTGCGGAAGGATTGCCATGCTTGAGGATATAGGAATTCCTATCAGCAAAATTGAGGAGTCCGGAATAATGTTGCCTGTAGTATCGGTAGAGTGCCATTACAAGTTGCCCACAAAGATGGGGGACAGATTGAGGATCGTTTCCAAAGTGGAGAAAATGCCTCTTGCAAAGATGGTCATCAAGAATGAGATATATAACCAGGATGGTTTGTTGGTCTGTGACGGTGCTGTGACTATAGGATTCATACATTCCGACAGTCGCAAACCTACCAGAGCCCCCAAAATATTTACTGACATTGCAGAAAAATATTTTTAAATGATTTATTAACGAAACACTTTATACAAAATGAAACAACTATTGCTTTTTGGCAACTTCGGCCCCGGTGAGCTCATCATTATTGCCCTTATTGTACTTCTATTGTTTGGAGGCAAAAAAATTCCTGAACTGATGAAAGGTATCGGCAAGGGAGTTAAAAGTTTTAAAGATGGTGTGAAAGGGATAGAGGAAGATCTTAACAGCGATGAGCCTAAAAAAGGAGAGTAACACCCAGCAGGAGATGACTTTTTGGGAGCACTTGGACGAATTGAGAAAGGTGCTCTTCAGGAGTGCCATACTGATTGTGGTGCTTATGGTTGTCATATTCTCTGCAAAGGACTTTATTTTTGACAGAATCGTCTTTGCTCCGATAAGTTCAGACTTCCCGCTCTACAGAATGGTTGACAAACTCCTGGCCGCTATGGGTATGCCGGGATTGGATCCATTTAAACTTGAACTTATAAATATAGAGTTGTCGGCCCAGTTTTTTATACACATAAGCACTACTTTCTATTTTGCACTTGTACTTGCAACTCCGTTTGTATTGTACCAATTGTGGCTATTTATCAAACCTGCACTTTATGAGAATGAAGAGAGGCTTGTTATGGGGGCGTTCTCATTTGCAGCCATACTTTTCTTTATTGGAGTTCTTGTCGGTTATTACCTTATATTTCCTCTGACACTTAGATTTTTGGGAACGTATCAGGTAAGCAGCGATGTTGCAAACCAGATTTCATTGCAATCCTATATCTCCATGTTTACCTGGATGATACTTATAATGGGTGTTGTATTTGAGATGCCGTCGCTGGCAGCCATTCTTTCAAGATTGGGTGTATTGACACGCAGTTTTCTCAAGAAATACAGAAGACATGCATTTGTTGTGCTGCTTATACTTGCAGCATTCATTACTCCAAGTGGAGATCCGTTTACTCTTATGGCAGTAGGTCTGCCACTATACGCATTGTATGAATTAAGCATTTTTGTCTGTCGTGATATCAATAAATAACCTGACTGTTTCGTTTGGAGGATTCAATCTCTTCAGCGATGTAAATTTTCATATTAGCGACAATGACCGCATTGGTCTTGTAGGCAAAAATGGAGCGGGAAAATCGACCCTGCTCAAGATTATACTTGGAATCAACCAGCCTACATCCGGAAAGGTTATGGTTCCGCAAGGTCTCAATATAGGCTACCTTCCGCAACAAATGGAGCATGCAAAGGACAAAACAGTAATTGATGAAGCCCTTACCGCATTCTCTGAATTGTATGGAATTCATAGCCAAATTGACTCTATTACACTTGATTTGGCCCAAAGGACTGATTACGAAAGCAAGGAGTACCACGGACTGATTATAAAACTCAATGAACTGAATGACAGGGTTGCTATTCTGGAGAGTGAATCACCCGAATCTCAGGCAGAAAGGATTCTTGTTGGTCTTGGATTCAAGAGGGAAGAACTTTCACGCCAGACCTCGACATTCAGCCAAGGCTGGAACATGCGTATAGAACTTGCCAAGATTCTTTTGCGCAAGCCCGATGTGCTTTTGCTTGATGAGCCTACCAACCACCTTGACATTGAATCAATTGAATGGTTTGAGAACTATCTTAAGAGTTTTTCCGGTTCAATTGTGCTTATTTCTCATGACAGGAAATTCCTTGACAACATTACAAACCGTACAGTGGAGATAATGCTGGGCAAGATACATGACTATAAAGTGCCGTATTCCAAGTATAAGGTGCTGAGAAAGGAGCGTATGGAGCAGCAGAAAGCGGCTTATGAAAACCAGCAGAGAATGATTGAGAAGACTGAAGAGTTTATTGAACGCTTCAGGTACAAGGCAACAAAGAGCAATCAGGTTCAGAGCCGTATAAAACAACTTGACAAACTTGACCGCATTGAGATAGATGAGGAAGACAAGTCTGCACTTAATGTAAAATTTCCGCCTGCACCTCGCGCAGGACAGATTGTCTTCAAAACTGCCGGTGCCACAATAGGGTATGGGAGCAAGGTTGTCATTGACAATGTAAATATAAATATTGAAAGGGGAGAGAAGATTGCTTTTGTAGGAAGAAACGGTGAGGGCAAGACCACCCTGATGAAAATAATAACCAAAGAACTCTATCCGCTTGGTGGTGAAGCATCTTTGGGGTATAATGTTGATATGGGATATTATGCCCAGAATCAGGAGGATGTACTTGACAAGAATGCAACAGTTTTTGAGACTCTCGACCGTATTGCTGTAGGCGACATAAGGACAAAACTCAGGGATATACTTGCTGCATTTCTCTTCAGGGGCGAAGATATTGATAAAAAAGTTGCTGTATTGAGCGGTGGCGAAAGGGCAAGACTTGCAATGGCAAAACTTATGCTCAAACCCCATAACCTGCTTGCACTTGATGAGCCTACAAACCACATGGACCTTATATCCAAGGATATCCTCAAGCAGGCACTTCAAGCATATGACGGAACACTTGTAATTGTTTCCCATGACAGGGATTTCCTTGACGGTCTTGTAAACAAAGTGTATGAGTTCAGAGACGGCAAGGTCAAGGAGCACCTCGGTGGCATTGGAGATTTCCTTGAAAGAAAAAAACTTGAGAACCTCAATGAACTTGAGCGCAAGGCTCAGCAAAATCAGAACTCATCTGAAAAGAGTTCAGGATCTGTCGCACCTTCTAAAGAAAAAATAGAGGAGATTTCAGATAAGGAGGCTTCCAAATTGTCGTATCTTGAACATAAGGAGAGAGAAAAGGAGAAGCGCAAACTCCAGAACAGGATTGACAAATGTGAGAAGGAGATTGCCCAACTTGAAGAGGATTTGAAGGAAATAGAGACACGGATCTCATCACTTACAGACGTAGGGGAGATAGAAAAGTGTTCAAAAGAGTATGAGAGCGTAAAGAAGCAACTTGACGCTAAAATGGACGAGTGGATTGAATTGACCGCTTGAGAACGGAGTCAATTTCGTGCACAACAATAAAACAGAATTATTAAAACAGATAATATACCATTATTATGGAGCAGAAAATCAACTATTTATTTGGAATGCATCCCGTTTTTGAGGCTATATCAGCCGGTAAAAACATTGAAAAGGTGCTGCTGAAGAAGGGACTTGGCGGTGAGCAGTTCCAGCAATTATTCTCTTTGTTGCAGGAGAAACAGATACCTTTCCAGTTTGTACCGGTAGAGAGACTTGACAAGATAACCAGAGCAAGACACCAGGGAGTAATTGCCCAGATTGCAACAGTTGATTATGTATCCATTGAACAGGCTGTTGAGAATGCTTTGGCAAAAAATCCAAATCCTATAGTTCTGATGCTTGACGGTGTGAGCGATGTGAGGAATTTTGGAGCAATAGCGCGTACTGCAGAGTGCGCAGGAGTAAGTTGTATTATTCTTCCTGCAAAAGGAGGTGCATCAATCACACCTGACTCGATAAAGACATCCGCAGGAGCGCTTTTGAGAATTGATGTATGTAAGGTGCCAAACCTCAAGACTGCTGCATACTACCTTATGGAGAGCGGTTTTGATATTGTAGCCTGCACTGAAAAGACAGATAACTACATTTACGATGTAGACCTTACCAAACCCACAGCAATAGTTATGGGTGCAGAAGACAAGGGTATTTCCGACGGTATCAGAAAACTTGCAAATGCGGAAGCAAAAATTCCAATGGTCGGAAATATTGGCTCTCTCAATGTTTCAGTTGCTACGAGCGTTATCCTTTACGAGGCTGTAAGGCAGAGGGTAAGGAAATAATTACAAGCCCAACATAGCGTTAGGCTGGATATTCAGAACTTTACACAAGGAGCGGGCCACCTTAAGAGTTGGTTCCGCTCTTCCTGTTATATAATCATTGATTCTTGATGGGCTGACCCCAACCTTGGAGGCCAGTTCCTTCTGAGTCATGCTTGCCTCTTCCAAAGCAAGATCAATCAATTCAGCAATTGTTGGCTTTTCAATAGGAAAATGCTTGTTCTCATATGCCATAACAATCTCAGACATAATTGAAAGTTCAATGGAATTTTTGTCATTAACTGGAGTTGAGTCATCAGTTAAAGGAAGCAGTTCCTCAATTTTTGCCAATGCATACTTATATTGGAGTTCTGAAATTTCAAACATAATCCTGAAAATTTATATGGTTGAACAATCAATTTTATCATACTGTGAATGAGTTCCAACAAAACGGATAAATACATACCCCATCGTAAATTTTACAACAACCACCAATCTGTATTTGTTCCTTTTTATGTTGAATACATAATGCTGGTTACCCACATAATCTGCAGAGGGAAAATCATATCTTATATCACCAAAATTCTTCCATTGCGATTTCTGGACAATATCAAACCA
>SUYU01000007.1 GCA_015060245.1 Bacteroidales bacterium | reverse complement strand
ACACTTCTGTAAGTTTGTCAAATGGTATTTATACTTCAATCTTCATGAATCAAAACGGAGAGTTAAAAAATGAAAGCCACCAACCACTTTTGTCACTATTACCAACCATTTTTGTCCACATTACCATGTTTTACGCAACAAAAGACGAATGCACTGTTGCCATAGTTGTGGTTGATAATTGTTGTATTGATTTAGGTGTATATCTTGTTGGTGATGGAGTCTTTGAGGAAATCTGTTCTTTGGGAGTATCTGCAATAGAAAATTTTAGTGAAAGATTGGACCAACTTCCGATTGTGCCATCAGATATAGATAAATTGATTATTTTGTCAAACAAAGAAATTCCTCAATATGAAGTGAAACAAATTGAGGAATCTTTAAATTTGAAATCAGAAATTAGGTATAATCTTGATGAACTGATGACCTTTGGTTCATTCATTTACAGAGGTGTGTTATGTGGATGGGTAAGAGATATCTTGTTGTTGCCGGTCTTGCCAAATTCTCTGTATTGCGAAACATTACAAAATGAGGTATTTGAACTAATTGGGGCGAATATAACAATACCAACAAGGAAAAGAGTCAAAGTTGTAACAAAATCCTCGCAACTCTACATAAAAGAAAAAAATCATAACCATCCAATCGCAATATTGCAGTTGGATAATATGTTTGATGCTAAAAAATGCGATAGCCTTGACTTTGAGACAGATATCGATGCTAATTTTAAAATAAAAATTACCATTACAGGAGCAGATAAGGGGAATAAATATGAAGTCTTTATCTGACACTAGAATGCACACATTTGATTTTGAGGCCTTCAAAGCCTAAGCAATTGAGCAACATAAGGCGGGAAGGGACTTCTTGGCAAGAATAAATCCAAAAGTGATGGTGCAAAATATAAATTGGCAGGGAATTTGTAATCCAATATGTTGATTTAAAGTGTATTGGCTATGAAATACAAAATATTGGCTACAGCATTTTTACTTGTGCTCATTTACGGTATCATTGATATGACAAGACATTTTGCCATAGCAATAATGCCCATCTCCTGCGGTATGGAAAATAGTGAAGTTGATTTTTTTCATCATGACTTGAATGCGCACGATATTTATTGGGGAAACCGGTTTCATTTTTGGATTGCATGTACGAAGAGGCAACTGACAATCTATAATGACTATTGGATGGTGAAAAAGTGGGGTGGTAATCCAAGTGATCCATTTGATATTGATGATTATCGTATGGGCCATGCCTTGATGAGGAATATTGACAATAAACAGAAGGATACATGCGTAACAAGTCCCGAAAAAATAATACCTTGGGAGGCGCGCATTAATGAGCGGTCGGGAATAGATTTATTTGAGACTCTCCATTCCATACCAGAAGGTGAACTGCCCAAATTGATGAAGTTGTGCAATAATGCAAAAAGCGAAAAAGCAATAGTCAGATATATCTATAATAAATTCTCACAAGACGGGTATACTTCGTATAGCAATATACTTAAGTGGTTGGAGAAAAATGATATTGAGTATTCTACCGACACCGAAGTCCGTGTGGGTACACTGCCTAATGTCAGATACTGATTAATCCTGTATTCCCACCTCCAGCACCACTAACTCGCTGTTAGTGCCAATCCTGAACGGAGGGCCCCAGAGGGAGAGTCCGCTTGATACATAGATGTGGCTGTGGGACCATTTGCGGTAGCCCTGGCTCTGCTCATAGAGTTTGTCGGTAAGCAGGTTGAAGGGCCAGATCTGGCCTCTGTGGGTGTGCCCGCTAATCTGGATGTCTACGCCCAGGGAGTCGGTAAGGGCAAGGTCGTATGGCTGATGGTCAAGTACAATGGTGTAAATCTCTCCTTTTCCGCTATTGCCGGTACCTGTTAACGTATCACTGTTGTTGCCATTTGCCGGCAAATTTTCTTCTTTCGCTTCGGCAAGCAGGGTTTCAAGGCTTTTACGGCGGAAACTGTTCATGCGGTCGTCGCGGCCAATAATCTTTAGTACAGGGCCATTGGCTGCCTCATTTGCATTGGAGCATACATCTGTTTGGAGAGGAATGGTTACAATGCTGTCCTGCAGAAGTATTATGGATGTCTCTGCTATAAGTTCCTTGCAGTCTCTGATTCTGCTAATGTATTCATGGTTTCCCGGAACCATATAGATGCCAAGAGGGGCTTTTATTGAATCCAACTCCTTGAGAAGGCCCTTTTCCTTTACCGGTTTGATGCTGTTGTCAATGAGGTCGCCTACAATCAGAACAATATCAGGCTTTTGTGCATTTATCATTTTTACATACCGGCGTACAAGAGACCTGCCTGTGCCGTAGCCCATGTGAACATCGCTTATTGCTGCAATTTTAAGAGGGTTGTGGTTCAACTCTGTGCCGGTTTGCAATGAATAGTCGGAGAGTGCCCGGGCCTGTTGGAGCGTAAGGTTGAGGTGTACCACTTTAGGGTTTATATAATTGATATACCCAGCAATCAGTACCATTGCTACAAGTGCCGATGCACCCCAGAAAACCTTGGCAGAGGTAAACCAGGCGGCTCCCTTGAGTGCAGGAATTACTGCCCTTGCAATATCCAGCGGCAACAGGAGCATTATCATATAGAACATGAAGAGCATCCAAACCGAACCTGTGACATGTAGCAGTTTCATCAGCCAGTAAGTGACCTCATTATGACGTATGCCTATTGAAATGAATAGCGAGCAGGCCGCCACCGCCACTATTGCCATAACAATTATTCTGACCCATACAGGCAGTATAAAATTGCCGGCCATTCCCATGCGGTTGAAATGCATGCTCAAACCATGCCACAACCTTACCAGAACATAAATATTGCCGCACAAATAGGCCAGCGGCAAGACTATCTTGAACCAATGCATATTCTCCTTTTTCCAACAAATATATTAAAAAATTCTCTTCCCGACAGACCTCGGCCGGTCAGTCTAATCCCCTGCGTCTAATTTTGCAGTATTTGGTTGACTTCCAGGCAAATTTCTTATTCGGTCACCCAGGGTTACCCTCAAGCGCCGTTGTCATTCAGCAGTGTTGTTCGTGACATTCACCTGGAACATCGTGTCTGGTTGTACGGGCTTTTGAGGGTGTTCTCTGTTCCAGGTGAGCCAATTTTGCCTCACATGGAACAATGTTGGTGGGGGCGTGTTATGTAATATGCAGATATTCAGTTTGTTGGGTAATAGTGCTAGCGCCGGCCTGTTCCAGGTGATTGTCGGGAAGAAAGCCTACACAAAGCAAAGATAAAGCCTACGGTAACATATCCTTGATCTGATTATAGACGAGACCGCATACTCTGGCAATTTGTTTGGGTGAACTGTTGTATTTTGACTTTATGTATTTTGCCAATTTTATTCGTTGCTCTGTTTTAAGACTCCTGATACTTTGGGTATTATATAGTTCCTGGCATAGGATATTCCTGCATTCCCGCAATTCATATATGGGCATTGTCAAGTTTGACATGGCTCCATCTTTTGACTCAACATCCTCATCTCTGGTCCGGCACATAAAATAGTTGTAACTTCTATGGCTTTTGAAGATGCGCTCAACTAATTTGTACTCAACGTATTCGCCTGGAAATACAATGCCGTTTATTATTATTGCATCAGGTAAACTGATTTGCTGCGATTTCAAAAAACTTTTCAAGCCTCTTACATTAAAGTTGGAGAGCCGGTTATATTTTGCGGTGTCTTTTATTTTTTCAGCCCAGGATGGGGTTGTCCAGCAGTTATGTTCTCTAAAGTAAAGCGCTCCACTTGACCATGGATAATCAAAGGCATTATAGTGAAGGCCTCCCACCGGTGCATTCTTTATAACATAGCAAATAACTGTTTTAAGATAGTAATCATTGTCAATTTTCTGGTGGTGTACCGACAGATGATTCAATTTTTTCCTTTCAGAATGCCTTTCAGATATATGCATGGAGGTAAGTTTTATGTACTTGAGCATGAATCTTTTGCACTCATCAAAATTTCCATAAATTACAAAATGCAGATGTGTGTCCATAAGGGTGAATGCAAGTATCAGCATATTGAATGAGTGCTGCGCTACAAAGATTCTGTTCATGGCATTCATAAAATCTTGCCTGTCATCAAATAGTCTGTCCACGGCATTGCCGTCGGTATAAAAATGCCTGCAATTTTTAATATTAATTTCTTTGCCTTTAACATAGGGCTCATTCAGGCCAAGATCATGTTCTGCCTGCTTGATTAACTTCTCAATTTTCTCCATTCCAAGACTTTGCGCCATTAGTGACGACTATGTCCCAAATTTATGGATAACTATCCGTATTGATGGATGAAAAAATATGGAATTGGGTATTTTTTATCCAATTATCAATATATTGCGTATGTGGATGGCTTTAGTTTGTACCAGGATATTGTGACGGTTATTCTTATAGTGTTGTTCGTGACATTCACCTGGAACGTCATGTTCGGTTGTACGACCCTTTGAGGGTGTTCTCTGTTCCAGGTGAGCCAATTTTGCCTCACCTGGAACAATGTTGGTTGGGGTGTGTTATGTAATATGCAGATATTCAGTCTGTTGGGTAATAGCACTAGCGCCGGCCTGTTCCAGGTGATTGTCGGGAAAAGAAGATTTTATGCAGTTCTTACATGAAAACACCCCAATGTCTTCTTACGGACTATTGGGGTGTAAACTCTTTTGTGGTTCTGGCCTTGATGCTCGGCTTCAGCAATCCTCAGCAACCTTCGGCAATTCTAAGCAATACCGAATCAGTGATGCAATCATCTGCCGGGTACACTTGATTGATGCACAAGTATTTGCTTGACCGATTTCAATTGGTGCGCATCAAGTACAATCGGCTCGATTGCCAATGAGTTTGCAACGGATGTGTTTTGCAGCCGATGAGTTTTGTTGCCAATGAGTTTTGTCGCCAATGAGTTTTGTCCACCGATGAGTTTTGTCGCCAAACACGTTGCCGTTGGAGCGTTATTGATATGCAATCATCTGCCGGACCAACTTTGGTTGGCACTCAACCATCTGGCAGAACCTACTTTACAACAACTCTCTTGACGCGTCGTGCTACAGAGGTGAAGACCTCGTAAGGGATTGTGCCAAGGATGCCGGCAAGGTCCCTTGCGTGAGGTTTTTCGCCAAAAATTGTTACAGTGTCGCCAACTTTGGCATCAGTACCTGTGATATCAATCATGCACATGTCCATGCAGATGTTGCCGATTGTAGGTACCAATTGGCCATTGACGCAGAAGTGTGCTTTTCCGCGGCCCAAGTGGCGGTTGATACCATCGGCATAGCCAAGTGGAAGGGTTGCAATTTTTGTAACCTTGCCCTCATGCAGTTTGCCGTGACGGCCATAGCCCACTGTTCCGTCTGTAGGCTCCAACTCCTTAACCTGAAGGATTTTGCAAGTGAGTGATGCGGCTGGTTTCAACTCGTTCTGGTCAACTGCGCTTATGCCGTAGATTCCGATGCCAAGACGTGCCATATCAAACTGGTATTGGGTAAATCTCTCAATACCTGCAGAGTTGAGGATATGGTGGATAGGTTTATAGCCAAGGGCTGCATCAATTTGCGGAGCCATCTTCTCATATAGGGCAATCTGGCCAAGAGTGAACTCGTCATGCTGAGGCTCGTCAGATGCTGCAAGGTGTGAGTAGATTGACTGTACCTTTATTCTTTTGTTGTTTTTGAGGAACTCAAGAAGTTCTGGCAGTTCTTTCTCCATAAATCCCAAGCGGTGCATACCTGTGTCGAGTTTGATATGTACAGGGTACTCCTCAATGCCCATCTCTTCAAGAATTGCATTGAATATCTTGAGGGAGTAGAGGTTAGGCATACCCGGCTCAAGATTGTACTCGATAATCTCTTTGTAGTAGTCTGTACCTGTTGTAAGCACGAGTATAGGGGTCTTGAGACCGCCCTGACGCAACTCGATACCCTCAATAGGATGTGCCACGCCAAAGTAATCGGCACCTGCCTCCGCCATGACTTTTGCAAATTCTACGGCGCCGTGTCCATAGGAGTTGGCTTTGATGAGAATAAGAAGTTTTGTAGACGGTTTCAACTTTGATCTGAAATAGTTGTAGTTATGGATGCAATTGGGATAATTGATCTCCAATTGGGCAAATGTGTTTTGAACTAAATCCATAGTTTCTTGTATAATATAGTGTTAATTTTTAGAGTAATCAAAATGCTGCCTATGACAGGTAATCCCTGTTTAACCTTTTGTGGGTGTAAAGATAGTCAATAGATTAATTGGTTATTCAAAAAGTATTATAAAAAATATAAGCGATGAAGTACAAATCTTTTTTGGCGGCTGCAGCAATAGTTGTTCTTGCAGCGGCATCATGCGGATCACAAAAACAGAGCGTGAATGAACAACTTATCGGTCTATGGGCCGGTATTGACACCATTCAGATTACAACCTATGACACGTTGGGAAACATCAATATAGAGACCATTCAAGTGCCGGTTGCCATTGAGTATTTTGCCGATACAACCATGAGCGGCAAGGTGAGGTACAATGATACCACCATGGCAAACATTGATGCTGTTGTTCTTGTAGGTGACCCGTATGTGTCATATACAGGTGTTATGAATATAAATGATGCCAAGCAGCACATAAATGGAGAACTCTTCTATCAGGAGGATCCGGAGAGCCTCTCTATGGAGTTCTTTTCAAAAGATCCTGTTACTGGAGCAGAACACAAGGGCAAAGGCACTTTAAAGAAGCAGCAGTAGCATTTGGACGCTGCGTAGTAAAGCCGGAAACAAAGGAGCGGCAGTTGCATAAACAGACATTGCGGAGTTCAGGGGCCCAACCGTTTGGGCGGTATCTTGAAAAACTGCAGGACTCCGTATGATGGGGACGGTGTTTGCACAGACAATGCAGGCACCGTCCTGTTGCTATTCCAGAAGGATGACTCAAAAGGTTCATAGAGATGACTTTTGGGTCTGCCCCATTCCACTACATCATGGCGGCGGCAATTTGTGTGGCAAACTACTCAAAAGGGATGATGGCATATTCGCCATATTCCATTATCTGATTCTCTTTCCCAGTCACTGCATTGCCCAGCAATGTATCCCGGGCTATATATTTTTTCTTTACAAAAAGCATGGTGCCCTTGAGCCCCTCAAGTTCTTCTCCGTCAAGCAGCCTTACCTGTTTGCCGAGATAGACATCAAGGTTGTCGCCTGTCTTGAACTGATAATATGCGTAGTTGTTGATCTTTTTCTCAGCGGCAACCTCCATAGCCCTTCTGCAGCCCTCTTTAAGGCCTATGATATGGTTGATTTTTGGGATTGAGAATGAGAAGGCAAAGACAAGCAGCAGCATTGATATTGCTATTGAGTTGATGCCATTCTCAATGCTTTTTCTCTTCAATACAAAGTATAGTGCGCAAATGCCGCCCGCACCAAGTATTGCCGTATAGAACTCAATTGGAGCCCAAAGGTTATGTACGATATCCGGCAGGCTTATGTTGTCCAGTACTCTTACAGCGACAATGGAACCTGCAAAGGCAATTATGAATATTATGGCAGGAACCATAACGGATATTTTTACCCACTTGTTATTCTTGAGTTGTGGCAACAGTATGGCCGTTCCATATATGATGAAAGGGAAGCATGGCAGCATGTAGATCTCAAGTTTAGAACTGATCATGGAGAGCATAATCACTGTACTTGCCACGATAACTGTAAAAAACTTGAGAAGTGTAGTGTTGATTAGTTTTTTGGTAAAGCCAAGCAGAATGGTTGCAAAGGCAAGCAATGACCATGGTGCAAGGGAGAACCAGTATGAAACTCCATAAAAATAGAAAGGCTTCTTGTGATGGAATGCATCAACAGCCCTGTTTACCGTCTGGTTGAAGAGCAGGTTGTTGAGGTAATCGGCCCCGCCGTCGAGGTATACGCATGTAAACCATGCTGCACTCAAGGTGCCGAGAAGGAGCCAGCATCTCCATCCCAGATATTTGCCTATGCTCCTGATCTCTCCGCTCACAGCGAGAAAGAGTGTGATTGAGAGCAGTGGCATGAGTATTCCTATTGGTCCCTTGGTAAAGAGGGCCATGAATATGTACAGTGGCAGAAGCCATCTCCAGCGTGCGTACCTCCTGCTTTCGGGTATGCAGTTGCTGCCGCTCCTCTTCCCGCTCCCCTCAGTAACATGGTTGTACATGTACATTCTGTAGAAGGTATAGAGCGAGAGTGTTATGAACATTGTCATGAGCATGTCCATCCGCAGCACAATTATAGGTGCAATGAAATAGATTGATGTTACCAGCATCAGTTCGGCATTTATGGTCTTGCTCCTTGATAGATACCTTTGGCACCAGTTGCCCATGACCCACAGGGTTATAAATGCCGGAATTACAGAGAGAAGCGAGATGAAGAACATAAGATGCTTTCCAAATAGAACCTTGCCCAGCATTATTGCCCAGAGATACAAAGGCGGTTTGTCGGCATAGGGAACGCCATGGTTGAAGAAGGCAAAGATGTTTCCGTTGGCAATGGCCTCATCGGCAATGCTCAGGTATTTCAATTCATTGTCGGGAGTAAAATCCCTTAATATCAATATTGGAAGCAGTGCCAAAAAAATTAGCAGGTATCTCATCCACTGTTTCATGACGGTTCTTTTTTATATAGGGTTTGTTTGCAGTTGTAAAGATAGCATTAATTTGCTCTCTTCTGCTTATGGAGGAGGATAAGATTCCTGGTATATGAGATGAATCCGAATGACTGGCCCAATATGAGTACAGGGTCAAGCCTGATGGCTCCATAAGAGACTATGATGGTTGATCCAATGAGGCTTATTATCCAGAACCCGGCAGGAAGCAGAGATTCTCCATGATATTTTGAATAGAAGAACTGGTAAACAAACCTGAGGGTAAAGATAATCTGGCCCAAAGAACCGTAGATTACGAGGAAGGCAGGTATCTGCGCATTATTGAGACATTGTGCCACAAACTGCTCCCAGTCATTGAGTATATAGGTAAGGCCTACAGCGGGTGTGGCAATGAGCACAATTCTCAGAAGCAGATTGATTCGGCGCCATACACCCTTCTCGTCGAGGTTCCAGATGTAGATGTAATAGGCAATAACCTGTCCGAGCATTATGGCAAAATCATCCCTCAACCAACCATATATGAAGAGGAGATATGATGCAATCATGCTCAAAACCCAAAATATGGTAGGGGAGACCACTCTCTTTGCCTTCTCCGACAATATCCACTGCACAAGTATTCTTGCAGAGAAGAGGGCCTGGGCCAGGAATCCTATTATATAGATATACATATTGTTGTGCGCTCCGGTTTATGAGTGGGTGCTGTACTAAAAGTTGCTGCTCCCCACGTGGTAGTTGATATACCTCTTTTTCATCCATCTGTATGCAAAGCAATCCTTGAATGGGGAGATGAGCCTGTTCCAGAGATTGTACTTTGAAACTCCTGCAGTGCGCGGGAAGTGGCGCACAGGAATCTGCATCATCTTGCCGCCATCCTGAAGGGCAATGAGGGCAGGGAAGAAACGGTGCATTCCGGTAAACATCGGGATGCGTTTGGCATACTCTGTCTGGAGGACCTTCAATGGGCATCCTGTATCTTTGGCACTATCGCCAGTCATCATTCTTCTGAATCCGTTGGCAATCTTTGACTGGAAGTTCTTGAAGAAACTGTCTTTTCTGTTTGCCCTTATTCCCATTACAAGAGGATACTCCTCAGCGTAAGGAAGAAGCAGGTTGAAATCCATTGGGGATGTCTGCAGGTCGGCATCTATATAGCCCACATACTTTGAGAAGCAGTTGTCAAATCCCGCCTTGATGGCGCCGCTCAAGCCAGTGTTCCTGCTCAGCGATATGTAGTAGAAGTGTTCGTTGCGGCTGCATACCTGCTTTACCAGTTCCATTCCATTGTCTTTTGAGCCGTCATTAACAAAGAGTACGGCTACGGATGGTATAACTGAGGCCTGCATGAAGGCCTTCAACTCCCTCTCGATATTGAGGATGTTGTCCTCTTCGTTATAGAATGGGACAAGCACTGTAAAGGTATATTCTCCTGTTCTGTTCATGGTTTCGGTTTTTTAGGTTCAAGGTCAATCCGAGCCCTGCAGATTGTGCTCCTTGAGGAACTCCACATCAAGCCTTTTCAGGGGCAGCCTGTTGAGTTCTATACATCCGTCATGATCTGTCAGATACAATAACGGTGAGGCTTTGAATTCATCTGAACTTATGGCCTTCTCCCCATTTACGTACGGGCTCTTTATTGAAGCCAGGTCGGCTACAGTATGAAAGAGGTTCCTGCTTGAAGAGACGGTATATGCAGAATTTTGCAAAGTTAAATTAATTTTTGATTCATGGCACTCCTTATATTTGTCGGAATACCAAAATATAAAGGGAATATAGAGTTGGTGTGCGGTCGGAAGGGGTGAAGCATGAAGAAATCTTTTTCTTCTGTCATCCATAAGATCTTCGCCGTGGTCAGATGTATACACTACAAAACTTTGGCACTGCTCATTGCGTATTGTGGATATTATACGGTCAAGCAGGTAGTCGGTACTCAATATGGAGTTGTTGTAGCCATTTGCAAGTTCCTGTTTGAATTTGGGCGAGATTACTTCGGCGTGGTCAGGCTGCCAACGGGCAAATTCAGGGCTGTATCTTTCGGAGTATTTGAAGTGTGAGCCATACAGATGCATAACAACAAAGAGTTTGTTGCCCTTCTCCCTTTTGAGCATGGTTTCAAGGGTATCTGCCATTGGATAGTCATGATTGTTGCCCCAACCGCTCTCCCTTAACGATATGGAGATATCTGCCTCATTGAAGTAGTTTTCCATGAATGTTCCGTTGTAGTTGTGGTTGGTGAGATAGATGCTTTTGAAACCGCACTCCTTGAAGAGTGTGATTATACTTTTGCACCTGTATATGAGTTCATAATTCTCTGCATCGGCAGGAGTCAGCAGCATGGGCACACTCTTGTGGGTTGTATTGGATTGGGTAAGGGCGTTGAACTTTATGAGGTTTGACATGGTATCTGCATGCGGAGTGGTCTCCTTTTCATAGCCGTAGAGGCTCCAGTTGTGAGCCCGGGCTGTCTCTCCAATTACAAGAACATATATCTCCCTGCCGCCGGTATCATCTCTGCCCGGTTCAAGTGTGGCATTGAATTCAAACCCCTTTGAAGCAGATTTGCAGTTATATATCTTTTCCAGTTTCCTGACGGCAAAATCCATATTGTAGAATACATTGGTAGGGTATATGTCATATTTTGCCTCAAAACCCCTCTTTTCAAAATGCGCTCCGGCAAAAAAGATGAATCCGGCAATGGTAGTGGCAGTTGCTGCCTTCAAATAACCTCTCCTTGTTTCTGCGGTATAATCAAAACAGTTTTTGCGCAGTGATACTATTGCCGTGAAGATGGCAGGTATGTATATGGCCATGAGCAGGAGAATGGCGGGGGCAAGGTTGGAGAGCAACTCGCCGGCCTCGGTAGAATTGGTGGTAACCACATTCAGAAACATGTCCACTGCTATGATAGAGCCTCCGTACAGGGCTATGAGCACAAACTGGAAGGCATCAAGAAGGCTCTTGGGCAACAGGAGCAGGAACATCAGACCTGGCCTCTTGACACTGGCCAGCAGTGCCGCCTGTATGCCCAACGGAAGGAGTATGAATGCCATGCGTGCCATAATTCCCATGGGTTCTGTAAACATCAGTACCACATTGGTCATCATAAGGATTGCAAGATAGACAAAGTATTGTGCCTTATGACTCTTTGCTATGGCATTTATCTTTGGAATCATCTCAGAATGCCTCGTTTATGCTGAACATAAAACCGCTCTGGCCTTTTTTGCCGAATCCATAATCAAGTCTCACATTCATCCTGTTCTTGAATTCCCAACGGTAACCTATACCGTAGTTCGGAAGTATTCTGCTCCAACTGAATTTCTCCTGTGGCCCCCAGACTGTACCGCCTCCAATCCACGCGGCAATTCCATGCCTGTTGTATATTTTCTGCCGGTACTCCATTTGCAGCGACATGGAGTTGTTGTCTCTGTAGCGGCCCTCGTAATAACCTCTCATCCTGTATGAGCCTCCAAGTTTTGAAGCCATTGTCCACGGTACCTTTCCATACTGGAACTCTCCATAAAAGTCAAATGCCAGGATGCCCCCCTTGCATATTCTCTGGTAGAAATCAGATGTTACAGTTGTGTTGAAAAAGGGTTTCCCCTTGAAATCCGTAAATCCCTTCTGGATAACCTTAAGGTAGAATCCCTTGTATGCATTTGGAATGAAATCCCTTGAATCATAAGAGACTACAGCACCAAGACCTGCATAACTGGTTGATTTCGGCTG
This sequence comes from Bacteroidales bacterium, assembly GCA_015060245.1. Classification (GTDB taxonomy): domain Bacteria; phylum Bacteroidota; class Bacteroidia; order Bacteroidales; family UBA932; genus Egerieousia. The sequence continues at coordinate 127,144 of SUYU01000007.1, read as the reverse complement.
CCCGCTCAGAAGTTCTGCAGCCTTTTCTGAGAGTTTGCGGCCTTTGGAATAGTCATAACTTGCAGTTGGGCCAATGTAGAACCTGTTGCCTACCCTGAAGAGAAAGTCGGCCTTTATCTGTGACTGGAGCCGCAGATAATCCGAAGAGTTCAGGTCATTGTCTCCATTGCTGAAACCTATGCCCCAGAAACTGCTTGGAAAAGAGAAGAAATAGAGGGAATAGTCAATTCTCCATTGCTCTCTTGTGAATATATTGTTTCCCCTCACACCCACCATGTAGAATCCGGTGGTTGTTACATCTCCAAAGAGTGAAACATTCGATTTTGGGGTCAGGCTGTCGCTTCTGTTTGTGCTGTAGACCCCGGCTGCCACTATTCCTATGCCCAATTTTGTGTCGGTTGCATAGTGTGGCCCGCCGATTACGCTTATATCAAATTTCTTCTCCTCCTTCACCTGGTTTGACTCTGCAAAGTAGTTGTAAACTCTCTTCCAGAGACTCTCCTTGACACGGGCATCCGCAACAGTCACCACCTCAACTGTATCCTGGGGCACGACAGCCGCCCTGCCACTTACAGCAGGGGCGATTGCGAGAATCATGGCGGAAATTATGTATAATACCCTTCTTTGCATATTTCAGGAGAAAAAAGCGTCAGTATACAAGTTTTATATTGTCTACCCACAATCTGTTGTTGATGTCGCCAACGTAGGCTTCACCATGGCTTGCAGATATTCTGAGCACTATATGAGTAGGGGTGTCGGTGCCGCTTATGTCCCACTCGATTTCCTTTATCGGAACAGCCTCACCTTTGGAGTTTACTGTATATTGTTCAATCTCTTCGGGAACAAGTTGCATGAAATCCCTATAGAAAGGCTCTCCTGTTATGTCGCCATATTTGATTTCAATCCTGTACCCGTTGTTCCACGTGGTGTCGGTGGCTGTAAAGCGTTCGTATGCGGTTCCTATTCTTTTAGCATAGACATTTCCCTCTTCATCTTCCCATCTTTTCTGCAGATAGAGGGCGCATTCGGAGTAATCATTGTCGCCAAGGGATTTTGGAGCACCGAGCCCGCCAGCCCTGAGCCTGTTGTTCCCCACAATGGTCTTGTAGTCAAACTGTATGGCTTTTGGCCTGTCGGTGAAGGGGATGCCTACACATAACTTGCCTTGTGGATTTTTTGTATCTTTTACAGGCTCCCGTATATACCCGAGGAATATTGTTCCGGAGGCAACTACATTCAAGTTTACAAGTCCAAGTACCTTTACCTTTTCAAGTCTTGTTTCAAGTCTGACGCAATTGCCGTCTCCTCTTTTTTCGGGAAATACTGAGCAACTTACCTTGGTTACGCCGCTCACGACTGCCATAACACTCGATGTGGCCCAAACGCATCCTTCGGGGTTTCTGTAGGGGATGTTCCCCTTGATGGTATCTCCGTGGGCTATTTCGTATGAATATTTGACCTCTCCGCCAATTATGCCGCTCTCTTTTATCTGTCGCACTACCCACTCATCCATTTTGCCCCACTCTTCAATAAGGTATGCGCCCCGGCATTTTTGTGCGTGGGCTCCAGTGCAAAGCAAGGATGCTGCAATTGTAAAGGTGAATATAAGTATCAGGCGTTTCATCATATCTCAAACAAAATTGGATGCGATTTGATTAAAAAGTATTAACTTAGTGCTTCATTACCAGTCTGCAATGAAGAGGGTTTTATTTATAATAATTTGTATATTAACTCTTTGTGCTGTGCTTACACCTGGTGAAGCCTATGCGGTAAGAGCGGCAGCAAAGATAGTAAAATATCGTCAACCTGACGGCTCGGTAATCTCTCTTGTAGTGCGTGGAGACGAGTTTTACGGTTATACAACAACAGTTTCAGGAGAGTTTGTATATCAGGGTCCCGACAGATTTTTCTATAAGGGCGGTGCGCGTATAAACACTTGTAAGTCAGATGGTAATGTTGATGGTGTCCAGGGTGTGTACACAAAGTTTGAACATGCGGGCCAACCCGCCTATCTGCGTGAATTTGCACTAAAAAGCCTATTCAATGGCCAATTCGGGCAGGGCCGGGTTTATAAGCAGATACGCCAGTTTTCCCACACAATAGGACATACCGTAGTGGAGCAGCCACAGAGTATAAATTCGCTGGTACTGCTTGTGGAGTTCTCCGATGTGAAGTTTTCCTTGCCCAATCCTCTTGATTATTTCTCTTCCATGTTGAATGGCGACTCCTTTACTGAGAACGGAGCAACCGGAAGTGCAGCATCATATCTCAATGATAATTTTGGAGGAAGATGCAGGTTTACCTTTGACCTGCATGGAATCATAACCCTTGACGGCAGCATGGAGCATTATGGCGGACGTACGGCGCTGCTCAATGATGCAAATCCGGGTGAAATGGTTGCACAGGCCTGTCTGAAGGCGTATGAAGCAGGTGTGGACTTTTCAAAGTATGATTCCGACGGCGACGGCACAATAGATAATGTGGCAATAATATTTGCCGGTTACAATGAGGCAGAGAGTGGAGAGAGTTCTGCTATCTGGCCCCATTACGGAAGCATTTTGAACAATAAAGTGAATGTGGGTGGCCTCACTATTGGAGGATATACATGTTCGTCGGAATTTACAGGCGACAATACCGCTTCATGTGCGGCATCAATAGGAACCTTCATACATGAGTATTGCCACTCATTGGGGCTTCCCGACATGTATGATGTAAATGGTCAGGAGGAGGGGCTTTCTGATGCCCTGTACGGTTCTTTGTCTATCATGGATAGAGGCAACTACCTTAATGGTGGCCATACTCCGCCATACCTGACTTCAATTGAGCGGGAGATCCTGGGCCTTGGCACGATTGAAGATATAGAGCCGGGCAATGCCTACTCTTTGCCGCCTGTCGGAAAATCTGCAAAGGTTTATAGAATGAAGTGTGCCCGGGAGGGTGAGTATTTCCTGCTGGAGTGCCGGTCAGAATCGGGGTGGGATTCATATATAGGCGGAAGCGGCCTGTTGGTTTACCATCTTGACAAGTCAGATACCCCAGTGGCCGGTCTTCCTGCTGCAGAGAGGTGGCGCTTCAACATAATAAACAGTTATGCACCCCACCAGTGTGCCTCTGTTCTTGCCGCACGTGCCATTGGTGCGGAACAGGGAGATATTTCTGCAATCTTTTATCCCGGAACAGCAAAGGTAACCTCACTTGACTCACAAGGAGAACCGGGGCTTGTAGACTGGAATGGAATGGGCATAGGAGTCTCCATCAAGGATATTGCATACAGGCAGCAGAGGGTGACTTTCAAATCCGTAGCAGATATAATTTATGATGAGGATTTGCCGTATGTGGCCTCATCATCTGTAGAGCCTTACCATAATGGAGCGTTTGTAAAGTGGCGTGTTGCGGGAACTTATGATGCCTCTTCAGAAGAAGTGGAGGGGAACTGGAACATCTCTGTAGAGGATCCCTATACAGGAAAAATTCTCCATGAGGGCATTTCAACCCAACTTTATGCAGCGGTTGGTGCTCTCGAGCCAGAGACTGACTATAAACTCGATATCTTCTATAGAGCGGGGCTTTCAGAGGGCAAAAGGTACTCTACCACACTCACCACACTGCCTGTGGAATCGGTATTCCCGTACATGATTATCAAGGGCAACTACAGTGTTGGAGATGTCATCCACCTCAATCTTCAGAATATGGACTGGCATGATGCCGGAACTGTGGTAAAGATAAACGGCAAGGTTTGGGCCGACCAATACTACACTTTTGAAGAGCCGGGGGCGTATCTGATTGAGATGTCAATCCTTCTTCCCGACGGCTCCCTGGAGATAATCTGCAAACATATAAAAGTGAACTGAAGCAATGGTAAAAAATAATATATCGGGATTTGTTGCAGGAACACTGCTTATGCTCCTTGTGATTTCCATAGCCGGGTGCAACGAGAAGACTCATGGACTTTCGGTTGAGTCTGACAACTTTGAGAAGAAGAGTGCTGTAGGTCTGGTAAAGGGTAAAAATTACCTTATGCAGTTCAACAAAGAGAGTTCACAGTATGTATATAATTTCAAACACAAGTGCATCAGATTCCAGACCGATGACCAGTCCCGTTATGTAAATGCATACTTCAGGGACTATCCCAAAGATCTTATAAAGATCAACGATGTAATCATTGTGGAACTTATATACAGGGAGAGCAAGTCTGCCACGGAAACAAGACTCTTTTTACCTATGGTTCTGCTCAAGCAGGAGGATAAAAGGTACTGGTTGTGGAGTGAAGAGGAAAAACTGGGATTGATAGTTGACTATGAACTGTTTGGAAATTTTGGGTAAAAAAAAAGAAGTTGCTTAAAATCAACTTCCTTGTAAAGTAACTTCTTTTTTTTCTTTCTCAAGTAACAAAATTGTTACTCGTTTTTTGCAGCCTCGATAGAAACTTTTCTGAACTCCTTCATTAACTTGCCAAGTTCAAGAGCAGATTTTCTAGCGCGAGTTCCAGCAGCCTTGTTACCTTTAACTAATTGAGCCTCAGCGTCTTTTGTGAATGCTGCAAACTCTGCATTGATTTTTTCAATAAGTTCTTTCATTGCTGTACAGTTTTATTAAGTTATTATGCGACATAAAATTAGCATATTTTTTTTAACTTTACAAAAAAAATAAATAATAATTTCTTTCAAAAGCCATGAATTTCAGCATAAAAGAGATTGTGAGCGCCTTTATGGTACTCTTTGCCATAATTGATATAACAGGGTCAATTCCCATTATAATTGACATAAAGTCAAAGGGCGGCAAGGTGAAGCCACTTTTTGCTGCTATAGGTTCGCTCATATTGTTTATAATTTTCCTTATAGCAGGCGACGGTTTGCTGGCACTTTTTGGTGTGAATATCGAATCTTTTGCGGTGGCCGGTTCAATTGTGATCTTTGTGCTTGCCCTGGAGATGATTCTTGGCGTTGAACTTATGAAGAACGACGGGCCTGGAGGAAGTGCTACTCTCGTTCCTATAATATTTCCGCTCATTGCCGGCGCCGGAACCCTTACAACACTGCTTTCATTGAGGGCAGAGTATGCTTTTCAAAACATTATAGTGGCAATTGTACTCAACATGATAGTTGTCTATTTTGTACTGAACAAACTTGAGTATATTGAGAAGTTTCTCGGCAAAGGAACAATTTATGTCCTGAGGAAATTCTTTGGAATCATATTGCTTGCCATCTCAATCAAACTCTTTGCAACAAATATTGCCTCCCTGTTTTAGGAAGGCAATTTTTGTTTACGCAAGTTGGGCATTGTGCTTGATGGCATGCGCTATTGGCTCTTTTTCTCCTTGTACATACCCTCCCTGTTGAGCAGATGGTCAAGATTCGCAAGGTGGTACAGCATAACCGCAGTTACAACGGATGAATGCTCCTGATATTCAGGAATGCTCTTGTTGAAAAGGTCGCTCTCAGTGTGCCAGATCTCCATATACTGGAAATTGTACCCTTTGGGGTCTCCCAAGCGTGGATAGAAGACCGGCACTCCTGCCTTTGCAAATGGAGCATGGTCAGAACCTCCTGACCTTACAGGAAAGTCGGGCGCTTCTCCCTCCCTCTTGTATACCTTGAACGGAAAATCGGGGTTGATTGAGTTTATGGCACCCTCAATGGCGGCAAAATCATCATACATTGCGGGTGGTACGGTTATTTCGTATGGAACGAGCGGACCACCGTCGCGGTTGAAGTAGTTTGAAATGAACGGCAATTTGTCGGGATGCGAATTTACAAAATGGGTCGAACCCAAAAGCCCGAACTCCTCTGCAGCCCATAGGCAAAAGAGAATGCTTCTTTTAGGTTTTCCTCCGGCCATTGCTATAAGCCTTGCCGCTTCAAGTGTAGGGGTGATGCCCACACCGCAGTCAACACCTCCTGTGGCGGAGTCAAAGGAGTCTATGTGTCCGCCGGCCATGACATACTCATTAGGGTATTCTGTGCCTTTGATTACGCCAATGATGTTGTAGTACTTTACTGGCCCCATTTTGAAATGGTTCCTTATGTCAAATTCAAGTTGGAAATACTCCCTGCGCTGCACCATCTTCTTGATGATATTGTACTGCTCCTCATCAAGTTTTATATCCGGAAGGTCCGGAAGATTGTCAAAACTCATCTGATCTATGTTCTTGCGGTCATAGAGCGCTGTAAGCGGTACCGGTGCAGATTGTATAATGCCAAGAATTCCGGCCTCTTTCATCTCTTTGTAAAAGAGGGCAGGGGTCTTTTTCAACTTAATGAGTTCCTTTTTTTCACGTTTGTCTTTAGGGTTGCTCCTTTTTGCCCTGTCCAGTTCACGGTTATATTGCTGTATCTCCCTGTTCTTTATGGTAGCCTCCGTATTGAATGCAATGGTTTTGGCCCTCACCGAATCCTCTTTGGCCGAGAAGTCAATCGGCCATCCGCTGCTCCTGCCGCCAATGAGAACCCATGCACCCTTCAGTGTGCCTTTCATCCGGTCAAACTCCTCCTGTGTATACGGTTCAATTACCACATGGCCGCGCTGGACGCCCCTGGTCCCGGATGTATATGAAGGGGTTATAAAATGGAGAGTCATTCCATTGCCGCCTATCATTCTTCCCGACCAAGGTCCTCTGTTGAATCCTACAGGCAACTGGCCTACCTCCTCCCTCCAGACCTCAAGGCCCCATTTGCGGAACATGTGTTCGCACCAGTTCTCAACATTCTCGCAGGCATCGGAGCCTGTAATTCTGCCTCCGAAACGGTTGCAGAGGATGTCAAGATGTTCTGTAGTCATGTTTTGTGTACGTCCCAGTTCAATGATTTTTTCAATTACAGGATCGGTCGCTGTTTGCGTAGAAGATGTCTTGTCAACTCTTTCCTGGGCCGACAGCAAATGGCCCGTAAGCACAAAGAGTGCAACAGCAATTGAAAAGGTGAATCTATTCACCATGCTCTTTTTTTTCATGGCAGTGGCTTTTTTAAGTGATGCACAAATATACTAAAAACTAATCTTTTTTTCTTTTGAGCACAAGATGTATTGTGACGCCTGCTGCAATGGCCGCCAGCAGCAGCCGCACATATATGTTGTGGGTAGCCCAAATGATGCAACAGCCCATTGTGAGCCAGAGCAGTAAAATTGTACGCAGCAATATATTCATGGGTATACCCTCTTTTGAGAAGTATGAGACTACATAGGGGGCAAGAATCCTGTTGCGCAAAATCATCTTTACACCCGATTTGGATGATCTCATGAAGAGAAAAATGGCAAGAAGCAGGAAGGGTGTTGTGGGCAATAGTGGAATGAATGTACCTAAAAGTCCAAGTCCTACACAAATTGTGGCTGAAATTATATATATATGCTTGATCATGACCTTAATGGGTATAGGACTTTTCAGTAAATTTTTTATCTTTGCAAAGATACGCTAAATTTTAACCTATAACAGAACCTATGAACTCTTTTTCTCAAATTATTGCCGACATAACTGCGGCATTGTGGGGATGGCCCACAATCATTTTGCTTCTCGGTACACATATCTTCCTTACCGTGAGGTTGAGGTTCCCGCAATTGAAGATATTCAAGGCTATAAAACTCTCATTTACAAAGGACCCCGATTCATCCGGTGATGTGAGCCAGTTCGGGGCCTTGGCAACATCTTTGGCTGCTACCATAGGTACAGGAAACATCATAGGTGTGGCAACGGCAATCGCCCTTGGAGGCCCTGGTGCAGTACTTTGGTGCTGGATTACAGGTGTGTTTGGCATTGCAACAAAATATTCTGAAGGACTTCTTGCAATAAAATACAGGGTAAAGACCTCTGACGGAACAATGTTGGGCGGTCCTATGTATGCCCTTGAAAGGGGACTTAAAATGAAGTGGCTTGCGGTTGTATTCTGCGTCTTTACGGCAATCGCCGCCCTGGGCATTGGAAATACTGTACAGGCAAATGCAATCTCAACACTATTGGCAGAACCGGGGCTGTTCGGCGGAGGATTTGAGGGCATCCCTACTTACGTTACAGGTATTGTACTTGCTGTTATAGTGGCATTGGTAATCATTTTTGGCGTAAAAGGAATTGCAAATGTATGCAGCGCACTTGTGCCGTTCATGGCAATCTTCTATGTACTGGGGTGTCTTATTATTATTGGAATAAACTGGCAATATATGGGCGAGACAATATCACTTATTGTGAGGGCCGCATTTGATCCTGCGGCTGCCGGTGGCGGTTTCATTGGTGCATCAATAATGATGGCTGCCCGTTTTGGTATAGCACGAGGCCTCTTCTCGAACGAATCAGGTATGGGCTCTGCTCCAATTGTGGCTGCTGCTGCCCAGACCCGCAATCCGGTCAGGCAGGCACTTGTCTCTTCAACTGCAACATTCTGGGATACAGTGGTGGTATGTGCCCTTACAGGTCTTGTACTTGTGAGCAGTATAATTGCATATCCCGATATAAGTTATGCCGATGGTGCAAAACTTACCCAGGCGGCATTCGGAAAGATCCCGTATGTGGGTTCAATAATACTTACAGTTGGTCTTGTGACCTTTGCATTCTCAACAATTCTTGGCTGGTCATACTATGCGGAGAAGGCAATAGAGTATCTTGCAGGCAAAAAGACCATTTACTTCTACAGGGGAATATGGGTGGTTCTTGTGTTTGTTGGAGCGGTTGTTGATTTGTCGCTTGTATGGAATATTGCCGACGGTACAAATGCCCTTATGGCACTTCCTAACCTTATCTCGCTTCTGCTGTTGAGCGGAGTGGTTGTTGCTGAGACCCGCAAGTATCTTTGGAATAACAAACTGGATGATTACGACGATTCGGATATACCGGTAATAGATGATTAGCAGCCAATGGAAAGCGGGCGCCGGTTTGCGCTCTGAGGAAATGGCCTGCTGCTGCTGAATGTGCTGCTGCTGAATGTGCTGCAGCCGAATGCGCTGCTGCCGAATGTGCTGATGCTGCATGTGCTGCTGCCGAATGCGCTGCTGCCGAATGTGCTGATGCAAACCATCAGTAATGATATGGTCAAATAAATTAAGGTCAAATAAATTAAGGTCAAGCAAATCAAAGTCAAGCAAATTAATGTCAAGCAAATTAAAGAATCCCAACTATGAATATAAATAGAGTCACATCAATATATTACTCGCCAACCGGAACATCAGGAAAAATTGCAGAGGCTGTAGCAGAGGCGTTTGCGGCGTCTATGAATGGCGACAACTCCATCAGGCAGATCTCATCGGCAGCGGGCGCACCTCTTGAAACGGATGTGCTGGACATTACTCTAGGCGGCAGAAGATTGCAGGTGAATGATTCGTTTGCTGTAATTGCGGCCCCCGTATATGGCGGAAGGGTGGCTCCGACAGCCGCAGAGCGTATCAGGATGTTGAAATCAGAGGGTTCTCCATGTGCTGTTGTGGCGGTATATGGAAACAGGGATTATGATGATGCCCTTATTGAATTGGCAGATTTGTGCCGTGAATGTGGCTTTTTGCCGCTTGCTGCAGCCTCATTCATAGGTGAGCATTCATACTCCACAGAGGAGTTTCCTATTGCCCAGGAGCGTCCCGACAGCCTTGACCTTGAAAAATGTGCCATGTTCGGCAGTCAGTTGGCGGCTGTGTGTGAAGAATTGCAGCAGAGATTGTCGCAGGCCGGTCAAGATGAAAAATCTGTTATAATGGCAGAGTTGAAACTCGATATAAAAGGTAACCGTCCATACCGGGAGTACAAGCCTTCACCTGCAACTCCGCAAACAGACATAAACAGATGCGTCCTTTGTGGCAGATGCATTGACATGTGTCCAGTAGGCTGTATTGAAATGAAGACGTTTGGAAATGAAGAGGGCCTTGAGGAGGATATGGCCATAGAGAGTGACCCAGCCATCTGCACAAAGTGCTGTGCATGCGTAAAGGGATGCCCTTTTGGTGCAAGGATTTTCAATACACCATATTCGGAGATGCTGCACAGGAACTGCTCGGCACGCAAGGAGCCACAATGGAGTATGGCCCTATAGAGCCATACCCTTATGGATGTTTGCACCTTTTCTTGGCTTCAGATATCCTGTAAATTCAGTTCTGTTGCTGTTGAAATTTGGAGTGACTGTGGCGGTACAGTAGTTTGATCCTTTGGCCATCCTTATGGTGATTGTAGCGGAAATGCCCACTCCATTAATCATAAATTTGTAGTTGACATTGCCTTTCTTGTCTGTAGAGAGGTCCTGGTTTGATACTGCACCTTCAACAGTGAGTCCGCCTACTCCATTTGGACCGATTGCCGCTCCGTTGAAAGAGAGTTGTACGGTGGCCTCATCGCCCTCCTGCATTACAAAGTTTGTTGTAGATACAACATTGATGAATGTTCCCCTCTTGAATTCCACCCTGTCGGCTTCAAGTACAAAAGAGTTGTTTTTGATGGCAAGGAGTGCGGCATTGAAACTTGCCATTTCCTGTGCCTCCCTCATGGCTTTCTTCTGCTCCTTTTCTCTCTGCTTTTGGATTTTTGCCTCCTCTTTTGAAGCCTTTTCCTGTTGCGCATAAACTGCCGGGAATGTAAAAATAGCAGCCAGTAGAACCAATAAAAATCTTTTCATAATCATTAATTGAATTGTTAATATCTGTCGCTACAAATATACAAATATCCTGCTAAAAGGAGTCTCCGGCAAAAGTTTTTTTGCAAAAGGAGAATTTTAATTGGATTGATTGCTATTTTTGCACCCTGATTGTTTGTGCCACTGTAATGATAATGAGTTTAAACTGTTAAGAAATGAGCGAATCAAAAGTTGCCCAGCCAGGTCATAAAGAGCGTATTGTAAAGTGCGTGAAGGAGGTGCTTCCGGGAGCGTCAAAAACTTGTGTCTGGATCATAAAGATTACTGTAGGGGTTTCGTTTGCAATACTTTTTCTGAAATATTTCAATCTGCTGCCATACTTTTCAAATTTCATAAGTCCTGTATTCAACTACATCGGATTGCCGGGAGAGGCTGCCCTGGCCTTTGTTTCGGGCTATTTCGTGAATGTATATGCGGCAATATCTGCTGCTGTTGCAGTGGATCTTGATGTGAGGGCGCTTACAATATTGAGCGTCATGACTCTTTGTGCCCACAATATGATAACCGAGACTGCAGTGCAGAAAAAGACCGGTTCGTCGGCAGTGAGAATAGTGATAGTGCGCACATTCATGGCATTTGCGTTGGCATATGGCCTCAACAAGGTGCTCCCCGGAGAGGTTATTGCAAAGGCTGTAGAGGAGAGCGGGACCCAGCAGCCATTCATGGAAATGTTCAGGGAGTGGCTGGTATCGACATTGGGTCTTGTTGTAAAGATGTCATTCTTGATTTTCTCACTTTCCATTATGCAGAAACTCTTGGCGGAGTATGGTGTAATAAGGCTTATGGCCAAGGGATTGCGTCCGGTTCTTGCCATGTTCGGACTGCCTGCAAAGACCGCCTTCCTCTGGATTGTGGCCAATATCCTCGGGCTGGCATATGGGGCGGCTGTAATGATTGACGAGAGCCGCAGCGGCAAGATTTCAAAAAGGGAGATAGATCTTCTCAATTCCCACATAGGCATATCACATAGTAACTTTGAGGATCTCTTTCTGGTCTCTTCCATTGGCGGAGTATGGTACATCATTTTATTGACCCGATGGCTTGGTTCCTTCATTCTTGTCTGGGAGCAGAGGCTTGAGTATTTCATAATTGACAAAATCAGGTCAAAATAGTGGCCGCCGGCATCCGGTTTCATGCCGGTGGTATGGAATTTGTGCTGTTGGTCATCATCTTTTGTGCCGTTTGGCATAAAGTATTAGCCATTAATGAGAATTGCGTTGTGCTTTCATTGGTTATTAATCTATTTTTATTAATTTTGCACGTTTAAATTACTAATACTGGAATGAGTACTGAGAGAATAAAATGCCTTATAATTGGAAGTGGTCCTGCAGGTTATACTGCTGCGATATATGCTTCCAGAGCCAATTTGAATCCGGTTGTGTATGAAGGAATGCAGCCTGGAGGACAATTGACCACAACTACTGAGATTGATAATTTCCCCGGTTACCCTATGGGTGTTACCGGCAATGACCTGATGGAGGATCTTAAAAAACAGGCTCAGAGGTTTGGCACAGAGGTGAGATACGGTGCCGTTACAGCGGTGGATTTCAGTGAGAGACCATTCAAGTTGAGGATAAATGACGAAAAGGATATTCTTGCAGATACTGTGATTATTGCAACAGGTGCTGTAGCAAAATATCTTGGTTTGCCGAGCGAGGAGAAGTATAAGGGTGCAGGCGTTTCGGCATGTGCAACCTGTGACGGATTTTTCTACAGAAAGAGGGATGTGGCTGTTGTAGGAGGCGGTGATACTGCATGTGAGGAGGCAACCTATCTTGCAGGATTGTGCAACAAGGTGTATCTGATTGTGAGAAGGGATGTGTTGAGGGCGTCCAAAGCCATGCAGGAGAGAGTAATGAATACACCTAACATTGAGATTCTCTGGAATACAAGCACCAAAGAGATACTCGGTGATGAGTTCGGTGTTACCGGTGCGGCTCTTGTAAACAATGTGAGCGGAGAGGAGAGTCAGATAAAGATTCATGGATTTTTCCTTGCAATAGGCCATCATCCCAATTCGGAGGTCTTCAAGCCTTATGTTGAGACAAACAGCGAGGGGTATATCATGACCGAAGGCAAATCGCAGAAGACATCCGTACCGGGAGTCTTTGCTGCAGGTGATGTCCAGGATCCGGTATACCGTCAGGCAATAGCGGCGGCCGGCAGCGGTTGTAGGGCTGCCATGGATGCAGAAAAATTCCTTCAGGAAAATTAGTCCGTTCAATTATAAAAATTTGAAGATGCATTTGAAAAGAGTAATTACATGTTCTCTGTTGGTTTTGGTGATGGCTTCATGTACAAGTTATTACGAGACCATTTTACGCAGTGTTGATCCGGATGTGAAGTATAAGGCTGCTTTTGAGTATTACAATAACGGCAAGTATAGAAGATCTGCTGAGATTTTTGAGAGTCTTATCCTGCTTATGCAGGGATTGCCACAGGAGGATACTGTGCAGTTCTACAATGCTATGAGCAACTTCAATATGAAGGATTTCGTTACTGCAGAGAGCAATTTTGAGAAATTTGCAACTGTCTTTCCGCGCAGCCCGTTTTTTGAAAGGGCAAGGTTCTTGCGCATAAGATGTCTGTATGAGTCTACATACAGATATGAACTTGACCAGACTCCGACCAGAAAGGCAATGGGAGTAATAACTGAATTTATGTATGATTATCCTTCAAGCGAGCACTTTACAGAGTGCGAGACTATGATGGATGATTTGATGGAACGTATTGAAAGAAAGAGTTTCGAGTCTGCAAAACTATATTATCAGGTGGAGGATTATCAGGCAGCGCACTATGCATTGAAGAATGTGTTGCGTGACAATGCCGAGAACCGCTACCGCAAGGATGTGCTCTATTATACAGCACTGGCATCATATAAATATGCCCTCCACTCCGTAAGGGCGAAGCAGAAGGAGAGGTTCCTTACATTCATTGATGATTACTACAACTACATTGGCGAGTATCCCGATGCCGACAATCGCAAGGAGTTGGACAACTACTATTCAAGGGCACTTGCGTTTACCAAAGTTGCAAACTTGGAAGAGCAGCAGGAGAGCGGTTCATTGTCAAAGGAGGAGAGGAAGTTGATGGAGAAACAGGCAAAGGCTGCCGCAAAGGAGGTAAAAAAGTCAGAGAAGATGAGGCTTGAGCAGGAGAGGCGGCTCAACAGGCAGGAGAAGGCATTGGAGGAGCAGGATAAAGGGCAGGAGAGTGCAAAATAGTCTTCTGTCAGGGTTAAAAATAGAATAATAAATAAGTATATATACTGAACATGGAAAAGTATCAAAGCAACGTTGCGGGTAATACCGTCACAAGAAATTTGTCAGATTTGGCTGAACCTACAGGCAATATTTACGAGTCTGTAATGATTATCGCAAAAAGATCAAACCAGATTGCGGCTGATGTAAAACAGGAGTTGAGCGCAAAATTGGAGGAGTTCTCAAGTTTTGCCGACACTTTGGAGGAGACATTCGAGAACAGGGAGCAGATTGAGATTTCCCGTTACTACGAGAAGTTGCCGAAACCTACATTGGTTGCCATCAGTGAGTTCCAGGAGAATGAGATTTACTACCGCAAGGTAGAGAGCAAGGCGTAGTTGCCCTGTTGTCAAGATTCCAGTAGAAGATGACTCTAAAAGGCAAACATATCTTGTTGGGAGTTACCGGCAGCATTGCCGCCTATAAGTCGGCGTTGTTGGTGAGGGCTCTTGTTAAGGAGGGCGCAGAAGTCAAGGTCGTTATGACTCCAATGGCCAAGCAGTTCATTACACCGCTAACATTGGCCACTCTCTCAAAGAATCCCATTGTAGTGGATTTCTACAATCCGGAGAATGGAGACTGGAACAGTCACGTCTCTTTGGGCATTTGGGCAGATCTCTTCCTTATTGCTCCTGCAACAGCGGCAACAATGGGCAAGATGGTTTCTGGTGTGGCTGACAATCTGTTGATTACAACATATTTGTCGGCAAAGTGTCCTGTAGCCATTGCTCCTGCAATGGACTTGGACATGTACAGGCATCCCTCTACACAGGAGAATATGCGGATCTTGTCGGAGAGAGGTGCATATATCATAGAGCCTGCAGCCGGAGAACTTGCCAGCGGCCTTGAGGGTAAGGGCAGGATGGAGGAGCCGGAGAGGATTGTTTCACATGTTGAGGCAATCTTTGCTGAAAATGGCTCTTTGTCCGGAAAGAATCTGCTTATAACAGCAGGCCCTACATGTGAGGCAATAGATCCGGTAAGATACATAACCAACCACTCATCAGGCAAGATGGGATATGCGATTGCGCATGAAGCGGCCAATAGAGGTGCAAAGGTAAAGGTTGTGAGCGGACCTGTGACTGTAGACCTGTTCCATCCCAATGTGGAGATAATAAATGTGACCTCTGCGCAGGAGATGTTTGAGGCTACCAGGTCAAACCTTGACGGCGCTGATGCAGTTGTATTGTGCGCTGCAGTGGCCGATTTTACAGTGGCTGAGAGGGCCGACAAGAAGATCAAGAGGGAGAAGAGCGACTATGATCTGCGTCTTACACCAACTCAGGACATAGCGGCTTGGGTCGGGGCAAACAGAAAAGAGGGAACAATCCTTGCCGGATTTGCACTTGAGACCAATGATGAACTTGAAAATGCCAAGGGAAAACTTGCAAGGAAGAATCTTGACATGATAGTACTCAACTCCATGCAGGACAAAGGGGCAGGTTTCAAGACCGATACCAACAAGATAACTATCATATCCAGAGACGGGGCTGTTGAGGAGTTTCCTCTGAAATCAAAGGAACTCGTTGCCAAGGATATTCTTGATAATATGGAGAGGTTGCAGAAATGCTCAAAAAATTAACAATACAGAATTATGCATTGATTGGCACTCTTGATATGGAGTTGCCCAAGGGTTTGGTGATAATTACCGGCGAGACTGGCGCCGGTAAATCTATTTTATTGGGAGCCCTCGGATTGTTGCTCGGTGCAAAGTGTGACCTTTCTGTATTGAAGGACCAGTCAAAGAATTGTGTGGTTGAGGGCGAGTTTGATGTTTCGGGATGCAGGCTTGACCTTGACGACATATGCGGGCCTGCCCAGGAGATTGTTCTTAGGAGGGTTATATCTCCGTCGGGAAGATCAAGGGCCTTTATAAATGATGAACCGGTATCATTGGGCCTGTTGCAGGAGATATCGGGCAGGTTGATAGATGTTCATGCGCAGCATCAGCATCTTCTGCTTGCCGACAAATCATATCAACTCTCTGTTCTTGACTACTTTGCGGGAGCGGGAGAGTTGCTTGACAAGTATAGGGAGGTCAATGCCGCCTTGCACAAGGCTGAACACCTTCTCAAACAGATGGAGGAGCAGGTGAGTGCAAATGCCAAGGAGGAGGATTATAAGAGATTCCAACTTGCAAGGCTTGAGGAGGCGCAACTTGCAAGTGGCGAGATGGAGGAACTGGAGATTGAACATGGCCAACTTGCAAATGCAGAGGAAATAAAGGGCGCTCTTGGTGCTTCGCTTGAACTTTTGCAGCCTATGGGAACATCAATAGTGCAAAATTTGAAGGATGCTGCTCATTTATTGGGAAAGTGTTATACCTTTGTGCCCGAATTGGAAGGGATTGTTGGGCGTCTGGAGAGTTGCAGGATTGAGTGCAAGGATATTGAGCAGGAACTTGCAAGGCTTGAAGAGGGTGTGGTCGTTTCGCCTCAAAGGCTTGAGTGTGTTGAGGAGAGGATAGGACAACTTGAGGAGTTGCTCAAGAGATACGGTTGCAGTTCAATTGATGAACTCATCTCCCAAAGAGATGCGCTAAAGGCAGAGTTGGAGAGGGCGGAGCACTCTGCAGATGACCTTGAGGGGCAGCGCAAGAGAGTTGCTGAACTTCAATCTGAAAGAGAGGCCCTTGCCGGACAACTTACGCAGATGAGGAGTTCCAGAACCGGACAACTTGGTTCTGTTTTGAAAGAGAGCATAAGAAATCTTGGGATGCCGCATGCCGAGTTTGCTGTAGAACTTGCACAGTCTGACCGCTACAGTGAGACAGGCAGGGATGATGTAAAGTTCATGTTTGCAGCAAATGGCGGTTCAAAACTGGTTGAGATATCAAAGGTGGCATCCGGCGGAGAACTCTCGAGAATAATGTTGTGCCTTAAGGAACTTATGGCAAACTATACCGGCATGCCGACCATGATTTTTGATGAGATTGATACAGGTGTATCGGGCAGCATAGCCGACAAGATGGGCGAACTTATTGGCAGGATGGGACATAACATGCAGGTTATTGCCATTACCCACTTGCCTCAAATTGCTGTAAAAGGAGAAACACATCTGCTTGTATATAAGGAGTTTGATTCCCAAATGCAGGCACATACATATTTAAAGCGGCTCAACAGGGATGAGCGTATTATGGAGGTTGCAAGGATGTTGAGTGGTGCGCAACTGTCGGAAGCCGCAATAGAGAATGCAAAATTTTTATTAAAGTAATAAAGTAATTATATCATGAGATTAATCATTCAAGAGTCTTACTCGCAACTTTCACAATGGGCTGCTGCTTACATTGTAAAAAAAATCAATGACTTTGCTCCAACAGAGGAGAATCCTTTCGTATTGGGATTGCCTACAGGTTCAACTCCTCTTGGAACATACAAGGAACTTATCAAATTGTACCAGAGCGGTAAAGTATCTTTCAAGAATGTAGTTACTTTCAATATGGATGAGTATGTTGGCTTGCCTGAGGATCATCCAGAGAGTTACCACTCATTCATGTGGAACAACTTCTTCCAGCACATAGATATCAAGAAGGAGAATGTAAATATCCTTAACGGCAATGCCGAGGATCCTGAGGCTGAGTGCCAGAGATATGAGGACAAGATCAAATCATATGGCGGTATCCAGTTGTTTATGGGCGGTATAGGTCCCGACGGCCATATTGCTTTCAATGAGCCTGGTTCATCTTTGACTTCAAGAACCAGAATCAAGACACTTACACAGGATACAATCATAGCAAACTCAAGATTCTTCAACAATGACATCTCATTGGTACCTAAAACATCATTGACTGTAGGTGTAGGTACAATTATGGATGCCAAAGAGGTTTTGATCCTTGTAAACGGCCACAACAAGGCACGTGCTTTGTATCAGGCAGTAGAGGGCTCTGTAAACCATATGTGGACTATCAGTGTACTTCAGATGCATCCTAAAGGAATCATCGTTTGTGACGACGCTGCAACTGTAGAGTTGAAGGTAGGTACTGTAAACTACTACAAGGATATTGAGCGCAACAACCTTAATCCTGAGTCAATGTTGTAGGAGACCTGAGTGTCAGAAACTGCAAAATTCTGTGGGAGACTGACCCGAAAGTCATCACCGTGAACAGAAAATTGGGCTGACACAAGAGTCATTACCATAAAGAGTGAATTGGGCTGACCCAAAGTCACCATCATAAAAACAGCAAATCCCTGCCAGAGCATAAAAATTGGCTCAGGCAGGGATTCGCTTTTCAAGGAGGGGATATTTCATCAGGCCATATCCAATGTTCAAAGATGAGCATTTTTGCATTGGAGAAGATATGTTGATTGGCATGGGCAACTCTTGCAATTATCGGAATATGGCAATTGACTCTCCACGAAATTGAATTTGTCCGCAAAAGAGGGTGATTTTGTGGATGAATTGACTTAAATTTGTATTCTACGCTTAAAAATAAGAGAATATTATGTATAGGACTTCTGCAATTCAGAAATTAAGGGAGAAGTTGGCAGCGCAGGGACTGCATGCCATGATCATTCCAACGAATGACCCGCATTTTGGAGAGTATACTCAGGATTATTATAAGGCAAGGGCCTGGTTGAGCGGGTTTACCGGTTCTGCCGGAACTTTGGTCGTTACCCTTGAGAGTGCTGCGCTATGGACAGATTCCCGTTATTTTGTCCAGGCAGAGAGGGAACTGCAGGGAGTTGACATTGAACTTATGAAGATAAAGATGCCGGGTACTCCAAGCATAGAGGAGTGGTTGAAAAGTCAATCTGCAGGCATTTGCAGTGCCTCAGATGGCAGTGAGGGGGGGGGCAAGCATGAAGGTGGCGCGGAAGTTGCCCAACCTCAGGGTAATGGCAGAAAATTTTCTGTGGCAATAGATGAGGCAATCTTCTCATACAGTGAGTTTATGTCACTTGCCGCTAATCTGGCACCAGAGTGCATAGCAGTTCCTGTGAAGGATATGTTTGATGACATTTGGCAAGAGAGAAAGAAGTTGGTGTTCAATCAGGTGAACTATCTTCCTGTTGGCTTTAGCGGAGAAGAGACCTCTTCAAAATATGCCGGGTTGGTTGAGAGACTCTCGGGTTGTATTGCTGCAAATGGCAATGGTAAATTTGCTTACATAGTTACTGCATGTGACGAGGTGGCCTGGTTATGCAACATAAGAGGTACTGATGTGGAGTATAATCCTGTAGCCCAGGCATATGCTGTAGTTACAGAGGAGGGTATACATCTCTTTGCGGCTCGGGATATGATGGGGCAGGACGTAAAGGCGGCTTTGGCTGAGCAGGGTGTTATCCTTCATCCATATGATGGGTATGTGGCTTTTCTTGAAGGAGTTTCGGCAAGCGGAGCAGTTGTAATTTGCTCAAAGGGCAAAATCTCTGTAAGGGACTATAAGGCTCTTGCCGGAGAGAGTTCAGGACAGACTGCTGTAAAAATAGTGGATGATCCGGTTACAGGTGGTGCCCTCAACAGAATGAAATCGGTAAAGAATGAGGTGGAACTTGAAGGGTTCAGGCTTGCATACCTTTATGATGGAGTTGCCTGGTGCAAGTTGCTAAAATATATTGATGATTCGCTCAAGGGTGGGAAATCCCTGACCGAATTTGAGATTGGGGAGAAACTTATAGGATTCCGCTCGGAACGCATTGAGTACAGGGGGGAGAGTTTTGAGCCTATTGTGGCGTACGGTGCAAATGCGGCGCTTCCACATTACAGTGCCACTCGTGAGTGCAGCGGTAGAGTTCCCGCACCGGTATCAGCCCCATCAGCACCGGCATCATCAGCAGAAAGTGAGAGCGCAGGCCCTGAGGGCAATTTCCTTCTTATGGATACTGGTGGACAATATCTTTTTGGTACGACAGATACCACCAGAACAATTCCTGTTGGAGAGGTAGACGAAGATAAGAAGCGCTTCTACACACTTGTGCTCAAGGGTATGATCTCCTTGAGCATGGCAAGATTCCCAAGAGGAACGAGAGGGGCGCAGTTGGATATCCTTGCCCGTGGACCGCTGTTCAGTGAGGGCGCAATGTATTTTCATGGCACAGGCCACGGCACAGGCCATTACCTGTGCGTGCATGAGGGCCCTCAAAGCATAAGGATGGAGGAGAATCCTGTGGCACTTGAACCAGGAATGGTCATGTCAAATGAGCCTGCAATTTACTTTGAAGGACGATATGGAATCAGGACCGAAAATGTAATTGCTGTAAAGGAGTGGAAAGAGACTGAATTCAACATGTTCAATGAATTCGAGACCTTTACGCTGGTTCCTATAGCAACTTCGTGCATTCTTCCTGGAGTGCTGTCGGACAAGGAGGTGGAGTGGCTCAACAACTTCAATGCAAGGGTATGCAACACTATTTCACCGCTTCTTGAGAGTGAAGAGGAGAGGGGCTGGCTTGCCAAAGTTACCGCTCCGTTCAAGGGATAGGATCACCTCTGCAGGGTAATGGTATAGTCAGGGTTATAGATGATGTTCCTCGTGGCAACATTTACTATGCCCTGATTTTCTGTTCCTGCAGGTTTGAGATTGAAATTGCACTGCAACATTTGTGCAGGGGCAAAAGTCTTAAGGTTAATGAATGACTTGCCGTATCTCTTTGCCAGATCAACGAAATATTTTGTAATGTCGTATCCCTGAAAAGCATAAGGTGAGGGTTCTGTGTTGTATAGAGCCCTGTAGGCAAGAAGGAACCTGTTGGCATCGGGATGTGTATAGTCCACAAAATATGGTATCGACAGGTGCAGGTTCAGTTTGTGGTAAAGTTCCACATTTATTGTTTCAAAGTTTCTCCACTTGGGCAATCCGTAAGCAATCATCTTGGTATTGCCATAATTTAGGCAGATGTCAAGGTTCCTTACGACATCACTTACAAATGCCTCACTGTTCGATGGAACGAGTGCAAGGTTGGGAGTGCCGTTCAAGGTATCTACAATTGAGACAAGCGTTTCGCTTATTGTACGTCCCTCCAGAATTCCATACGAAATGTTGTGATATGGTATGGCAAGGCTGTCGAGCAGTTCCTTTGCACGTGCCGCATAAGCCGCGTCTGCTCCGGCCTTCTCGGTAATCAGAAGAACTGGAGCGGGTTCTCTCCTATATTGCTCATTCAATTGGTCAACAAGATTCTCAAGTTGGCACTGTGGAGAGACGGGAACCTGAATCATATATTTACACTCTTCTACCAGTGGCTCTGCAGTGTTGTCCAGAGGTGAAACAAGCGGAATGCCATGGGTTGAAGCATACCCTGCTACCTCCTTAAGCCTGCTTGAGTGTGCCGGTCCAATGATAAGAGTGTTGTTTGCAAAACCTGGTACATCAAGCAGAGTATGCAGCGGAGAGTATTCTGCAATGTCGTAGACATTTACAGTCAGGTTGCGCTCCTTTATATCATTTACAGCGAGGAGCGCTCCAGCGTAAAAGTCCATGAAATTCGTGCTTATGCTCTCTGGAGTGTTGCTGTTGAGTGGAAGTACAAGTGCAATCTCAAGCGGACTCTCTTGCTCCCTCCCAACAACTTCTCCTCTTCCGGAAAGTGCAATGCCACTCCCTATACCAACAGAATCTGCAGCATTTGCAACTGAATCTGCCGGTGTTGCAGGAGTATCCTGCATAGCGGCTGACGGGTCAGCGCCTGCAGCAGCATCTGCAGTGAATGATGCCATGTAGGCGGCATCAGGAATCTGCAGCACCTGTCTGGTCTTTAGTTTTCCGTCGGGAAGATTGTTGAGAGCCATAATGGCCGCTACAGGAACGTTATATTTTTCAGATATATCTGTTATGTCCTCATACCATTTTACTGTATGCCTCTTGTACTTTTTTTGTTTTGCTGTTGCCTGTTTAGGGTTGTTTGCCACGCTCTGGTCCTGTTCCGCAACCGGAATATAGACAACTGCGCCCTCCTTGAGCCCTGTCGCCAAAGAGGTATTGTTCTTTACAATTACATCAACGGTCACGCCATATGCTTTTCCCAAGGAGTATAGGGTCTCCTTCTTCTTTACAGTGTGGGCATAGAAGTAGTTTCCGTCAATTTTGACCTTCTCTTGTGAAAGTTCAATTCTATTTTGGGCGGAGGCACTGCCTAAAGTAAACAGTATGAGGATTAACAGATAAAATTTTTTCATTTTTTTTACTATTGTGCAATCATTGGTCAATTATAGTCTGGCCAACATGTTTTTTACATTACACTCTATCCTTTCATATACATCACCGGTATACTCTGCCTTTTCAAAAGAGGTGCCTGTAATGTTTTCGTAGAGTTCAATGTAACGGTCAGAGATGCTGCCTACAATCTCATCAGTCATTTCAGGAACCTGCTGTCCCTGTTGTCCGCTGAAGTTGTTCTCCATAAGCCACTCCCTTACAAACTCTTTAGAGAGTTGTTTCTGCTGCTCGCCTTTGTCAAAGCGCTCCTGATACCCATCTTTGTAGAAGTAACGGCTGCTGTCAGGAGTGTGTATCTCGTCAATAAGGTAAATCTCACCATCCTTAATGCCAAACTCATATTTGGTATCAACAAGAATCAGGCCTCTTTCAGCGGCAATCTGACTGCCCCTTTCAAATAGTGCAAGTGAAATTTTCTCAAGTTGGTCATATATCTCCTCTTTTACAAGACCTTGTCTGATAATCTCCTCACGTGAAATGTCCTGGTCATGGCCACCAATCTCGGCCTTTGTTGTAGGTGTTACAATTGGAGTCTCAAATTTCTGGTGCTCTCTCATTCCCTCAGGAATGGCCACACCGCAGATCTCTCTTGCTCCGGCTTTGTATGCTCTCCATGAACTACCGGTAAGATAACCTCTTACAATCATTTCTACCGGTAAAGAATCGCATTTGTAGCCTACGGTTACCATTGGATCAGGTGATGCAATCTTCCAGTTCTTGACTATGTCAGAAGTGCTGTCAAGGAATTTTGATGCAATCTGGTTGAGAACCTGGCCTTTGTAAGGGATACCCTTTGGAAGGACAACATCAAATGCAGAAATGCGGTCAGTAGCAATCATCACCATATACTTGTTGTCTATGGTGTAAACATCCCTAACCTTGCCGACATATTTGGCTGTCTGCTTAGGGAAATCGAACTCGGTACGTGTAATAGATTTCATATCTTTTTTGTTTGGTTATATCTTTTTCTCCCGACAGAACTACAACTTTTCTGCAAAATCAATGAGTTTTTTGCAGAAGTTGCTCCAACTCAATCTCTCCTTCTCCCTCTTTATGTTTGCAATCAGTTCCTCCTTGACATTGCCTGAGAAGTACCCTCTGATTTTGGAGGCTATTGCTGTAGGGTCTGTCTTGTCGGAGATGAGTCCTGTGCCGGTATCTCCTATCATCTGCTGAAGTCCTCCCACATTTGTTGTTATCATGGGAATCTCAAAGTGGTAGGATACTGCGCTGATTCCGCTCTGTGTTGCGCTCCTGTACGGAAGAACGCAGACGTCGGATGCAGAAAAATAGCGGTTTACCAGATTGTCGGGAATATAGTTGGTATTAATGGAGATGTTCTCCTTAAGCGGCGAACTCTCTATGAGTTTGCTGTATTTTTCAAAACTGCCGTATGGCTCTCCTGCTATGATCAACTGGTAACTCTCATCAAGTTGCGAGAAGGCTTCAAGCAGGATGTCAAGCCCTTTGTACTCCCTTATGAGTCCAAAGAAGAGCAGATTCTTCTTGCCGGGTTTGAGTCCGAGCAACTTCTCTGCGTGGTCTCTGTCGAGTTTTTCACCAAAGTGTGAATATAGAGGGTGGGGTGTGTTGATGAACCTTGCCTGGGGCCTGAATCCAAGCAGATCCTTTTCAACCGCGTCGCATAAAACTACGTATCCATCCTGACCTTTAAGAAAATAACTTGTAAAAGGCTTGTCAAAGAAGCGGGGCTCGTGGGGAACAACATTGTCAAGAATTGATATTACCTTACAACTCTTATCCATGTGTTTTGCAACGTAGCCCAACGATGGGGCAAAGTAACTCATCCAATATCTCATGATGAGAATGTC
The DNA here is from genome assembly GCA_015060245.1 of Bacteroidales bacterium. Lineage (GTDB taxonomy): Bacteria > Bacteroidota > Bacteroidia > Bacteroidales > UBA932 > Egerieousia. The sequence continues at coordinate 103,305 of SUYU01000007.1, read as the reverse complement.
GGGTTTCCACTCCCGTATCTTTCTGGCAGTTGATATGTATGAAAAAGGATTTGCCGTATCCAATAGAGCCTCAGACTCCACTGGTACGGCATTATCCTCTTTAGTCACAAATTGAGTTTTACCCGGAAATAGGAAATTGGGGTATTGCCTTTTGAAATTAAAAGCCTTTACAGTATGTTGCTTTAACAACTCATTCAACAAGCAGGTGTTGAATTGTGAAATCCCACCCCTGTACGGGTAAAAACAAGATAGTATTGCAATCCTCAATTTACTCTATTTTTTTGATTTGATGTACTCTGCGTTAAGACCTTTAAGAACATCTGCTGTAATGTCCAAAGATGGATTGCCTACAATAACTGTGTTTGTAGAAGCGGATGTGGTAAGTATAAGCGCATAGTTGTGTGTCTTGTTGTACTCTTCAAGGTAAGTTTTGATGGCGTCCATCACTTTTCTGATCATAACAGCCTCTTCTTCCTGCATCTCCATCTGTTTCTGTGCTGTAAGGTTCCTTAGTGACTGCTCTCTCTCAATCAACTCCTGCTGTTGGGTCTCAGCCTGAGATCTTGTAAGAAGACCTTTGTTCAACTTGTTCTGAAAATCCTGAACTGACTTCTCAAGAGCATTGCCCTTCTTCCTCAAATCATCATCAATGGCTTGAACTTTAGCCTCAATCTCAGATTTCAAATCGTTGAACATATCATACTGGTTGATCAAAGAGTCCATCTGCAAGTAAACGATACTACCTGCAGGAGCAGTCTCGCTTGATTGTGGAGCCTGCTGCGCAACAGCCGAGCCTGTGTTTGCATTACATGAGGCAAAAAACATAGTGGCAGCAACCAAAACTGCCAAAACTGATAGTGTGTGTTTCATTTTATATAACTGTTAATTTATAATTTTTTCCAAAAATCAGTAATAAGGGCGCAAATATAATTAAAAATTAGATAATTCCCTGCGATAAGCCGCAATAGTATTCTCCAATCCCATATATAATGCATCAGAAATGAGTGCATGGCCTATTGATACCTCAAGCAATCCAGGTATGGTTTCGGCAAAATATTTTAGGTTGTCAAGGTTCAGATCATGGCCTGCATTAAGTCCAAGTCCGCATTTGACTGCCTCCTGTGCCGCCATGAAATATGGTTCAATGGCCTTTTCCCTATTTTCAAAATAGTTGCGGGCATATGCTTCTGTATAGAGTTCCACCCTGTCGCAGCCGGTCTCTGCCGCATATTGTATCATCTCTACAACCGGATCTACAAAAATTGAAACCCTTATTCCGGCATCCTTGAATACCTTGCATATTTTCTGAAGGTACTCCTTATTCCTCTTTGTGTCCCATCCTGCATTTGATGTGAGTACGTTTTCGGCGTCAGGCACAAGAGTGACCTGAGCAGGCTGCGCCTTGAGTACAAGTTCTGTAAATGATTCAATCGGGTTGCCTTCAATGTTGAATTCAGTTGTAAGGAGAGGCTTGAGATCCATAACATCCTTGTATCTGATATGTCTTTCATCAGGTCTGGGGTGTACGGTGATACCCTGTGCTCCAAATCTCTCACAATCCACGGCCGCCTTTAGAACATCAGGTACATTGCCGCCCCTGGCATTCCTTATTGTTGCAATCTTGTTTATGTTTACGCTAAGTTTTGTTGTTGTCATTTCTCCTCCGTTTAATGGTCATGGACCTTTTCACATTACAAAAGTATGTATATTTTGCGAAATTTGTATATATTGCACAAATTTTTGTTACTATGAAACTTGCTCTTTTTGGACGAAATACAGAGTATCTTGACCTGCAGAATCTGATTCTGCTCCTTGAAAAGTTGCGCAGGCATGAGGGTGTGGAGTTGTATTGTTACGCCCCCATTCATGATGCCATCATGGGGGCTTGTGCAAATTTCATCGGGAGTGGAGTCTTCTCTTCACATTCCGACCTTCCATCAGATGTGGAACTCTTTCTCTCTTTGGGGGGCGACGGAACCTTCCTTGAATCACTTACTTTCATAAGGGACAGGGGGATACCGGTGGCCGGCATAAATTTTGGCCGTCTCGGGTTCCTTACAACAGCCAGGGCCGGAGAGGATGATGAGTGGGTTGACAAGATTCTGTCGGGAAATTATACAGTTCAAGAGAGAACACTGCTCCACCTCCGGTCTGAAGAGTATATGTTGCCGGATCTCTTTTACCCTTATGCGTTGAATGAGATTACCCTTCAGCGCAAGAGCCCCGTGATGCTGGAGATTACCGTTTATATAGATGGCAAACCGCTGCCAAATTATATGGCTGACGGCATCCTTATAGGCAGTGCTACCGGCTCAACTGCATACTCCTTGAGCATTGGCGGGCCTATAGTGACTCCCGATTCAAAAGTGCTCATAATTGCCCCAATTGCGCCGCATAACCTTAATGTGCGTCCTATAATTGTTCCTGAAACCTCAAAAATAGAACTCTCGTATGTGACCAGGGGAGAAGATGCTCTTCTTACTGCCGACAACCGCTCTGCAATCTTGCCGCAGAAGACCCGCATAATGATTTCCAAAGCGGATTTTTCACTTAACAGCATATCGGTAAACAATAGTTTCATAGAGGCTTTAAGTCAAAAACTCTTGTGGGGAGTTGACAAAAGGAATATGCTCAAATAAATAATTTACTATATTTGCAAATTATTCTGCAAAAATTGGATGATGGAATTGGATATTAAAGTACCGCAACACGTGACCATTATTATGGATGGAAACGGCCGTTGGGCAAAAATGCGTGGTGAGGAGCGCCTTTTTGGACACAAGGCCGGAACAGACAGCGTAAGGGCATGTGTGGAGTATGCCGTGGAAAAGGGAATCAGATATCTGAGCCTCTTTGCCTTCTCGGAGGAGAATTGGGAGAGACCGGCGGCAGAGGTTGAAGGCCTTATGCAACTTATGCTCAAGGCTATTCTTGAAGAGACTCCGCTTTTCCAGAAAAATGGTATAAGGTTTAGGGTAATAGGCGACTTTTCAAGGCTGTCGGACAAACTCAAGTGTGAGATTGATGAATGTATGAAACTCACTGAGCAAAATGGAGTCCTTGACCTTATTGTCTTTTTGAGTTACAGCGGAAAATGGGATATATTGCAGGCTGTAAACAGATATATTGCCGACAATAAGGATGATCTGCGCCCCATTACGGCCGATACCATCAGCAGTTATCTGAGTACTGCAGGCATTCCTGATCCCGACCTTCTTGTCAGGACCAGTGGAGAGCAGAGAATAAGCAACTACATGCTGTGGCAAACGGCATATACCGAATATTATTTTACGGAAGTACTTTGGCCCGATTTTCGTAAACCCCATTTCCAGGCTGCAATTGAGGCTTTTTCCCGCAGGGACAGAAGATTTGGCAAAGTGAAGTAATTTTAAAGCAAAGAGTCTGATTCAAATGAAATTGTTGAGAACTATCTTTTTTATAGTCATGTTATTGCCTTTGGGCCTTTACGCCCAGAATGCAAATGATATTGTGGTGGACTATAACAATCCTAAAAAATACATTATTGGAGATATCAAGGTGACCGGAACCAAGTTCATAAGTCCGGAACAGATTATCTCTTTTACCGGTCTTGAGAAGGGAATGGAGATTACTGTTCCCAGCGAGGTGGTTTCAGATGTGGTGAAGAGGGTTTATGCGCAGCGTTTCTTCTCCCATATTGAGTTTACAATAGATTCATTGTCTCCCAAGAAGGATACCTGTTTCCTCCTTTTGAAACTGCAGGAGCGTCCGCGTGTTTCAAGATGGACATTTGCCGGCGTAAAGAAGGGTGAGCAGACCGACCTTATGGAGAGGGTAAAACTCAGAAGGGGTGGAGAGTTGTCGGATTACGTTATTAAATCAAGTTCCGACATAATCAAGAAATATTTTAAGGAGAAGGGATTCCTCAAGACGTCAGTTACTGTTTCTCAAGAGGTTGATTCTCTCGTAAAGAATGCGGTAAAGGTGACTTTCAATATTGACAAGGGACCGAAGGTAAAGATTCAGACCATTACATTTGCCGGCAACCAGAATATAAAGAGTACAAAACTTGCATCGGCGATGAAAAAGACCAAGGACTTGAGTTTCAGAAATATACTAAAGAGCAAGAAGTTCAAGGAGGAGGAGTACGCCAATGACAAGAACCTCCTTATTTCGGCCTTCAACGAGCAGGGATACCGTGATGCAAGAATCATAAAGGATACCATATATTATGTGGCTGATGACAGGCTCCAGATTGACTTCACTCTTGAAGAGGGTAAAAAGTACTATTTCAGGGATGTGAACTGGACAGGAAACTCAATCTATACCGAAGACCAACTCAACAGTGTGCTGATGATTGGAAAGGGTGACGTTTATGATGTGGTTACCATGGAGAAACGTCTGTTCGGTGATCCTAAGCAGCAGCATATGGATGTAAGGAAGATGTATACCGACAACGGCTACCTCTTCTTTAACCTTCAGCCGGTAGAGGTCAAGATTGAGGGTGATTCCGTTGATGTGGAGATGCGTATTTTTGAGGGCAAACCGGCAACATTCAACAATATCATAATAAACGGTAATACAGTAACCAACGAAAAGATTGCCAGGAGGGCGCTCTTTACACGTCCAGGTTACCTCTACAGCCAGTCTGATTTTGAACGTTCACTGAGGGAGATCTCCTCTATGGGGCACTTTGATCCGGAGGTGGCCATGTCGGAGAAGGGATGGAGTGTGCTTCCAAATCCTGTAAACAATACAGTTGACATTGCATATAACCTTGTTGAGAAACCGAACAGCCAGTTGGAACTCTCCGGCGGATGGGGCGGAAATACATTTGTCGGTACAGTAGGTGTAAGTTTCAACAACTTCTCGTTCAAACGTATATTTGACAAGAAATCATGGAGACCGGTTCCATTGGGAGACGGACAGACCCTCTCAATACGTTTCCAGACAAACGGTACATACTATACAGCGCTGACTGCCAATTTTATGGAGCCTTGGCTGTTTGGAAAGAAACCTACCTCATTCAATGTGTCGGTTTACTACACAAGGCAGACAAACTCATACTACTGGTATCAGAATACCGACGAGTATATGGAGGTGTTCGGTGCTGCTGTAGGCATAGGAACACGTCTGAAATGGCCTGACAACTACTTTGTGCTTTACAATGAGTTGAGTTGGCAAACATATAAACTGAACAACTGGAACTACAACTTCCTGTTTGATACCGGAAAGTCAAACAACTTCAGTTATAAAGTCTCATTGAACAGAAACTCTACAGACCAGCCAATCTATCCAAGAAAGGGCTCTGACCTTATGTTAGGCCTTCAGTTGACTCCTCCTTACTCATTGTTCAGACCATCTGACACCGATTACAAGAGCATGTCTGATGAAGAGAGGTACAAATGGATTGAGTACCATAAATGGACATTCAAGGCAACCTTGTACACCCAACTTATAGGAGATCTTGTGCTAAAGACATCTGCAAATTTCGGATATCTCGGATATTACAACAGGGATTTGGGCTATTCTCCATTTGAGGGTTATATTCTTGGTGGTGACGGTATGAGCGGTTACAATACCTATGGTTCCGAGATTATTGGTTTGAGGGGTTACCCCAACAACTCACTTACCCCAATCATAGATGGTGCATATGCGGGTAATGTTTATGACAAGTTTACAGTGGAGTTGAGGTATCCTGTAATTTTGCAGCCGCAATCAACAATTTATGCTCTTGTCTTCCTTGAGGGCGGTAACAGTTGGGCTGATATCAAGGATTTCAATCCATTTTCAATCAAGCGCTCTGTGGGTGCAGGTTTGAGAGTCATGTTGCCTATAGTAGGTATGCTCGGAATAGACTGGGGATGGGGATTTGATCCTGTTCCTAATGAGGGACTCGATAGGGGAGGCAGCCAGTTCCACTTCATGATTGGCCAACAATTCTAGCCAATCGGTTGTATAGTAAGTTATAAATTTGTAGGAAATAATATTTTATGCTTATCTTTGGCCCCACTTTTGAAAGAAACAAATAGTAAAAATCAATTATATTTATGAAAAACATTATTAAGTTGTTGGCAGTTGTAATGGTATGTTTGTCAACACAGGCGTTTGCGCAAAACTTCAAATTCGGACACGTTAATGTTCAGGAGGCAATTGCATTGATGGCGGAGAGTGATTCTGCCAATGTACAGTTGCAGAGATATGCAAAGGAGTTGGATGAGACTCTTCAGGGTATGGATGCTGAGTTCAGAAGAAAGTTGGACGAGTATAACCAGAAACAGAAAGACTGGTTGCCTGCAGTTCTTGAGGCAAAGACAAGGGAACTTGAGGAACTTCAAGGCAGATTGCAACAATACAGCCAGAATGCCCAGAATGAGTATGTACAACTTCAGCAGCAACTCTTTGCACCTATTTTCCAGAAGGCAAAAGAGGCTATAGACAAAGTTGGAAAGACAAATGGCTTTACATACATTTTCAACACAGCAGAGGGTGTTCTTGTATTCATTGATGAGAATACCAGTGTAGATGTTCTTCCTTTGGTAAAACAGGAGTTGGGCATACCTGCTGACAAAACCCTTCCTGTAGCACCTGCAGCGCAGCAGGCCAGGTAACATGGTTGTTGAAAAGGGCCGGATACGGTCTCTTGGCAAATAAAAGGGGGTGACTTTCAAAGTCATCCCCTTTTATTTATTTTTTTTGAAATAAAGTTATAATCAATCAATAAAATGATTACATTTGTAATAAAATTTGAATCTTAGAATTTAAATAACACAAAATAAAAAAGCCTTCTTAAGGAATTATTCTTTATGGAACACAAAATTATTGACACACAAGAGGTAGTTATCCGTTTTACAGGTGACTCTGGAGATGGTATGCAATTGACAGGAACATTGTTCGCTGATGCCTCTGCATTGTATGGAAATGAAATTTCTACTTTCCCGGATTATCCGGCAGAAATTAGGGCTCCTCAGGGAACTGTATCCGGCGTATCCGGATTCCAGGTTCATATTGGAGCAACAGAAGTAAAAACTCCTGGAGACTATTGTGACGTCCTTGTTGCAATGAATCCTGCAGCGCTCAAAGCCAATGCAAAATGGGCTAAACCTGGTGCAAGCATCATTATCGATACAGACTCCTTTGATGAGAAGGGTATTGAAAAGGCCGGCTTCACCACTAATGATCCTATTGCAGAGATGAATTTGCAGGATTACCACATTCTTGCAGCGCCTATCACATCCCTTACAAAAGAGAGTTTGAAGGATAGCGGATTGGACAACAAGGCAATCATAAGAAGCAAGAATATGTTCGTTCTTGGTATGTGCTACTTCATGTTCAACCGTCCATTGCACTTTACAGAAGAGTATCTTGAGAAAAAATTTGCCAAAAAACCTAATTTGATTGCCCCTAACAAGAAGGTATTGAATGACGGTTACAATTACGCGCACAATATTCACGCAATTCCTAATACATACAGGATTGAGCCTGCAAAACAGGAGCCGGGCGTATACAGGAACATCAACGGTAACCAGGCAACTGCTTGGGGTCTTTTGGCAGCATCTGAGAAATCGGGAAGACCGCTCTTCTGCGGATCTTACCCTATTACTCCTGCTACCGTTATTCTTGAGGAGTTGGCTATCCACAAATCTTTGGGTGCAAAGACTGTACAGTGTGAGGATGAGATTTCTGGTATCTGTACTGCAATCGGTGCCGCTTATGCCGGCAATATGGCAGTTACTACCACATCAGGTCCTGGTTTGTCATTGAAATCTGAGGCTTTGGGTCTTGCAATGATTACCGAGTTGCCATTGGTAATCGTAGATGTACAGCGTAGCGGCCCTTCAACCGGTATCCCTACAAAAACAGAGCAGACCGACCTTAACCAGGCTTTGTATGGCAGAAACGGTGAGTGTCCTATCATGGTTATGGCGGCACGTACACCATCTCACTGTTTCCATTCAGCATTCTATGCAGCAAAATATGCTATGGAGCATATGATGCCGGTTATCCTTTTGACTGAGGGCTTTATTGGCAACGGTTCTGAGCCATGGAAGATTCCTTCAATGAAGGATTATCCTGCAATCAATCCTCCTATCATTGACAAATGTGAGGGTAAATTCAAACCATTTGAGCGCGACCTTGAGAAATATGCAAGAAGTTGGGCGCTCCCTGGCACACCGGGCCTTGAGCACCGTGTAGGTGGTTTGGAGAAGAATCCTGCAGGAGCAGTATCATCAGATCCGCTTGTTCATGAGCAGATGGTTGCTGCACGTGCAGAGAAAGTTGCAAGAGTTGCAAACTATATTCCTGATTTGGAGGTTATCGGCAACCAGTCAGGCGATGTGCTTCTAGTTGGTTGGGGTGGTACATACGGACACTTGTACACTGCAACAAAACAGTTGTTGGCAGATGGCGCAAATGTTGGTTTTGCCCATTTCGACTACATCAACCCGCTTCCAAAGAACACAGCAGATGTGTTTGCGAAATTTAAGAAGATTATAGTATGTGAACTCAACAGTGGTCAGTTCGTTGACTACTTGAGAGCAAAACATCCTGATTTCAAATTTGCCCAATTGAATAAGGTACAGGGACAGCCATTCATTGTACAGGAGATTGTTGAGGCAGTAAAGGCTCTATAAGAGAGAAATATTATTTTAAATTTCAAAAGAACACAATTATGAAATATACATTACAAGATTTTAAAAGCGATCAAGAAGTAAAATGGTGTCCGGGATGTGGAGACCACGCAGTATTGGCATCTGTTGTAAGGGCAATGCCTGAGGTTTGCGAAGAACTTGGCTTCAACAAGGAACAGTTCGTGTTTGTATCGGGTATCGGATGTTCATCACGTTTCCCATACTATATGAACACTTATGGCTTCCATTCAATTCACGGTAGGGCAACTGCAATCTCAACAGGAGTTAAAGTTGCAAATCCGGAATTGTCGGTATGGCAGGCTACCGGTGACGGTGATGCTTTGGCTATCGGCGGTAACCATTTCATCCATGCACTACGCAGAAACATTGATATCAATATCATATTGTTCAACAACCGTATTTACGGTTTGACAAAAGGACAATACTCACCTACTTCAAAATTGGGTATTGTTACAAAGACCTCTCCATATGGTTCAATTGAGCAACCGTTCACACCTGGCCAATTGGTATTGGGCGCAAGAGGTACTTTCTTTGCCAGAAGCCTTGATTCTGAACTTAAATTGAATCAGGAGATAATGGTTCAGGCAGCAAAACACAAAGGTACTTCAGTTATGGAGATGCTTGTAAACTGTGTAATCTTCAATGACGGCACACACTTGGAGTTCTCTGAGAGATCAGTAAGGGAGGACCGTACAATTGTATTGAAACATGGTGAGCCAATGATCTTCGGCAAGAACAGGGATAAAGGTCTTGTACTTGACGGCCACAAACTTAAAGTTGTTACAATAGGTGAGGATGGCATTACAGAGAAAGATATTCTTGTACACGACGCACATACCGACAATATCGGTATCCACAGCCTTCTCGTTGATATGAAATATCCTGAGTATCCTGTTGCTTTGGGCGTTATCAGGGATGTTGAGGAGAAATCATACGAGGCCAATGTTCACAATCAGGTGAATGAGGTGAAAGCCAAATCAAAGATCCAGTGTATGGAGGATCTTTTGCACAGCGGTGCAACATGGACAGTTGAATAAGAAATTAATCAGTTAACCTTTTTATAAAACAAAAAACACTTAAATAGTTATGAAAGTTGCAGAAATAATGGCCAATCTTGAGAAGAAATATGGTCATGAGAAAGAGTATTTGCAGGCAGTACGCGAGGTGCTTGAGTCAATCGAGGAAGTGTACAACCAACATCCTGAGTTTGAGAAAGCAAAGATTGTTGAGCGTATTGTTGAGCCAGACAGAATTTTCACATTCAGAGTTACTTGGGTAGACGATAACGGTGAGGTTCAGACAAACTTGGGTTACCGTGTACAGTTCAACAGCGCAATTGGACCTTACAAAGGCGGTTTGCGTTTCCACCCTGCTGTAACTCCTTCAATGCTTAAATTCTTGGGCTTTGAGCAGACATTCAAAAATGCATTGACTACTTTGCCTATGGGCGGTGGTAAAGGTGGTTCAGATTTCAACCCAGTTGGAAAATCTGACGCTGAGATCATGCGTTTCTGCCAGGCATTTATGCTAGAGTTGTGGAGAAACTTGGGTCCTGATACTGACGTTCCTGCAGGTGACGTTGGAGTTGGTGGTCGTGAGATCGGTTTCCTACACGGTATGTATACTAAATTGGCTCGTAAATACAGCACAGGTGTATTGACTGGTAAAGGTGCTATGTGGGGTGGTTCTATCCTACGTCCTGAGGCTACCGGTTTCGGTGCACTTTATTTCACTCAACACCTTCTTCACAAAGCAGGTAAAGATATCGTAGGCAAGACTGTTGCTGTTTCAGGTTTCGGTAACGTTGCTTGGGGTGCTGCTACAAAGGCTACTGAACTAGGTGCTAAAGTTGTTGCAGTTTCTGGTCCAGACGGTGTTTGCGAGATTCCAGACGGTATTACTAAAGAGATGATCGACTACATGTTGGTTATGCGTGCATCTAACCGTAACAAAGTTGAGGATATGGCAACTCAGTTCCCTGGTGCTGCCAAATTCACTGCAGGTAAGAAAGCATGGAGCATCAAATGTGATATCGCATTGCCTTGCGCATTCCAGAACGAACTTAACGGCGACGACGCTAAAGAGTTGATCGCTAACGGTACTTGGTGCTGCTGTGAGGTTTCTAACATGGGTTGTACTCCTGAGGCTATCAAAGCATTCCAGGATGCTAAGGTCCTATTTGCTCCTGGTAAAGCAGTAAACGCCGGTGGTGTTGCAACTTCAGGTTTGGAGATGACTCAGAACTGTATGCACCTTGGTTGGGCTGCTTCAGAGGTTGATGCTAAATTGCACTTCATCATGGAGAGCATCCACGAGGCTTGTGTTAAATATGGTCAGCAACCAGACGGTAGCATTGACTACGTTAAAGGTGCTAACATTGCAGGCTTCATGAAAGTTGCTCAGGCTATGTTGGAGCAAGGTATTATCTAATCGGTAATTACTTGAATACAATTGATAGAAGGGTGACCCCAAACGGGTTGCCCTTATTTTGTTTGAATAAATGATTAATTTATATCTATATTCGCAAAATATTTAGCAGTATAGCCGATAAAGAGAACATTTCCGAGTCTCATCAAGCGGGAATTATTGAATGCCCCGATTGCAGTCAAGTAGGAAATTGGACATATTGGTATTATGAAGATACTGGTGAAGTTTTCATGATAGAATGCAATATATGCGGATATGGGTATTACTACCAATAAAATATTTTACTTTATGGCTGCGCTGATTCTGTTGGTGCGGCCATTCTCCTTAATGGCACAAACTGCCGGCAGTCCGTTACCCACAATCAATATTGGAGCCGCATTGGACAGTAAACATATTGCACCGCTCAGCAGCATTGCATCAAAGATAGAATACACAATGTTGGGGGAGGGGGAGATATTTTTGGAAAGTGCGAATAAAGCACTGCTCTTCCACGAAGACAACGAGTTCATATATGTAGCAATACATGATCCCGTTTCAAATACAGGGTGCTACAAGTTTACAAAAAACGGCAAATTCGTTTCGTCTTTTGCACATAAAGGGAATAGAGGAGATGAGTTCAATTACTTGATGGATATTTCAGTTGCCGAAGATACCAAAAATGTTGCTATACGTGATATGAACAAAGTCATTGTATATGACATAAATGGTAATTTCATAACATATATTCCCGTATGGGACATCTCCAGGCATACAACCATAGATCATTTAAATAGTAATTTAAATTTTTTAAATGGCGGGAAATTGCTTTTTAGTGCCCGGGACCCCCAAAATAATGATGGATATGCCGTAATATACAATTTGGAGGGAGAGCGCATTGTACGTAAAAAAATTAATGGGCCGTTGTTTGCTGCAAAAACAGAATTGGCTGGCAGAATTGGAACACAGCAACTTATGCCCTAAAGTACCATAAAGGGTTGGGAATTTCCGGATTTGCCAATGATTTGGACAATGGAATGCCGTTCAGGCCAACGGCAATGCTCGGCAATAAAATGTACCAATTTGTTGATGCAGCACTCTTTATTACAATGGCATCAAAAACCAATTCTATACGTATGAAAGAGATTGCATCCAAATTGACAGAGGAGAGCAATCCTGTTCTTATTGAAGTTACTTTAAAATAGTTCTCCTGTGCAAAACAGAACTATTGTGTTATTCGGCGCATTTTAATAATTTTGCTGTTTGTTTAGAATAATTTTCAAGATATACAGCATATTATGATAGGTGTTTTTGATTCGGGAGTAGGAGGCCTTTCTGTTTATAAGGAACTTTTGGCCCTGATGCCGGACCAGAGGTATATATATGTGTCAGACAGCGCCCATTGTCCCTATGGCCCCAAATCCAAGGAGTATATAGTTGAACGGGCCCTGAAGATATCCCGCTTCCTGATTGACAGCGGTGCTGATTTGATTGTAGTTGCCTGCAATACCGCCACTGCGGCTGCAATTGAGGTGTTGCGTTCATCATTTGATGTGAAGTTTGTAGGGATGGAGCCTGCAGTAAAACCGGCGGCTCTCAATTCTGCTACAGGGGTGATTGGTGTGCTTGCAACCCAGGGAACACTCAAGGGCGAACTCTATTTGAGGACCCTTCACAAGTTTGCATCCAATACAAAGGTAATAGAGCAGGTAGGACACGGTTTGGTGGAACTTGTAGAGCAGGGCAATACTGATACCCCCCAGACAGTAACCCTATTGCAAAAGTACCTTCAGCCAATGATTGAGGCTAATGCCGACCATGTAGTCTTGGGCTGTACTCATTATCCATTTTTGAGCAATACTATAGAGCAGATTGCCGGAGGCAGACTCACTATAGTAAATCCTGCACCAGCAATAGCGCGCCAGGCACACTCACTTCTTGAATTGGAAGGAAAGGCTGCTGAGGATTCGAGCGGGGCAAACTTCTTCTATACCACAGGTGACAACCTTTCTCTTCTTACCAGAATGGCAACGGAGATAACACGCTCTGTCGGGGAGAGGAAAGGGTCAGATAGTGAGCCGTTTGCAAATCGTTTTTGTACCATTCACATTTAATTAGTATCTTAGTAGTTTGATTTTTATGATGAAAAGGATACTCTTGTCAATATTGTTATTTGGAATGGCCATCTTTTGTGCGTATGCACAGGATGAGATTTCGTATAGGATAGAGAGGAGTTTTGACAGGGTATTCTATAACAGCAATGATCCTGTAATTGATGTAACTGTCTATAACAGGGATAATTACGAAAAACATGCAGATACACTTCTGTGCCGTGTATTCTCCGATATGGGTGAGCGCGTGTACAGGTTCAGGCAGAGGTACTCTGTCTCTCCGTCTGATTCTGCACAGTTGTCATTCTCTTTTCCGTTGGAGAGCGGCTTTTACAAAGTGAGCATTGAAAGGGAAGATACAGTATTTATGCATGCAAATATCGGGTACGAACCGGAGAGAATAGAGTCATCGTCGGATTCATCATTCTCATTTGAGGAGACCTGGAGCGGCATTTTGAGCGAGTTGAGGGCTACGCCGGTTGATGCACAGGTGATTAAGATCAAAAAACTCAAGACCAAGTTGAGGAATATCTATTCGGTAAAACTCAGGTCTATAGGCGGCGGTGAGGTGCTGGGCTTCATGGCAGTGCCCAAAAAGAGGGGTGTTTACAAGGCTGTAATCACATGTATTGATAAGGATGAGGAACTTTATCAGCCGTCGGGAGATGAGCGTGAAGATATAATTGATCTGGTAATCTCTCCGCGAAGGGGATGGCTTCACAAGGAGTATTATTACCGCACTTTGTGTCTTGATGTTGTAAGGGCGGTGGATTATGTCTATTCACGTGAGGATGTGGATCTCAAGAATATTTTTCTTCAGGGCAGGGGGCGTGGAGGCGCTTTTGTAATAGCGGCGTGTGCGTTGGACAGTAGGATGGCTGCTGCAGCCGTTTATGCACCCGGACTCTCGAATGAGAGTGCTGTTGATGAGTTGAAACCGTATGATATCAAGAATCTGTCGGGAAGAGTGGAGTGTCCTGTTGTTATGGGTGTGGGACTGGATGATGAAATATGTGTGCCAAGGCAGAATTTTGAGATATACAATCTTGTCACATCGCCCAAGCAATACTATATATTTGTGGAGGGACACACTCCGCCTGACATTTGGGACGAGATTGCCCTGAACTTCTTTAAAAGATATGAACGTTAGAGAATTATGCAAGAGAGAGAGATAAAATATCCGTTGAAATTCAAACCTGTTTTCAGACCTGCAATATGGGGCGGAAAACGGCTGTTTGCATTTATGGATTGCGACAGGGAGGCAGTGGCCGCTGATACTTTGATGGAGCCTACAGGCGAGTGCTGGGGCGTCTCTGCTGTACCGGGATCTGAGTCGGTAGTGCTTAATGGAAGATTGGAGGGAATGAAACTCTCTGAAGTAACATCCCGATACGGGGCAGAGTTGATGGGTGAGGAGAATTTCAGAAAGTATGGTACCGATTTCCCGTTATTGGTAAAGTTTATTGATGCGGCAAAGGATTTGTCGGTACAGGTGCATCCCGGTGATGAAATGGCGGCACGCAGGCATGGTTGCAGTGGAAAGACGGAAATGTGGTATGTTATAGATGCCGAAGAGCATGCGTCGCTGTTGGCAGGTTTCTCATCAGTAATGACAAGGAGTGAGTTTGAGAAGTTGTCGGGAGAGGAACTTATGCAGGTATTGCAGAAATTTCACATAAAGAGTGGCGACATGTTCCATTTGCCGGCAGGAACGGTTCACAGCATAGGTGCTGGCGCATTTATTGCGGAGATTCAGCAAAGTTCAGACATTACATACCGAATTTATGACTATGACAGGAGGGACTCTTCCGGCAAGGCAAGGGAACTGCATACAGAACTTGCTCTTGAAGCCATAGACTTTTCAATTTGTGGCGATTCCTGTAAAATATCGGATGTGGGCACTTTGGAGCAGGGCGAGAAGATTGAGGCCGGAAGTGCGGGATGTGTAAAGTCAAGATATTTCACCACTTCAATATTGGATCTTCATGCAGACAATGGAGTGCCAAGTCGTTGTGATTTTTCATATCTCCATCTGCACTCTTTTGTCATACTCACATGCGTAGCAGGTTCAATGTCAATCCTCTACGGGAATGGGCAGAGTCTTGGAGCAAAGCAGGGTGATGTGGTACTCCTTCCTGCCGATCTGCAGAGAGTCTCATTTGAAGTTGCTGCCGGTTCGCATTGTAGATTTTTGGAAACCCATATATAATGGCAAGATTTGGTCTTTTTGGATCTCCCATTTCACACTCAAAGAGTCCTGCGCTTTTTTCCGCGGGTTACGGAGATTCTCATCATACATATTCATTGTTTGAAACCGCTACGGCAGAACAGGCAATTGATTTTTTCAAGAACAGCGACATACTTGGTGCAAATGTGACCTCTCCATTCAAGGATAAGGTTATGGAGCATGTTACGCATCCCGACAGAATCTCCTCCATTTTGGGGAGTGCCAACGTCCTCATTAAAGGTGGTGTGGATTCCTCGGGAAAACTGGAAATAAGATCCTACAATACAGATTATTATGGAGTAAGGAATACGATTGCGGAGTTCCTTTCAAAGGAGGAGTCACTTCCTGAATGCCTTCGCTCAAAATCTATACGCAAGGTGGCAGTTGTGGGGGCCGGTGGGGCAGGAAAGGCTGCGGCATTGGCAATGTGTGATGCCGGATACCGGGTGTTTCTGGTCAACCGCTCGGCTGGCAAGGTTGCCGATTTTGCTGAATTGGCTGGTGCTGAATATGTTCCACTTCAGGAGAGTGCAGAGGTTCTTGCGCAGGCAGATATTATAATCTATTCGCTCTCGTTCCTTGCTCCTCAACTTGAGGGACTTGATTTGAGCGGAAAGATTATTTTTGAGGCAAATTATGCCAATGCTTCGCTCTCGCCAGAAAAGGGTGTAAGTAGCGCTCTCTATATAGATGGAAGGTATTGGCTCTTCCATCAGGCTGTACCTGCCTTTGAACTCTTTACGGGGTGTACTCCTAATATCCTGGAAATGAGAAAAGTGATGG
The DNA here is from genome assembly GCA_015060245.1 of Bacteroidales bacterium. Lineage (GTDB taxonomy): Bacteria > Bacteroidota > Bacteroidia > Bacteroidales > UBA932 > Egerieousia. The sequence continues at coordinate 87,148 of SUYU01000007.1, read as the reverse complement.
GCATTGAGTAAAAAATCTCATTTTTGCTTCAAAATATCATCAGAATATTGTAATTTTGACCGTTAAAATGTTTTGATATGTCGTTCAATAAGGTCTTATTAATAGGTAATGTAGGAAAGGAGCCTGAAGTCAGGCATCTTGAGTCGGGAGTTGCTGTAGCATCATTTACATTGGCTACAACAGAAAGGTATAAGGACAGGAATGGTGTTATGCAGGATCAGACAGAGTGGCATAACATTGTTTGCTGGAGAAATCTGGCAGAACTCTCTGAGAAATATATCAACAAGGGGAGTCAGATTTTCGTTGAGGGCAAGATAAGGACCAGAAGTTGGTCGGATCAGGCAGGCCAGAAGAGATATACAACTGAAATTGTTGCAGACAATATCAGGTTGTTGGGCAAGAGGGCAGAAGGTGCGCAGCAGGGAGGATATCAGCAGCCTTCGCAGAGCCAGGGTTATCAGCCACAGAGTCAGGGATACCAGACATCGGGTTACAACCAGGCCACCCCTTATCAGGAGCAGCAGCGTCCTGTTTCGCAGCCGCAGATTCCTGATTACCCGCTTGATGAGGTATCAGATGACCTTCCATTCTAATTCAATTAAGAAATAACTTAATAATCCAATATATGAAAGTAGATGTAGTTCTTGGTTTACAATGGGGTGATGAGGGTAAAGGCAAGATTGTTGATGTCCTTGCAAATACCTATCCTGTTATAGCAAGATTCCAAGGTGGCCCCAATGCAGGCCACTCCCTCCATTTTGAAGGGAAAAAATTTGTTTTGCACACTGTACCGTCAGGAGTATTCAGGGACAATGCCACAAACTTTATAGGTAATGGTGTGGTTATTGATCCTATCATCTTCAGGGCTGAGTGTGAAGAGATTGAAGCAATGGGAGTTCCGGTAAGGGAGAGAGTTGCAATTGCAAAGAAGGCTCACCTTATTCTTCCTACCCACCGTGTTCTTGATGCGGCATCAGAGGCCTCTATGGGTGCAGGCAAGATTGGTTCCACCCTTAAAGGCATCGGCCCTACATATATGGACAAGACAGGCCGTAAAGGCTTGAGAGTAGGTGATATCCTTACTTCTAACTTTGTTGAGAGATATGAGGCTTTGAAGGCAAAACATCAGAAGACCCTTGAGCAGTATGCCGGTTTCGAGTATGACATTACTGAGCAGGAGAAGGAGTGGATGAGTGCAATTGAGTACCTCAAGAGTTTCAATATTGTTGACGGCGAGTATGAGATGAACAACTACATTGCTCAGGGCAAGGCTGTGTTGGCTGAGGGCGCCCAGGGTTCTATGCTTGACGTTGACTTCGGTTCATATCCGTTTGTAACATCGTCATCTACAACATGTGCTGGCTCTTGCATCGGTTTGGGTGTATCTCCAAGCAAGATTGGCAATGTTTACGGTATCTTCAAGGCTTATTGTACAAGAGTGGGCAGCGGTCCGTTCCCAACTGAGTTGTTTGACGCTGATGGCGAGGAACTTCGCAAGAGAGGTTTTGAGTTTGGTGCAACAACCGGACGTCCAAGAAGAACAGGCTGGCTTGACCTTCCTGCCTTGAAATATACAATCATGCTCAACGGTGTTACTGAATTGATTATGATGAAGGCAGATGTCCTTGATACTTTTGATACAATAAAGGTTGCTGTTGGCTATAAAGTGGACGGTGTGGAGTCTGATAGGGTTCCTTACGATACATATGCTGCAATTGAACCTGTTTACAAGGAGTTCAAGGGCTGGAAAAAGGATCTTACATCAATCAAGGACGAGAAGGAACTTCCGGCAGAGTTCATTAAGTATATCAAGTTCATTGAGGCTGAACTCAATGTTCCAATCAAGATTATCTCTTTGGGTCCGGACAGGGAGCAGACAATTGTGAGATAATCCAATTCAGGTATTATTATATGGAGGCCGACCTTTGGTTTGGCCTCTTTTTTTTGGGCAATATTACCCTTTATACCGGAGTCTGCCAATATCGAAGTTGCATGTGCTTATATAAAAAAAGCGGCCGTCAAGCCGCTTTTTTATATGGTATCAGATGTCGCTATTTCTGGTTGTTAGGAACATCAAGTTTCAATTGAGGATTCTTCTTTGATGAGAAGAATAGCATGAATGAAACGGTGATTGCAACGATACCCAAGCCGATGAAAATGTACTCAGCATTGATTGCTGCATTCTCAAGAAGGGCAACATCGGTTACGCCGTCAACTTTTGCAAGGATCTTGCCTACAAAGATTGGAACTGTCATCATACCCATATTCTGAATCCAGTAGATAAGCGAGTATGCTGTACCAAGGTTCTTCTCTGGAACAATTTTAGGCACTGATGGCCACATTGCTGCAGGTACAAGAGAGTAGCCTACACCAAGGATTGCAATACCTACATAACCCCAGATTGGATCGCCAGGCGCAAATGCTATAATAATGTGTGCTGCAAATACCATAACTGAACCGGTGATCATCCATGTTGTAGCCTTACCTATTTTGTCAACCAATGTACCGAACAATGGGGTAAACACTACAGTGAAGAATGGAATCATGGATACCATGAGTGATGCGGTCTGTGCAAAGTTCTCAACGTCGTCAGCACCAAATCTTGGGATAAGGATTGCTGTAGCGAACTTCTTGAATGAGATGATACAGCAGTAGAAGAATACGCAAAGAAGAGAGATCAACAAGTAGTGTTTGTTTCCAAGAATCTTGAAGATGTCAGAGAATTTGAACTTGTCCTCCTCTGCAGTCTCAACTTTATCGGTAGTACCTGCCTGTTTGTCAAATTTTGCATCCATTGCAACAAAGATACCCCAAACAACTGCTCCAAGCATCAAAAGGCACAAACCGAAGAATGCCGGTCTGTTTGTTACGTTAAGCGGATAACCGGCCTCTGACTCTGCAACCAAAACTGGAGAAAGAAGAAGGGCCGCTGCTGTACCCAAACGTGCAATTGCCAACTGAAGACCCATAGCCAATGCCATTGATTTGCCCTTGAACCATTTTGCAATGGAACGGGTAACTGCAACACCGGCAATCTCGCTGCCGAGACCAAACAGCATACAGCCTACGTATGCAATTGTCAATGAATAACCTGATTCTACAATGGATTTTGATGAAATGGTTACATATACCAATGCTGCACCAACAGCCATAAGGCCTACAAAGATTGAACCGGTAACGCGTACGCCCCATTTGTCAAGAAGCATACCGCAAACAATAAGGCCGCCCCATACGCAAAGGAATGAGTAGCCGCCAGCATAGAAACCATAATCTTGTGAATTCCAACCAAGTTCCAAAATGTCAGGATTCTGGAAGATGTGTGAAATGGTAGAGAACATATCGTCAAAAAAGTACGACGCAAACATTGGAACTACCAGGCAAGCCCAGGCAATCCAACATGCGCTTTTGCTCTCTTTCAGGGATTTAACTGCGTTTGTCATAAAATTTTAAGTGTTTTTGTTATGTTAATGTAATTAGTGTATCTATTTGATGTTAGGAAGTTCCATGCCGTAACCTTTCTTCTTGTCTTCGCGTTTGAGCAACATGCCTATAGCAAGTGCAATTACGCCAAATGATGAGAAGATTACCATTGGTAGTGTGTATCCGCCAGTAGCATCCAATACCTTACCTATAATAATAGGAACCAACAGCAAACCCCAGTTCTGGATCCAGAAAATTACGCAGTATGCAGAACCCAAAATGCGTTCGTCAATAATTTTTGGAACCGATGGCCATAATGCTGCAGGAACCAATGAGAATGAGACTCCGAGGATTACTATGATTGCAATTGCCAAAACTCTTGAAGGGAAGAGCGGTAGAAGGAATGCAAAACTCAAGTGGCATGCCACCATGATGAGCGAGCCTATCATAAGTATTGATGCGGCCTTTCCTTTACGGTCGATGAATGCACCGAGGAATGGAGTAAGGAACATTGCAAGAACAGGGAAGCAACTGAAGAGTTGTGCTCCACTTTCAATGTCAAGGGTCTTGTTCAAGAAATCAGGGGCGTAACGCTGGAAAGGGAAGATTGCAGAGTAGTACAAAACGCACAAAAGGGCAACCAGCCAGAACATCTTGCTTGTGAAGATTTTGCCCAAGTCGCTGAATTTGAACTCCTCTTCAGATGATTCCTGGGTAAGTTCACCGGCAGCCTCAAGTTGCTTGTCAAACTTGCTGTCCATAACCACAAATACAGTGTAGAAGATAAGTCCTATCATCAGCAAAACTGCACCAAATGCTACAGGGGCAGATACTGAATTGTTGAAACTTTCAGAGACAATAGGTGAAAGCCACATGGCTGCAAATACTCCAAGACGTGCAATTGACATCTCCAAACCCATTGCCATGGCCATCTCTTTGCCCTTGAACCACTTTGCAATGGCTTTTGATACAGTTGTGCCGGCCATTTCACAGCCGCATCCAAAGATCATGAAACCAAGGCAGGACAACTTTGCTGAACCAGGAAGGGAAACCCACCATGAGTTGAGCCATGCCTCAAGGCCGGTGCCTGCGAAATATGAACTCATGGCATAGAACTTGATGCATGCACCTATAACCATTAGGGATGCAGAAAGAAGACCTGTAAACCTGATGCCCATCTTGTCAAGGATAATACCGGCAAAGATGAGGAAGAAGCAGAATACATTGAGAAAATACTCCGAAGCGGCATAGGTTCCAAAAGTACTGCTGTTCCAGTTGAGGTTAGTTTCCAAAAGTTCTTTCAATGGCGACAGCATGTCTACAAACATGTACGCGAAGAACATCATCAGAGCGATGAGAATTAGTGCTGACCAACGGGCAATAAAACTGTCGTTGAGTAGTTTTTTTACTTGATTCATTATTGGTAATTTTAAATAGTTTTTCCGGTTTTTCAAATAATCAAGCAAGTTACAAATTTTAAATAAAACCTCAAAAAATAATTAAATTTTTCTAAGTTCTAAATATGTTGTAAATTGCGGGGATTTTCATTGATAATGAGCAGGATATTGGATAACATAAATACCCCGGAAGACCTCAAGGGTTTAAGTATTAAAGAGTTGACAGACTTATGCTCCCAGATAAGGGAGTATATGATTGATTGTTGTTCCAAGAATCCAGGCCATCTGGGATCAAGTCTGGGTGCGGTGGAACTGGCGGTTGCAATACATTATGTATTTGATACTCCAAAGGATAAACTTGTGTGGGATGTAGGGCATCAGGCATATGCCCACAAGATAATTACAGGCAGGAGGGAAGCGTTTCTCAACAACAGGAAATATGGCGGTATAAGCGGATTTCCCAAAATGAGCGAGAGTGAATATGATGCATTTGGTGCCGGACATACATCAACGTCGATATCTGCCGCATTGGGGCTGGCAGAGGCGGCAAGGCTGACTGGGGAGCAAACAAAGTGCATAGCCGTGATTGGCGACGGTGCCCTTACCGGCGGATTGGCTTTTGAGGCATTGAACAATGCCGGAGCCATGAAATCGGATATTCTCGTAATTCTTAACGATAACCAGATTTCAATTGACAAGAATGTGGGCGCCCTTCACAATTATCTTGTAAAGATATCAACCTCGCCTGCATACAACAGGCTCAAGAACAGGATATGGACCTTTATAGGCAGCAACAGCCTCAGAAGGTTCATCCAGAAGGTTACACTCAGTACAAAACTGGCTTTCGTAAAGAGCGGTTCAGTGTTTGAGGGGCTGGGCTTCAGGTATTTTGGAATGATAGACGGCAATGATCTCGGGGAACTTGTCGCTACCCTGCAGAATATGAAAGGGATAGGTGGGCCAAAGTTGCTTCATGTACGTACAGTTAAGGGAAAAGGATATCTTCCTGCTGAGCAGCAGCAGAGTGTATGGCATGCCCCTGGTAAATTTGATGTTAGTACGGGTGAGCGCATAAAGCCGTCGGTAAAGAAATATAAGTATCAGGAGATTTTTGGAGAGACCATAACCGAACTGGCAAGGAGTAATCAAAAGATTGTGGGTATAACACCGGCCATGGCGTCAGGCTGTTCCCTTGACATTATGATGAAGGAGTTCCCGGAGAGGACTTTTGATGTTGGTATAGCGGAACAGCATGCAGTGACATTCTCTGCCGGGCTTGCTGCTGGGGGGATGCTCCCATTCTGCAACATCTATTCAACTTTCATGCAGAGGGCTTTTGACAGTATAATCCATGACGTGGCACTGCAGAATCTCAAGGTGGTCTTCTGTATAGACAGGGGAGGACTTGTAGGTGAAGATGGCGCAACTCACCATGGGGCCTTTGATCTTGCTTATTTCAGGATTGTGCCCAACATGACAGTTGCTGCTCCTATGAATGAGATTGAGTTGAGGAATATGCTCTATTCGGCAACTCTGCCTGAGTATGGTCCGGTAGTAATAAGGTATCCGCGTGGGGAGTGTGAGGGGCTTGACTGGAAGAAAGAGTTCTCTCCCGTTCCGGCAGGAAGGGCCAGAGTTGTATCTGAAGGTGCGAAAGTTGCCATACTTTCAATAGGAACAATAGGCAACCGTGTAGTCAAAGCGGTAGAGAGGCATGTTGCTGCAGGAGGGTGCAGACCACTCCATTATGATATGCGTTTTCTCAAGCCGATTGATACGGATGCCATAGACAGGGCTGCCAGGGAGTGTGATGTAATAATGACTGTAGAGGATGGAACTGTCATTGGAGGTCTGCATGGCGCAGTGTCGGAATATTTGTCGGAAAAGGGTTATAAAGGCAAAATTATAAAATCGGGTATTCCCGACAGGTTTGTTGAGCAGGGTAGTGTAGATCAGTTAATGTCAGAGTGTCAATATAATACGGATGATCTTCAAAAAAAGATTGAAAAAAGTTTTAATTTTTTTTGAAAAATATTTGGTGAATAAAAACAAAATACATACCTTTGCAATCCCAAACGAAAAGAAAATCTCTCAAGAGACCTTTTCAGCAGGACTTTGAAATATTGCCGATGTAGCTCAGTTGGCCAGAGCAGCTGATTTGTAATCAGCTGGTCGGGGGTTCGAATCCCTCCATCGGCTCTATTTTTTTACATAAGTTTTTTGAATTTTTAAAGAAAAATGGGGAGATACCAAAGTGGCCAACTGGGGCAGACTGTAAATCTGCTGGCGCACGCCTTCGTAGGTTCGAATCCTGCTCTCCCCACTTTTTTTGTATATAGACTAATTGCGGAAGTAGCTCAGTTGGTAGAGCATCAGCCTTCCAAGCTGAGGGTCGCGGGTTCGAACCTCGTCTTCCGCTCTTTTTTTTTATATAAGCCAGTGTAGCTCAGAGGTAGAGCGCTTCCTTGGTAAGGAAGAGGCCATGGGTTCAATTCCCATCACCGGCTCTTTAAGTGTGTAAATATTCAATTAATAAATTATTAGTATTATGGCAAAAGAAACTTTTAAGAGGGAAAAACCTCACGTTAACATTGGTACTATTGGCCACGTTGACCACGGTAAGACTACTCTAACTGCAGCAATTACAACTGTATTGGCTAAAGCAGGTCTTTCAGAGCTTCGTTCATTCGACTCTATCGATAACGCACCAGAGGAGAAAGAGCGTGGTATTACTATTAACACTTCTCACGTAGAGTATCAGACTGCTAACCGTCACTATGCTCACGTGGACTGTCCAGGCCACGCCGACTACGTTAAGAACATGGTTACTGGTGCTGCTCAGATGGACGGTGCTATCCTAGTTTGTGCTGCTACTGATGGTCCTATGCCTCAGACTCGTGAGCACATTCTTTTGGCTCGTCAGGTAAACGTTCCTAGAATCGTTGTTTTCTTGAACAAAGTTGATATCGTTGATGACCCTGAGATGATCGACCTAGTTGAGATGGAGGTAAGAGAACTTCTTTCATTCTACAACTTCGACGGTGACAATACTCCTATCATCCGTGGTTCTGCACTAGGTGCACTTAACGGTGATCCACAATGGGAGGAGAAAGTAATGGAACTTATGGCTGCTGTTGATGAGTACGTTCCACTTCCTCCACGTGACAATGAGAAACCATTCTTGATGCCTGTTGAGGACGTATTCTCAATCACTGGTCGTGGTACTGTAGCAACTGGTAGAATTGAGACTGGTATCATCAAAGTTGGTGAGGAGATTCAGATTATCGGTCTTGGCGAGGAGCCTAAGAAATCAACTGTAACTGGTGTTGAGATGTTCCGTAAACTTCTTGACCAAGGTGAGGCTGGTGACAACGTAGGTCTACTTCTTCGTGGTATCGACAAGAAAGAGATCAAGAGAGGTCAGGTTATCGCAAAACCTGGTACAATCACTCCTCATAAGAAATTCCAGGCTGAGATTTACGTGTTGAAGAAAGAAGAGGGTGGACGTCACACTCCTTTCCACAACAAATATCGTCCTCAGTTCTTCATCCGTACTTTGGATGTAACTGGTGAGATTCTTCTTCCAGAGGGAATTGAGATGGTTATGCCTGGTGATAACGTTACTATCAATGTAGAGTTGATCTACCCAGTAGCAATCAATGAGGGTCTACGTTTCGCAATCCGTGAGGGTGGTAGAACAGTAGGTGCTGGTCAGGTAACTAAAATTACTGAGTAATCCTCTTAAATGACAAATAAAAGCTTTCATCATATTGGTGAAAGCTTTATTTAGGAGCATAGTTCAAGGGTAGAATAGCGGTCTCCAAAACCGTTGATGGGAGTTCGAATCTCTCTGCTCCTGCAAATCAAAAGTTACGGTTTGATTATTATTTAATCAGATGACGGCAAGCTTCCAGGTCGTTGTCACAATTAAAGAAAAATGAACAAAATTGCTTTGTATATCAAAGAGTCGTACGTTGAGTTAGCAAAAAAAGTTACTTGGCCTTCTTGGGCTCAGTTACAGAGTTCTGCCATTCTTGTTATGGTAGCATCTTTAATTTTTGCGTTGGTCATTTTTGTTATGGATCTTGGATTCAAAAACATTATGACTGCAATCTATAATATGTTGTACTAAGATGAGTGAGATCGCCAAAAAGTGGTATGTAGTTCGCGCTGCCGGTGGTAAGGAGAAGAAGGCGAAAGAGTACATCGAGAATGAAATCAAAAGATTGGGTCTTGATGACTACGTTTCACAAGTTCTTATTCCTACAGAGAAGATCTATCAGATCAAAAATGGCAAAAGAGTCAGCATGGAGAGAATTTTCTATCCTGGTTACATTTTGATCGAGGCTGCTTTGACCGGTGAGATACAACATATTATCCGTAATCTACCCCACATTTCAGGATTTTTATCAGAAAAACAAGGCGGAAAGGAGAAGGAACCAACACCGCTTCGACAATCAGAAGTTAACCGTATACTCGGAAGAGTGGATGAGTTGATTGAGAAGGAAGAGGAGAATATTACTCCTTTCGTGGTTGGAGAGGCTGTAAAGGTTACAGATGGCCCATTCAATGGTTTTGATGGAACTGTAGAAGAGGTTCTTGAAGACAAGAAAAAACTCAAGGTAATGGTCAAGATCTTTGGTAGAAAGACCATTTTGGAATTAAATTTTGTTCAAGTAGTTAAAGAATAATTAATTATTAATTGTTATGGCTAAAGAAATTGCCGCATTCATTAAATTGCAGATTAAAGGCGGTGCCGCTAATCCATCACCTCCAGTAGGACCAGCGCTTGGTTCAAAGGGTGTTAATATTATGGATTTCTGCAAGCAGTTTAATGCTCGCACCCAAGACAAGGCCGGTAAGGTGTTGCCAGTGATTATTACTGTTTTCAGTGATAAGTCTTTTACTTTTGTAGTAAAACAACCACCAGTAGCAGTTCAGTTGAAAGAGGCTGCCAAGATCCAGTCTGGTTCTGCTCAACCTAATCGTAAGAAAGTTGCTTCAGTAACTTGGGAGCAAGTTCGTGCAATCGCTCAAGATAAAATGCCTGATATGAATGCATTTACTTTGAAATCTGCTATGAGCATGGTTGCTGGTACTGCAAGAAGTATGGGTATAACTGTAGAGGGAACTTTTCCTGCTGACGTAAACTAAAAATCACACGCAATGAGTAAGTTGACTAAAAATCAAAAAGTAGCAGAGGCTAAAGTTGATAGCAACAGACTATACAAGTTGTCAGAGGCTTGCGCTTTAGTTAAAGAGACATCTTTCACTAAATTTGATGCTTCTGTAGATATTGCTGTTCGTTTGGGAGTTGATCCTAGAAAAGCAAACCAAATGGTTCGTGGCGTTGTGACTCTTCCTCACGGAACAGGAAAACAGACACGCGTATTGGTATTGTGTACACCCGATAAGGAAACTGAGGCTAAAGAGGCTGGTGCAGATTTCGTAGGGTTAGATGAGTATATTGAAAAAATTAAAGGTGGTTGGACAGATGTTGATGTTATCATCTGTACTCCTTCAGTGATGGCTAAAATTGGTGCTATCGGTAGAATTTTGGGTCCTAGAGGTTTGATGCCTAACCCTAAAACCGGTACAGTAACAATGGATATTGCAAAGGCTGTTGCTGAGGTAAAAGCAGGTAAGATTGACTTTAAGGTTGACAAGACTGGTATCGTACATGCCGGAATAGGTAAAGTATCTTTTGATGCCAGCAAACTTGCCGAGAATGCTACCGAGTTTTTGAATACTGTTATTAAATTGAAACCACAAGCACTTAAGGGTACTTATGTTAAGAGTATTTACCTTTCTTCAACTATGGGCCCTGGAATTTGTATTGATAGCAAGACCGTTGGTGCTGCTGAATAAATAAATAATCTGTTATGAAAAAAGAGTTAAAAGCACAAATTATTGAAAATATTGCAGCACAATTGGAAGAGACTCCAAGTTTCTATGTTACCGACATTGAAGGCTTGAATGCTGAGGCAACATCTAAACTTCGTCGTGCTTGCTTTGAGAAACAAATCAAATTGCTTGTAGTTAAAAACACTTTGTTCTACAAAGTTCTAGAGCAGAAGGGTATTGAGAATTTCGAGCAATTTGCAGATGTAATGAAAGGTTCTTCTGCAGTTATGTTTACTACTGTTGCCAACGCTCCTGCAAAACTTATCAAAGAGTTTTCAGGCGAGAACAATGGAAAGCCTGCATTGAAAGGTGCATTTGTTCAGGATTGCGCTTACATTGGTGCAGACCAGTTGGAGACTCTAGTAGGTATCAAATCTCGTGAGGAACTTATCGGTGATATCATCGGAATGTTGCAGGCTCCTGCACAGAACGTTATCTCTGCTCTTCAATCACAAGGTGGTGGCAAGATTGCAGGTATCGTAAAAACACTATCAGAAAAAGAATAATAATTAACACATTAAAAATATAAAACCATGGCAGATATCAAAAAATTTGCAGAAGAATTAGTTAACCTTTCTGTTAAAGACGTACAAGAATTGGCTAAAGTTCTTAAAGAGGAATATGGAATTGAACCTGCTGCTGCAGCTGTTGCTGTTGCTGCTCCAGCGGCTGCTGGTGCTGCTGCTGCTGCTGAGCAGACTGAGTTCGACGTTATCCTTAAATCAGCTGGTCAGGCTAAACTACAAATCGTAAAAGTTGTTAAAGAGCTTACTGGCCTAGGTTTGAAAGAGGCTAAAGAACTTGTTGATGGCGCTCCTAAGGCTATCAAAGAGAAAGTTTCTAAAGCAGAGGCTGAGGATCTAAAGGCTAAACTTGAAGAGGCTGGCGGAGAAGTTGAGGTTAAATAACTTCACCTCCCCGTTTAAACGGGAAATTATCAGGTTTAGGGCTTAATGTGCCCTAAACCTTTTTGTCGTTTTTTTAGTTTATTTTCAATCAAACCAAAAACAATGTCGCAAAACACAAATAATCAGCGGATTACATTCGCGACTTCAAAATCTCTTCTTGAGTACCCTGATTTTCTAGAGGTGCAATTGAAGTCTTTCAAAGACTTTTTCCAACTAGATACAACAGCGGAAAATCGTAGGAATGAGGGATTGTTTAAAGTTTTCCAGGAGATTTTCCCTATCACGGATACTCGAAATAACTTCGTTCTCGAGTTTATTGACTATTTTATTGATCCCCCTCGCTACTCAATGGATGAGTGTCTCGACAGGGGACTTACATATAGTGTGCCTTTGAAGGCAAAATTGAAATTGTACTGTACCGATCCGGAGCATGAGGATTTTGATACAGTAATTCAGGACGTATATCTTGGTACCATCCCTTACATGACTCCAAGAGGAACGTTTATCATCAATGGTTCCGAGCGTATTGTAGTTTCTCAGTTGCATAGATCACCTGGCGTATTCTTTGGCCAAAGCATGCACGCTAACGGAACAAAATTGTACTCTGCACGTATCATTCCTTTCAAGGGATCGTGGATTGAGTTTGCAACTGACATAAACAATGTCATGTATGCATACATCGACCGTAAGAAGAAATTACCTGTCACTACTTTGTTGAGGGCTATTGGCTTTGAGAGTGACAAGGATATATTGGATATTTTCGGCCTTGCAAATGAGGTTAAGGTCAACAAGACAAATCTCAAGAAGTGCGTAGGCCAGACATTGGCGGCGAGAGTCCTAAAGACCTGGAATGAGGATTTTGTAGACGAGGATACTGGAGAGGTTGTATACATTGAGCGTAATGAGGTTATTATCGACAGGGAGACAGTTCTTGAGGAGGAGCATATTGAGGATATTCTTGATTCTGGAGTAAGTACAATCCTTGTACACAAGGAGGATACAAATGCTGCAGATTTTGCCATTATCCATAACACTCTTCAGAAAGACCAGTGTAACTCTGAGAAAGAGGCTATTTTCTATACTTACAGACAGTTGCGTAATTCAGAACCACCTGACGAGGCAACCGCAAGGGATGTGATTGACAAACTCTTTTTCTCAGACAAGAGATATGATTTGGGAGAGGTTGGACGTTTCCGCTTGAACAGAAAGTTGAATCTTTCTACCCCTGCTGATGTGAGAGTGCTTACAAAAGCAGATATCATTGAGATCATCCGCTATTTGATTCAGTTGATCAATTCAAAGGCTGTTGTTGATGATATTGACCACTTGAGCAACAGAAGAATCAGGACTGTAGGTGAGCAGTTGGCAAACCAGTTCAGCGTAGGTTTGGCACGTATGGCGAGAACAATACGTGAGCGCATGAACGTAAGGGACAATGAGGTATTTACACCTATTGACCTTATCAATGCCAAGACATTGTCTTCAGTAATCAACTCATTCTTCGGAACAAGCCAGTTGTCGCAGTTCATGGACCAGACCAACCCGTTGGCAGAGATGACCCATAAGAGGAGGCTTTCTGCATTGGGTCCTGGTGGTTTGTCAAGAGACCGTGCAGGTTTTGAGGTTCGTGACGTGCACTATACACACTACGGTCGTCTATGTCCTATTGAGACTCCTGAGGGTCCGAATATCGGTTTGATTTCGTCTCTTTGCGTATATGCAAGAATCAATGAACTCGGTTTCATTGAGACTCCGTACAGAAAAGTTGAGAATGGTGTTGTTGACATGTCCCCTAAGGGATACGTTTATATGAGTGCAGAGGAGGAGGAGGACAAGATGGTTGCCCAGGCCAATGCACATATTGATGAAAACGGTGTATTGACTGATGACAGGATCAAATGCCGTTATGAGGCTGACTATCCGGTTGTAAGCAGGGAGAATGTCCACTTGATGGATGTGGCTCCTAATCAGATTGCTTCAATCGCGGCTTCATTGATTCCATTCCTTGAGCACGATGATGCTAACCGTGCTTTGATGGGATCGAACATGATGCGTCAGGCTGTGCCTGTAATCAAACCTGAGGCTCCAATTGTAGGTACCGGCCTTGAGGGCGTAGTTGCCAAGGATTCACGTACCCAGATTATGGCAGCCGGAAGCGGCGAGATTGTGAAGGTTGACGCTAATGAGATACATATCAAGTATGACAGAACCGAGGATGAGAAATTTGTAAGTTTCGATCCTGAGGTTACAGTATATAAATTGCCTTTGTACAGAAAGACAAACCAGAGTACATCTATCCACTTGAAACCTATAGTAAGAAAGGGTCAGAGAGTTGTTCCCGGACAGATTCTTACAGAGGGTTACGGTACCCAGAATGGTGAGTTGGCTTTGGGTAGAAACTTGAAAGTGGCGTACATGCCATGGAAAGGTTACAACTTTGAGGATGCGATTGTGTTGTCTGAGAGAATTTTGAGGGAGGATATCTTCACATCTATCCATGTTGACGAGTACATTGTTGAGGTTCGTGACACCAAACGTGGTCCTGAGGAACTTACCGCAGATATACCTAATGTAAGTGAAGAGGCTACAAAGGATTTGGATGAGAATGGTATCATTAGAGTAGGTGCCAATGTTGAGCCTGGTGATATACTTATAGGTAAGGTAACTCCTAAAGGTGAGAGTGATCCGTCTCCGGAGGAGAAGTTGTTGAGAGCAATCTTCGGTGACAAGGCCGGTGACTGGAAGGATGCATCATTGAAAGCGACTCCGTCACTTCAGGGTACAATCATCGGCAAGAGACTTTTTGCAAGGGTTGCAAAAGAGAGCAACAGCAAGAGACAGAAGGGTAATACCAAAATGCAGGTTGCCCAGGCTGAGGAGAGTTTCAACAAGAAGGCTGGTGCCTTGAGGGAGAAATTCCTTGACAAACTTATGGTTCTTGTAAAAGGCAAGGAGTCAAATGGTGTAAATGACCTGTATGGTGCCGAAATTATTGCCAAGGGAGCAGCATTCACTTATGAAAACTTGAACAGTATTGATTATGAAAATATCAATCCTACCAAGTGGACAGCCGACAAGAATGCGAATGCGATGATCAAGCAACTTATCAACAACTATTTGATCGCATTCAAAGAGTATGATGCTGAACTTAAGAGAATTAAATACAATCTTACCATTGGTGACGAACTTCCTACCGGTATCATGCAGTTGGCAAAAGTATATGTTGCCAAGAAGAGAAAGATCAGAGTGGGTGACAAGATGGCGGGTAGACACGGTAACAAGGGTATCGTAGCAAAAGTTGTCCGTGACCAGGATATGCCGTTCCTTGATGACGGATCGATTGTTGATATCGTATTGAACCCTCTTGGTGTGCCTTCACGTATGAACTTGGGCCAGATTTATGAGGCAGTTCTAGGATGGGCCGGAAAAGAGTTGGGAACCAAGTTTGCAACTCCAATCTTTGATGGAGCATCTTTGGATGATATATGTGAGTATACCGACAAAGCCGGATTGCCACGTTATGGCAAGACATATTTGAGAGACGGTGGTACAGGTGAGAAATTTGACCAGCCTGCAACTGTGGGTGTTACCTATATGATCAAGTTGGGCCACATGGTTGACGACAAGATGCATGCCCGTTCAATTGGACCTTACTCGTTGATTACACAACAGCCTCTTGGTGGTAAGGCACAATTTGGTGGACAGCGTTTTGGAGAGATGGAGGTTTGGGCATTGGAGGCATTTGGTGCATCAAATATCCTTCAGGAGATTCTGACTATCAAGTCTGATGATGTAACAGGAAGGTCAAGGGCTTATGAGGCAATAGTCAAAGGTGATCCTATGCCTGCGCCTGGTATTCCAGAGTCATTGAACGTTCTGTTGCATGAGTTGAGGGGATTGGGATTGAGCGTCAATCTTGACTAATTGTATTTAAAGTATTTGATAATTTGAAATAACAAGAATATGTCATTGAAGGTTAAAAGTAATTTCAGCCGAATTACAATTGGTTTGGCTTCTCCTGAAGAGATCCTTGAAAGATCTTCAGGAGAGGTTCTAAAACCAGAAACCGTTAACTATCGTACTTATAAACCGGAGAGAGACGGTTTGTTCTGCGAGAGGATTTTTGGTCCGTCAAAAGACTATGAGTGCCACTGCGGCAAGTACAAGAGAATCCGTTACAGAGGAATCATTTGTGACCGTTGTGGTGTGGAGGTTACAGAGAAGAAGGTGCGCAGGGAGCGTATGGGTCACATTACCCTTACAGTTCCGGTAGCACATATCTGGTATTTCCGCTCAACCCCTAACAAGATTGGTTACCTGTTGGGTATCCCGTCAAAGAAATTGGATGCAATCATCTATTACGAGAGGTATATCGTTATCCAGCCTGGTCTTGCTGCTGAGCAGGGAATCAAGGAATTGGATCTTCTTACCGAAGAGGAGTACTTGAATGTACTTGACAATCTTCCAAAGGAGAACCAGATGTTGGAGGATGAGGATCCTAACAAGTTCGTTGCAGGAATGGGTGCAGAGTCTTTGTACACTTTGTTGTCAAAGATTGATCTTGATGATCTTTCATACACACTCAGAAGCAGGATAGAGACAGAGACTTCACAGCAGAGAAAAGCGGATGCCCTCAAGAGATTGAGCGTCATTGAGGCTTTCAGGGAGTCAAAGGATGTCAACCGTCCGGAGTGGATGATACTCAAGGTGATTCCTGTAATTCCACCTGATTTGAGACCTTTGGTTCCACTTGATGGTGGCAGGTTTGCAACATCTGACTTGAATGACCTTTACAGAAGGGTTATCATAAGAAACAACCGTCTGAAGAGATTGATTGAGATTAAGGCACCGGAGGTTATCCTCAGAAATGAGAAACGTATGCTTCAGGAGGCTGTAGACTCACTCTTTGACAACTCAAGAAAGTCAAATGCAGTAAAGACTGATGCCAATAGAACCCTTAAATCTTTGTCTGACAGTTTGAAAGGTAAACAGGGACGTTTCCGTCAGAACTTGTTGGGTAAGAGGGTTGACTACTCTGCGCGTTCAGTTATTGTCGTTGGACCGGAGTTGAAGATGCATGAGTGCGGTCTGCCAAAATTCATGGCGGCTGAGTTGTATAAACCGTTTATCATAAGAAAACTTCTTGAAAGGGGAATTGTAAAGACAGTTAAATCTGCCAAGAAGATTGTTGACAGGAAAGATACAGTAATTTGGGATATCCTTGAGAATGTGATGAAGGGTCATCCAGTATTGTTGAACCGTGCCCCTACCTTGCACAGATTGGGTATTCAGGCATTCCAGCCAAAATTGATTGAGGGTAAGGCTATCCAGTTGCATCCGCTTGCTTGTACTGCGTTCAACGCCGACTTTGACGGTGACCAGATGGCGGTTCACTTGCCATTGGGCAATGCTGCAATTCTTGAGGCCCAACTTCTTATGTTGGGATCGCACAATATCCTTAACCCTGCCAACGGTGCTCCTATTACAGTGCCGTCACAGGACATGGTCCTTGGTTTGTACTACATTACCAAACCGCGTCCAGGCGTAAAAGGAGAGGGCATGTGCTTCTACGGTCCGGAGGAGATCATCATTGCCAACAATGAGGGCAGACTAGATCTTCATGCGCAGATAAAGGTACGTCTTCCAAAGGATCCTATGGATTTGAGCAAGGGATATGAACTTGTTGAGACTACTGCAGGTAGAGTCATCTTCAACCAGGTTGTTCCAAAGGAGGTCGGTTTCATCAATGAACTTCTTACAAAGAAATCATTGCGTGATATTATCGGTAGAGTATTGAAGGTGTCAGGTGTTGCAAGGACTGCACAGTTCCTTGATGACATCAAGGCCATTGGTTACAACATGGCGTTCAAGGGCGGTTTGTCATTCAACTTGGGTGACGTTATCATTCCTCAGGAGAAATATGATTTGGTTGAGGCCGGTTATAATGAGGTTGAGAATATCCAGGCAAGTTACGACAACGGTCTTATCACAAACAACGAGAGATATAACCAGATTATCGATATCTGGACAAATACAAACTCAAGACTTACAAATATTGTCGAGAAACAGATTGCAAGCGACAATCAGGGTTTCAACCCGGTATATATGATGCTTCACTCCGGAGCCCGTGGTTCCAAGGAGCAGATCCGTCAGTTGTGCGGTATGCGTGGTTTGATGGCAAAACCTCAAAAGTCAGGATCGCAAGGTGCAGAGATTATCGAGAACCCTATTCTTTCAAACTTTAAGGAGGGTCTTTCGGTTCTTGAGTACTTCATCTCTACCCACGGTGCGCGTAAAGGTTTGGCCGATACAGCGTTGAAGACTGCCGATGCAGGATACTTGACCCGTAGGCTTGTTGACGTTTCACATGATGTCATCATCAACGAGGAGGATTGTGGAACATTGCGTGGTCTTGTAGCAACAGCAATCAAGAACAAGGACGATATTGTTGAGTCTTTGTATGACAGAATCTTGGGTAGAACAACTGTTCATGATGTGTATAACCCGCTTACAGGTGACAAGATAATCGGAGCAGGCGAGGAGATTACTGAAGATATCGCTGCATTGATCGAGTCATTGCCAATTGAGGCTGTCGAGATCCGTTCTGTATTGACTTGCGAATCCAAGAAGGGTGTATGTGCAAAATGTTACGGACGTAACTTGGCAAGAGGCAAGATGGTTGAGAAGGGAGAGGTTGTTGGTGTAATTGCTGCACAGTCAATTGGTGAGCCAGGTACACAGTTGACCTTGAGAACATTCCACGTGGGTGGTACTGCGTCAAGTTCAGTATCAGAGAGTGAGATTGTTACAAGATATGACGGTAAGTTGGAGTTTGAGGAGTTGAGGACAATTGTCAAGGAGGATGAGAACGGCAACAATCTTGATGTCGTTATTGGCCGTACCGCTGAGATGAGAATTGTTGATGCCAATACAGGCATTACATTGTCACAGTACAACATTCCTTATGGTGCAATCCTTTACTTCAAGAATGGTGATTTGGTTAAGAAGGGTGACAAGATTTGTGAGTGGGATGCCTATAACGCCATTACAATCACTGAGACTTCAGGTAAAGTTGTGTATGACAGTTTGATTGAAGGTGTAACATTCCGAGAGGAGGCTGCAGATGAGTTCTCATTGCACCGCGAGAAGGTGGTTATTGAGAGCCGTGACAAATCAAAGAACCCTACAATCAAGATTGTTGACAAGGAGGGTAATGATTTGAGATTGTACAACTTGCCTGTAGGTGCGCATATCGTGGTAGAGAACAACCAGGATGTCAAGGCTGGCGATATACTTATCAAGATTCCTAGGGCAATTGGAAAATCAGGCGATATTACCGGTGGTCTTCCACGTGTAACCGAGTTGTTTGAGGCCCGTAACCCATCTAACCCTGCTGTTGTATCTGAGATTAACGGTGAGGTAATCATGGGCAAGATCAAACGTGGTAACAGAGAGATCATCATCAAGTCAAAGACCGGAGAGGAGAAACGTTATCTTGTTCCGCTTTCAAAACAGATCCTCGTTCAGGAGAATGACTATGTACGTGCCGGAATGCCTTTGTCAGACGGTGCAATCTCTCCAGGCGATATTCTTGCAATCCAGGGTCCTACCAAGGTTCAGGAGTATATTGTAAACGAGATTCAGGAGGTTTACCGTATGCAGGGTGTGAAGATCAACGACAAGCACTTTGAGATTATCGTAAGACAGATGATGCGTAAAGTTGAGATTGTTGATCCGGGTGATACACGCTTCTTGCCTGAGCAGTTGGTTGACAAATGGGAGTTTATGCAGGAGAATGACATGATCTGGGATAAGAAGGTGGTTTTGGATGCCGGTGATTCACAGGCATTGAAAGCAGGCCAGATTGTTACAGTAAGAAGATTGAGAGACGAGAACTCAATCCTCAAACGTCAGGATTTGAAACTTGTAGAGGCAAGGGATGCTATACCTGCAACTTCAAACCAGGTTCTTCAGGGTATTACACGTGCAGCATTGAAGACAAGCAGTTTCATGAGTGCGGCATCATTCCAGGAGACCACAAAAGTATTGAGCGACGCTGCTATCCGTGGCAAGGTAGATACTTTGGAGGGCTTGAAGGAGAACGTTATCTGCGGACACCCTATTCCTGCAGGTACCGGCCAACGCGAGTATGAGAAACTTGTTGTTGCATCAATGGAGGATTACCAGAGAATGGCAAAGAACAAAGCGGCAAAAGAGCAGGCTGAGTAATTTGCAGCAACATCAGAATATTGTAGAGATGTTTGCTTGACAGACATCTCAATGAACAGCAGATCCCTGTTAGAGTATACTCTGGCAGGGATTCGCCGTTTAATGGGCTACCTTTTGGACCGCTCCTCTTTTTGTCACGAAGGAAAAGTGTTTTATTGATTACTTTTTTTAATAAATTTGCCGAAAATTTTTGTTATGGCTATTATTAAAGAATTGAATGGAATGGTCCCAAAAATGGGAAAGAACTGTTTTATCGCAGAGACAGCGGCAATTATAGGCGATGTTACAATGGGCGATGACTGCAGTATCTGGTACAGTGCGGTATTAAGGGGTGATGTAAATACAATAAAGATTGGAGACAGGGTAAATATACAGGACGGTGCAGTACTTCATACTCTATATCAGAGGTCTGTATGTGAGATTGGAAATGATGTCTCTGTAGGACACAACGCCATTATTCATGGTGCAAAAGTGGGCAACAATGTACTTGTAGGAATGGGAGCAATATTGATGGACAATGCCGTTATCCCCGACAATACAATCATAGCAGCAGGAGCAGTAGTCTTGAGCAACAGCGTGCTTGAGCCAGGTGTTTATGCCGGTATCCCGGCAAAGAGGGTAAAGGAGGGGTCGGAGGCAATTGGTGCTGCGGCTCACAAAAATGCCCAGGGTTACATGATGTACAAGGAGTGGTTCCTTGATCCTGAATCATACAAGGATGCGCAGATGTAAATTTGTAATTATTATATTTGATTAACAGGTAAACTTATGAAAAAATTGTTTGTATTGTGTGCTATGGTTTGTGCGATGTTCGCATGTAGCGCACCTGTAGAGAATGGTTATACTGTAGATGTACAATTCGCAGGCGATATGTCGCAATTGAAATCTGATACAGTCATTTTGTCCAACATGTCAAGAAACAGTGATGAACTTATTGAGCACAAGGCTGTATTGGCAGATGGTAAGGTCTCTTTCCACGGTGATTCCATTCCAACTCCACAAGTGTTTTATGTTGCTGTAAATGATGGTAAAAGGGATGTAAGATACTCTTCTGTCTTTGTAGAGAAGGGTAAAACAGCCGTAAAGATCACTCTTGTGGCAGATGCACATCCGGTGGTTGATGTAAAGGGTGGAAGATACCAGACAGTTTCTGATTCTTTGAAAAATATCCATAAGGAGTTGAATGAGTCTGTAAAGATGGATTCACTTTTGATGGTATACTCATCTAAAGATGCTACAGCAGAGCAGAAAGCAAGAATTGAAGCAGTTCACGACAGCATTTCAAATATTGTAGAGGAGGCCGTAAACAATTACATCAAGACCCACCCGGCATCTCTGTTTGCTTTGCAGGCTACTTTGACCGAAATTGAGTCACTTGACATTGCTGAGGCTGAAGCAAGAGTTGCTGCATTCAAGGCAAATCCGGAGTTCGCAGGCAACAGGAACGTTGAGAAGATAGAGTCGGTATTGGCAATCCTAAAGAGTCTTCAGCCAGGCATGCAGGCTCCTGATTTTGTATTGAATGATGTAAATGGTAAACCAGTAAAATTCTCTGATTTCTACAAGAAGAACAAGGTTACCATGGTAGATTTCTGGGCATCATGGTGCGGACCATGCAGAAGATTCAACCCGACTTTGGTTGAGATTCACAAGGAGTTCAAGAAAAAGGGCTTTGATATCATAGGCGTGTCATTGGACAGAGACAAGGATTCTTGGGTAAAAGCAATCAAAAATGACAATTTGAAGTGGGAACATGTTTCTGATTTGGCATACTGGGATTGCGAAGTTGCCAAACTTTACCATGTAAGGTTTATTCCACAGAGCATATTTGTAGACCAGAATGGCATTATCATCAAGAGACAACCATCGGAAGAGGAGATTGTAGAACTCTTGAAAGCGAATCTGTAATACATTTATACACTTATTGGAGTGTGGAGGCTGACTCAAAAGTCATCTCCATGAGTAGTAAATCCTTGCCGGAATTGCTCTGGCAAGGATTCTCTATTTGATGAGGACCCTTTTGTAAGATTCCCTTTTTCTGTTTGTAATGCAGATGATGAGGGCAATGTAAACTGCAGCCTGTATTCCAAGCAGAATTATTTCTCCTTCTGCCGATTCAAAAGGGGCTCCAAGTGAGTTCAACTTTATATAGCCGGTTATTCCGGGTGAACAAGGGAAAATGTAGTAGCAGATTTGCCAGAACCAAGGCATGCAATCCCTAGGAAAAGAGATGCCCGACAAGAATATAAGGCCTATCGAGAAGAATGGCACAACGAGGTTGACACTCTCGGAATCTGTAAAGAGCATTGAGAGCAGATATGCTCCCGCAGCAGTGGCCAATAGAAAAATTGCCATGAAAATCATGCTCTGCAGCATATTTCCCGAATGCGGAAGATTGAACATCAGCGGTACAACTCCAATTACAAAAACTGCTACAAGCATATAAAAACCTGTGGCAATGAGAATATCTTTCATTGGCGACGGTGATACATGGCGCAACTCTCCCTTTGTTCTGCCAGCAAGACTACCTCTCCATACACCCATGGCCATAATCATGGTTTGGAAAAGGGCTACAATAAATACAACCGGAATGAGGAATGTGGCATATCCTCCCTCTGCATTTGTAATTGGAATACCCGAAATTTTCATTTGTAGAGCCTTTGCCAGCATGAGTTTGCCCTCGAGTGGAAGTGATTCCACCACAGCGCTCCTATATTTTGCATTTATATTCTGGAGTGCTCCCACACAACTCTCCTGCAGGGTAAGATAGTAAAGGAATGAGGTGGTCGTGCCCTCCATAATGAATATAGACTCCCTTGACGTTGCAATTCTTTGTGCAAAGTCGGAAGGGATATAGATTATGCCCCTCACTTTATTCCTTTTCATCATCTTTGCAGAACTCATATAATCTGTATTGCAGCACACTACATCCACCCCTTCTGTGGCATCAAGGCAGGAGATGAAATCCCTGCTCAAAGGTGTTCCGCTCTCGTCCGACACTGCTACAGGCATCTCCTTTACCCTGTTGGGAAGATAGAGGACATTATATAGCAGGGCATATCCCATAGTGCCTCCTACAGCAATGAGCAGCACTCCATATATTACAGGCAGATTGCGGAACCGCAACCAAATATTTCCATGTTTCCTGTGATTTGAAACCCAATAAGGGACAATCCATATGAGCGATGTGAACAGAAGCAGCGCTGCTATCTCCTTGAGGGAGTATATAAAGGAAATGTCACGGTATAGGAGATTGTGGTAGATTCTTGTGAAATGGCGGACAGGGAAGAGTTCGGCAAGGGCCTGTACCCATCCGGACATCTGTTCAATTGGAAATGTAACTCCACACATGGTTGCACCAAGGGCCCCGTACATGGAGGCCAGGCTAACTGCAATGGAGAAATTTGGTACGAGCGCCGCAATGGCTACACCCGTGCCTGCGGTTGCACAAAAGAGCAGGATGCCCGAAAGTGCAAGTTCTGCAACTCTTCCATTGGCCGGCATGTCAAGCAGAGTAAAGCAAATGAAAGTGGAGAGTATGGCATAACATCCGAATATAGTGATGTAGGGCAACACTCTTGCGGGAATCTCCCTGCTCCTGTTCTCCAACATCTTTGAGAGGCCAATGATATAGACTATAAAAACTAGAAGTATTATCTGCAGAAATATGAATATGAACGGATAGGTTATGTATACCCTGAAGTCAAGGTTGCTGTTATACTCCGGAATGCTGTTGATGTTTACCGGCATGGCTACTGCCTTTATGCTCTCCTTGTCAAGGCCGCCCATTGAACCGCTCTGCTCAAGAAGAGATTTGGCAACATCGGCCAGCACTTTGAGAAAAGCCCCATTAACCTCCTCTCCGGTTGCAAGAAGCGATTTCTGGTAATAATATGCAATCTGTGGCTGCCCTCCGCTGTAGAGGCTCCTGTCAAAATTTGGAGGTATTGTAACAAAACCATATATCTCCAGATTCTGCATAGCCCTTATAGCCTCATTCTCACTTGTATATATATGCTCTATATGTAAAGTGGATGATGCGTCAATCTTATCAAGTATCTCTCCCGACAGCCTGCTTCCCGTATAGTCTACAGCACCAACAGGGAGTTCCTCAATTCTACCATTGCCAAAAATTGTGCAGAGGAAGATTATCGAAAAGAGGGGCAGAATAACCAGGACAATAGGATAGAGGCTTCTTGATCCTATCCTTTCCAACTCATCTTTTATGTACTCCGGGATTTTCATTTTTAATATATCTCTATTCAATTTCAACAAGAACGCTCATGCCCGGGCGCAGACGTTTTATAAGTGAATTGTCAGCCGAGGTATCAATGACTTTTATCGGATGAGCCTTAATCTGGAAGGTGGCAAGGTTGTAGTTGTTGCCGTCACGGGTCTCACTCCAGTTTGCAAAACTTCCCAAAGGACTTATATAAAAGACTTTGAACGCCAGTCTGGCATACCCGAATGCCGGCATTGACCCCATAAACTCAGAGCCAATGTAAAACTTCTCAAGGTAGTTCTCCCGTACATTAAGTACAACGTAGCAACTGTCGGTACCGGTAATCTCCATGATTGCCGACCCAGGCATTACCAGTTCCCCCTCCGAAAGGAATATTGAGTTTACCTCTCCTCCGACGGCCGATGTGAGACGGGTGTCGGCCAACAGCGATTCAAGCCCCCAAACATTGCCCCGGGCTGCCTTGACCATAGCGAAGGAACTTGCCTTGTCTTCTTGTTGCGCTCCGGCCTCGGCCATTTCATACTGGTATTTGGCGGCCTTTTCAGCGGCTTCGGCATTTTTGAGCAGAGCAGATACCTCATCCATTCTCTGCGGGGTAATGATGCTGTCTTCAAAGAGCCTCCGGCTTCTCTGATAACTCTTTTCTGCAAGTTTGTAGTTGGCCTGTGCCGCCATATACGCCTCTTTAAGGGATTTGAGTATCTCCATCCTTGTGCCGGCATCAATCTTTCTATTCTGGTAAAGGGCTACACTCTCCATGGCTGAAGCGCTTGAAAGTTGGGCTTCAATTTCAGGACTTGAAATGGAGACAAGTGTATCACCCTCCTTTACAGTGTCACCCTCCCTTACATGCAAATGTTCTATTCTTCCGAGCAGTTTGCCTGATATAACCGTACTCGGGCACTCAATGCGCCCCTGCAGGACCAAAGGCTCATTCTGGAAATAGATTGCTGCAACCATTGAGATTATGGCCACTGCTGCAATCACTATGACCGTTGCCTTTATAATTGTTCCATTGCTGTATCTTTTCATAATATATTGGTTTTTATGTTTTACCATTATCTCAATGTGTTGCCAGGCAGGGCCATCATGCTTGCAAAGAGGCCGGTGTTGCCGCATAGGGCAATCATGTTTACAAGTGCAAGTTCATATTGGTAGCAGGCCAATGCAGCGCCGGTCCTGCCTTTGGCCAGGAGAGCATTTGCCTCCACTACCTCCTGCGCTGTAGCCATTCCCTCCCTGAAACTCTTCTCCCTTATCTTCACAAGTTCTGATGCCAGCGATATTGCTGTCTCTATAGTTTTGAGGCTCTCTTTGGCATCTTCCATTGAAGAGTAGAGATCTCTTACCGCTATTGCAATCTCGGAGGAGGCCTCCTCTTTTGCAAGTGTCAGGCTCTGCTGTTGCAGGGAGGCAGTGCGGATATTGTTCTCCCTGTCAAGCCCGTCAAAAATGTTCCAGACGAATGCCGCTCCAACCATCCTGCGTGGCAAAAGATTGGAAGGGATGTTTGCTGACCATATATTCTGTCGGGCAAAAAGTGATATGTCGGGCAGATAGCCGCTCTTTGCAATTTTTTTGTTCTCTTTGGCCATAAGTATCTGCTGCTCCATAATTTTTGTCTGGTGGTTGTTCTCCAGGGCCATGGCAACAAAATGCTCGGCATCAGGCATATCATTGCAGATAAAGAATGGTGAGGAGAGAGTAATTGGCAAAGTTGTACAACTGTCTGAAACAGAAATGGTATCCATCCCAATAATGGAGAGTAGGGCATTCATGGCGGTTTTATGGCCCCTGATTGAACTCTGCAGATTGAGTTCCGACTCCTCATAAGCCATTTTTGCCACAAGCATCTGGGCTTTGTTTATGACACCGTTCTCCATAAGTTTGAGAGCATTTTTATAGAGCGCACCGTTTGCCTGCGCAGCCTTTTGGTTTGCATCAATATTCTGGGCGGTGAGTTTTACGGCATAGTAGCGTTCAACGAGCCTGACACTCTGCAAATCCAGAGTCATCTCCCTTTGTAGTGAGGCTGAATTTATCAGCGATTTTCCAATCCTGTTTGCAAAAATGCGCTTGCCGCCGGTAAAGAGCGGCCATACAATAGTGCCGTCAATTGTAGCGACATCTTTGTCCAGCAGAGGAAAACTTATTGAGGAGGGGCCCAACAGAGAAATAATTGATTCAAGTTGGGGTATAGCCTGGGCAAGAGGTTGTGCTATGTCGGCAATGTTCTCTTCTACTCTTACCTCTTCCGACAGATTCATGTATGCACCTGCTGCGCCTATATGTGGATACCAGGTGGAGTTGAGCCTCTGTTTCTGCGCTGTGGCAATCTCAACCCCCTTTTGCGCAATCTCAATGTGACGGCTCTTTTCCCTCATCATTTCAAGTGCATTCCCAAATGAAAGTTCCTCCTGCGCATATGCCTGTGTGGCTGTTGCGAAGAGTACTGCAATTGCTGAAAGTATGAATAAATGGAATCTCATGGCTATCGGATAATTATATGAATAATACAAAGTAGATTTTTTTTTGTTCATGTGCTCTTACATTTTAGAAAGGTAATTGCTATCTTTGCCCGCGAAATTTATACTGATGAGAAATAATACTACAGGAGGACGTTCCGTTGCAAGAGGTAATGGACGTAAAGGGTCTGTAACTGGCAGAAGATCAGAAGGCAGACCGTCGCAGGGAAGACCTGCAGGAAGATCACGCTACTCAGCCGCAGAAGGCTCAGTTAGAAACTCGGCTGATGAGAGTCCGGCAAAGCGTGGATATGGTAGAACTTCAGCAACCGGAAGAGCAGCCGGAGCCGGCAGGCCTGGTTCGGCGGGCAGAAACGGCGGCGCTTCAAGAGCGGCAGGTTCCGGCAGACCGGCAGGAGCAGGAAGAGCAACAGGTGCAGGCAGAAATGCAGGCGCAAGCAGAAGTTACACCGGAAGATTCGCAAAGGCAACAGAGGCTCCAAAGCCGCAACCGGTAAAGAGTGCTGAAGATGGGGTACGTTTGAACAAGTTCATTGCAAACAGCGGAATCTGTTCAAGAAGGGAGGCTGACGACTTTATTGCGGCAGGCCTTGTATCTGTAAACGGCAAGGTTGTAACAGAGTTGGGAACAAAGGTGTTCCCTGCAGATGAGATAAGATTCAACGGTGAGAGAATCAGAGGAGAGGAGAAGGTCTATATCCTTATGAACAAACCAAAGGATTTTGTTACAACAGTGAGTGATCCTCATGCAGAAAAGACCGTAGTAAGCCTTGTAAGCGGAAAGTGCAAGGAGCGTGTATATCCTGTAGGAAGATTGGATAAGGCTACAACAGGTGTTCTTCTTCTTACAAACGACGGTGATTTGGCAGAAAAACTGACTCATCCTTCATATGAGAAGAAGAAGATATATCATGTGCATCTCGACAAGAATTTCAAACAGACCGACTTGAGTGAACTGCTTCGTGGAATTACCCTCGAAGATGGTTTCATTCAGGCAGATGCCGTGTCATATGTAGATGAGGACAAGACCCAGGTAGGTGTGGAGATCCATTCAGGAAGAAACCGCATTATCAGACGCATGTTTGAGCATCTTGGATACAAAGTAAAGAAACTTGACAGGGTCTATTTTGCAGGACTTACCAAGAAAAACCTCAGAAGGGGCCAATGGAGATTCCTTACCGAGCAGGAGGTGGCAATGCTTAAAATGGGTTCATACGAGTAGGAACTGTAATTGTATTGGTTATGGAACAGAATGAAGGACAAATAATAAGAGCAGGCTTCGTAAATATAATAGGTAATCCCAATGTGGGAAAATCTACCCTTATGAATGCCTTCGTGGGTGAGAAACTCTCCATTGTTACAGCCAAGGCGCAGACAACCCGTCACAGGATTATGGGAATTGTAAATGGAGATGATTATCAGATAGTCTTCTCCGATACTCCCGGTATCCTCAAACCCAACTACATGCTTCAGGAGAGCATGATGGATTTTGTTGAGACAGCAATCGGTGATGCTGACATCATACTCTATGTAACTGATGTGATTGAGAAGATAGACAAGAACAGGGAGTATGTTGAGAAACTCTCCAAAGTGGATTGCCCTGTGCTTATTGTCATCAACAAGATAGACGAGTCGTCGCAGGAGAAGGTGCTTGAACTTGTGGAGCAGTGGCACTCGCTTGTTCCAAAGGCGGAGATATTCCCCGCTTCGGCACTCAACAAGTTCAACCTGCAGACAATTTTCAAAAGAATCATTGAACTGCTTCCACAGCAGCCTGCATGGTATGACAGGGATGTCTTTACCGACAAGAGCCTCAGGTTCTTCGCTTCCGAGATAATAAGGGAGAAGATACTTCTGAACTATCAGAAGGAGATACCTTATTGCACAGAGGTAATCATTGACTCATTCAAGGAGAGTGAGGAGGTATACAGCATAGATGCGGTGATTCTTGTGATGAGGGAGTCGCAGAAGGGTATCATTATCGGCCCTAAAGGAATGGCACTCAAGAGAGTTGGAATACAGGCCCGGAAGGATATGGAGAAGTTCTTTGAGAAAAAGGTATATCTCAAGATGTTTGTGAAGGTTGATCCCGACTGGAGGGAGAACAAAAGGGAACTCAAGAAGTTCGGCTATATCCAATCATAAAAAAGAATAATGAAGTAAATCAGACTTGCGCAATGACAGACGAAGAACTATATGATAACGGCCAGGAGAGCATACAGGATGATATGGAGTTGTCGGAATCTGCTGATTCCGGCAAGTTCAGTAAACTTTTGCAGGAGGGAGACTTCAAGCATAAGTTGACTGGTATGTATAAGGACTGGTTTTTGGATTATGCCTCATACGTGATTCTGGAACGTGCCGTTCCTCACATTGCAGACGGACTCAAACCGGTACAGAGACGTATTCTGCATGCGATGAAGCGTATAGATGACGGACGTTACAACAAGGTAGCCAACATCATAGGCCAGACAATGCAGTATCACCCGCACGGTGATGCCTCCATTGGAGATGCCTTGGTACAGTTGGGGCAGAAGGATCTACTCATAGATTGTCAGGGTAACTGGGGAAATATCCTTACTGGAGACGGTGCAGCGGCACCCCGTTATATCGAGGCTCGGTTGAGCAAGTTTGCCAATGATGTTGTCTTCAACCCAAAGACAACTGAGTGGATGAGTTCATATGACGGACGTAACCAGGAGCCTGTAAATCTGCCGGTCAAATTCCCTTTGCTGCTGGCACAGGGCGTTGAGGGTATAGCAGTAGGTCTTGCTTCAAAGATACTTCCGCATAACTTCAATGAGTTGATTGATGCTTCAATAGCCTATTTGAGGGGAGAGGATTTTGAACTCTATCCCGATTTCCCTACAGGAGGCCTTGTTGATTGTTCAAGATACAACAGAGGGTTGAGGGGAGGTGCCGTAAAGGTGAGGGCCCGTATACATAAAGTAGACAAAAAGACCCTTTCAATTACAGAGATACCATTTGGCGTAACTACAACCACATTGATTGAGAGTATATTAAAGGCCAATGACAAGGGAAAGATAAAGATCCGCAAGATTGATGACAATACTGCAAAGGAGGCTGAGATAATAATTACCCTTCACAATGATATCTCTCCCGACAAAACTATAGATGCCCTTTATGCCTTTACTGACTGTGAGGTGTCGATATCTCCAAACTCATGTGTCATTATGGAGAAGCAACCCCATTTCATTGGAGTTGACGAGATCTTGAAATACAATACAGACCATACAAAGGCGCTGCTCAAGAGCGAACTGATGATACGTCTGAATGAACTTGAGGAGAGTTGGCACTACTTCTCACTTGAGAAGATCTTCTTTGAGAACAAGGTCTACAGGATATTGGAGCAGGAGGCAAGAAGTTGGGAGGAGCAGTTGGATGATGTTTTCAAGGCAATGCTTCAGTTCCAGCACTTGGTGCACAGGCCTATTGTCATGGATGATATCCTTAAACTGGTTGAGAAGCCGGTAAGGAAGATTTCAAAGTTTGACGTTAAGGAGGTTGAGGAGAAACTCACCCGACTTGAGAAGGAGATGGAGGAGGTCAAGAGAAATCTTGCTGCACTTGTTGAGTATACCATAGCCTATTTTTCACAACTTAAGGAGAAATACGGGCACTACTATCCGAGAATTACCGAGATTTCAAACTTTGAGACCATTGAGGCAACGAAAGTGGCTGTTGCCAACGCCAAGTTGTACATGAACAGGGCTGAGGGCTTTGTAGGAATGGACCTCAAGAGGGATGACAATGCGGAGTATGTCTGTGACTGTTCAGATATTGATGATATTGTAGTCTTCCTCAAGAATGGAAAATATATTGTCACAAAGGTTACTGACAAGGCATTTGTCGGGAAGAATATCATACATGCAGGCGTCTTTATCAAGAACGACAGCCGTACAATCTACAATGCGGTCTATAGGGATGGCAAGGCTGGAAATGTATATGTGAAGCGTTTCTCAATTACAAGCGTTACACGCGACAAGGAGTATGATGTGACCCAAGGCAAGCCGGATTCACAGATATTGTGGTTCTCGGCCAATCCTAATGGAGAGGCGGAGGTGCTCAAGGTATTCCTCAAGCCAAGGCCAAAACTCAAGAAACTTATCTTTGATTTTGATTTTGCCTCAATTGCGGTCAAGGGAAGGGCCTCTATGGGCAATATACTTTCAAAGAATCCTATACACAAGGTGCAGTTGAAGTCGAAGGGCGTTTCAACAATAGGCGGAAAGCCTATATGGTTTGATCCTGATATCAACAGGCTGAATGAGGACTCCCACGGCAAGTACCTCGGTGAGTTCCATAACAATGACATGATTCTGGCAATACTCAAGGATGGTACTTTCTATACCACTAACTACGATTTGAGCAACAGATACCAGGGCGATATTCTCAAGGTTGAGAAACTTGATACACAGAAAACCTACAGCGCCATCTATTTTGATGGGGAGTCAGGAACATATTACCTCAAACGCTTCAGTTTCGAGCCAAGCGGCAATGCTGCAAGTCTCTTCATTTCAGAGAGTCAGGGCTCAAGGCTTGTTGAAATATCTGCTGACGCATATCCTCAAGTGGTTGTCCATTTTGGCGGCAAGCATGAGAAGAGACCAGATGAAACAGTTGATGTTGAGCAGTTTATAGGCAAGAAAGGCTATAAGGCAAAAGGAAAAAGGGTAACTACGTTTGAGGTGGCTTCAATAACCTTCATAGAGCCTTTGCATAAGGAGGCTCCGGCAATGGAGGAGGAGATGCCTGAAAATGGAGGGGAGACTGCTTTGCAGGCCGGTTCCCAAGCCTCTTCGGATGCTGCTCCACAGAGTCCGGCAACCACTGGTTTCGGAGGGTATGACGACGATGACAACCCTACACTCTTCTAATTGATTGCGGTATGATTATCTCATTATGCGGCTTCATGGGTGCAGGCAAGAGTACCGTAGGAAAGTATCTTGCGCAGATGCTCAGATATGATTTCATAGATCTTGACCAGTATATAGAACAAAAGTACAATATGACAATAAACGCCTTCTTTGCCCAAAAGGGTGAGGAGGCGTTCCGTCTTGAAGAGCGTGATTCCCTGCTGGAGATAGTTGAAAAGTATTATGGCAAGGAGAATCTGATACTTGCTCTTGGTGGTGGGACAGTGACAAGGGAGGCGTGTGCTTCAATTGTAAGGGAGAAGACATACGGACTCTACCTCTATTGCAGCAAGGATGAACTGGTACGGCGTCTCAAGAGACGGAGGGAGAGCAGGCCGCTGCTCAAGGATAAGAGTGATGAGGAGTTGGCAGAGTATGTTCAGGGGCTCATGGATGCCCGTGAAGAGGCCTACAGGTCATCCTCAAAATGTGTCATAAGCACGCAGAATGGCCAATTGGCAAGTGTCATAGATACAATATTGGCAGAGGTGGAGTTTGAATCATAGCACCGAACGAAACAGAATATCCAATCCTGTCAATATGCGGCAAGTGTGCCCGGTTGCATTTTACGCCTTGTGTGAATGTGGAACGGGAGACAAAAATATTCTTCCTCTTTTTAGAAAATATCCTCCCTGTCGTGAATATCCTTTATTCTCAACTGGATATTTGCTATGCCCCTATAATAGTTCTCTGCAATTGAGTAGCAGATGTCTACAGGATTGCCCATTTGCATGTGCTCAAAGTGGTCTGATTTGTTGAATGCAATTGCCGAGATGTGCCGGTAAGGCTCATCCTCCTGGATAAGTTCAAGTTTCAAATGGCCGTTGTCGGTACCGACCTTGCGTCCGTTTCCGTTGTCATAGACATTTTCAGTTATGAAGACAGGCGAAAGGTTGCCCGGTCCGAAAGGCTGGAACTGTTTGAGCACCCTGAAGAATTTAGGGGTAATCTGCTTGAATTCAAGGAAAGAGTCAATATGTATTATTGGAGTAAGTATCTCCTTGGTAATCTTATCCTTTACATAACTCTCAAAGCGCTCTATGAAAATCTGCAGATTCTCCTCCTTAAGTGTCAGGCCGGCAGCATAGGTGTGGCCTCCGAAATTTTCAAGGAGGTCGGAGCACTTTTCAATTGCCTCGTACAGGTCAAATCCGGCAACACTCCTCGCCGAGCCTGTTACAAAGCCATTGGAGTTTGTAAGTACAATGGTCGGACGGTAGTAGGCCTCCACAAGGCGGCTTGCCACAATGCCCACAACGCCTTTGTGCCATGAAGGATTGTAGACGATGGTAGATTTCTTTGAAGCGAACCCAGGCTGCTCCTTGGCCATTTTTATTGCCTCGATTGTAATCTCCCTGTCTATGTTCTTGCGGTCGTTGTTGTGTACATTTATGCTTGCGCCAATCTTTATGGCATCTTCATCGTTGCGTGAAGTAAGCAGGTCTACGGCCATACGTCCGCTCTCCATTCTGCCTGCGGCATTTATGCGCGGACCAATCTTGAATACAATGTCATCGAGAGTGATGCGGTGCTTGTCAAGACCGCACAGTTTTATCATTGACAACAGACCCTTGCCGGGTGCCTCGTTTATCTGCTTGAGCCCGTAAAACGCAAGAACACGGTTCTCGTCTGTAACAGATACAAGGTCAGCCGCAATACTTACAGCCACAAGGTCAAGCAACGGATGTATCTTTTCAAAAGGTATTCCATATTTCTGTGCATAACCCTGGACAAATTTGAATCCCACGCCACATCCGCACAAATCGTCAAACGGATAGTTGCAGTCTTCGCGTTTGGGGTCAAGTGTTGCCACCGCTGCAGGGAGTTCCTCGTCAGGCAGGTGGTGGTCGCAGATTATGAAATCTATACCCTTCCCTGATGCATATTTGACCTTTTCAACAGCCTTGATGCCGCAATCAAGCGATATGATGAGAGTGAAACCGTTATCATATGCCCAGTCAATGCCTTTGTAGGAGATGCCGTAACCCTCGTCATATCTGTCGGGGATATAGTAGTCAACAATGCCTCCAAGTTGGCTCTTGATGAATTTGTATACCAGAGCAACGGCAGTTGTGCCGTCTACGTCATAGTCTCCGTAAATGAGGATTTTTTCACTCTGCTGGACGGCCTGGTGAAGTCTGTCAACAGCCCGATGCATATCCTTCATCAGGAACGGGTCATGAAGCATGGAGAGATCCGGACGGAAAAAACGTCTTGCCTCTTCAAAGGTGTGGATACCGCGTTGCACAAGCAGATTGGCCAAAACCGGGTCAACGCCAAGGCTTTGCGCCAATTGTCTTACCTGTGCAGGGTTGCCAGGTTCCTTAACAATCCATTTCCTGTTCAAATTGGTTATCTCCATAGCCTACAAAGATACTCATTTTATCTTTTAAATACGTAGTTTTCCTTAAATTTTTATTAAATTTGCACCAACTGATTTTGATTTGAGAAAAAACACGATATAATGGAGAATAATTTTAACGAACAGGAGTTGAACAGGCGCAATGCTGTTGTTCAGATGAGGGAGTTGGGAATTGAACCCTATCCGGCTGCCCTTTATGAGGTAAATGCCAAGGCTGCGGAGATTCCGGCACAATTTGATCCACAGAGCGGAGAGCAGTGGAATGTATCGATTGCCGGCCGAATCATGAGCAGAAGAATCATGGGTGCAGCGGCATTCATAGAGTTGCTTGATGATACCGGAAAGATTCAGGTTTACGTAAAGAGGGATGAGATTTGTGAAGGTGAGGACAAGACTTTGTATAACACAGTCTTCAAGAAACTTTTGGATATTGGCGACATTATAGGTATAAAAGGTTTTGTCTTCGTAACCCAGACAGGCCAGATTTCCGTTCATGCAAAGGCTCTTACAGTGTTGAGCAAATCTTTGCGTGTGCTTCCGATTGTAAAGGAGAAGGATGGTGAGGTGTTTGATGCCTTTTCAGATCCTGAGTTGAGATACAGACAGAGATACGTTGATCTCATTGTAAATCCTCATGTAAGGGAGACATTTGTAAAGAGGGCAAAGATCATCTCAACAATGCGCCGTTATTTTGACGAGCAGGGCTACCTTGAGGTGGAGACACCTGTGTTGCAGCCAATACCTGGCGGTGCAACTGCACGTCCTTTCATTACACACCACAATACTCTGGATATGCCTTTGTATTTGCGTATTGCAAATGAACTCTACTTGAAGAGACTTATCGTTGGCGGTTATCCGGGAGTATATGAGTTCTCAAGAAACTTCAGGAATGAGGGCATGGACAGAACCCACAATCCTGAGTTTACATGTATGGAGATCTACGTTGCATACAAGGATTACAACTGGATGATGGAGTTTGTGGAGAATATGCTTGCAGAGGTTGCCGTTGCAGTGAACGGTACAACCAAGGTGCAGATTGGAGAGCATGAGGTTGAGTTTGGCAGCAAATTCAGAAGATTGCCTATGCTTGATGCCATTAAGGAGTATGCCGGTGTAGATGTAACAGGTATGGATGAGGCCCAGTTGCGTGAGGTTTGCAAAAAATTGAATGTTCCGGTAGACCCTTCATTCGGAGTGGGCAAACTTATTGATGCCATCTTTGGCGAGTATTGTGAGAAGCATCTTATCCAGCCTACATTCATTACCGATTATCCTGTTGCAACATCTCCGCTTACGAAACGTCACAGGACCAATCCTGAACTTACAGAGCGTTTTGAGTTGTTTGTATGCGGCAAGGAACTTGCAAATGCATACAGTGAGTTGAATGACCCTATTGACCAGTTGGAGCGCTTCAAGGAGCAACTCAAACTCAAGGACAAGGGTGATGATGAGGCAATGTTCATTGATATGGACTTCATACGTGCGCTTGAGTATGGTATGCCTCCAACATCCGGAATGGGTATTGGAATTGACCGCCTTACAATGTTCATGACCAACAACAGTACCATTCAGGATGTTCTCTTCTTCCCTCAAATGAGGCCGGAGAGTTACAAATAGACTATATTATCTTTTAATGGGCTGTTGGACCGCAATTTATAATGGATTGCACCGGCAGCCCTTTTTGCTTTATAAGGCTCAGCCTTGGGTGTTATCCACAAGATTACCCTTTACTCATTTACTCCGGAATGTAGATTTGGACATTATGGAAATACTTGAAATTACATCTGCACAGAATCCTAAATTGAAGGAGGTGGTACAACTTCTCGAAAAATCAAAGGTACGCCGTGAACGGGGTCTCTTTGTAGTTGAAGGTTTGCGCGAGATAGCGGCATGCATAAGGAACGGATACAAGTTGAGAAGCCTCTTCTTCAACAGTTCCATACTCTCTTCCCGACAGATAGAGGAGTTTCTCATCTCGGCGCATCAATCTGCTGAGGCGGCAGGAGTCTGTCAGGCCCCAGAGAAGGAGACGGCTCTTTTCTCATTGTCGGCGCCGGCATACTCAAAAATAGCCTACCGTGAGGGTACCGAAGGTGTTGTGGCTGTTGTGCAGGAGAGGCGTCTGGCGCTTGAAGATGTCAAGTTCGGGAAAAAGTGGGCCAATCCTCTTGTACTTGTGGTGGAGAGTGTAGAAAAACCGGGTAATCTGGGCGCTCTTCTGCGTACTGCTGACGCCTGTGGCATTGATGCCGTAATTGTATGTGATCCACTGACAGATCTCTACAATCCCAATCTTATCCGTTCAAGCCTTGGCGGAGTCTTTACCAACCAGGTTGTTGCCTGTTCAAATGAGGAGGCTCTGGAATGGTTGCAGAGAAATGAGATTACAATATTTACCGCCCAGTTGCAGGATTCGGAGTGGTATTATGACACCGATATGGTACAGCCTTCAGCCATAGTCATGGGAACAGAATCAACTGGCCTTACAGATTTCTGGCGCAAGGCTGCAAAGGCCAGGATAAGAATTCCTATGCTGGGAGAACTTGACTCGCTTAATGTCTCAGTTTCTGCCGCTGTGTTGTGTTATGAAGCGGTAAGACAGAGAAATATGATCTGAATGTAAACTGCTTTAAATTTGTGGAGGGTATGTGCGTGTTGAATTCAAAGATATTTTCGCCCCTTTTTAGGGAGAACTTGAGTGTTGCTGTAAAGTCAATCAAGGCAAACAGACTGCGTTCTGTGCTTACAATGCTCATAATTGCCATTGGCATAACCTCGCTTGTGGGTGTGCTCACTGCAACGGATGCCCTTAGGCATGAGGTCTTTTCAAGTTACGAAAAGATGGGCATGACCTCCTTCTACATAGGGCCGAGAAGAGTTGTGGCAAGCACCTCGGAGCATAAACGCATCCGCAATTCAAATTCAATTCCGTACTTTCAGGCGCGCTCCTTCAAACAGAATTTCAATGAAGGTTGTGCCGTTACAATCTTTACAGATATAAATGCCACAATGAAGTATGGGAGCCGCAGTTCAACACCAACAATGTATGCTGTGGCGGCAGATGAGAACTACCTCGAGTATATGAACAGTTCAATAGCGCAGGGGCGTGGAATTGTTGCAAATGATGTGGATTTGGGTTCATACATATGTGTTATTGGTGTAAATGTGGCAAATGCTCTCTTTGGAAATGAATCTCCTTTAGGAAAGGTGCTTTCACTGGGCAGTGTGAGGTATGAGGTAGTTGGTGTAATAAAGGGGATGGGGGCATCTTTTGGCAATAGTCTCGACAATGAACTCCTGATACCTGTTTCAAATGCAAGGGGACACTTCATAGGGTCGGGAACCTCCTTTACAATTGGAGTCATGCCGAGGTCAATGGCCGGAGATTTGTCGCTCCTTTACGGCAATGCCGAGCAACTCTTCCGTTCAATAAGAAGGCTTTCGCCATTGGATGAGTCTGATTTTGAGATTGTCAAGAGCGATGCCATGCTTTCGGAACTCAAGGATGTCATGGGTACCATAACCATTGCGGCGGCAGTAATAGGACTCATAACGCTGCTGGGCGCGGCTGTGGGGCTTATGAACATAATGCTGGTATCGGTCAAGGAGCGTACAGCGGAGATTGGTGTAAGAAAGGCTATAGGAGCCTCTGCATCAAGAATAAAGCAACAGTTCCTGTTTGAATCTGTAGTCATAAGCCAGTTCGGCTGTATGGCGGGAATTCTGCTTGGCATTGCCATTGGAAATGCTACAGCCCTTATAATGGGAGCATCATTCATAATTCCTTGGGTGTGGATACTCTTTGCAGTGCTGGTCTGTTTTGTTGTAGGTGTAGCATCGGGATATATTCCTGCTGTACGGGCTTCACGCCTCGACCCCATAGAGGCATTGAGGTATGAATAGAGATGAGGCTTGTCTGGAAGGATCTGCTATTTCAATTTGAAAATATATGTAATGGTGCCCTCCTGAAGAGTCGGGGCAGAATCGCTGATATTGAATACAGCCTTTAGTGCTGCATCTTTTGCCGCTTCCCACAATTTTTTATCCTGCACTGTAGTGCCGGAAACTCCAGGAATTGCATTGGTAACCTTGCCGTACTGGTCAACCAGAATCTTCACAACCACTTTGCCCTCACTATTTACCTCATATGAAGGGAAAGGCAATGAGCCTACAATATTCCTTCCATGGAGTTGGGCCGACGGTCTCCCATCAGTGGCACCTGTGCGTGTATTGCCGTCGGGGTGGCCTCCCTGAAGTGCGCCGGAAATCTTCTTTGCGGTCTGGGCTGCCAAAGTATCCTTTTTCTTGTTGTTTGCGGAGGTAAATAGAGCCCTTTGGTTAATTTCCACCTTTTTGGGTTCCGGCTTCTCTACATCACCGTCGGGGCCAATTGAAGAGGCCTTGCCTTCTGACGGTTTTGTTCCAACCTCCTGAGCCTGTGCCTGCTGCACCAGTCTTATCTCCCTGTTCGGATCGGCATCAAGGGCCTTTGGCTCATTCCCGGCCTTAACCTCAATGGGTTTGGGAGGCTCCTGCTCTTCAACAGGAACTGCAGGTTCTGAAAAGTCAAGGAGTATGCCCGTCTCCTCCTGCTTTTCAACATGTTTCATGCCGGTAAAAATGAAAAAAAGAAACAGAAAAGAGTGGAACACAACTGTTGCAATTGCTCCAATCATGCCTCCTTTTCTGAGATCTTTCCTATTTTTATCCGGTACCTTAACCATTAACTCCCTCCTTGTTGGTATGAAGCCACTTTTTATTTGTTGCAAATCCCGGGCCTATTCTGGAGATGTAGCCAGAATTACCTTGTATTTATTCCTTTTTGCAATGTTCATAAGGTTGACAACCTGCTCAATTGGAACTGTCTTGTCGGCGTAAATTGAGAATGTGGGATCATCACTTGCCATAAGCAACTCCTGAAGTGCAGGTTCAACGTTGTCAAATGTCACAGGTTTCTTGTTGCCGTTTATATGGAATGTAAAAGTGTTCTTTGAAGGGTAATGCTTGATTGATACACTAACCTGCTGTTTGGCAGAAATCTGGTTTGTACTCTTAGGCAAAAGCAGTTTGAGTGCATTAGGATTGATTAAAGTTGATGTAACCAAAAAGAAAATCAACAACAGGAATACAATATCTGTCATTGACGACATGCTGAACGATGCCTCTGCCTTTGCTCTCTGTTTTATAGCCATTTTATATAGTTATTGACTTGTTCGGTTATATTTTAGTTTAGCAGTGTGCCGCTGAGTCTCAAGTGCTTTGTAAAGAACTATTTTACAGGCTCATGCAAAAGGTCCATGAACTCGATTGTATTGTTCTGCATCTTGAACACAAGGTCTGAAACCTGGGAAGTGAGGAAATTGTATCCAAAGTAAGCCATGATACCTACAATAAGACCTGCAACAGTTGTTACCATTGCTGTATAAATACCTCCCGACAATAGGGTAATATCAATATTGTTACCCGCTGCAGCCATATTGTAGAAAGCCTGCACCATACCCATAACAGTACCAAGGAATCCGATCATTGGAGCGCCACCGGCAATTGTTGCAAGCATCGGCAGACCCTTTTCAAGACGTGCAACCTCAACATTACCCATATTCTCTACCGCAGTCTGGATATCAGACAGCGGACGTCCAATACGCTCAATACCCTTCTCTATAAGTCTTGAGATTGGAGTGTCGGTCTTTTCGCAAAGAGCAAGAGCCGCCTTTATTTTACCTTCGTGAATACAGTCACGTATATCCTTCATAAAGTTCTCGTCAATTTTTGACGCCTTCTTTATGGCCCACCATTTCTGGGCAAAAAGATAAATGGTAACAATCGAAAGAAGGAAAAGCGGAATCATGAGCCAACCGCCCTTGAAGGCCATTTCAATAAGTGAAAAAGAGAGTTCCTCCTGTACAGGAACCGCTTCTGCAGCAATTTCTGCCGCATTGGATTGTAGAATAGTTGCTAGTAACATATTTATAATTTTTAATTTTTTACGTTAGGGGACATCGCCTCTCAGGAGGCAAACTGCAAAAATAATCTATTTTTCGCAGTCAACAAAAATCGGGCCTGCATACTCACTTCCTGACCTCCTGACCAAGCGGGTATGGATATTTGACCTCTACAAGGAAGAGGGCTTTGCCGTTGACTGACTGGCCGGCACTGGAGCGGTTCTTTTCAGAGAGCATCTGTTTGATCCATTCAGGTTTGCGTTTGCCGGCTCCAACCTCAAGCAGTGAGCCTACCATTGCCCTTACCATATTGCGCAGAAACCGGTTGGCGGTAACAGTAAATACATACCGGTGTTCATCAATCTGCTCCCATTGGGCATGTGTTACGTTGCATATGGAGGTCTTGTTGCCGCCATTTAACTTTTCAAGGCTGCTGAAGTCCTGCTCCCCAAGAAAGTGGAGCGCTGCAAGGTTCATCAGGCCAATATTTACCCTGTCGGGTTTGACAAAAAGTGAGAAGCCGTTGTCAAAGGGATCCTTGTTGGTGTGGATATAATATTTATATGTCCTGCTTACTGCATCAAAGCGGGCGTGCGCATCTGCATGCATCTCAAAAATGTTGTGTACGGCTATCTCTTGAGGCAGAATGGCATTCAATTTGTATACAGTGTGCGGTATATCGGGTATAATGGACTGGCAATCAAAGTGTGCGATGTAGTTTATGGCATGTACACCTGTGTCTGTCCGGCCTGCACCGGTTATGGAAATTGGCTCTTTCAGCAGCATTGTAAGGGTTTTTTGAAGTTCCTCCTGCACGCTGTCGGCATTTTCCTGAATCTGCCAACCGCAAAATGCGGAGCCATTATACGATAAAGAGATGAAATACCTCATAAAATTTTATTAAATTTGCCCGTTTTGAACCGTAAATATAGCAAGGAACTTAAAACTAAAGAAATTTAATATTTGTTTTAATGTCCAATCTGCAACAGAGCGGCAGTTGACAGCGAATGATAGTAAATAAAAAATAATAACAGTATGGAGAGCGTTAATATAAAAGAACTTAATGACAGAATCCAGAAGGAGAGTGCTTTTGTAGATATCATCACTATGGAGATGAATAAAGTGATTGTGGGACAAAAGCATTTGGTGGAGAATCTTCTTATTGGCCTTCTTGCAGATGGCCATATTTTGCTTGAGGGTATGCCTGGTTTAGCAAAGACTTTGGCTATCAATACATTGGCAAATATTGTAGATGCCAAGTTCAGCCGTATACAGTTTACCCCCGATCTTCTTCCTGCCGATGTGTTGGGAACTATGATCTATAGCCAGAAGAGTGAGCAGTTCCAGGTAAAGCAGGGTCCGATCTTTGCCAACTTTGTATTGGCTGACGAGATTAACCGTTCTCCTGCAAAGGTACAGTCGGCACTTTTGGAGGCTATGCAGGAGCGTCAGGTTACAATTGGTGATGAAACATACAAACTTCCAAAACCATTTCTTGTAATGGCAACCCAGAACCCGGTTGAGCAGGAGGGTACATATCCGCTTCCTGAAGCACAGGTAGACCGTTTCATGTTGAAGGTAGTGGTAACTTATCCTAAAAAGGAGGAGGAGAAACTCATCATCAAGATGCACAATTCAGGTTCATTTCCCAAGGCGACTGCCATGTTGAAACCTGAGGATATAGAGCGTGCGCGTGCGGTAGTGAAGGATGTGTACATGGATGAGAAGATTGAGAAATATATTGTTGACATTGTATATGCAACCAGAACTCCTGAGGATTACGGTCTTGGCAAATTGAAGGATCTTATCTCTTACGGAGCCTCTCCACGTGCAAGCATCTCTTTGGCTATGGCAGCAAAGGCATATGCGTTCATCAAGAGAAGGGGTTATGTAATTCCTGAGGATGTAAGGGCGGTATGTTATGAGGTATTGCGCCACAGGATAGGCTTGACATATGAGGCGGAGGCCGAGAATATCACCACCGAGAATATTATCACTGATATAATGAATATCGTTGAGGTTCCATAGCAGCCGCTCTCTGCATTATAATGGCAGCATTGAACTGTTCAATACTATTTTAAAGAAGGTTTATGGATAACGAGTTGTTAAAGAAGGTAAGGAAGATTGAGATAAAGACCAGATCTCTTTCACATCAGATCTTTGCCGGTGAGTACCACTCTGCTTTCAAGGGCAGGGGTATGGCGTTCAGCGAGGTGAGGGAGTACCAGTTTGGCGATGATGTGAGGAATATGGACTGGAATGTGACGGCACGTCTGCGTTCTCCATACATCAAGGTCTTTGAGGAGGAGAGGGAGATGACAGTTGTTCTGCTCGTAGATGTCTCCTCTTCGAGTATCTTTGGTTCGGTTTCAAAGAGCAAGAGGGAACTCGTGGCAGAGATTGCTGCAGTCCTCTCGTTTTCAGCCTCAATCAACAATGACAAGGTGGGAGCCCTCTTCTTCAGCGACAGGGTTGAGAAGTTCATCCCTCCAAAGAAGGGCAGAAGCCATCTGTTGAGGATATTGAGGGAACTGTTGGAGTTCAAGCCTGAGGGTGAAGGCACAAATATATCGGAGGCGTTGCGTTTCCTTACCAATGCAATAAAGAAAAAGTGTACAGCGTTCCTTTTGAGCGACCTGCTTGATGTGACTCCTGAAAGCAAGCCCAATTACGAGGAGGCTCTCAAGATTGCTGTCAACCGTCATGATATCTCTGTGATAAATGTCTATGACCCGCGTGACAGAAGCATTCCTGATGTAGGGCTGATAAGGGTCAGGGATGCAGAGAGCGGCAGGCAGATGTGGGTTGATACCTCAAGCAAATCTGTACGCAATCACTACAATGCCTGGAGTATAGGTGTCTTTGAGAATGCAAGGCAACTCTTCAACAAGTTCAAGGTTGATTGCGTGAGCATTAGTACCGACCAGGATTATGTAAAGGGTCTGATAGCCCTGTTTAAAGGAAAATAGAGATATGGAGAGAATATGTAGAACTTTGTACCTTGCAGCATTTCTGCTTTTTGTGGGAATGACCCTTACGGCGCAGGAGCCGGCAGTGAGGGAGAGCGTGTTGTCGAGGGATTCCATTCTGATTGGTGACCAGATACGTTGGAGTACGGTATTGTGTATTGCCGAGAAGGACTCGGTTTATGTTATGCCATATTCACAACTGCTCCAGAGTGATACAACCGGAGCAAAGGTGGAGGTCGTGGCAGATTTCAAAATTGATACACTCTCAATAAGAAAAGGTATTAAGGAACTGGAGGCAAAGATGCTGCTGACATCATTCGACAGCGGATACTACAAGTTGCCCATGCCTCTTGTTGTTATAAACCCACACAACGCTGCTCCTGATACACTCTCATTTGAGATGCCGTTTCTTGCGGTCAATACAATCCAGGTAGATACTACGGACTTTGTTCCTATGGATATCAAAGGGCAGATCAATTACCCGATTACATTCAAGGAGGTGATTCCTTGGGTACTTTTGGGAATTGGTGTCATATTATTGGCATATCTGCTCTACAGATATATAAAGTACAGGAGAGAGAACCGTGATTTCTTTGGCAGACCTATAGTACAGGATCCGCCACATATTGTTGCCTTAAGGGAACTCGACAAGATCCATTCACAGAAATTGTGGCAGAGCGGAAAGGAGAAGCAGTTCTATACAGGTGTTACAGATACCTTGAGGGAGTACATCGAGGGGCGCTATGGCGTAAGTGCAATGGAGAAGACCTCTTCTGAAATAATGGAGAGCCTTGCAGATGTGGAGATCGAGGAGAAACCTCGCAGGGAACTTGACGAACTCTTCAGGGTGGCAGATTTGGTCAAATTTGCCAAGTATGTGCCGTCTGTAGGTGAAAATGAGGAGGTTATTCCTGTGGCAGTAAGATTTGTAAATTCAACTTATATGAAAGAGTTGGAGGAAGAAAAGGAGGGTAAGTAGTATGTTTTTTGAATATCCTAAATTATTGTGGCTGCTCTTGCTGCTTGTTCCGGTAGCGGCACTCTACATATACAGGGAGGTCAAGGGTCTTGCCCCTTATATGCTGGTATCGTCATTGCAGCCCTGGCAACATAAGGGGGGAGGTTTCAAGAAGTTCCTCAGGCATGTGCCTTTTGTGTTGAGGATGGTGGCGCTTGCTGCAATTATTGTGGCAATTGCGCGTCCGCGTTCATCCTCTACCTTTGAAAAAGTTGATACCGAGGGTATTGATATTATGCTTGCCCTTGATGTTTCAACCAGTATGCTTGCAAGGGATTTTATTCCCGACAGAATAAATGCCGCCAAGGAGATTGCAATAAAATTTGTGGCTGAACGTCCGTCAGACAGGATAGGTGTTGCAGTTTTTGCCGGTGAGAGTTATACACAGTCTCCACTTACCACCGACAGGGCCACCCTCATAAACCTTATCAAGGAGATTGATTGCGGCATTATAGAGGATGGAACTGCAATAGGAAACGGACTCGCTACCGCTGTTGCGCGTCTAAAGGATTCGCCGGCAAAGAGCAGGGTTGTGATCCTTCTTACAGATGGTGTGAACAATGCTGGCGAGATATCTCCGCAGATGGCTTCAGAAATAGCAAAGACCTATGGCATAAGGGTGTACACTATAGGTGTGGGTGCTATGGGAACTGCTCCATACCCTGTGCAGACTCCGTTCGGAATAGAGTTGCAGCAGGTTGAGGTGCAGATTGACGAACCTCTTTTGGAGAAAATTGCGCAGGAGACTGATGGTAAATATTTCAGGGCAACCGACAATACCAAATTGCTTGAAATTTATGGAGAGATAAACAAGATGGAGAAGAGCAGGACATTTGTGGACTCCTTTCCGCTCTATAAGGAACTTTTCATGAATTTTGCCCTGATAGCCCTTGCTGCCATTGTTTTGGAGATGCTATTGAGAATGTTTGTCGTTAAACAGATTCCAGATTAACAGGAGAGAGGATATGATACAGTTTGCTACACCGCAATATCTGCTTTTGATATTTTTGATTCCATTCTTTTTCATTTTCTATGCCCTTTACAGGAGGGGAAGAAAGAAAAAGATGGAGAAATTGGGCGATTTACGCCTGATAGAGAAACTTATGCCTACCCGTTCGCGCTACAAGGGGTGGGTAAGGGTTACACTCTTTTCATTGGCC
Source organism: Bacteroidales bacterium (assembly GCA_015060245.1). Taxonomy (GTDB): domain Bacteria; phylum Bacteroidota; class Bacteroidia; order Bacteroidales; family UBA932; genus Egerieousia. The sequence goes on along the minus strand of SUYU01000007.1, from coordinate 42,173 downwards.
TGGTTCTTTTTCATGATAGGACTTGCACGTCCGCAGATGGGGGCGCGCCTTAAGGAGAGTGAGAGAAAGGGGGCCGAGATAATGATTGCCCTGGATGTCTCAAATTCAATGTTGGCAGAGGATTACTCTCCCAACAGGCTTGAGAGGGCAAAACTCGCAATCTCCAGACTTGTGGACAAGTTGCAGGGCGACAGAATAGGCCTCATTGTCTTTGCCGGAGAGTCGTTTGTACAACTTCCCATAACAACCGACTATGTCTCTGCAAAGATATTCCTCAATACAATAACAACAGAGTCTGTACCTGTCCAGGGCACAGCGCTTGGGGATGCCATAGAGACAGCAATGAGAAGTTTCAGTGTTCAGGGACAGATGGGTGAGAACAACAAGGCCATAATACTCATAACCGATGGCGAGAACCATGAGGATGATCCGGTTGCAGCGGCCAAACTGGCGGCAGAGGAGGGAATCAGGGTCTTCTGCATAGGTGTAGGGTCGCCTGAGGGAAAACCCATTCCAGTGGATGGCGACCTTTTGAAGGACAAGGATGGAAATATTGTAGTTACCAAACTTGATGAAAAGATACTTGAGGAGGTTGCTGCTGCCGGTAACGGAGCCTATGTGAAGGCCGGTAGTACGGAGTTCGGTCTGAACCCGGTCATTGACCAGTTGAGGGAGTTGCAGTCGCAGCAGTTCAAATCGCAGGTATTCGAGGATTTTGATGAGCAGTATATGTATTTCTTTGCAATTGCGCTTGTATTTTTATTGTTGGAATTTTTGGTAGGAAACAGAAGGATGGGCAAGAATATTTTTGCGGTGGCAGTGGTAATGTTGCTGTCGGGAAGCCAACTCTTTGCACAGGTAGACCGCAAGGAGGTAAGGAAGGGCAACAGGGTTTTTGAAAAGGAGAATTATAAGGAGGCGGAGGTTGAATATAGAAAGGCCTTGATAAAGGACTCACTCTCTGTTGCGGCAAATTATAATTTGGGCAATACCCTCTATAGAATGGATGATGCTGCCAATGCAGAGAAAAACTACTCCAGTGCAGCAGACAGTGTGGGAAGAATTCCGCTTGAGGTTGACTGGAAGGAGGGAAAGGTAAAAAGCAGGAGTTCTGCTCCTGCAGATGTTTACCATAATCTTGGAAATTCTTATCTTGCGCAGAAAAAGTATTCTGAGGCTGTACAGGCATATAAGGAGGCTCTGAAACGTAATCCTGCAGATATTGATACCAAGACCAATCTGGCATATGCGCAGAAGAAACTGGAGGATCAGCAAAATAACCAGAACCAGCAGAACCAGGATCAGAACCAGGATCAGGATCAGAATCAGAATCAAGACCAGAACCAGGATCAGAACAAGGACAATCAGGACAACAAGGATAATAAAGACAACAAAGACAACAAGGATAACAAGGATAACAAGGATAACAAAGACAACAAAGACAACCAGGACCAGAAGAAGGATAATGGTCAGGACAAGAATCAGGGCCAGGCCGCTCCTCCAAAAATAACTCCTCAGGCTGCTGAACAGATGCTTCAGGCAATGCAGGAGAAGGAGAACCAGACTCAGGACAAGGTCAATAAGGAGAAGGTCAAGGCTTTGAAATCTAAACAGAAAGAGAAAAATTGGTAGATATGATGCATAAAATTTTCCGGAATGGAGGCAGATGTTTTTTGCTGCTCATTTTGTTCGTGATGACGGGGATATCCTCATTTGCGCAGAATTTTACAGTAAATGCTCCAAATGTGGTTGAGAAGGATGAAATTTTCAGGGTTGTGTATACGGCTGATGCCGAGATAGAGAGTTTTACAACTCCAACACTTGTGGGTTTGGATCTGTTGGCCGGCCCAACATCATCCCGTATGACCAGTACCAGAATCATAAATGGCAAGAGGACTGACTCATATGAAGTGAGTTATACCCTTATTTTAAGGGCCAACACAACCGGCAAAGTCTCTGTGGCAGAGGCTTCTGCTACAATAGGCGGAAAGGTCTATACTGCTAAAGGGATAGAGATAGAAGTGGTTGGAAACAATACATCTGCATCAACCCAGACCCATCAGGGCCAGGTTACAGGCAATGCCGCTACATCACAAAGTGTAAGGAACAGAGGGGAGATCTCATCTGAAGAGATATTCCTCAGACTCTCGTTCAGCAAAACAAAGGTTGTAAAGGGAGAGCCTATAGTGGCTACCCTCAAACTCTATACCAGGGTACCCGTTGCCGGATTTGAGGATATAAGGTTCCCGGTATTCAACGGTTTCTGGAGTCAGGAACTTGAGACGCCTCAGAACATCAACTTTGTAAGGGAGAATTACAACAACCAGATTTACAACTCGGCTGTATTGAGAAAATATATGCTCCTTCCGCAGCAGACAGGAGAGATAACAGTAGATCCTGCAGAGATGATCTGTCTTATACAGGTGAGAAGTTCGGGTGGAGGAAGAAGCATGTTTGATGACTTTTTTGATTCGTACCAGACTGTCAAGAAGAGGCTCACTACATCTGCTGTCAAGATCAATGTCAGCCAATTGCCGTCAGGTGCCCCTTCATCTTTCGGCGGTGGCGTGGGTGAGTTCTCAATGAACGTATCTTTGAACAGGGACAGCATCAAGGCTCATGAGGCGGGAGCCCTTATGGTAGAGATATCAGGAGCAGGAAACCTCAATCTCATTGAGACTCCAATGGTTGACCTTCCTGCAGACTTTGAAAAATATGACGTCAAGAGCACCAATAACTTTACAAATGGTGCAAATGGAATGAAGGGCAAAAAGGTTTTTGAGTTCCCATTCATTCCGCGCAGTGAGGGCATCTTTGAGATTCCGCCGGTGGAGTATTCATATTATAACATTGCAAAGGGCAAGTATGTTACCCTCAAGAGTGATACCTTGAGGCTCAAGGTTACCCCTGGAGATGCCTCAATGCATGGCGGCCAGATGGTAATGGGTGTGAACAAACAGCAGGTGGTAAATCTTGGAAACGACATCCGCTACATATCAACATCATCGGCACGCCTTGCAAAAAAAGGTGCATTCTTTATGGGAAGTATCCTCTTCTTTGCTGTAATGGCCCTTATTCTTCTTTTAAGTTTTGTTGCCGACAGGCTTCTTGCAAGGCACGCAAAATTGAAGGGTGATGTAAAGAGGACCCGCAACAAAAAGGCCAACAAGGTGGCAAGGATGAGATTGAAACAGGCTCAGGTGTATATGAAGGAGAACCTGCATACGCCGTTCTATGAGGAACTCCACAAGGCCATGCTTGGGTATATAAGCGACAAACTGGCCATTCAGTTCTCAGATATGCAGCGTGATACCATCAGGGAAGTGCTTGAGCAGAAGGGTGCAGGAGATGAGAATATAGACTCTTTCATGACTCTGCTTGAGGAGTGCGAGATGGCGCGCTATTCGCAATCCGGAGGTGCAGGCGCAATGGCCGAACAGTACGGGAAGGCAATGGAGACAATTTCTAACCTTGAAAACAAATTGTAGTATGAAGAGATTTGTATATATATTGGTATTTGTCCTTATGTCACATTTGGGTTTTGCCGTTGACAGGGACTCCTTGTGGTCAAGGGCAAATGATGCCTACTCATTGGGCGAGTATGCCAAAGCACTTGACATATATGCACATATAGAGAAAGATGGTTATGTATCTGCAAGATTGTGGTACAATATGGGAAATGCCTGCTACAAACTGCAGGAAGACGGAAAGGCCATCCTCTACTATGAACGTGCCCTCAAACTTGATCCTGCAAATGCAGATGTGAAGCACAACCTTGAGATAGCAAGGCTTAAGATCCTTGACAAGATAGAGAGTGTACCGGAGTTTATACTTGCTACATGGATCAAGGAGTTGAGAAATACGATGTCCTCCGACAAATGGGCATGGACAGGCATCTTGCTGTTTATGATGGCGGCGCTCTCATTTCTGGCGTTCAGATATGCGCCACGCACGGCGCAGCGCAAACTTGCATTTGTGGCGGTCTGTCTCTTATTGCTGCTTACCCTCGCATCGTTCCTCTTCTCGCTGAACCTGAAGAACAATGTTGAGAGGGCGGAAAGTGCAATACTCCTAGTTCCTGTAAGCAATGTCAAGAGTGCCCCTAACTCTACAGGTGGCAACCTCTTTATCCTGCATGAGGGAACAAAAGTGGATATAATTGAGAATGTAGGACAATGGAGCAGGGTTGAACTCTCTGACGGACGCCAGGGATGGATGCTTTCGAAAGATTTTGAAATTATATAAAAGTGATGATTTTGGGGCAGGACTCATATTGGGCCATGCCCTTTTTAAATTGATGTAACCTATTATGAAAAAACTAATGGCCGCACTATTGGCTCTCTCCTTTACCTTTAGTGTGCAACTCTCTGCGCAGCAGGAAAAATCAGAGGAGGCCCACAAAACTGAATTTGACTTTTCATTTGCCTATCTGTCGGATATACACATTGCTTTGGGGGCAAAGAGTGTTGAAGATGCACAGGCTTGTATTGATGATATAAACAGGAATCCTGACCTCAAGTTCTCAATATTTGCCGGAGATATAACTGAGTTCGGAACCGACGAGGAGATAGCCCTTGCCAAATCGATTTTTGACAAATTGGAGAAGCCCTATTACATTGTGGCCGGAAACCATGATGCAAAGTGGTCGGAGAGCGGATGCAATACATTTGTGAAGACTTTCGGGTATGAGGAGTTTGCATTTGATTATGGAGGTATAAAGTTTGTCGGAACCAACAGTGGCCCGAATATGAGGATGGCACCGGCACTTTTGCCGCGTGAAAGTATGGTGTGGCTCGATTCAATCTCAAGGACCATAGATCCGCAGCAGCCGCTTATTTTCATAAACCACTATCCTATGGATACATCAATGCTCAACTATTCTCAGGTTCTTGACATCTTGAAGCGGATGAATACCCAACTGATAATGAGCGGGCACTGGCATCAGAACAGACCTATGGTGTATGAGGGCATACCTGCTGTTATAGGACGCTCTTCAATGTGTACTGGCAAGGAGGGCCCGGGATATACAATTGTAAAGGTTGAGGGTTCTGTAATAACATTCAGCGAGAGGATTGCAGGTGGTACAAAAGCGGTAAAGGGAACAACTGCCGGAGGCGAAAAGGGTATAAGAAGTGCCAGCGGAAATGTGCCTGTAGAGCCCAAGACCGGCTATCCATGGTTTACGCTCCGCATGAGCAGGGGAGAGGCTTTTGATCCCGGTGTGGAGTATCCAAAGAGGGATTACAGTGTGAATGGGGCCTACCCTAATGTAAAGGCGGTATGGAAAAGGCAGGACAACAGTGATATCGGTGCCGGAGCAATCTATGTGATGCCGAACGGCAAGATGGCAGATGGCAAAAGGTCTGTCGGAAAACTTGATGGTGGCATGGTTATATATACAAATACTGCAGGTATGGTATATGCGCTTGATGCGTCAACAGGAGAGGTTATCTGGAGCCACGGGAGTGCCGGCAAACTCTTCTCAACCCCTGCAGTAGGGAGCGGACTGGTTGTATTCGGCTCCACAGATAATAATGTCTATTCACTTGATCTTGCTACAGGTGAAAAACGATGGAGTTTTGAGTGTGGCAAATCGGTATTGGGATCGCCTGCGATATATGGTGGAAAGGTCTTTATCGGAGCATCTGACAACTGTTTCAGGGCGCTTGATCTCAAGAGTGGAAAATTGCTTTGGTGTTATGACAAAATAAAGGGTTTCATTGAGGCCAAGCCATTCGTCGATAAAGAGCAGGTGGTTATAGGTGATTGGGCAAATACTCTCTATTCTTTCAATCCTGCTGATGGAAAATTGCAGTGGACATGGAGTAATGGAGGCAGCAGGATGCTCTCTCCTGCAGCAACATGGCCGGTAAAGGCAAACGGCAAGATAATATTTGCAACGCCGGAGCGTGTAACCTATGCCCTTGATGCCAAAACTGGCAGACAGTTGTGGAGGGCAGAAGGCGGAAGGGAGTCAGTAGGCCTCTCTCCTGACAAGAGTGCATACTATGTAAAGACGATGACACACTTTGTATACGCATACTCAACAACGGAGACCTCTCCTGTTGTGAAGGATGGTGTTGTTACAGACAAGGTGGTTCCTGTGATGTTGTGGAAATCCAATGCAGAATATGGTTATGAGATAAGTCCTACCCCTACAACCTCCATAGCCGGAGAGGGCAAGGAGGGCGCAGGATTGCTCTTCATTGCCACAGACAAGGGAGATATTGTTGCACTCAACTGCATTGACGGTTCAATTGCCTGGAAACACAGATTTGGCATGGCACTTATAAATTATGTTCAGCCGCTCGGACAAAACCGCATACTCGTCACTTCAATGGACGGATTTGCCGGTGTGCTTGAGTATTAGTGCCGGAACACCCAGGAAAAGGAAAGAGGAACTCTCAGAAGAGTTCCTCTTTTATTTTCTCCATTCCCACGGTAGCCTTTTCCTGTATTTGAGTGAAGTTGTCCATATCGAGTGGCATAGGCTGAGGGTCAACAAGGTAGATTTTGCAGTCGGGCTTGGTATAGTTTACAAGTCCTGCCGCAGGATAGACGTTGAGTGATGTACCTATTATTATAAGTATATCTGCCGTCTGTACCTCTTTGGCCGCTTCGGAGAGTTTTGGTACACTCTCGCCAAACCAGACGATGAAGGGACGCATCTGCCCACCGTCTGGAGCCATGTCGCCAAGGTGGATGTCGTTGTAGCCGATATCGTATGATTTCTCTTCATCCTTTGTGCTTCTGGCTTTTGTGAGTTCGCCGTGAAGGTGGATGACCCTTTTGCTTCCTGCCCTTTCATGGAGGTTGTCAACGTTTTGTGTTACAACACATACCCTATATTTTTCCTCCAGTTCCGCTATGATTTCATGGGCCCGGTTAGGCTCCGCATCCTTGAGGGCCCTGCGGCGCTGGTTGTAGAAATCCAGAACAAGTTCCTTGTTCCTGCGCCATCCGTCAATTGAAGCCACATCTTCAACTCTATACTCTTCCCATAGACCGTTGCTGTCCCTGAATGTCCTTATTCCGCTTTCGGCGCTTACGCCGGCACCGCTCAAAACTACAATCTTCTTCTTCATATCTTGTCAGTATGTATTTAAATTATAGAGTTATTACTTAATAAAGAAATATTTGGCAAACCATAACTTGAAAAGTGGGTCAATAAAGACAATCTCCCTGTCCTCGTTGACAGTAAGTATCTCCTTCTTGGCCAGAGCCTCCTTTATCCTGTTTACATTGGCCGAGGAGTTGAGGTTGTACCTGTCGAGTATATCCGCAGAACTGAACTTGGTCACTCCTTCAAGAAGAGCCTTTATAAAGCGCAACTGGTGTCTGCTCAAGCCATATGCTATTGAGTGGAAGAGGAAATCGTGCAGGTTAATAAGTGACTGGAGGGCCTGCGGTATCACCTTGTCGCTCATGTAGCCCTGGGTCATGCTGTAGCATATGTCTGCCAGATGTTGCGTGTACCATGGGTCACCTTCAACGGCATTGTATATTGTCTCGGCCTGCTCGTGCTGTATTACCTTTCCGGCCTTGAGGAAGCCCTTTACTATAAAATCGGCAAATCTCTTCCTGTTTATCGGTTTGAGGTCAATCTTTTCGGCAAGTCTGTAGAAGTACCTCTCTTTTTCAAAGATCTCATCCATGGCGTTCTTGCGCTCTCCGGTCAATATGTAACTGATGTGGATATGCTCCTGCATGCACCTTTCAAAGAGCCTGAAGAAGCGGTGCGCATCATCAAAGAGGCTTATATCCTGGAACTGCTCAAAATAGATGATTATATTGCTGTGCGACTCCTTTGCAAGTCTGTCGGGAAGATTGAGCAGTTCTATGATCTGCTCATTGGAGAGTTGTTCCTTTGTTGTATAGGTAAGGTAAGGCTTGTCGCTCTCCTCATCAAGTGCATACGGGGCTGAAGGAAGATATTTCCTTAGCATGGTGTTCCACTCCATTGGAGAGGTGGCAAAGTATGAGAGCAGGATATTGGTATATCGCAGAAGAAAGGCCTCTATACATCTTATGTTGAAGAGGTTTACCTTAAAGAGCGTATATCTGTATGACTCGTTGGACAATCTGTTGAGGGCATTCTGTATAAGCGAACGTTTGCCGATTCTGGCAGGTCCGTAGAGGAGAATGTTCCTTTTTGACTTTATGTAGTCACAGATTGTTGAAACCTCTTTCTCCCTGCCGATGAATGCGGGTCCGGTAACAATATCTGTATAGAAGAAGGGTGAGTCCATAATGATGTTTTAATATGTGCAAAAATACATTTTTTTTAATAATTTTTTGCCAAATGGATAAAATATGCTACTTTTGTAGTCCAAAATTTAGTAAAAGGTAGTTAAGCTATTGGATAAGAGTTAATTAGGATTAACCGCTTGCTATCAAAACCGTTAAAATAATTAATATGTACGCAATTGTAGATATTGCCGGACAACAATTTAAAGTGGAGGCGGGCCAAAAAATTTATGTACACCGCCTACAGGAGGAAGCAGGTGCATCTGTTTCATTTGACAAAGTTTTATTAACCGACAATGATGGCTCAGTTCAGATTGGAACTCCATACGTAGGTGGAGTTGCTGTTAAGGCTACTATCCTTGAGCACGTTAAAGGAAACAAAGTTATTGTTTTCAAGAAAAAACGCAGAAAAGGTTACCAGAAGAAGAATGGTCATCGTCAATGTTTAACCCAAATTAAGATTGAATCAATCGCTTAATTAAAAATTAAAGTTTTATGGCTCACAAGAAAGGTGTAGGTAGTTCAAAGAACGGCCGTGAATCACATAGCAAAAGATTAGGCGTTAAATTGTTCGGTGGACAAAACGCTAAAGCAGGCAACATTATTGTTCGTCAAAGAGGAACAGTTCACAATCCAGGTTTGAATGTTGGAATGGGGAAAGACCATACTCTATTTGCACTAATTGACGGTATGGTTAAATTCACCAAAAAGGCTGATAACAAATCGTATGTATCGGTAGTGCCTTTCAACTAACAGAGGGTGCTGTAACTGATTGTATAGAGGAGCGTCCTGCGGATGCTCCTTTTTCATTGAAACAAATATTTAAAAGATATGCTAACGCTTAAATTATTGAGAGAACAGCCCGATTTTGTGATTGAAAAATTGGCTGTCAAGAATTTTGATGCAGCGGAGACAGTTGCAAAAATTTTGAAAGCGGATGAACTTCGCAGGTCTTACCAGACTCAGATGGATTCCATTTTGGCAGAGCAGAACCAGAAAGCCAAGGAGATTGGAGGACTTATGAAGCAGGGCAAGAGAGAGGAGGCCGAGGCTGTCAAGGCCAAGGTTGCCGAACTTAAGGAGAAGTCAAAGGAGTTGGAGCAGTTGATGGAGGAGCAGAACAAGGAGATGAACGAGAATCTTGTATTGCTTCCGAATATACCATGCGATATTGTTCCGGCAGGAAAAACAGCAGAGGACAATCTTGTCGTAAAGGAGGGTGGAATAGTACCGGAGTTGTGTGAGAATGCAAAACCTCATTGGGAACTTGCCAAATCTTTGGATTTCATTGATTTTGATTTGGGCGTTAAGATTACTGGTGCAGGTTTCCCTGTATATAAAGGTAAAGGTGCAAAAATACAGAGGGCCCTTATCTCATACTTCCTTGACAAGAATACAGAGGCAGGCTACCTTGAGGTGCAGCCGCCGTTGGTTGTAAATGAGGCTTCGGCATATGCAACAGGCCAGTTGCCTGACAAGGGGGAGCAGATGTACCATGTGAATCTTGATAATTTTTACCTTATTCCTACAGCGGAGGTTCCGGTAACAAACATCTATAGGGATTGTATTCTTAATCAAGCGGATTTTCCTGTAAAGATGACAGCATATACACAGTGCTTCAGAAGGGAGGCAGGCTCTTATGGCAAGGATGTGAGGGGCTTGAACCGTCTGCACCAGTTTGACAAGGTTGAGATAGTGCAGTTGTCGTTGCCTGAAAATTCATATGCCGCGCTTGACAAGATGGTAGAGCATGTTGAGAGCATTGTAAAGGAACTTGAGTTGCCATACAGAATCTTGAGATTGTGTGGCGGTGACATGAGTTTCACTTCGGCACTCACATATGACTTTGAGGTATATTCTGCAGCCCAGAAGAGATGGCTTGAGGTAAGTTCCGTTTCGAACTTCGAGTCGTTCCAGGCAAACAGAATGAAATTGAGGTACAGGGATGAGAATGGAAAAATCCAGTTGGCACATACCCTTAACGGCAGTTCATTGGCATTGCCACGTATCCTTGCCGCGCTGATTGAGAACAACCAGACTCCTGACGGAAAGGTAAGGATTCCGGCAGTATTGCAGAAATATACAGGTTTCGCTGAGATTGACTAATGGCAGAACCTAAAGATAAAATTGTATTAGGAATTGACCCCGGAACCCAGATATTGGGTTTTGGGGTCGTTCATCTGTCGGGAAGAAGATGTACATATGTAGATATGGGCGTCGTAAACCTGAAAAAAGAGAGTGACCACTTTGTTACCCTTAAGAGAATTACAAAAGAGGTTGCAGCCCTCATTGAAAAGTATATGCCTGATGAAATGGCCATAGAAGCCCCATTTTATGGCAAAAATGCACAGGTCATGTTAAAGTTGGGGAGAGCGCAGGGGGCAGCAATTGCTGCGGCTCTCATGAGGGATATCCCCATATTCGAATACTCGCCCCGCAGTGTAAAACTTGCGGTTACAGGAAGTGGTGCCGCATCAAAGGAGCAGGTGGCTGTTCTTGTACAGAGATTGTTGGGTATTGATATGCCGCAGGAGTATATGGATGCTACTGATGCCCTTGCCATATCGCTTTGCCACGGTTATAACAGGGAGTCTCCCGACGGCAAGTACTCAAGGAACACATCATGGGAGAGTTTTGTAAAGAACAATCCGCAAAAAATAATTAAGTAACTGATTTAACTTTTTAAAGTTTGAATTGTCAAAGCAAGCGTAAAACCTAAAAAACGGAATTTGGATGTATAGAAATTTTTCATTGAAACTGCTGTTGGTGTCAGTTGTAATTTTTGCATTTGATTTGATGGCATATGCAGCATCGGACGGAAATGTTTTGGAGGCAGACCCGCAGGTAGGAACCCAGGCTAAAGGAACTTATATGAAGGCGGTGCTGTTGGACAGCCTTACAAAGGAGCCGATTGAGTTTGCAACAATGTCGGGAAAATATATTGGAGAGCAGACTGCAACAAGATATGCCTTGAGTGACCATAATGGAGTTGTTGTAGTGCCGAACATGAGAGTGGGCAGGGCAACCGTAACCATAGAGTTCATGGGGTACAAGACCGAGAGTTTCACTTTTGATATAAAGAAGGGTGCAAATGATTTGGGGCAGATCTATTTGCAGGAGGATATAAACCAACTTGAGTCAATTGTGGTTACAGGTGTGGCAAACCCAATGGTCGTAAAGAAGGATACTTTGGAGTACAATACCGCTGCAGTGAAGGTGAATGATTCTGATATGCTTGAGGAACTTTTGAAGAAACTCCCTGGAATTGAGATTGATTCAGAGGGAAAGATTACAGCCAACGGCAAGGAGATCAACAAGATTATGATTGAGGGAAAGACCTTCTTCCTTGATGACCCTCAATTGGCTACCAAGAACCTTCCTGCCAAAATTGTAGATAAGGTAAGGGTTGTTGAGCGCAAGTCGGAGCAGGCCCAGTTTACCGGAATTGATGATGGAGAGGAGGAGACTGTAATTGACTTGGGTATCAAAAAGGGTATGATGAACGGCTGGTTTGGAAATCTCATGGGTGGTTACGGTACAGAGGAGAGGTATCAGGCTGCCGGAATGTTGGGACGCTTTACCAAAACCAGCCAGGTGAGCGTTATTGGAAATGCCAACAATACAAATAATAGAGGTTTTATGGATATGGCCGGCTCAATGATGGGTGGAATGCGTGGTGGCCGAGGTATGGGAGGCGGTAGAGGAATGTTTACCGGCAATGGTATTACAGAGTCATGGATGGGAGGAGTGAATGCGGCAACTGAACTCTTTGACGGCAAATTGGAACTTACAGGCAACTACATGTACAGTGGTTCAGACAAAAATGTACAGGAGAAGAAGATTAAGGAGACCATGCTCTCTGACAACAATATCATGTACAACTATGAGACAGGATATGAACTTTCAAGAAGTGACGGCCATAGGATAGGTGGCGAGATTGAGTACAAGATCTCAGACAAGACCTCTTTGCTCTTCCGTCCGTCATTCAACTTTACAGGTGGTGACTATGAATCTTTCAATGATTTCGTTACTCTGAACAATACAGACTCAACAAACAGGGGTTTGAGCAAGGAGTGGGGTGAGAACAATGCCCAACAGGCGAACGGTATGTTCCTTTTGCGCCAGCGCCTTGGAAAACCGGGAAGAACAATGTCTGTAAGACTGGATTATGGTTATTCAAACAATGAACTTGACGGAGGAAACTACTCTACCACAAATTACTATGAAAATAATACCGTTGACTCGATATCTGTAGTTGACCAGCGTTTCTTCCAGAAGGACAAGAGTTATAATTTGGGTGGAAGAATCTCATACACAGAGCCTCTTGGCAAGAACTTCTTTGTTGAAGGTGCGTACCGGTACAATTTCAAGGAGACAAATTCAGACAAGAATACCTACAACCAGGGTGCGACAGGTGCATATGATATGCTTGATACTCTATACTCAAGCCATTATGAGAATACTTTCATTACCCAGCGTGCGGAGTTGAACTTCATGAAGCAGGAGCAGAAGTATAATCTTACAGTGGGTGTAGGCGTGGAGCCTGCTACAACAAAGAGTTACGGAAGGGGAAGGGATACCTCGTATACTGTAACCAACATTGCTCCAGCGGCAAGGTTTGACTACAGGATAAGTGACCAGAAGTTCTTGAGAGTAAGATATAGGGGAAGAACCTCGCAGCCATCTATCAACCAGTTGTTGCCTATTCCTGACAATACAAACCCTTTGAGAGTTACTATGGGTAACATGAATCTTAACCCGGAGTTCACCCACTCGTTGAATTTTGAGTACAGGACCGGCAACAGGGAGAAATTCAGTTGGTTCGGAACATTCATTGATGCTTCATACACTACAAACAAGATTGTCTCAAAGAGTTGGTATGATGATAATGGTGTCCAGTATACCCAGCCGTATAATGACGGTACAGGAGTATATTCGCTGTCGGGAAGGGCAATGTACAACTCAAAGATTGCAAAATCCAACTTCTCAATCAGTTCGATGACCTTCGTGAGATTTGGAAACGGAATCACTTATGTGGCAGACAAGGGTGATTATGTAAAGAATATTACTGAAACCCTTTCGCTATCGGAGCATCTTACATTCTCTTACAGGAATGATTTCATTGAGGTGCGTGCAGGTGGCCGCGTAAATTACCAGAATGCGTGGTACAGTGTGCAGAGCATTGACAAGGTTGCAACATGGACCAATGAGATTACAGGTTCGGTAAATGCTACAATTCCTGGAGGTGTAAATATCGTTACCGATATTGCCCATAAATTCTATATCGGTTATGGTGACGGCTATGGCGACAATTCAACCGTATGGAATGCAGAGATCTCAAAACAACTCTTCAAGAACCAGATTACCCTTAAGGCAAAGATCTATGATATACTTAAGGATGCCAAGAATGTTTACCGTACAACAACCGAGAACTATATCCAGGATACAGAGAACAATACCCTTGGACAATACATCATGTTCTCGCTCGTATGGCGCTTCGGCAAGTTTACCGGCGGTGGCCCTGGAATGGGCGGCATGCGCGGTCCTGGAATGGGCCCAAGAAGATAATTGGGCTTTCAGGCAATAGAAAAGTATGCCGGAATTCATACAATGGGTTCCGGCATATTTTTTTGCCGGGAACAGATTTTTTTCAGATAATGCGTATATTTGTGACAAATATTTTTTAACATGGCGGAGAATAGAAAAGAGAGAGCCAAACAGGTTGGAAAAAAGGCTGCAGGTTTGAAGGACAACTGGATTTTGAAGCATCTTGTACTCTCGGGATGCGCTGTTCTGGTACTGCTTTTTGTGCTTTTTACACTCCTTAAATTCATTACACGACATAATCAGGAACTTGAAGTTCCGTCATTCATAAATATGAGTGTACAGCAGGCAGAGGAGTTGGCCAGGAGCCACTCCATGAGACTTGAGGTGACAGATTCTGTATATATCAACAGGATGGCGCCAGGTGCAATTTTCCGTCAGAATCCACAGGCTGGAGGAAAGGTAAAGAAAAACAGACGTATCCTCCTGACAATAAATGCAATGTTGCCTAAAATGGTGAGTATGCCATCTACAGTAGGTTACTCATTGAGGCAGGCCCAGTCTGAACTGCTGTCGAGCCAACTGGTGCTTGGCAAACTCATTTATGTGGATGACATTGCTACTAACAATGTGATTGAGCAACTTTACAGGGGCCGCCCCATAGCGCCCGGTGCAAAACTGCCAGGGGAGAGTGTGATTGACCTCAAGGTGGGAGTCAACAGAAAGGATTCGGCTGCAACATTTGTTCCGGAGATGAGGGCTGTTCCATACAGGCTTGTACGTGAGAGGCTTGCAGAGCATTCATTGAACATTAAAAAACTATTTTTTGATGAGTCGGTAAAGAATTATGCCGATTCCATGAGTGCATTGGTCTACAGGCAGATACCCCAGGCAAGTGATACCGTGCAGGTTGAACTGGGAACAGGTGTAACCCTCTATTTGAGCAAGACAATTGTTCCGGTTATTGAGAAACCCGAGAGTACCGAAGAGGAGGAGTAATCAGAGATATATGGCAAAAAAAGAGGAAAAGAGAAGAGAAAAGGCACTGGTGCAGGAGTATGATCCCATGCTCGACCTTGATTTGGATGAGAGTGGGGATCTGTCGGGCGCTGATGAGGATTTTGATGATGATTCCCAGCAGGGAATGTTTGAGCACTACAGGTTCAATGTAGATAAGGGCCAGTCTCTGTTGCGTATTGACAAATACATAACGGAGCACATGGAAAAGACCTCGCGCCACAGAATCCAACTTGCTATTGATGCCGGTTATGTGAGGGTGAATGACAAGATTGTAAAGGCAAATTACAGGGTAAAGCCATACGATCTGATAACCATTGTACTTCCATACCGCAGGAGGGGAATGGAGGTTATTCCGGAGGATATACCGCTTGATATAGTATATGAAGATGATGATCTTCTTCTTGTGAACAAACCCGCAGGACTCGTTGTCCATCCGGGACATGGACACTACCATGGTACTCTTGTAAATGCCTTGGCGCACCATCTGGGACTGAGCCAGGGTGCAGATGCCGAAGATGAGAGAATGGGTGTGCTTGTGCACAGAATAGACAAGAATACTTCAGGCCTGCTTGTAGTTGCCAAGAATGACGAGTCCCAACTCAATCTTGCAAAGCAGTTCTTTTACCATACAATAGAGAGAAAATATGTTGCCATAGTGTGGGGCAATGTAAAGGATGATACAGGAACGATTGTGGGCAATATAGCCCGTGATCCAAATGACAGAATGCGTTTTAAGGTATTTCCTGAGGGGGATTACGGCAAGCATGCCGTTACCCACTACAGGGTACTTGAGCGTTTCGGTTACGTTACACTCGTAGAGTGTATATTGGAGACAGGCCGTACGCATCAGATCAGGGTGCACATGAACCACATTGGCCATCCGCTCTTCAATGATGACCGCTATGGCGGAGACCGGATTCTGAAGGGTACACTCTATTCAAAATACAAACAGTTCATTGACAACTGTTTCCAGTTGCTTCCCCGACAGGCACTCCATGCCAAGACCCTTGGTTTTGACCATCCTGTAACTGGAAAACACATATTTTTTGAGACCCCGCTGCCGGCAGATATGGTCGCACTTATAGAGAAGTGGCGCAAATATGCCAATTCGCAGGCATTGGAGGATGAAGAGTAACGGAAATCGTTTGATCAGACTAATAGGAATATAAACAGGAAAAACACTATATTAACTAAAAAACAGAAATTATGGAAAAGAAATTGGTTCGTCTTGTAAATGACAAGAAGTTGGGTGGTGTATGTGCAGGTTTGGCACGCTATTTCGGAATAGATGTCTCAATCATGAGAGTGGCATACCTTATCCTTACAATACTTACCGGATCGCTTTTGTTCTGGTTGTATCTTATCCTTTGGATTGTTTTGCCACAGGAGTAATCCATTAAAGAATAAGAGGGTGAGATTCTGTTTCTCACCCTCTTGGTACTCTAATTAAAAAATCTATGAATTATAAGGTCTGCAGCGCAGACTCGGTCTATTTGCTTGCAAAAAGAGTCCTTATGGCTGTTGCCAGTCTCTTTATTCCCTCATCAATGTTTGCATCATCCATGAACGAGAAGTTCAGACGCATGGTGTTCTTTCCGCTATCGTCGCAGAAGAAAGCCTCTCCAATCACGAATGCCACATTCTGGTCAATTGCCATCTTGAAGAGTTCTTTTGTGTCATAGCCTTCCGGAAGTTGTACAAACAGGAACAATCCTCCTTCAGGTTTTGTCCATCTGACACTTTCCGGCATATATTTCTCAAGGCATTCAAGCATGAGGTCCCTCTTGTGACGGTAAAGTTCAATTGTCTTTTCAAGATTCTTTTCAAAGTTTCCCTTCTCAAGATATTTGGCGGCAACGCACTGGTCAAAGATAGGCGAACACAAATCTGTAGATTGTTTCGCAATATTGTATCTGTATACAATCTCTTTAGGCGCAATTACCCAGCCAAGGCGGAATCCCGGAACGAATGTCTTTGAGAAGGTTCCAAGAACAATTGTCCTTTCAGGAGCCATTGTTGCAATGAGCGGCTGGTGCTCACCCTCAAATCTGATCTCTCTGTATGGACTGTCCTCAACAATGAGCAAATCATATTTTCTGGCGATATGAACCATATACTGGCGTTGCTCAACAGTCATTGTAAGTCCTGACGGATTCTGGAAATCAGGGATCGCATATATGAATTTAGGCTTTTTACCGCTCATGCACATTGCCCTTACAACAGCCTCAAGTTCCTCATCCTTTTCTGCACCGACAATGTTTGCCCTTACTGAGTTGAATGCCTGCAATGCTCCAAGATATGAAGGAAGGCCCACAACCACAGTATCTCCAGGGTTTACAAAAACTCTTGCTGTAAGGTCAATTGCCTGTTGCGATGCGGTTGTAATGATTATATTGTCTGCATCGATATCCATACCCTGTTTGATGTATCTCTTGGCAATCTCTTCCCTCAACTTGCGGTTGCCGTCGGTACCTCCATACTGAAGGGCCTGGGTTCCCTGCTCGTCCAATACCTCATTCATTATCTGTTTTATCTCCGGAATAGGAAATGATAGAGGGTTTGGAAATCCGCCGGCAAATGAAATCATTCCCGGTTTGTTGATCATGCTCAGCAACTCCCTGATAGGAGAGGGTTTCATGTTGAGGGCATTGTCTGATAGAAATTGGTTTATATCCATGTTGTTGAAATTTTATCTTTGAATTAAATTTGTTACAAAATTAACAAATTAATAGATTAATCAAAAGAAATATACTTTTTTTAATGAGAAAAACCCATTAATGGTAAAAAATGTTACTTAAGGCTTGTTGATGGTTAAATTGCCGATTTTTGTTAACTTTGTTGTTTTAAGAATACGATATGTCTATAATACGCATTACCAAGGAATTCAGATATGAGGGCGCCCATGCTCTCTACAATTATGACGGGAAATGCCGCAATATCCATGGCCACTCCTATGTCATGTATGTAACGGTAAAGGGTACACCAATTGATGATGATTCAGACTGCAAGAATGGAATGCTGCTTGATTTTTCCGATTTCAAGAGGATTGTGAATGATACCATAATTGAAAAATTTGACCATGCGCTGGTGTTGAGGAGTGAGGCTCCTGTTGCATTTGAATTGGCAAATGCTTACGAAAAGGTGGTGCTGGTTGATTTTCAGCCCACATGTGAAAACCTGATAGCATATTTTGCCTCGGTTATAGGGTCTCATCTTCCTGAAAATGTGGAACTGCACAGTATCAGGCTTCACGAGAGCCCCTCATCATTTGTTGAGTGGTATGCACAAGACAATTGCCGGTAGTGTTGTATTGAATTAAATAGAGTATCACGGATATGAAGAGAATATTTCTTATAGATGGCCATGCCCAGATATTCAGGATGTATTATGCATTCATGAGACGTCCTATGATAAATTCAAAGGGTATGGATACATCAATTCTGTTCGGCTTTACAAAGATGCTTCTTGAACTGGTGGCAAAGGAGCGGCCTACTCACCTGGCTGTAGCATTCGATCCGCCGGCAAAGACCTTCAGACATGAGGCTTACCCCGAATACAAGGCAAACAGGAGTGCAGCCCCTGAACTTGTAAAGCAGGCTCTTGAGCCGTTGCAGGAGATACTTGCCGCCTTTGGAATCCCGGTTGTAATGATGCCCGGTTATGAGGCTGATGATGTAATAGGCTCCATGGCATCACAATGGGGTGCCGACGGCAACAGTGTCTATATGGTTACTCCCGACAAGGATTATGGCCAACTGGTTACTGACAATATATTCCAGTACAAGCCTGCCAAGGGTGGTAATGAATTTGAGGTTTTGGGCAAGGAGCAGATTTGTGCCTATTATGGAGTCTGTTCTCCGGAGCAGGTAATTGATATCCTCACCATTTGGGGTGATGCTTCCGACAATGTGCCGGGAGTAAAGGGAATAGGTGAAGTGGGTGCCAAAAAACTTGTGGGCAAATATGGCAGCATAAGTGGTATACAGTCGCATTTGGATGAACTTCCGGCAAAGCAGAGGGAGTCATTCATTCAGGCTGGAGAGCAGTTGGAGATGAGCCGGTTCCTGATAACCATCAAAAAAGATATAGAGTTGCCTCTTGGAATTGATGATATATTGCTTGCGCCATTTGACTATAGGAGGGTTCTTGGTATCTTCAATAAATATGAGTTCAACTCATTGAGAAAACTGTTGCCGCTTCCTCTGGAAGAACTCAAGTCAATTGAGGCTGCCGGTGGGGTAGGGAGTATTGTGAATGCACCATCTCTGGCAGAAGGGGAGGAGTGCAAAGAAGAGTATGGAAAAAAGGAGATACGGTACAATTGCAGTGATGCCGAACTTGAAGCAACGCTTGATGCGGTAAAAAGGGATGGCCTGGCAGGTATTGCAATAACCAGGAGCGGAGTCCTTATGATTTCTGCATATAAAAACGGGCCGCAAGCGCAGGATGGCTCCCTAATTACATCTGTGGCAGGTAATCTTTGCGATTTGCGCAGAGAATCAGGCAGGGTATATCTGAAGATAAAGGAAGTGCTTGAAGACAGGAGCATATTTAAGGCCGGATATGGTTTTAAGGAGTATATAAAGAGTCTCTGGAATGCCGACATTGACCTCAATGGTCACTCTGCCGACGGAGTCCTTGAAAATATTTGGGATGTATCAATCATGCACTACCTTGTAAATCCGGAGCGCAGCCATAAGGAGGATATGCTTATACGCTCATACCTTAAAGTGGATATTGACGCAGATCAGGAGAGTATGGCAGAAGATGCTGATGCAGGAGTGGAGCCTGATCTCTTCTCAATGGCAGAGGATGATACTGTTCAGGAACCTGCTATGAGGGAAAAGAGGGGTTGTGCCCTCATGTTGCCGCTTTACGTTGAAATTCTTAAGGCACTGGAAGAGGCGGGGCAGAAGGAACTCTACACCAACATGGAGATGCCTCTTGCAGGTGTTCTCGGATATATGGAGTGGCAGGGAGTAAAGATAGATACGGTGCATCTGAAGGAGTACAGCAGGCATCTGACCCAACAGATGAACAGCATTGAGAGCCAGGTTCGTGAAATGGCCCAGGATGAGTCTGTAAATCTGTCGTCTCCAAAACAGATAGGGGTTCTGCTCTATGAAAAACTCAAACTCAACCCTAAGGTCAAGAAGAGTTCCAAAGGGAACTATCCTACAGATGAGGAGACCTTGAATGAACTGTCAGGCCTTCATCCTATAATATCACTGATATTGGATTACAGGGCATTGAAAAAACTGCTCTCGACCTATATTGACAATTTGCCCGGGCTTATTGACAAAAGGACCGGGAAGGTGCATACAACTTTCAACCAGACCATAACTGCCACAGGCAGATTGAGTTCTACCAATCCCAATCTTCAGAATATACCAATCAGGAGCGAGCGTGGCAAGGAGATAAGGAAGGCATTCATACCATCTCACCCGGAGGGCTTCATTGTTTCGGCTGACTATTCGCAGATAGAATTGAGGCTCATGGCACATATGAGTGGCGACAAGGATCTGATTGATGCCTTCAACAGAGGCATGGATATTCATACTGCCACAGCCGCCAAGGTGTTCGGTGTTCCGGAGTCGGAGGTCTCCAGGGAGCAGAGAAGCAGGGCCAAGGTGGCAAACTTTGGAATAATCTATGGCATCTCGGCCTTTGGCCTGTCACAGCGTCTGGGAATGGGCAGGGCGGAGTCGAAGGCCCTTATTGAGGAGTATTTCAGGAATTATCCCAATGTGCGCAAATATATGGATGATATGATAGCCAAGGCCAGGGAGTACGGCTATGTTGAGACAATATGCCACAGGAGAAGGTATCTGCCCGACATAAACTCAAGAAATGCCGTGGTGCGGGGATTCAATGAGCGGAATGCCATAAATGCCCCTTTGCAGGGAAGTGCGGCAGATATCATAAAGATTGCGATGATAAACGTATACAAACGTTTAAAAACGGATAAATTTGAGAGTACAATGGTACTGCAGGTGCATGATGAACTTGTATTTGATGTGGTGCCTGCCGAGAAGGAGAGGCTTGAAAGAATGGTCAAGGAGGAGATGGAGAGGGTACTTGAATTGAGTGTACCGCTGATTGCAGAGTGCAATGGCGGAAAGAATTGGCTGGAGGCACATTAGTATGGAGAATCTCACTGACAGGGAACTGGTCCTCAAGGCTCAGGAGGGAGAACAGAAGGCTTTTGCCCTGCTTATGGAGCGGTATGGCAAGGGGTTGGCCCTACATATATCGGAGTATATGGCGGGCTGCAGGAGTTTTGGACTTGAGATGGCCCAGGAACCGGAGGATATATGTCAGGAGGCTTTTCAGAAGGCGTTTTCTGGAATATCGGGATATGATCCCAAGTTTGAGTTTTCTACCTGGCTCTATGCTATAGGAAAGAATTGTGCAATTGATTATGCAAGAAAGAGACGGGTAAGCGTTGAGGCCGGATTTGGTGGCGAGGGCAATGACTCCATATCAAATTATGGCAGTGAACTTGAGACCTCACCTGAGGATGACATGATAAGCAACCAGGAGTACTCCATCCTTTTGGGATATATTGGAGAACTCGGGGAAAAGTACAGGAGTGTGGCAATTTTGAGGTTTATAAATGAACTTGCTTATGAGGAGATTGCCCAAAAGTTGGATATGCCGCTCAATACTGTACGTACACGATTGAAAAGGGCAAAGCAGATGCTGGTCAACAGGATTGAAGCAGGTGCCGACGGTGTTGGAAACGGCTCATGTCCGGAGAATGGCTGCCATGCCTGCAAAAATGAGGATAAGTAAAATTTTAGATATGGAAGAATTGGTTTTCGGATATTTTCCGAATCTTACACAGATACAGAGGGAGAGGATAAAGATGCTCTATCCGCTCTACAAGGAGTGGAATGAGAAGATAAATGTGATAAGCAGGAAGGATATTGACAAACTCTACCTGCACCATGTGCTGCACTCTCTGGCAATTGCGAAATATTACAGTTTCCCGTCGGGAACAAAGATAATGGATGTTGGTACAGGCGGCGGCTTTCCGGGTATTCCGCTGGCCATTATTTTTGAGGAGTGCAAGTTTGTGCTTGTGGATTCAATTGGCAAGAAGACAAAGGTTGCCCAGGCTGTTGCTGATGCTTTGGGTTTGAAGAATGTAACTGTAGTGAACGGCAGGGCAGAGCAGGTGAATGAGGTGTTTGATTTTATTGTATCAAGGGCTGTTACTGAACTTAAGGGCTTTTTGCCTTGGGTGAAGGGAAAATATACTCAGGGAATTCTATATCTGAAGGGTGGAGACATTACCTGGAATCAGGATCCGGCCAAGAGGGGAACGCTGTTGCAGGAGGTGGATATGGCTGCCAAAACCTGCAAAATAAACAGGGATTACATAAATATTGCCAACATAAGCAACTATTTCAGTGAGGATTTTTTTGAAGAGAAGCGTATTATACATATTTTCAAGAATCCGAATGAAAAATAATTTTGCAGTTTCAAAGTAAAATGTTACCTTTGCCGTCCCAAACAGAAAATTATAAAATTGTCATAATATGAAACGCACATTTCAACCATCACAACGTAAACGCCGCAACAAACACGGATTCCGTGAGCGTATGTCTACTCCTAACGGAAGAAGAGTTCTTGCTGCACGTCGCAGAAGAGGTCGTAAAAAATTGACCGTATCTTCAGAGGATTTGTATTAGAAATTAATTGAATAGATCATTTCTAAAAGCAATAAAGACGTTCCATTTTGGAGTGTCTTTTTTGTTTTTTATCAACTCATTCAATCCAGGGGCATTCCCGGTTCAACCGGTTCAGGGTAACCCGCAACCCCAGAGAGTACGTATATTGTAGATCTGCTGCCGCACAATAATGAAAAACTGCCCCATCTGGAGGAGAGGCAGTTTTCATCAATAAACAATAAACAATCTGTACCAAGCATCTCTGATATGGCCTAATCACAATGCAAAGGTAGTTTGCAGAGTGTTGCGCGTCAATACCTAAAAGTGGCTATTTCACAGTAACTATTTTAGGGTACCGATTACAAGTACAGGATTGCTCTCTTCTGTTATTCCGGCAGCAACTTCCTTTATTTTGGCTGAGTTGCTTCTTTCGGCAAATTCAATGAAGTCAACAGCATCAAACAACTGGTACATCTTGTCGCCCCTGCATACTTCAGGCATGAATATAAGGGCATCATCATTCACATCATTTACAAAACCGCTTCTGTTAAACTCTTTGTTATGTGTGATCATTCTGGTCTTGCCGCTGGCTTCATCATATATGAATGTAGGGCTGATGTATCCGGGTTCTGTATTGAAAAGATCTTTCTTGAAAAGCACCCTGCATTGCAAAAAGTGTTTTGTCTCCATTATGAACAGATTTCTTTTTGGAGATTTGTGGTCAATATATTTGCCGTAGTCAAATATATAACTTGCCCTTTTTGCAGATCTTTTGTGTCTATGGTATAAAGGGTATCGTTCAATTTCTGTGCAAAGAAGACTTTTTCGTTATTGGTATAGAAATGTGCGGCAGGAAATGTAGGTAAAGGAATCTTCATCCCATTCCTCTCAATAAATCTCTCCTTTCCTGCCTCTTCGGAATACGAGGCAAACGGTTTCCCGTAAATGCGCTTTCCTGTTGTATCAATGAGGTCAATACAGAATTTTTTGTTTTCGATGTCATTTCCCAAAATGCCGAAGGTGCGTTTGTCTATCATGAAAGGGGGCTGGATGGGGTTAATACCTTCCTGAAAATGTATGCTCTCCTTATAGTTTCCGTCCAAGTCATAAATGGAGATTCTTGTAGCCTGAAAGACAAAAAGTTCATCATCTTTGAGAATGATATTGCGTACGTTTGTAAACTCCTCTTCGGATCTGCCGTACTGTGCTTTGAATTCGAGCAGGTTTCCTGACAAGTCAAAACTCTCAATGGTGGCATCTGCCTTCCTTTCCATTCTGTTGAGAATAATGAACCTGTCTTCTGCAGGCAGGATTGTAAGTGCATTCGTGCCATTGAGCAGTGCCTCCTCTGAGGTCTCCAGTGGAATATAGTCTATGGCGGAGAAGTAGTCGCTGGCCATAACAGGCTCGCGTTTTTCGTAGGCATTTCCAATCTCAATGACCTTGAATTCCTCTGTTTTTTGTGAGCATGCACAAATTGAAATTGCTCCAATGATGCATAGTATAATTGCAGTAACTCTTTTTTGCATATTGTCTGTTTTTAGTGATTTATTATTTCTTGAGTGTGACTTCTATAAGCACAGGATTGCTCTCTTCATTCAGTTTGGCAGCAACCTCTTTCATTCTTTTTGAATTGCCCTTTTCAGCCAGATCCATGAATCTTATGGCATCCATTATCTGGTACATCTTTCCATCTTTTATGTATCTTGGAACAAAAGGAATTCCGCCATCCAGATCATTTGTAAAACCGGCAAACCCTTTTGCCTTTTCGTTGGCCCTTGTACCAAAACCATTGTAGACCAAGGCATGGCCGTAGAGCCCATCAAGTTTCAATGCCTTTATTGATCCGCTCTGTTTGTCATATACAAACACCGTCCGCAAATTGGTAGGGTACTCATCTTTAAAGTAAGAGATTGGAAACATGATTGAAAAAACAAGAAAATGTTCAGTGTCAAAAAATATGTCACCCTGGTTGAACCTGGCCATAGAGGGATTTGAGCCTCCAAGGGCATATTTTCCAAAATCAATCACATACTCTGCTACAGCATCTTTGGAGAGGGGATTGTATGAGTAAATGGTGTCGGTATTGGAAATGATGGTAAATTTTTTGTCGGTTTCAAGTAATGATGATTTCAACAATGAGGTTGTTACTCCTGAACGATTTGCTTTTGGAGTGGTTATTCCAGATACATGGCCCCATAACTTCTCATTTGATATTTCACCTTTTGAATTGACTGTAACAAGGTGCTGCTCGGCATATTTTTCGTCTGTACCTACATCGGGGATATCATTATTGCGTGACTCCCTAAGGAAAAAATACTCGTCATCAGTAGCATGAAAAACTTTATAATCTGACATTTCCTGAACTTCTCCTCCAATCTGTGCAGATCTTGTGAAAGTTCCGTTGGAATCATATATGAGCAGTTTTCCTGACATGTCACAAATTGCAAGTTCATTTCTCTCCCAGTTCACAGCAAAACTCCTTATATATCTCGTGAATTCGTGTGCGGCCCTTCCATTGACACCTATCATTCCCTTGAATTTGCCCTCTTTGTTGAAAGAGAATACCGGTGCCCCAAAGGGTGAATAAAAATAGAACATGTCGCCCATCTTCCTTATTGACACATTTTCATCTGAACTCATCATGCAGTCAAGAGAGGTCTCCAATGGAATGTAATTGATTTCAGAAGCGTATTTGCTCAGGTTTACATAACCAATATCATCTATTCCTTTCTCAATGTCAAGAACCCGGACGGAACCATTCTGTGAAACGTTTCCGGTGCAGGCAACAATAATTGATGCCAGAACCAATGTGCAGATAAAAAACAGTCTCTTTTTCATTATAGGTTTATTTGTATTACTCGCGTGTTTTGGTATCATCCTGTAAAGGATGTATAAATTCACAAATTTAATAAAAAAAAGACTGTAAAGGACAAAATGCCCGATACAGTCTCTTTGTTGCGCTATAATATATTGATACTCTGACCTCTGTTAGAAACTTTTTGCTATTGCAACAAAGTCAGAAGCAACCAAAGATGCACCACCGATAAGACCTCCGTCAATATCTTTCTGTGCAAACAACTCTTTTGCATTTGACGGTTTGCAACTGCCGCCGTAAAGGATTGAAATCTCCTGGGCCAATTCACCGAACTGCTCAGCCAAAGTTGCTCTGATGAATGCGTGGATCTCCTGTGCCTGCTCACTTGTAGCAGTCTTTCCTGTGCCGATTGCCCATACAGGCTCGTAAGCAATTACTACGTTTTTCATCTGCTCAGCAGTAAGAGTGAACAAAACCTCCTTGATTTGTGCAGCCACAACCTCAAAGTGTTTGCCGGCCTCTCTCTCCTCCAATTTCTCACCGACACAGTAGATTGGAGAGATGTTCTCAGCCAAAGCAAGATTTATCTTCTTAACCAATTTCTCATTGGTTTCACCATAATACTCCCTTCTTTCAGAGTGGCCCAAAATTACATACTCAACAGGAACTGATGCCAACATCTTGGCAGAAACCTCGCCTGTGTATGCACCTTTAACCTCATCTGCACAGTTCTGTGCGCTCAAAGCAACAGATGTACCGCCAACAACGGCAGCAACAGATGTAAGGTGTACAAATGGAGCACCCAAAATCAATTTTACATCAGCAGGAACGCCTGCAGACTCTTTTACAACCTCTTTTGCAAGTTCAACACCCTCTGCAATCACGGTGTTCATTTTCCAGTTACCTGCAACAATTTTCTTTCTCATAATTATTCTTCTTTTATGTATCTCTAAATTCGGGCGCAAATTTAATTTTTTTTAACTTTGCAACAATGAAAAACGGTGCAAAATATTATATTCTCTTTACAGTTCTGCTGTTGTGTTGCTTTGTAGTCGACATTCTGTCGGGAGCAGTGGCAATTCCTGTCAGGGATATATTCAATTCAATTTTTGCATCAAATTCTCTTCCCGACAGCCTGCAGAACTCCTATGTAAAGGATATAGTGCTGGATTTCAGGCTTCCAAAGGCAATAGTGGCACTTATGGCAGGAGTTGGACTCTCGGTTTGCGGCCTGCAGATGCAGACCCTCTTCAGAAACCCTCTGGCTGATCCGTACATTTTGGGAATAAGTGCGGCATCGGGGCTTGGTGTGGCCATTTTTGTAATGGGAGGCTCGCTTCTCGGCATTGACATGAGCCACCCTTTCTTCCAGATTTTTGGAATAGCGGGAGCGGCCCTTGCAGGTGCCTTCCTGCTTACAATGCTCATCATATCACTTTCAAACAAACTGAAAGAGAATCTTTCGCTGCTCATCTTCGGTATCATGGCCGGAAGTGTGGCAAGCGCAATAATAAGTCTGCTGCAATACTTTACAAGTGCTGCATCGCTCAAAACCTATGTGATATGGACAATGGGAAGTTTTGCCGGCCTCGGAGCGTTGCAGTTGGCAATACTCTCAATAATGGTGGTTGCCGGACTTCTGCTCTCAATATACAATATAAAGGATTTGAATGCCCTTCTTCTTGGCGAGCAGCATGCTGCAGCCATGGGACTTGATGTGAAGGCAATAAAGATACGCATATTGGTTGCCACAACCCTTCTGGCCGGAAGCGTTACCGCCTTTTGTGGCCCGATTGGTTTTATAGGCATTGCGGTACCTCACATTTCACGCTTCATATTCAGGAATGCAAACCATAAGGTGCTGCTTCCCGCTTCTGCCTTTACAGGAGCAATTGTAATGTTGCTTGCAGATATCATATCACAGATGCCGGGTTCGGGTAGTGTCATTCCAATCAATACGGTGGCGGCACTGCTTGGAATTCCTGTAATATTGTACATAATCATAAAGAACAGGGTGTGATTTGTCGGGTATATGGATGTGAAAGTGCAGGAAATTTGGCAGAATAAAGGTAAATGAATGGTAAATGTCAGGAAATGAGTAAAAAACTGATTGAAATAAAATCCCTTGCATTGGGATTCAATAATGACGGCAGGGAGAAGGTGATTTTTGAAAACATAAATGCCTCTGCCTCTGCCGGCGAACTCATTGCCCTGATAGGCTCAAACGGAAGGGGTAAAAGTACGCTGCTCAAGAGTATTGCAGGGCTTATTCCAATCTTCAGAAGGCAGGAACTACACTCTTCTGATTCAAACAGCAGATCGTCAGCCGGTTCAAATGGCCGTATACTCTACAATGGGCGTATGATTGAGGAGTTCAGCCATAAGGAACTTTCCCAGATGATATCATTTGTGGCATCACATACCGAAAGGGCCAACCATCTCTCTGTGAAAGATATGCTCAGCATAAACTGTTACTACAAGACCAATTGGTTGGGAACAATCACAGAGAGTGACAAAGAAAGAATTTCCCAGGCTCTGGAAATGGTGGGCCTTGAGGGCTTTGAAGAGAGAAACAGTTTTGGCTTGAGCGACGGGGAGTACCAGCGTGCCACAATTGCAGCGGCAATTGTCCAGGACTCCTCAATAATAATACTTGATGAGCCTACCGCTTTCCTTGACATAGCGAACCGTTTTATAATTACCAGACTTCTCAGGGAGATTGCGCATAAAACAGGGAAACTGATTATCTTTTCAACCCATGACCTCCAGTTGGCAATAGAGATGTGTGACAGGATCTGGCTTATGGCTTCAGACGGCTTCTACAACGATACTCCGGCATCCCTCATGGAATCCGGTGCCTTTGAGAAACTCTTTACCAACAGCAGCATGCGTTTCAATAAAGAGACCAGATCCTTTGAGATGCTGTAGCGTTATTTGTGTAAAAGATTATGGAATTCAGTTTGGTATCTGTACTGTTTATGAATTGTAGACCAAGAGTGAGAGTCTCTTTTTGAATTGATGAGTAATATTTTTTGAGTAAATCCTGTGGAAATGAAGCGTGACAAGAATGTTTACAAGGCTACAGACAAGATGTCTGAGATTATATGTGATAATGCCTCATTATTGTTGGTGATGAGCCGTTTCGGAATATCGTTGGGCTTTGGCGATGATAGCGTGCATCAGGTCTGCAGCCGCCAGAATGTAGATTTGGGAACCTTTCTGGCCGTTATAAATTTTTTGTCGGACAATACTAACAGAATAGCCGATTATGGCAACGGACTCTCCGTTGAGGCATTGCTTGATTATCTCAAGCGTTCCCACAGTTATTTCCTTGAATTTGCGCTTCCAGGCATAAGGGAGAAACTTGTTGCGGCAATTGGGAAGCAGGGTGAGGTTACAGGACTTGTACTCAAATTTTTTGATGATTATATGGCCGAAGTGGGCAAACACATGGAGTATGAGGAACAACTGGTCTTTCCATTTGTGGAGTCGCTTCTTGAGGGTAGGGCCGACGGCAATTTTGCCATATCAACATTCTCACAGCACCATATACCCGTTGATGAAAAACTTACTGAACTCAAAAATATAATTATCAAATATATTCCGCAGCAGAGTGCAAACAACAACCTGCTCAACAGTGTGTTGTTTGATATATTTTCGTGTGAGAAGGAACTTCAGTCGCACTGCCGTATAGAGGATTATCTGTTTGTTCCCGCAGTCATGAACCTTGAAAAGGAGTTGGGCCATGCACATAAGTAATGACACATTGCATATTGCCGTAGCGGACTCTTCGCTGATTGTGAGGAGTGGTGTCATTGTTGTTCTCAAGGGGCTGATTGATGCAAAACTCCATATAGTTGAGATATCTACAGCAGAAGAACTTGGAAATTGCATGAACATGCACTCGCCTGATATGCTTATTGTAAATCCCTCTCTATTGTGCAGTACCATGCCGGGTGAAAAGAGTATATCTGCAATTGACAAGTTGAAGAGAGATTTTTCGGGAGTAAGGTATGTTGCCCTTCTCTCCTCCCTGGAGCAGACAGCCTTCACCCGGGGGTACGACGGAGTCATTTCCATCTATGACTCACCTGAAGCCGTTGCCTCTGTTTTAGCAAGGGTTTTGGAGAACGAAAATGGCTCTGGCGCATATATGGCTGAAGAGAATATGGACTCCATACAGGATGCGGATCCAATAAACCTCCCCTTCAACGGCATTCACGACGAGGGGGCTGCAAATGTGTTGAGCCAGAGGGAAAAGGAGATAGTGGTATGTGTTGTTGGCGGCATGACAAACAAGGAGATTGCAGAGCGTCTCTTTTTGTCGGTACATACGGTCATAACACACAGAAAGAACATCTCCCGAAAGTTGCAGATCCACAGTGTGGCCGCCCTTACCATTTACGCAATTGCCAACAGGCTTATTGATATTGCCGATCTTAATTGATACAGGTCTGCAGAAAAAGTCTTAAAGTATCTCCTATATTTGATTTCTGTCAGGAAATATTGAGGAATGGGGAAGAGATGGAGGTGCTTGAACCATTATGGCTTCGCAAAGAAATTGCCGGGAAAATAGAAAAGATGTGGGATAAATATAGAATTTGAAACCATGAGAAATTTTGCCGCTATAGATTTTGAAACCGCCAACAGTGAACGTACAAGCATCTGCAGTGTGGGTGTTGTAATTGTCAGGGATGGAGAGAAGGCAGAGACATTCTATTCACTGATCAGACCGGAACCTGACTATTACAGTTATTGGTGCTCGCAAGTGCACGGACTGACAAGCAAAGATACCCAAGATGCTCCACTCTTTCCTGAAGTCTGGAAACAGATAGAACCATTGATAGAAGGGCTCCCTCTTGTGGCCCACAACAAATCTTTTGATGAAAGTTGCCTTAAAGCAGCATTCCGTTGCTACAGAATGGAGTATCCTGATTATGAATTCCATTGTACATGTCTCGCTTCCCGACGGGTTTTCGGACAAACTCTGCCCAACCACCAACTTCATACGGTAGCAGCCCGATGCGGCTACCAATTACATAATCACCACCATGCCCTTGCCGATGCAGAGGCTTGTGCCTGGATTGCGAGAGAGATATTGTAATTTTTACTTAAAATAAATATAAGACGATGGAAAAAATTAAAAATTTGCCTAGATTAATGAATGATGAATCAGGATTAGATGGCAGTGCAGAGACTGTCATGGATTATGTAATTTCTTGGACATTACGCAGAGCAGATGTTATATGCGCTGATGACAAACCTAAATTGTATAGCTATTGCCGAAAAATTCTTGCTGCTATACTTTCTATTGATTTGAATGATAGCATAACATTTGAAGATGTTAAAGTGTGGAAACAAGATCAAAGGATAGACCTGTGGGTAGAATTAGTTGTGAATAAAGATAAACAGAAAGAGCAACATGCAATTCTAATAGAAAATAAATATTATTCTCAGTTACATAATACTAAAGATACTGATGGAGAATATCGAAATCAATTGAGTGTTTATAAAAATAAGTTTGACGAACATTATAGGAAACAAACAAATCAATGGTATAAACATTATGCATTAATTACTTGTATAAATAAAGATGACCCAAATTTCAAAAAAGCGAAGTATGACTCTGCGGAAGATTATGGGTATAATGTATTTACATATGAAGAATTGAAAAGCAAAGTAGAAGAGTGTGAAA
Source organism: Bacteroidales bacterium (assembly GCA_015060245.1). Classification (GTDB taxonomy): domain Bacteria; phylum Bacteroidota; class Bacteroidia; order Bacteroidales; family UBA932; genus Egerieousia. The sequence continues at coordinate 11,173 of SUYU01000007.1, read as the reverse complement.
GCGACATATTTAATGAATTTTGGATTAATTGGTAAAAAGCTATTTTTTGTTTAGTCGAAATCAATTCATCAAATATTAATGACTAAAATAATCTTCTTGGATTTCGATGGTGTATTGAACACAGAGCATTACCAAGGTTTGCTTCAATCTCAGGGTAAACCTTGGCAAGATGAATATGGAGCATTTTTCGACCCTAAAGCAGTAAAGCAACTTAAGAGAATCATTGATGCTACAGATGCTGACATCGTAGTTGAATCATCTTGGAAATATCTTGGATTAGATGCAATGAAGGAATTATGGAAAGTTCGGAACTTGCCGGGAACGATAATTGATATTACTCCGTCATTGCTCGGCAAAAATATAGGAGTAGAAATAGCCTCATGGCTATCTAAGTACGCAAAACAAGATATACGGTATGTAATTATAGATGACGAATATGTAATCCTTGACTCCCAATTGCCACACTTCATTTTAACCAATCCATACGAAGGAATAACGGAAGAACAAGCAAATAGGGCCATATCTATGCTAAACGAATAAAAAAATCAATAAAATAAGATTTCCTTAAAACCTCTGCCCCAATTCGGCAGAGGTTTATTTTTACTTTGCAATAAAATTGGAAATATGACATTGCAGGAAATTTTTAAAAGTGTACGATTTGAAGACATGGTAAAATATCTGATTGATATAGAATCACAGGTATTTGAAAATCTTTATTGTTTTAAGGAAGCATTCGATGTGCTACGTATGATGGAGGCCAAAGAAGGAGTGGATATTCCTATCGAAATAGAAAGAGTCATTGATGATTTTGATGAAAAACCTTTTTTGTCTGTCTCCTTTAAAGTTAGGGAAGAGTGGGATTGTATGTTGTCAAGAATAGTTGAAGTAAATGAAAATACTGATGCAACCATAGAAGAAATAGCAGCCACTATTTTATGGGAAATAACTTTTTATGGATTCTCACCTGAAGAGGAAAGTGAAGGATTTACATTGGTAGAACAGCACAAATATATGAATCCATACGAGGAACAATACTTCAAAATAGAGCAGAAACTCCATGATACGAATTGTAGAAATAGAACTGACATTGGTAAGAATACTTACTCTTTAAGTCATTTGTTTTGGAAACCGCGCAGAAATGGTCCTAAAAGACATAGAGAAAATAGATTGAAGTTGAGAGCACATTTGCTTGCAAAGAAAATGAGACGTTGGGATTTGTTTTTTAGATTGAAAGTACAAAATAATTTGGATGATGGTATTGCGAAAAGACTACACGATGAGATAATGAATGGTAATACTTTTAATCATTGTTTTATGGAATCGAGGACTCAATCAGGGGATGATATTGACTATTTGGTTGCACTCATCCGAGATTACTTTCCAGTCAAACAAGGAAGTAAGTCTATCGTGCTTACTTCTGCTCCAGAAATTTTGAGTAATGGAGATGAGTTGAATTACGCAATTCGGGAAGCATTCGGGGCATTCCGTAAGATTCCTTCACCCAAATACATATTCAGCACGAACAATGATAGAAAGAATATTAGAATTGATTTATTGGTGTTTGAGTAAATAATGGGTTATGAGCAAAAAGAAAAATGCTATGGATTCGATGTTACGTATGAAGAAACACCTCACATTTGGAGTCATAAACATGACTACACTATTGATGAGATATGGAATACCAATAATACATTGGCTCGTCTGATAGATCCTCGCTTGCAAGCCTTCAAGCAACTGGATAAACATGGCTATCCTGGGGATTTTAGCGATATGCGTACATGGAACAAGACTATTCAAAAGATGATTGATGCATTTGAGTTAATGAAATATGTCCATTCTTTATCTGATGATGAGGAAAGGAGAGTATCCGAAGGGCTATCACTTTTCTGTAAGTATTTCCGTAACTTATGGGACTAAAATCAATCGAAAACAATGATTTTATCATCTTATGTCTCAAAACGGCATAGTTTACATATATCATTGCATCAACTAATAGATTGTATCACGTAATAAAGTAAAGACTATGACACTTTGGAAAATTTCAGCAAAGAGCAATTGGAACTGGGGGCCAAACAAGCAATTGGTAAAGGGTATGTATATTGAACTGAGCACTCCGATTGGTACACCACCATTGGGAATTCCTTCTTATCATGAGGTGATAGCAAAGGCTTTCAATACCAAGTATTCAACCAACTTTGACAAGTCGAAAATGAATGCATCTTTTTTGACTTGTGAGAAAATCGGCTAGATACTATGGATAAGAACAAATCTAAGCATAGGGTATTCAAAACCCTATGTTTACTCATACTAAGTCAATCAATAATGTTGTTGATTCTTAACCTTATACCTATAGGTGGTGAATGGGCTTCGGTTGGTAGAGAATGGATCGAGAACGCTATTGGGCTGAACTAATAAGAAAGAAACAACGATTATTAGGAAAAATCATGAAAACAATCGAGGGATATGATGTAAAAATCTTCACGGATAATGTGGAGGAAAGTGCCGTTGGCCAAATTAAGCAATTGTTGTCTATTGATGTATTCAGTAATTGCAAGATTCGCATTATGCCCGATGTTCATGCCGGTGCAGGATGTGTAATTGGATTTACCGGCAACTTGGGAGATAAAGTGATTCCCAATATTGTAGGTGTTGATATAGGTTGTGGTATATTGGTACAACCATTTCGATGTTTAAAGGATATTGACTTCCATGCTTTGAATGAGTTTATATTGAAAGCAATACCTTCGGGTAGGAATCATCGAACCGATGAATATATGCCATTACCACAGAAATATATGGAGAGGTATAGTGAAGCAAAAGGTATCATCCGTCAGATTCATTGTTATCGTGAATTGAAAGATGTGAAACGGCTTGACAAATCCATCGGAACATTGGGTGGCGGGAATCATTTCATCGAGTTGGACAAGGATGAACAGGGCATGTATTACTTGGTAGTACACACAGGTAGCCGTAACCTTGGCAAGCAAGTGGCCGAGATATATCAGAAGTTGGCTATAAAATGTCAATCAGGTTGGGCGGAGATGATGGAGGAGCAAAATCGCCTAATTACTGAATACAAGCAGATGGGTAGGAAGAATGAATTAAAGGAAGTTATCCGGAATCTGCATAATTCATTCAAAATGCGTAAACCAACCATCCCGGCAGAATTATCTTATTTGGAAGGTGATTTTCGTGAGGATTATCTTCACGATATGCGCCTATGCCAACGGTGGGCTGTAATCAATCGTAAACTTATTGTTGATTTGCTTCTTGATTTTTTGGTAGAAGGTGGATATGCAGATGTAACAAATGATTCATTTGAGAGTGTCCACAACTATATAGGTGATGACAATATCATCCGAAAAGGTGCCATTTCTGCCCGAAAAGATGAAAAGTGCATCATTCCGATGAATATGCGTGACGGTTCTTTAATCTGTATCGGCAAAGGGAATTGGGATTGGAACTATTCTGCTCCTCATGGTGCCGGACGGGTAATGAGCCGAAGCCAGGCATTCAAGCAAATTAACATGGCTGATTTTGCACAATCTATGAATGGCATATATAGCGAAACTGTCACTGAAACTACCAAAGATGAGTGCCCCATGGTATATAAACCTATGGCTGAAATTTTAAGTAACATTACTGATACAGTCGAAGTAGTAAATATAATAAAACCTATATTTAACTTTAAAGCAGCAGAGTAGATGGAACTGAATGAAATAAAAAGTATGAATTTAAGCGAAAAACATCTCAATGATTATCAGTTGGCTAATAGAGTTATCATTGCCGGTGGACGTGACTTTAATGATTATGAATACATGTCTACTAAGTTGAATGAATTATTCAAAGACCAGAATGTATTTAATAATAAGGCGATTAAGGTTATTTCAGGAATGGCGAACGGAGCAGATACCCTTGGTATTCGATATGCAGATGAACATAAATTGACCAAAATTTTATTTCCTGCTAATTGGAAAGAATATCCTCGTATTGCCGGATTCCTTAGGAATAATGATATGCTAAGCATAGCCACTCATCTGATTGCATTTTGGAATGGAAAATCAAGTGGAACAAAGCATATGATTGATATAGCAAAAGAAAAAGGAATTCCTGTTTGGGTATTTAACTATTGATACGTAAATTGAAAACATTTTGTATTTTTGTTGTACATGCCGATGCTATTCGGTAAAGTGATTGGCGAGGCTGATGTGCGGCGAAAAGGATTGCGGTTGGAGATTATTTGTGACGCAGTAAACACAATTATGAGGTATTACGGAGTACGAATTCCTAAATGAAATTATGATTTAGAAGAGAAAATTATAAGCGAAATAAAGGGTAATTTTACTATAGAGGCATATCAGAGAGGCTATCGCTGGGGAAAAGATGAAGTTGAATACCTTCTTGAAGACATCAACGAAATTCCTGACGGTCAAAAGTATTGCCTTCAACCGGTCGTAGTCAAAAATGTAAATGGCATTTATGAACTGATAGACGGTCAGCAGCGTATGACTACACTCTATTTGATTATGAAGTATTTGAATGCCTATGTTGATATAAATTATAGCATTGAGTACACAACACGAAAGAGTGAGAATGGACATATTGGAAGTAAGGAACTGCTTGAAACTATTGATACGATAGACCTCACTTCATGTTCAAGCAACATAGACGAACTGTTCATCAAAAAGGCATATAATACAGTAAAGACGTGGTTTAATGGTGAAAAGTCCAGGATGATGAGTTTTGCCAATAAACTGCAGAAGTATGTCACAATTATCTGGTATGAGGTAGATGACAATGAAGACAGCGTAAGTATCTTCACTCGCCTGAACATAGGCAAGATTAACCTTACCAATGCAGAACTCGTAAAGGCATTGTTTTTAAGCCGTGGCAAGAAGGACTCCGAAGGCCGCTATGCTGGAAATCCCTATGGAATAGAGGAAAAGAAACAACATGAGATTGCTCTTGGGTGGGACGCTATGGAGAAAGACCTGCATGACGAAAAATTCTGGACTTTCATTACCAATGAAAAGTCTGACCGTTATCCTATTCGCATGGAGTTGTTGTTTGACATGATGGAAATGAAGCCGGGCAATGAGAGCAATTTCTATACATTCAACAGGTTTTATGAGAGGTTTAAGAATTCGGACAATAGATTTGATACATGGGAACTGACTGAACGGTACATGCAGCAACTGAAAGAATGGTACAATGACTTTGACATGTTCCATCATATAGGTTTCCTTGTTGCTACTGGTACAAGTGTCAAGTCACTTCTTGATGTATCCATGAGTACAGATAATCCTATCAGGAAATCTGAATTCCGTCTCAAAGTGCTTGATATGATACGGGAGAGAATGGTATTCATGGCAGGTGAAAAAGGCGCAAAGGAGGAAATAGACTATGCTGAACTCAATTATGAAAAGCATCCGGCGTTTATACAGTGTGTTCTTCTTCTGTTTAATGTTGAGACTATCAGACAAAAGGGTGATGAAAATATCCGCTTCCCCTTTGACAGATACAAAAATGAAGGCATATGGTCTTTGGAACATATCCATGCCCAGAACTCTGAAAGTCTGAAAACTAACAATGAATGGGAAGAATGGCTTAAAAGTCACAAGAAATCTCTGGAAGTCTTGCGAGTGGATTCAGAAGAAAAAAATCAAATTGATGATGTCATTTCTAAAATTGACATAGTCATTGGCCATATAAAAGAAAAAGGGTACAAAGGTTCTATAAGGGATGAATTCAATGCAGTTGCTCCTGCTGTAATCAGCATTCTGTCAGATGGCGATGACAAGTCGCAGATGCACACTTTGTCAAATATGGCATTGCTGACAGTTGGTGAGAATGCTGCTCTCAACAATTCCACTTTTGCTGTAAAGCGTATGAGGGTTATTGATATGGATAAAAAAGGAGACTATATCCCTGTATGTACCCGGAATGTCTTTATGAAGTACTATTCTTCTTCAGATACAAAACTGCATTTCTGGTCGGAAGAAGACAGGAAAGGATATATCGGAGCCATCAATGATGTCTTGTACGACTACATAGAAAAAAAGATTGGCAACAAAGAAATTAAACTCATCAAAGAGAGAATACATTATGGCAACTGGTAATGAGAAGGAAAAATATAATTTCAAGTCTTTTCTTGAAGAGTATCATGTGGTTATTCCCATGGTTCAGAGAGATTATGCGCAGGGGCGTACCACAGATGATGTCAACCGTGTGAGAAACAGGTTCCTTGATGCAATCAAGTCCTACCTCGTAGAATCAGAAGATGACAACCAGGCGATGAAAATGGATTTTATCTATGGTGAACTGGAGAAAATAATTGTGACTCCACTTGACGGCCAGCAACGTCTGACCACTCTATATTTATTGCATTGGTATGCTGCAAAGAAAGGCGGTATAGAAGAGTGTCGTTACAAGTTCCTTAACAACTTTACTTATGACATCCGTCCCAGTTCCAGGGACTTTTGCGCACATCTAATTCAATATGCCCCAGATTGGTCATTGCCATTACAAGAGCAATTGATTGACCAGAACTGGTTTATGTGTGAATGGCACAATGATCCCACCGTTATCGGTATGCTTGTAATGCTGGATGCCATCAATGATAAATTCGGTGACATAGCAAATCTTTGGGAAATTTTGACTGAGACGGAACGTATTGTATTTTATTTCCTGCCTTTGTCTGAAAATGGACTCTCAGATGAGTTGTATATAAAAATGAACTCCAGAGGAAAGAAACTCACGGCTTTTGAACATTTTAAGGCAGAGTATGAGAATCTTTACGAAAGAGACTTTGATGAGGCAAGAACGGTGAATCACAAATTTGACGTAGAGTGGGCAGATACGTTCTTTCCATATCGAAATCAATATGACGTTGTGGACAATGAGTTCATGAAATATTTCTTTTATATCAGCCATATTCTTTGCTATGAACAAGACATTGAGAAGTCTAATGATGAGTTTGAACTTATCAAACTGATATATAGCGAATCGCCTGACGCTGTTGCAAACCGCAAATATCTTGAAGATGCTTTTGATTGTTGGTATAGAGTTTTAACTGATTATAAATCAATAGATGCATTCTTTGAAAAATACCTTTCCGGGTTTGCTTATGAGAAAGGGAAGGTGGCTACATTCAAGAGGGTTGGCGAATACCGCGGTACTCAAAATTTCTTTCATGCTTGTGTAAAACTCTATCAGGTTAACAGCAACTTTTCATATAGTGATTTTCTGTTCCTTTATGGAATAATCACCTATCTGATGAACAAGGATGCAATAAAAGAAGATGACTTCATTGACCGTCTCCGTACATTGAGAAATCTTATCTGGAATTCAAATTCCGGTGAGATTCGTGGCGATGCACACTACATGAAAGACTTGCTTTGCCAAGTAAAGGATCTGATATTGACAGGTTGTATTAACAAAGACCTGAAGTACAAATTTAATGGTATACAGATAGAAGAGGAAGAGGATAAGAAAAAGAAGAGACATGAAATTGACATAGAAACCATTCATAGGTTTGAAGATCATCCTTTGATTTACGGCTATGCTTCAGGATTGGGATATGCCCACCTTGACTTGGTGGATGCATTTCTCTCCCTGTTCAGTGGCACTCCAGATTTTGTCAAGATACACCGTGCGTTGTTGGCCATTGGAGATTATACGCAGAATGATTCCAACCGTTACTATATGGGAAACCAGAACAGGGCAACATGGTCGCAACTATTGCATAAAAGCCGTAATCGCAGTAATTTTGAAGAAAAGACAATGTCTGTACTTCGCATCCTTCTTCAACGGATCAAGGATGGTGAAAACTTGGATTCCATCATTAATAAATTTCTGTCCGAAAAGGAAGAGACACGTACTTTTGATTGGAGATATTACTTTGTAAAATATCCTGATATGTTGCGTGGTGCTGACGGAGAACTGATATGGGATGAGTCAAATGACTATATCTGCACTACGCTTAATAAGCACCAGTTCAACGGACAACATTGGAATCCTTTCTTGAATGTAATATTCCGGATTTTGTCTGACAAGTTGTTGGACAGAGATGGTAAAAAAATTATAGGGTTGGGAAACTATGGAGAGAATCTGAACATCCTAAAGCCTATTTCATCTTTAGAGGCAACAGGAACAGGCTTCCGCTATTATTATCATGAAACTTGCGAGACTTGGGATGTATATCAGGAAAATTCTATTGATAAAGAAGATAGAATTGCTTTCGCCATTGAAAAAATAAAGAATATAGTCCAAGAGAATATTGATGCATAAAGGGTATCAATTGATATAGTATCCATTTCTTGTCAAAGTACTTGAAATCTTTCTTGGTTGATTTCAGCAGTGGAGTAAAAGTCGTCAATGGCCGTTTTATTATTCTAAAACAGGTAAATTTTCATATTATAAAGTTAGTTTTTATGCAATATTTACTCTGTATTGCATAAAATAGTATGTTTTTTGTGCAATACACTTTGTAAATTGAAGAAAAACCAGTAATATTGCATATGAATAACAAGATATAAGATGAAAACAATCATTCTAAATCAGCGTAAAGAGCGCGATGAACTGATGTCACGTCCTTATTTAATACGTAGAAGTAATCAAGATACAGATTTGTTGTTAAACAGTAGTCTGATAAAACTAATAACAGGTCCAAGGCGAGTTGGTAAATCTACTCAAGCATTATTGATGCTTAGAAACAAGAATTTTGCCTATTTGAATTTCGATAATTACTCGTTGTTGGAAGCATGGGATGCCAACCTTGCTATGAGAATGCTGGATGATGTCTATCCTGGTTATGAATATATTTTGTTAGATGAAGTACAGAACCTGGAAGGGTGGGACCTGTGGGTCAGTGAACTCTATAGATTGGGAAAGAATCTTGTAATAACAGGTAGTAATGCCAGAATGTTAAGCAGTGAAATGGCTACAGTCCTGACAGGAAAATATCTTCAAGTGGAAATGTTGCCATTTAGTCTTGAGGAGTTTTTCGACTGGAACAAACTTGATCTTCATATGCTGATGCCGGAGGATATGACGGATTCATTAGTATTGACAGATGATTATCTTAGGAATGGTGGTTACCCTGAAGTTGTATCTTCGCGTCAATTGACTCGCAGTTATCTCGATACTTTGTTTGATTCTATTATCTGGAAAGATGTAGCAAAACGTCATAAAGTCCGTAATGTGACAGATTTGAATAACTTGGCCATGTATCTTGTATCTAACTTCTGCAATCCTGTTAGTGCAAATGATTTGGCTACGGAACTTGGATTCTCCAGTGTCAATACCACAAAGAAGTATATGGATTACTTGCATGAGCCATACCTTTTCTATTATCTGTCACGCTACAACAACAAACTTAAATTGATGAAGAAAGCACCAAGAAAAGTGTATGTAGTCGATAACGGATTTGTAGCATCAAAGGCTTTTTCTTTGAGTGACAACCTAGGACGTTTGCTTGAAAATCAGGTGTTCATTGAACTTGTGCGCCGAGGCTACGATGTTGAAAGAACTATGTTCTATTATCGTTCACGAAATGACAAGGAAGTTGATTTCGTCCTTCGCAAAGGAGCGCATATAGAACGTTTGGTGCAAGTCTGCTATGATATGAGAAATCCTAAAACAGAGAAGCGCGAGGTGGATAGCATAGTTGAATGTGCTGGAGAATTAAAATGCAGCAACCTTGTAATAGTTACCAATAATGATAGGCGTACGATTGAAAAAGGTGATTATAAGATAGATGTAGTACCCATTTATGAATTTTAGTGTGTATGGATATCTATTATGGTAAGAGTAATAATTTGATTAACCATTGGAGTATTTAGTCTTATAAATCATTAACAATTAACGGATTTTCGCTCCAAGATTAACACTTGTCTTGAGATTCATCGGATATCATTTATTTAGAAACCGCAAATTAAAATGTGTCTGTAAAGTGATATGCCCCCCAAAAAAAAAGTTTTTTGTCTATCTTTTGGGGGCATATCAGATTTCTTCGGATGCTCTTTATTGGATGAAACTACAGTTTCCAATATGAGCATATATCGCTGGAGTTTAGATTATTAGTATTCAAGTCGCCTGAAAAACTCTCTATAGACCTGTATGCTTTCAAGTTCTTTCCAATCACAAGGTTGTATTGTGTCTGCATCCAGATCGTACACTGTGGCATCCTCAATACCTATGAAGAAAGGAGAGTGTGATGCTATGATGAATTGACAGTCAAGTTCCCGGGTCATCACCCTGAGGTAGTCTGCTAATGCTTGCTGCATCTTTGGGGAAAGGCTGTTTTCAGGCTCATCAATCAGGTAAAGGCCCTTGCTCTGGATCTGATCTGTAAAAAAGTCAATAGCAGTCTCACCATTTGATTGACCTTTCTTGTCTATGCCCATCTTCTCAACAATGAGTTTTGAGTTGGAGTTTTTGAGTACTTGGCACCTTCTTCTATATGCATCAATACTGTCCGGGTCTTCAAAGTTGATGCTTACCCGTTCGTTTTCATACCTTACTCTTTCCCGAGCTATATCTTCCCGGTACTTATCTCTTGCATCGTTGAATACATCAAACTTACGGCGCTCCTTTAACAGGTACTCAAAGACATCATCACTTGTAATTACGCATTTCCTGTTACATCTTTCTTGCAACTCGGCATTGCATAAATCCAAGTAATTATAGAAGAGCCCGCTTTTGTTGAAGGTGGAATGTCTTGAAGCACTGAGGTATTCGGCAATAAGGTTCAGAATGGTAGTTTTACCTGATCCATTATTGCCATAAAGGATTGTTATTGGCGTGGTGAATTCCAACTCCAATGCTCCTGCTCTTTCAACCCGCTGGGGAAAGATGCCAAACGGATACATGTTCCCGCTATTGCATTTCATTTGGCCTAACTTTGGCCCTTTTGGGGCGAAAAGGACGGCATGTTCTTCCTGATAGGAGGGTAGTCTGAAATTTGTTATGAACATAAGTTGATGATTTTATGGTACAAAAGTAAAATCTGATTTTGACAATTTCTGACAAAAAACAACGTGGTCCCCCTGAATTCAAGAATTTAATGCGACTCAAGGTTCTTTTGTTGTTAATAAATTAAATAATTCGTTAGGTGTTGAAAACTTTAATCGTTTTCTTGGTCTATTGTTAAGTCTGTCTTCTATTTCATGTA